>CALATA010000005.1:0-10934 GCA_937888905.1 uncultured Sphingobacteriales bacterium
TAAACAATATTCAATTGAAAATCAACCTAATTTAACCGGACACTAGTGATAAGTAATAAGTAATAAGTAATAAGTAATAAGCAATAAGTAATAAGTGGTAAGTAATAAGTTATAAGTGCATGATTGATTTATTCACGACTTACGATTGACGATTCACCATTCACAATTTACTAAAATGAAAGTTCATCAATACACCCTGCAGCTGGAATGGACGGGTAATAAAGGCAACGGGACCTCTGGTTATACCGCTTACAAACGCGATCATTTGATACGTATCAGCGGCAAGCCCGACCTTCCCGGTTCATCTGATCCTGCTTTCCGCGGCGATCCTGCGCGCTACAATCCCGAAGAACTGTTGCTGGCTTCAGTTTCCAGTTGCCATATGTTGTGGTACCTGCATCTGTGCGCCGAAGCCGGTGTAATAGTGGTAAGCTACGAAGACAACCCGGCAGGCGAGATGACCGAGACAGCAGATGGCGGCGGACGTTTTACCACCATCACCCTTCGCCCCAAAATCGAAGTAAAGGAAGCGTCCATGATTACTAAAGCAAATGAATTGCACAAACGGGCAAATGAACTTTGTTTCATAGCCAACTCGTTGAATTTTCCCGTGAACCATGAAGCGTCAATAGTGAATTGTCAATAGTGAATATGTCCGATAACCTTACACCTTAGCCCGAAGTGTCGGGCCTTACGCCTTCTCTGACCAAACCTTTCCGCTGCCAAAACTGTTTACTACTTTATGGAAATAGGCATATACACTTTCGTAGATCGCACGCCGGATCCGCAAACCGGCCAAACCATTTCTGCCGCACAACGTCTGGCTGACCTGCTGGAAGAAGTAGAGCTCGCCGATCAGGTGGGGCTGGATGTTTTTGCAGTGGGAGAACATCACCGGCCCGAGTATGTGGCATCGGCTCCGGCAGTTATATTGGGTGCGGCCGCCGCCAGAACAAAAAATATCCGTCTTTCCAGCGCCGTTACAGTATTGAGTTCCGATGATCCGGTGCGTGTTTTTCAGCAGTTCTCAACCGTTGACCTTTTGTCCGGTGGCCGCGCCGAGATCATGGCCGGTCGCGGATCATTCATCGAATCATTTCCCTTATTTGGTTATTCGCTCGATGATTACGATAGTCTGTTTTCGGAAAAACTGGAAATGCTGTTGGAAATACGTTCCAAAGAAAAATTAAATTGGAGCGGCAAGCATCGCGCACCCGTAAAAGGTTTGGGCGTATATCCGCGTCCGCTACAGGACCCTCTTCCGGTCTGGATTGCCGTAGGTGGTACGCCCGGTTCTGTTATCCGGGCCGGCAAACTCGGACTGCCAATTGCCTTTGCGATCATCGGCGGCGATCCGCGCCAGTTTGCACCACTTGTGCAATTATATCGCGACACCGGTGAAGCTGCCGGATTTACCCCGGATCAATTACAAGTAAGCATCAATTCTCACGCATTTGTTGCCGATACCAGTCAGGCCGCGACCGATATTTATTATGGTCCTTATGCTTATGTAATGAGTAAAATAGGACAGGAGCGCGGCTGGCCTCCTATGAACCGCGCACAGTTTGAAAGAATGCGTGCTCCCGGAGGTTCATTGCTTGTTGGGGATCCGCAGGAAGTGATCGATAAAATTCTTTATGAACACGAATTATTTGGTCATGACCGTTTTTTGGCTCAGATGGAAGTAGGCACGATGCCACATAAACAACTCATGCGCGCCATCGAATTGCTTGGCACCAAAGTAGCACCAGCCATTCACAAAGCGCTCGGCAAATAATGCCGGAAAAATCCGGGTTGCATATTGATGCGGAACCCGCTACTTTCGTTTGCACTTAACTCCTGACTAATTATGGAACAATGGATTTATATCCTCGTGGCTGTTGGGCTTGGTTTAACCGCTGGTTGGCTGATCGCACGGTCGCAGGCTGCGGCAACAAAAAGATTATTGGAAGAAAGATTACGTTCATCCGAAACAGAAAAAGCACAGTGGCAACAGCAATACCAGCATGCTATTGCTGAAAAACAGCAATCGGCTATTCAGGCGGGCGAACTCCGCGGCCAGCTCGAACGCCGGCAAGCCGAAGCTCAGCAATATAAAACAGAACTCGAACAGCAGGCATTGGCGTTTAGCGAAAACCGGATGAATCTCGCGCGGCTTACGGAAAAACTAGCCGCTGCTGAAACAAGACTTGCCGAGCAAAAACGGGAGCTGACAGAATTCTCGGACGTATTCCGCAATGAATTCAGGTTATTGGCCAATGGCATTCTGAAAGAAAAAAGCCAGGAGTTCACCGCGGTCAACGAAGAGAAAATGAAAAATATCCTCGATCCGCTTCAACTGCACCTGAAAGAATTCCGGCAACAGGTAGCCGACACTTACGATAAAGAAAGCAAGGAGCGCTTTTTGCTGGAGAAAGAATTGAAATCATTGATTGACCTGAACAAACAACTGGGTGAAGAAGCCAATAATCTCACGCGTGCACTCAAACATGATAATAAGGCACAGGGTAACTGGGGCGAAATGATACTGGAAAGCCTGCTCGAACACAGCGGCCTTACCAGCGGTCGCGAATATTTTGTACAGGACTTTTTACGCGACACGGCGGGTAATGTATTGAAAGATGAAAACGGCCGCTCCTTACAACCCGATGTGGTGGTGGTATACCCCGATCAGCGAAAAGTAATCATCGATTCCAAAGTTTCGCTGGTAGCATTCGAGCAATACACACGCTCCGTTACGATTGAAGAACAGGCCGCGACCATCCGCGAACACTTGCGTTCACTGCGTTCGCATATCGATGGATTGAGTGGCAAAAATTATCCGCGTTATGCAGGGAATGCATTGGATTATGTGGTGTTGTTCATTCCGGTGGAGCCCGCCTTTCTCCTGGCAGTAAAAGAAGATCCGCAGTTATGGAAATACGCTTATGATAAAAGAATCCTGCTGGTTAGTCCGACGAACCTGCTGGCGGTGCTGAAGATCATTGCCGATCTATGGAAAGTGGAGCGGCAAAGCCAGCATGCGATAGAGATCGCTGAGAAAGCGGGTGCGCTGTATGATAAATTTGTTCGTTTTGCTGAAAGCCTTTCCCAGGTGGGCGTACATATACGCAAAGCCGGAGAGCAACACGAAGAGGCCATGAAAAGATTGAGCAGCGGTCGCGGTAACCTGGTGCGCCAGGCAGAGCAGTTGCGCAAGATGGGCGCGAGTGCCAATCTTCAGTTGCCCGATAGCCTGGTGAAGGATTCGGAGGAAGAATAATTCAAAAGTCAAAAGTTTAAACAGCCGTAGTAAGTATTAAGTAGTAAGTAATAAGTAGTGATTGCCGGGCTGTTGACTTATTGCTTCGTGAAGCTTTTTGAATTTTGACTTTTGAATTTTGACTTGTCTACTGTTTCACAAAATCATACGCATCGTATTCCACAAATTCATTCGCTCTTAACTCAATGCCCGATACCTTGTTTCCCTGCGTGCGGAATTTTACTTTAAAAATCCCATACTCGATATTCGTGTATTCGAGAAGCCACTCATCATTATCCATCCAGGAAAGGGTGGCGGTGAGATCGGCATGTCCTTCGAAGCGGATGAATAGCTGACCCGCTTTTTTGCCTGCGCTGATATTGATAGGACCATAGATAGGATTGCGATAGGTACCTGTATAGCTGGAAACGGGAAGTGGCGGTAATGCGCCTTTCACACGGCTGTGCCAACTGCTGATCTCCTGCAATTGTTCTTTTGCTTCTTTTTGCGCACCGGGTAATAGTTGCGCACTGCGGTCAACATAAGCTACGCCAAGATAAGCATCGAGCAGTTGATAACGCAATGCTTCGAAGAAACTTTGATTGTCGTTGTTGGTAAGGATGGCAATGCCGAGATTTTCCTCCGGAACAAAACATACATTGCTCACCATGCCTCCGGCACCGCCTGTATGCCAGTAAACCTGCCTGCCATTGTAGTCGGCTGAATACACACCCAGGCCATATCCGCGGAAGTGCATCGGGAATTGCAGCGACTTGCGGCTGCTGGTAATGATGTTGACGTCTCTTGTTTTTTGCAGTACTGCAAAAGGCATGATCGTCTTGCCCCGGTAGCGCCCGCTGTCCAGTTGAAATTGCAGCCAGTGCGAAAGATCGTTCACCGTACTGACGATTGACGCGGCGGGAGCAAGGTTGTCCCACTGATCGTAGGGCACACGATGCAATTGGTCGCTGTAGCTCGTGGTGTATGGCCGCGCCACGTTATCCATTTTTTCCATACCTGCAGACAAAGCTGAGGTGCGGGTCATGCCCAAAGGTTTGAGTATACTGTCCGTTATATAAGCTTCCCATGACAGGCCGGTTACCTTGGGAATCACTTCACCCGCGGTAAGAAAACAACTGTTGCAATAGCCATAATCCTGACGGAAGGGACGTCCGGGTTTCAGCAACCTCATTTTTTGCATGATGGCCGCGCGCGAAAGGCTGCTGTTCCAAAAGGTGAAATCTCCCTGGAATGTTTTGGTGCCGATGCGATGACACAGCATGTCACGCACGGATACCAACTGTGTGCTGATGCTATCGTACAAACGGAAGTCGGGAAAGTATTGGGTCACTTTGTCGTCCAGTGAAAGCTTTTTACGAAACTCCAATTGCGCCAATGCCGTACCCGTGAAGAGTTTGGTATTACTGGCAATCATAAAGCGCGTATCGGCATTCACCGGTTCCTTCGTCTCGATGTCGCGCACGCCATAACCTTTCAGCACGACCGTTTTCCCATCTTTCACCACCACCACGGCAAGGCCGGGCAGGTTCCAGTTGCGCAGGCCGCGTTGTATATAACTGTCGAGACTGTCTTTTACAAAAGAGGATTGTGCATGTGCACAAAAAGAAACACCCAGCAGACTGGCTGCAATGAGTTTTTTCATACAATCGTATTAATGGTTAACGGTATTCACCAAATACATTTCGCAACGTATCGGCAATTTCGCCCAGCGTGCTCTTGTTTTCGACGGCTTCCACAACGGTAGGCATCATATTCTCACCAGTCACCGCTTTGTCGCGCAGTTGGGTCAGCGAACGATCGCAGGCGGCCTGATCGCGGTCCTGGCGTAGTTTGCGCAGCTTCTCCGATTGCACCAGCCGGATGGAATCGTCGATCTTGAAAACGGGAATAGGCGCTTCCTGGCTTACCTGGAATTTATTTACGCCAACGATGATCTTTTCTCCGCTTTCGATATGTTGCTGGTATTCGTAGGCACTGCGTGCAATTTCATCCTGGATAAATCCTTCCTCGATAGCCGACACGCTGCCGCCCATCGCATCTATTTTCTCCATCAGTTGCCAGGCTGCTTGTTCTACTTCGGCTGTCAGTGCCTCCACATAATAAGAGCCGGCCAGCGGATCCACCGTGTCCGGTGCACCGCTTTCAAATGCCACGATCTGTTGCGTGCGCAAAGCGATGCGTGCTGCTTCTTCCGTAGGCAGGCTCAGCGCTTCGTCGTAGCCATTGGTGTGCAATGATTGCGTGCCGCCCAGTACGGCAGCCATTGTCTGAATAGTGACGCGGGAAATATTATTCAAGGGTTGCTGCGCCGTTAAAGTGCTGCCACCGGTTTGCGTGTGAAAGCGCAGCATCATCGCTTTGGGATCGGTGGCACCCAGCTCTTTCATGATCGATGCCCACATCTTGCGCGCGGCTCTGAACTTGGCCACTTCTTCAAACAAATTGTTATGTGCATTGAAAAAGAAGGAAAGACGTTTGCCAAATACATTGATGTCGAGTCCTTTTTCGAGCGCGGCCTGTACATAAGCTTTGCCATTGCTCAGGGTAAATGCTACTTCCTGTACCGCTGTACTTCCCGCTTCCCGGATGTGATAACCACTGATGGAAATGGTATTCCATTTTGGAACTTCTCGGCTGCACCATTCAAAGATATCCGTGATGATGCGCATCGATGGTTTTGGCGGATAGATATATGTACCGCGGGCTGCGTATTCTTTTAAGATATCATTTTGAATAGTACCGGATATTTTTTTCAGATCGGCACCTTGTTGTTTTGCCAGTGCGGCATACAACGAAAGTAAAATGAAGCCGGTGGCGTTGATGGTCATCGAGGTCGACACTTCATCGAGGCGGATACCATCGAACAGCGTTTGCATGTCTTCGATACTGTCGATGGCAACGCCTACTTTTCCTACTTCGCCTTCGGCCAATGCATGATCGCTGTCGTAACCGATCTGTGTCGGCAGGTCAAACGCCACACTCAATCCGCTCACGCCTTGCGAAAGCAGGTAGTGATAACGTTTATTGCTTTCTTCCGCCGTACTAAAGCCTGCGTATTGACGCATGGTCCAGAGTTTACCACGGTACATATCGGGTTGTACGCCACGTGTAAAAGGAAATGCACCCGGTTGTGGAGGATCGCCCGCAGGCATATCGGACGATTGGTAAACCGGCTTAATGAGGATACCGGAATCTGTGTATTTTTCTTCTGGCATAATAAAGACGGGATTAGCCCATCAGGTGTTTTGCTTCGTGATTGAGTGCTTCGAGCACCATGTTGTGCACTTCGCCGAGCTTTTGCGCGACCAGCGTTTCAAGAATTTTTTTATTGAGATCGACGCCTGATGCTTCCGGCGCCAGCGACGCGGCCACGCGGTTAATCAGCATAATATTCTGGTCTTTGAAATTGCGCACGGCTTCCCAGGCTTGCTGGGTTACATAGATCTGCTGCGAAGCGTTGTATTCATATTCCTGGCGTGTATTTTCTACCAGGACGATTCTCATATCGTTGGCACTGAGGCCGGGTTGATTCAATCTGTTGACAAGTGAAGGCAGCGCGATGCGTTCCGTAAGCACCACGAGACGTTCGTATGCCTGCAATTGAAGAGGTTTTGATGTGTAGCCGTCTCCAGATTCACGGGTGGTGGCGGGAGCAGCAGCAGGAGCGGAGGAGGTTTTGGAATTACGGACAAAAAAAGCAGCCACTGCTATCAGCAGGGCCAGGACAGCAATGATCAGGCTGACGGTTGAAGTATCCATGCATTTATTTTGTTCAAAAATAAGGATTTCAATGGCTTGCAAACATCTGTTAGCCCGCCTGCGGGTGCGTCACCGGATTTCTTCGTATTTTTGCAGTATGGATACACAAGTTGAAGCGCCCGTTAGCCTGACGGCCGGGGCCGTGAAAGAGATCAAAAGACTGATGGCCGAACCCGGTTTTGACCACAGCCTGCACCTGCGCGTAGGCGTGAAAGGCGGCGGTTGTTCGGGACTTTCCTATGTGCTCGGATTCGATAAAATGGAAGATGCAGACCAGCAGTTTACCATAGAAGGTATTCCCTGTACCATGAACAAGGCACATGAACTGTACCTGCTGGGCATACAGATCGATTGGGAAAATGGGCTCAATAACCGCGGGTTTACATTCACCAATCCCAATGCCAGCAGTACCTGCGGCTGCGGCACCTCTTTCGCAGTATAACTTGAAATGAGCGCAACCGGCTGAATATTCCGGTTGAATGCTTTTCTTTGCGCCTTATTATTCCTGTATGCCTGACCGTATTCACTACACGAATTGTCCCGTGTGCCATTCGGCCTCACTCAAGCCTGTGCTGAACGCAATCGATTATACCGTAAGCAAAGAATCGTTTGCCGTATGGGAATGCCAGGAATGTACCTTACGCTTTACACAGGATGTGCCCGCCAGCGCGCATATCGGACCGTATTACAAATCCGAAGATTATATTTCCCATACCAATACCTCGCGCGGGCTCATCAATAAAATTTACCAGGCCGTGCGTCGCCGCACGATCCGCAACAAACGCCGCCTGATTGAGCGTACAACAGGCTTGTCCAATGGCCACCTGCTCGATATCGGTTGTGGTGTGGGAACCTTCCTGCACGCCATGCAGGAAAGTGGATGGAAAGTGACAGGGCTTGAGCCTGATGCCGAGGCGCGCAAAGTTGCGGCTCAATTATACAACCTGCAGGTACAGGAGATAGATGAACTCGAAAAACTTCCCGCTGCCACTTATGATGTGATCACGCTGTGGCATGTGCTCGAGCACGTACATCAATTGCATGATTATATCGAAAAGCTGAAACAATTACTCAAGCCGGGTGGCACCTTGCTGATTGCCGTACCGAACTATACTTCAAAAGATGCGGAGACCTATGGTCCTTACTGGGCGGCTTATGATGTGCCGCGTCACCTGTATCATTTTTCCCCGGCATCAATAGATCGTCTCCTGGCGCAACATGCTATGGAAGTGATAGCGCACAAACCGATGTGGTACGACAGTTTTTATATTGCCTTGCTCAGCAGCAAGTATAAAAATGGTCAATCCAACTGGATCGGTGCGGCCTGGCAGGGCCTGCGCTCCAACCTGAAAGCATCCGGCGAGGTGCGTCGTTGCAGTTCGGTGATTTATTTGATCCGCCACACCGCTAAATAATTATTACTTCCCGATTTCTATTTCGTAAAGCTGCGGCCAGTTTTTGCCCGTGATGTAAGTCTTGTTGGTAATAGTGTCGTGTGCGATGCCATTGGGAACATCCGCATGCGGATCGTCTGCTTTTACACGGTCCCAGATCTGTTGCAGATCAATGCGGCCAACGATGGCGCCGCTTCCTGGTTCAATTTTGAAGATATAAGGATATTGCCATTGATTGGCATAGATATACCCATCGATATACTCGAGCTCATTGAGATTGAAAGATGGGCTGCCTTCCTGCGTTACCATTTGTGTATGCAGCAACTGGAAGGTGGCGGGTTCATAATAATAAAGGTTGCTGGTGCCATCTGACACGATCAAGCTTTTACCATCGGTGGTAATGCCCCAGCCTTCGGTATTAATGGGGAACTCCTTTACTTTTTTGAAATCCTTTACGGTGTAAGCAAATACTTTCTTTTCCTTCCAGGTAAGTTGATAAACAGTATCGTTCAATATCGTGATGCCTTCACCAAAAAATTCTTTGGGAAGGGTGATGGAGCGTTTTGCTTTACCGGTAGCCAGGTCTACTTCCATGAGTTTCGAACTGCCGTAGTTGCCGGTGCCTTCATAGAACTGCCCTTTGTAAAAACTGAGGCCCTGTGTAAAAGAGGTGGTATCGTGCGGGTAATTTTTCAGGATCGCATAGCTGATCGTTGCAGGCGCGCTGAGACCGGGAGTGGGGTTGTCATTGCCCGGAGTTTTGGGATTGTTGTCATTACACGAAGCCAGCAGCGTGATGAATAAAGCGCTATAGAAAAAGTATTTCATATTCCTGTTTGTGGATGCAAAGGTAGTGGTGAATAATTCAAAAGTAAAAAGTCAAAATTCAAAAGTGAATCGTCAATGGTGAATAGTGAATCGTCAATATAAACCGTCTAAGCTGTTTGTTATTACGTACACTATCACTTATTACTTATTACTTACAACTTATAACCCATCGTAGTTTTACTATGCGTAAAAATAACCTACTAATTATAAAAACGATTATATTTGATCCATCGCTGACTGCTTATTAACAAATTCTTGTACAGCGCCCCCTCATCTGAAGTCCGTATCTGTTGACGAATCGAGAACTGTCCACTATTCTGTCTCTCTCCAATTCTTCTGAATCCGTACCAATTCCACTGAATCTCCAGGGCAATCCGATTTTTCATCAAAAGACAAATTTCCTCTATGAAACTGGGGATACTTTTCTTGCTGTTCCTTGTATCAGCAATCGCCGGAGCACAATCATCATCCTGCTTAAGCACTACCTACCAACAGGCACAGATTTCGGCTGATCCTTTGCTGAAGATCCGTCAGCAGGCGATCGAACGTTTTATCAGCGAACATCCCAATGAAGCGGCGCGTGTGGAAGATATGCCGGTGATCAAAATTCCTGTAGTGGTTCATATTCTTTATCATGCTCCTTCGGAAAATATCAGCGACGCACTGGTGCACCAGCAGATAGCCGAACTCAATGCCTGCTTTCGCCGGCGCAATGCAGATACCAACAATACACCCGCAGCATTCAGACGCCTGGCCGCCGATTGCGAAATTGAATTTGCCCTGGCTGTTTCTGACCCACGTAAACGTTCGACGACCGGCATTGAGCGCAAGTATACACCCGTTGTTTCCTGGGAAGCGGATGATAAAATGAAACAAGCGGCAGAGATGGGTGTCGATGCCTGGGATCCCGCAAATTATCTGAATATATGGGTCGTGAGCCTTAAACGCGGGTTGGGTTACAGCAGCGTGGTGGGTGGTGAAAGTTTCCGCGACGGGATCGTTTTGAGTTTTCCGGCATTCGGCACCAATCGCACCGCTGTGCATGAAGTGGGCCACTGGCTTGGTCTCCGGCATATCTGGGGTGATGCTTATTGTGGCGATGACCTGATAGGCGATACACCCACACAAGGTAATTTCACTTCAGGCTGTCCTTCAGGAATACGTTCTACCTGCAACAACGGAGCGGCTGGTGATATGTACATGAATTACATGGACCTCACCGATGGAAACTGTACCAACCTTTTTACCAACGGACAAAAAGAAAGAATGCGCGGACAGTTTGCGCCGGGCGGCCCGCGCGAATCATTGTTAAGCACCTACGCATTCAACCCGCCACTCATCAATGAAATCCCGTTGCCGCAGACTGATCCGGCCTGGCTTTATGCAAACGTTTACCCCAATCCAACCTCAACAGGTAAAGTGTGGATGGATGTAGCCTTTGATGAAAGATGGATCGGCAGCGAAATTTCTATTACCTCCATGCAGGGGCAAACTGTGCTGAAGGCTACCGTTAAAATGAAACAACAGGAACTCGATCTTAGCCGGCTCCGGGCTGGGATGTATTTGCTCACCGCTGTAAGGAAAGACGGACAGAAGTTACAGCAGAAGATAATACGGCAATAGGAGTGATAAGTATTAAGTAATCACTAGTGTCCGGTTAAATTAGGTTGATTTTCAATTGAATATTGTTT
>CALATA010000006.1:0-289420 GCA_937888905.1 uncultured Sphingobacteriales bacterium
ACACCTAATCAAGTACTACAACAAAAAATTGCACTAGCTACTTGAACTTGCACATCATCAAATTTTCAAATCCTCAAATTGTCTAATTAGCTCACCCTTCAATATGAATACTCAACACAATCATCCTTGATTGAATGCGGTCGAGAACGCTGGAATATTTGAGGTTTTCGTCGCGGGCATGGAGATTGCGCCAGCCATTGCTGATTTTTAACTCGGGAGAAAGAATGAAACTGGGAAAATAGAAGTTGAAGCCCAGACCGAGTTCCGGTCCGAAATCATATTTCCATAGTTTAACCAGGTCATCGGCTTTACGTGCGCGCGCATTGCTGGCCAGGTCGATATCACCTTTGAGGCCAGCCATCATGTATACACGGAAATTACCGATACGGTCGGATTGAAATTTCAATTGAATAGGGAAGCTCACCGTTACCGACTCCACGTTTTTCGTTACCTCCGTTTCACCATCCTGATCGGGGAATTTCAGTTTATATCGCAGACTCCGGTTGATGAACATCAGTTGCGGATTGAAGCGTACCTGGAAACGGTCGGAGAGGCGGGCAGTTGCCAACAGGCCCAGCGCCAGGCCTCCGTTGTTATTAGGCTCGGCAACATAGACGGAGTCATCCTGCAGGAAACGCGGATGCAGTTCGGTATGAAAACGCGACATGTTACCACCGATGGTAATGCCAAAATAATAAGGTTTCTGATCGTGTTCGGGAAGATTCAGCTCGCGTTGAGCCATGGCCGAAGAGGTAAGACCGAAGATCAGCACCAAAACAGTTACAAACTTCACAGTGGTTTTCGGCCGGTGTATATGCAGCATATGCCTAAGCTTAACGATTGAAAACGGGTATCGGAATATCCGGTTTTGTTTAAAATGCCAACCAATTCATTCCGCTCGGGGAATGCATCGGCCGATTCTTTCAGGTATTGGTAGGCTTTTTTATTCTGACGAAACAATCGTGCCACTTGCGGGGCCAGCACATTCATGTAAAAATTGTACAGGCTCCGGACCGGCTGACGTGGTTTGGAAAATTCGAGGATCACAAGTTGTGCGCCGGGTTTCAGCACACGCATGATCTCGGATAATCCTTTTTCCAGGTGCTCAAAGTTCCGCACGCCAAAAGCTACCATCCCGCCATCAAACGTATTGTCGGCGAAATTTATTGTTTCGGAATCGCCGAGGTGTAACTGGATTTTATCGCCAAGTCCTTCTTTCTCAACTTTTTTTCGGCCAAATTCCAGCATTTTTGCAGAAATATCGATGCCGGTGATCTGTTGCGGATCGATCAGTTTTGCCGCCATGATGGCCATGTCGCCGGTGCCGGTGGCGATGTCGAGTATGTGTGCGGGTTTGTCTTTTCCGAGCAGGCGGATGGCTTTTTTGCGCCAGGATACATCGATACGGGCCGACAAAAAGCGGTTCATAAGGTCATAACGGGGCGCTATGCTGTCGAACATCTCGGCTACCTGCTCCTTCTTGCTTTTGTCCGAATCCCGGAACGGTATCACATTATCGTGCGGTAAGGTGTTTGCCATGACCCGCAAAGGTAGGAAGAAAACTCGGGCGGTTATCAGGATTTGCCAGCCTGTACGCGCGGAGCGGCGTAGTAATTCAGGCGAATGAGATCGTTGGGCAATGCCCGCTGATTCCAGTGGTCGTGAATGGCCAGCGCGGCGCCTGCCGCCGTGGCCTGCGCCATCGATGCGGCATATACTTCCATGCCCGGAAAGGCGGCTGCCAGCAGATTCATGAATACGGCATTTTTACTGAAACCGCCATCCACAAAAACACGGCGTGCACCCGTATTGCCCAGCACGAGTTGTGTAGATTGATATTGCCGCTGCACCAGGTCGATCATCCATTGATGATAGGCTTCCGTATCATTTTCAAAAACCGAGAGATCCCGCTCGCCTGCCACGGCCGGTGTCCGTCCAAGTTCTTTTAAACGCAAAGCCAGTTCATGATCATAGTCCATGCTCCGGTACCTGGCCGGATGTTGCTGAAAATGCTCGGCAATGCGCCTCACTTCCTGTTCGTATTCATATCCCGCAAACAAACGTGAAGCTTTAACCGGACTGCCTTTATAACTCAGGTAACAAAGACAATCCTGTTTCAATTCTTCCGTTGTCAGCGGATCGTGATTGAATGGATTGAGGCTGATGCTCCAGGTGCCGGTCGATAATAAAACAAACGGCTCTTCAAAACTTACGAGATAGGGGATGAGGGCTGCCGAACTATCATGCAGGCCCACGCCAACAGGCAACTGACTACCCGGAAAGCTCGCCTGAAAAACTTCGTCGGAGCGGCGAAGCGGTGCCAGTTTGGAAAGAATGCCTTCCTGCTCCACCCAGCGATGATAACGACCCTCACGGAAATTCCAGAGATGCGTATGACATCCCACGCTTGTAAGGTCGGTACTGGCAACGCCCGTGAGCAGGTAACTCATGTACTGCGGCAGGTGCAGGGCATAGTTGACGTGGGAGAAAATTTCAGGTTGTTCCTGTTGCAAACGATATAACTGCAATCCGGAATTCAGGCTGCCTAAAACAGGCGAAGCAGTTTCGTGTGCAAGTACGGTATCGCCGCCGTATCGCGCATAAAAATTGTTGCGCAGCAATTCAGGGTACACTTTGAGATAATTATAGAGCGGTGTCAGCGGTTGTCCGTTTTCATCGATGTAGACAAAACTGGCACCGTAAGTAGAAAAATTAATGGCCCTGATTTCAAAATCCTTGTGCTGTGAAATATCGCGCAGCGAATCGAACACACTCAACCGCAGGCTGTCGAGGTTTTCGCAGGGGTCACCATCTTCATCGATTGTTTCGGTGAAGCGTGCTGTTTTTTCGTACACGATCTGGTATTGCTCATCAAAAAGGAAAAGCTTTTTGTTGGTTTTACCTACGTCGAATATGGCGATGACGGGAGTGCGCATTTAATTCAAAATTCAAAAGTAAGTGACAGAGTAGTAAGTATTAAGTTATAAGTTTTAAGTATAGCAGCCATGACTGTTTTACCCATAACTTAATACTTAGAACTTATCACGGCTGTTTAACCCTTCTCACAGGCCGGTAGCCACAGACCGCTCTCCGCGTTGTTTAATCAATTGCTTGCGAATGCCGGCTTCGCGGAACAGGCGTAAAGGCTGCAAGGCTCCGCCGTCCTGCAGGCGTGCTTCGGCTACCAATGCACGTACATCGGTGCGGTAGGCATCTTGCAGAATTTCCTGTGCCTGTGCTACATCATTATTATTGCGTGCATGTTCCAAAGCAACGCTGTCAACCAGCAATGCCTGTGCATAAGCCAACTGGATCGCTTCTACCGATTGCAGCAGGTCTTCGAGCGGGTCCTTGATGTTGTGACTCGCATCGATCATCCATCCGAGGTCCCGTGCGTGATTCATGCCGCGTGCATCCATACCATCCACCAGTTCCTGGAAGATCAGGAACAACTGATACGGATTGATGCTGCCGACGGTGAGATCGTCGTCGCCGTATTTGCTATCGTTGAAATGAAAACCGCCGAGTTTGCCTTCCTGCAACAATAATGCAACAATCTGCTCGATGTTGGCATTGGGCAGATGATGTCCGAGGTCAACCAGGGTATAAGCTTTTGGTCCGAGTTTGTTGGCAAACAGCAATGATTGTCCCCAATCGCCAACAGTCATGGAGTAAAAGTTTGGCTCAAAGGCTTTGTATTCTACAAATACTTTCCAGTTGTCGGGCAGTGCAGCATAAATTTCTTCCAATGATTCCAGCGTACGGCTGAATGCTTTGCGGAAGCTCAATTGTCCCGGAAAGCTGGAGCCATCGCTTAACCAAACGGTCAGTGAATCGGAGCCGAGCTCTACGCCGTGTCTGATCACTTCGATATTGTGTTCGATTGCCTGCTTGCGTACAGCTTTATCCGTGTGTTGCAGGGATCCGAATTTATAGCTGTGTTGTTGTCCGGGTTGATCCTGGAAGGTATTGGAGTTAACGGCATCGAAGCGCAAACCATGATCTGCAGCAAGCTGGCGGATAGCCGCAGCATCTGAAGGAATGTCCCAGGGGATGTGCAGGGAAATGGCGCCGCTGCTGCGGTTGAGTGCATGCAGTAAACCAACGTCTGCAATTTTTTCTTCCAAAGATCCGGGTTCGCCTGCACCGCTGAAACGGCCGAAGCGCGTGCCGCCCGTACCCAATGCCCACGAGGGAATGGCTACCTGGAAAGCTCTCAGTTTTTCTATGATTGCATCCGTATTGTCCGTAACCGAACGTATATGCGACAGTTGCTGCTGATGCAATTTAATTCCGGCGTCGTTGTGCGTGTGTAAAGTATTTTGATCAAGTATCATATCGCGTAATTCAAAAGTCAAAATTAAAAATTCAAAAGTAATACCGGTGGTCTTTGCGAGAGGAGAGTCAGGGTTCACGCAAAGATACATAAGAAGCAAAGTCGCAAAGTAATCAAGAAGCCAAGATGGTATCAAGAGCTTCAGCATTCACTTATTGACTTATTCACGATTCACGATTGACCATTCACGATTCACGAAAAAAGAGGGCCGACAGACTAGACAATCATCGGCCCCTGTTGCTTGCTTGTGTAAAAAGGTAAGAGGCTTCGTGTCAGCGCACAAAGGCCATCGCTACGCCGCCGTCTACGTTCAGCACATTACCCGTGGACTTGTTCAGCAGCCCGCCGGTAAAGGCAAAGCAGGCATTGGCAATATCTTCTGCTGTAATAATCTCATTGAGCAGGGTACGTTTGGCATAGAAGGCAGGCAGTTCTTCCACCTTCACGCCGTATGCTTTGGCCCGTCCTTCGGCCCAGGCTCCTTCCCATATTTTTGAATCACCTATCACGGCATCGGGGTTCACTACGTTTACGCGGATATGATCTTTTCCGAGTTCGGCAGCATTGAGGCGGCTGAGGTGTAATTGTGCTGCCTTGGCAGAACCATAGCCAGCGTTATTGGGTCCGCTTACGAGGGCGTTTTTGCTTACAATGTTCAGTATGTCGCCGCCGAGTCCCTGTTTGCGCATGATTTCCACACCGGCTTGTGTTACCATGAATTGGCCTTTTACCAGTACATCATACAACAGATCCCAGTCGGCGGACGTATGTTCCTCGATGGGTTTGGAAATCGACAGTCCTGCACAGTTTACCACGATGTCGGCACCGCCAAAGGCGAGTGCAGCTACTTTGTATGCATTGGTAATATCGTCGGGTTTGGTAACGTCGAGTTGCGCAGTGGCAAATACATCTTTACCGTATTGTTTTTGAAATTCTTCTTTGGCTTTTTCCAAACGGCCTGCATCATTGTCGTTGACGATCACACAAGCGCCTTCATCAGCAAATTTTTTCGCAATAGCCTTACCGATGCCGCCGGCGCTGCCTGTTACCAGTGCAATGCGGCCGCTGAGCGGGCGCGGCTTTGGCATACGCTGCAGTTTCGCTTCTTCCAATAACCAGTATTCAATATCGAACGCTTCCTGGCGGGGCAGTGAAGTGTATTCAGACACTGCTTCCGCGCCACGCATTACATTGATGGCATTGGTATAGAATTCCGCCGCGACGCGCGCGGTTTGTTTGTCTTTAGCAAAGGTGAACATGCCCACACCGGGATAAAGAATCACCACAGGATTGGTATCACGAATGGCAGGACTGTTGGAACGTTTGCAGCTCTCATAATATTCCGTGTACATCTGCCGGTAAGCTTCAAATTCCGGTGCCAGTTTTTCTTTCAATGCCGCAACATTGCCCAGGTCTTCGTTGGGTTGCAGCTTTAATACCAGCGGGCTGATCTTGGTACGCAGGAAGTGGTCGGGGCAACTGGTGCCAAGTGGTGCCAGCCTGTCGAGATCATTGGAGTTGATGAATTGCAGTACACGTTCGTCATCGGTGAAATGACCGATCATCTGTTGTTTGCTGCTGCAGAATCCGCGAAGGACAGGTGCCAGTGCGGCGGCTTGTTCACGGCGCGCGGCTTCGGGCAATGCGGCGAGCTTTTCTCCTCCGAATACCGGTCCTTTCTTACCCGTATGTTCTTCGAGGTAAGCTGCACAACGTTCGATCACTTCGAGTGTATTGATATAGCTTTCGTAGGCCGTGTCGCCCCAGGTAAATAAACCATGCGAGCCGAGCATGATGCCACGGATGCCGGGGTTTTCATCGAGGCATTGTTTCAGTTGCAGACCGAGATCAAAACCCGGACGTTGCCATTCTACCCAACCGATAGTGCCGTTGAATAAATCCTGTGTGATGCGTTTGCCATCTTTCGCGGCGGCGATGGCGATGGCCGCATCCGGATGCAGGTGATCGATATGTTTGAACGGCAGAAATCCGTGCAACGGCGTATCGATAGAAGGAGCTTTTGAATCGAGATCGTAAATGCAATGGTTGAATAAGGCCACCATTTCATCTTCGTGCTCGATACCGCGGTAAATATTTTTCAATGCACGCAGCCGGTCAACATACAAGGCCGCGAGGCCGCTGCGTTTCATGGAAGCCAGATCACCACCGCTTCCTTTTACCCACATAACCTCCGTTTCTTCGCCCGTCAGCGGATCTTTTGCCATGGCTTTGCAGGACGTATTGCCTCCGCCATAATTGGTGAGCCGAAGGTCGGCGCCCAGCAAATTGGAACGGTATACCAGCAAGGCTACTTCATCACCGGCCAATTCTGCCGCTTTCGCATCGTCCCATAAATAGCTGACATGTTTAAACGATAAGGTCTTAGTTGTGCTCATAGATCAAGATATTTTTAGCGTCTTTTTTTTATTTTATCGTAATGAATTGCCATATCCTACCAGCAGTACCGAAAGGATAATGACGATGATGCCAATGATGAGCGTAACAGATGTTTTTTTGTTTACTCCTTTCCACTCTTTCAATATCAGTCCCCATACATTGGCAACGAGAATGATGAATGCCATGTGCAGGATCCAGGAACTCGCACCGTTGCCCATTTTGCTTTCACCCATCCCGTAGAAAAAGAATTGCAGGAACCAGGTAATACCGGCAAGTGCGGCAAACGCATAGTTGGCGAGCAGTGGTGTTTTTTTATTGGTATAATCGCCGAAGGTTTTATTGCGTGCGTTGAGGATCATACACCACACCAGGTTAGTGGTCAATCCACCCCAGAGCACTACTACATACGTGACATTATTTTGAAAGAGAAATTCCCCTTCACCGGGATTGGCGTTCTTCCACAACTCATTGGCAACATTGGCCATCGACTTGCCGCTTTCGAGGCCGAAGTTGAAGCAGGCACTGAGGATACCTGAAACGATCGCCACTGTCAGTCCCAAGGCGAATTTGAATTCTGTTTTAACCGTTACACCATGCGGATCCGTAGCGGTGGCATTGAGTTGTTTTTCTTTCAGCATGCCCGCACGTCCGCAGATAATGATGCCGAGTACACAGATCGCGAGACCGGCAAGTACTGTCAGTCCCCAGCTATTGCTGGTCATGATACCCAGGCTGTCCTTACCTTCCTGCGGAAAAAAGTCATAATACAGGGCCGGAATCAGGGAGCCGAACACCATACACAATCCCAGGATGATACTGCTGCCGAGTGAAACGCCGAGGTAACGTACACCCAGGCCGTAGGTCAATCCGCCTATGCCCCACAGCAGTCCGAAGAAATAAGTATAACCAAGTGTGCTGGCGGGTGTGGCGGCAATGATTTCGGAGAAATGGGGGATGGTGAGCCAGGCGGCAAGCGGCGGTACGATCAGCCAGGAAAACAGGCCGCCGACAATCCAGTAACTCTCCCAGGCCCAGCCTTTTACCTTTTTATACGGGATATAAAAGCTTCCGGAAGCAAAGCCGCCCAGAAAGTGGAAAATAACGCCGAAGATGGTACCCATGATTAAGCAATTTCAAAATGGCTGAAGCAATAAAAAGAATGGTCATAAAAGTAAAACCACCCTCCATCCGGTCCGTCATGCACTGTCGGGCGGGAAAGCGTTGAAAAACAAAACTCCCGGCTTATTTGTACCTTTGGCGACTTATGAAATTTTTCCTTAAGGCTTGCTGATGAAAAAAAACAACGTTTTCCGCTATCTCCATTTTGATTACTATTCGGCTACTCCCAAATATCTCCAGCTTGCGCATTGTATTATCAAAGCGATCGGGCAGGGACAGATACAGTTGGAGGAAACGTTGCCTTCCATCAACGAACTGAGTTTTGAGTTTGAAATATCGCGGGACACGGCGGAAAAAGGGTACAAGTATCTCAAAAATCTCGGCGTGCTTGGATCCGTTCCCGGTAAAGGATATTATGTGAAAAGCGTGGATGTGCGCCAGGAGCTGAAGATATTCCTGCTCTTCAACAAACTCAGTCCGCATAAAAAAATCATCTACGATGCGTTGGTAGCGGCATTGGGCGACAGGGCATCGGTTGATTTTTATATCTATAACAACGATTTTGATTTTTTCAAACGGCTGATCCAGAATGCCGGCAGCGACTATACGCATTACGTGATCATTCCGCATTTCATGGAAGGCGGAGAGAATGCGCACGAGGTGATCAATGCATTACCCAAAGAAAAACTGATCCTGCTGGACAAACTGGTGCCCGGCGTGGCGGGGGAATACGGCGCGGTGTATGAGAATTTTGAAAAAGATATTTATGGTGCATTGGAGCAGGCACTGCCGCAACTGGAAAAATATCATACCCTGAAAATCATTGTGCCGGCCTACACCTATCATCCGGATGAGATCGTGAAAGGGTTCTCACGATTCTGCACGCAATATGCGTTCAACAGCCGGGTGGTACACAAGATCACGCAGGAGCCGATCAAGGACGGAGAGGCGTATATCAACCTGATGGAAGATGACCTGGTATTCCTGATCGAAAAGATCATGGCCACCCGCCTGAAAGTCGGAAAAAATGTGGGCGTCATCTCTTACAACGAAACGCCTTTGAAAAAGATCATTCTGAACGGCATCACGACCATCTCCACCGACTTCCAGATGATGGGAGAAAAGACCGCCGAACTGATCCTTCAGAACTCAACACAGCATATCGAAATTCCTTTTTACCTGACGATGCGCGCATCACTCTGATCCGCTTGCGCAACGTTTGTTATCTTGCAGCCATGGAAATTGTAGCAGCTAATTATGTGATCAGTAGTGCAACGTATAAGCAATGTCCTCCTGCGGACAAGGCGGAATATGCTTTTATCGGCCGCAGTAACGTGGGCAAATCGTCGCTGATCAACATGCTCTGCAACAAAAAGGGCCTGGCTAAAACTTCGGCTTCTCCCGGCAAAACGCAACTGATTAATCATTTTAAAATTGAATCCACTCGCACGGGCCGTTCGGCAGCGCGGGATCACTGGTACCTGGTGGATTTGCCAGGATACGGGTATGCGGTTCAGTCCAAGTCTACCCGCAATAACTGGGAGAACATGATCGAATCCTATATCCGCAAGCGGGAAAACCTGGTGAACCTGTTTGTGCTGATTGATAGCCGTCATGATCCGCAAAAGATTGATTTAGAATTTGTTAATAGCCTGGGAGAATGGGAAGTGCCGTTTTCGGTAGTTTTTACCAAAGCAGACAAAAACAAACCGGGGGCTACCCGCCGCAATGTGGAGGCTTTTCTGAACAGTCTTCGTGAAACCTGGGAGGAGCTTCCTCCGTATTTTGTAACATCTGCGGTGGACAAAACAGGCCGGAAAGAAATGATGGAATTTATCGAGGGATTAAATAAGAGTTTTTTGAGTACGGGAGGGTGAAAAAACCGTATAATATATTTAAAATTAATCCCCTATCTTGCACCCTATTAAGCCAGTTATGAGAAAAATTTTATCCGAAAGAAACATCGCGGCGATATTATTTGTAATGGTACTGGTTGTATTCTCCATTGCCCAATCCGAGACGAAAAAGATGGGTATCATGAATGCAGGTTTGAGCACAGCAATTGAAAAGAAGGCGCCCGCCTCTCTCGCTGACCAAACTTCGAAGCCTGTGAGCTCTAAGCAGGCGGTTAATTAACAATGATTAGTTAGGCTATTTATTCGAATGTGGAAATGTGGCCCGCGTTCCGCGGTCGTGTGTAAATGTGATAGTAGAGAACATGGGCTGTTTCATTTTCACATTTACACATTCGCCATGGCGACACATTTACACATTATACAGGGGTGACAAAGCCGCTGGCGGGGTGGCCCCCGTCAAAAAAACAATTCTCCGGGGAATAATCAGTTCACGATTCTGTCTGCACAGCAACTGCTGGCAAAAGCTTCCGGTTTGGCTTTGAAGGCAAAGCCCATACCCAGTATATAACCGGTGGCTTCACGCAATGCATCATTACTCTTGAACTGCGGGTTGGTGTTGATGTCGGCATGCACTTCCATGTCCACATCATACGTTGTAAACAACGCGCAGAGTTCGTAAGCAATTTCGATACTCTTGGCTACTTCGGTGAGCATACGCTCCTTGATGGTGAACTGCTGACGGGTCTTGTCGTTGTGAATGAACATAAACCCGCCGTGGCCCTCCCGCAGAAAGACGATAACGGTGGCAAATTCTGTTTCCTTTCCCTTTACCTGTGAATCGGTGCCGATACAAACCTTGAGCCGGTAGCCGGCTGCTGTTTCGCGTTTGATGGCGTTTTCTACCGCGTGGATAATGGGAAGCTCGATCAGATCGCCATTGAATTTTCTCCAGCGCATATAAAAAGAGGTTTTCCTAAGTTACAGGAAAACCTCTTCATTAACAAAAGGGAACGGATTATCGTTCTGTTAACAGAACGAAGAAGGGCTCAGGGTTTAAGCAGTTTGTCGGTCCACTGGTTAGTTCCGTCAGTGAATCGGATTATATACAGACCGCTTGTAGCGGTGTGAATGTTCAGGGTGTTGAGGCCATTGGTCAACTGTCCGCGGGCTACCAGGCGTCCGCTGTAGTCGAGCAGTTGATAGTCGTAGCGACCAGGGCTGTTTACTTTCAGTGCGTCGCCGGTCCAGGTATTGCTCACCAGTTTGGGTGCTGCTTCCGATCCGTCCTGGCGGATGCTGATCACATTAGAGTAATACTGGCGTCCGTTGTCAAATGTCACATTCAGGCGGTACAGCACGGTGCCGGCTACCGGAGGGCGGTAACCATAGCTGCGGTCGCCGGTGGCGAGATTGGCCAATGTCTGGAAGCTGCGTCCGTCTGAAGAAGCTTCGAGTACCAGGTTGGTAATGGCTTCGTCGGCGTCGATGATCCAGTTGAGCTGATGACGGTCGCCGCGCAGTGTGCCGCTCAATTCGAGCGTGCGCAATGGTAACGGGTTGCCCGAGGTAGCTATGCGCGCCTCAAGGGCATAAGAACCAAGGCTCGCGTAGGCCGGTGCATATTGATTACCTCTGCCTTCAACTTTAAGATAATAAGTGCCGGCGTTGAGCGTGGTATCCACCAGCGAGTTGAGCAAAGCACCGGGGTTGTAGACATCCAGTACCTGCTGGCTGCCTCCATACAGGGTAACCTGCATATCGAGGTCGGAACCGGCGTTGCCGCTGCCAACATTATAAGGAACTGCATCCAGTTTGAAATTACCGCCAACAGGCAGGGTAAAGCGGATATAGTCCTGGTCGCCGGTACGTTCGATCACGCCGTTGATCTTGAATTGACCTGCATTGAAATTAGTCACGGTTGCGGCGGTAAATGTTCCGCCATGATCATCCACACGATAACCAAAGCCATTGGCCGAAGAAGTGATAATGGCCAGATCACTCTGATAGTTGGTGCAACCATGTGAGTTGGCACCATTGTGCCAGAGGGTGAAGTTGCGGTAGTAGCCTACACCCATAATAGGTGCCCAGCCGATCTCTCCATCGCCCACACCGGCGTTGTAGTCGGTAACCTTGTTGCAGTTGCCATCGTACTGCGACTGGTGATACAGTCCCAATGTGTGGCCTGCTTCGTGGGAAATGGCTTCGGCGATATTCTTTACGTTGTTGTTGAGCAACGCAGAGAACACGAAGGCCGGGCTGTCATCACCCCAGCTAAAGGAACCAACAAAACCCACTCCGCCGGCTGAACTGCCATACCACTGGTGTGTGGGAGTGATGATCACACGCATACGTTGCAGTTGGGGAGCGGCGGTGTAGCGCGCAGGATCAGTGGTGATGTTGATGTTGAAAGGCCGGTAGTCTTCGGCCACGCGGTTAACGATCTCCGTGATCTGTGCGGCATCCAGTGTGGCGGCGGCACAGTTGATGGGACCATTATAATTCCAGCTTGTGCCTTCAACGTTGTGACCGTCGAAGTCGAGCAGGATAACGGCGCGCGCGGAAGGATAGCTGTTAAGAACAGGCACCTGTGCGGCGGCAATAAAAGTGTAGGTACAGCAACAAGCTAATACACAAAAGCGTAAAAACTTTTTCATACAGTTTGGATTTCGGGATTCGAAAGGATACTTGGAATACTTGGATCGTAGGGATATGGATTTAAAAACGGGCGCTATTCATTCACCAGGTCGTAAAAACCTCGCTTCACGAAGTAATACTGACCTTTCTCCTGCTTTAGCTCCAGCAGATCACCATGCTCCATGCTGATGATGCGACCGGTATAACTTACCGTTCCACGATCATCCTTAATGGCAGACACAGTAACTGTGGCACCGCGGAATTCATTTGAGCGGAATACAATACTCCGGAGGTTTCCGTTGTACTTGCTGGCAGAAGATGTGATTTCGCCGCTGAGGGTGTTGGTTTTGCCTCCCTGGATCTGTAAGCGGGCTGTTTTGGTGTCAGTTGGTATTTGCAGCAATTTCTGCAAATCCTCAACCTGAACGGCAACCTTGGAAGGAAGCTGATCAAACAGTTTCGGCTTGTTATAATCCGGCTCTCTGAGCGGGATCTGGGATTTTTGCTCCTGGGCACTTGACACCAGGGCGCATAGGCATACGAGAAGGGTCACCCCTGCGGTTTTTCGGATGGACATAGACTTAAACTTTTGGTTTAAAAGAATACGGTACCAACAGCTGGATTAGGGCTGTAGTTTTCAGGGGGGACGGAGATACGAGTACGAGATACGAGTACAAGATTCACGAATATTCTAAACACACACAAGGTTCAGACCCTACTAAAATCGAAAATTAAGGGCTAATACCTTATTCATGTTCGTACAAATCCTATGCCTATGGTGTTGATTTACGGTCTAGTACTGGTTAGTACTTAGCATGACCAGCGTGCAAGCATGTAGTGTCTCGATGCCCTGTTCACGGGCTTTTGACGCGAGTTCATCATTTTCTGTACCCGGGTTGAAAATGATCCTTTCGGGATGGAGGGAGAGGATATAATCGTAGTATTCCTGCTGGTGTTGAGGATTGAGATAGAGAGTAACGGTGTCGATATCTGAAGCGGCTACTTTGTCTTTAGTAATGGCTACATCACCCACCTGGCCGGGCTTTCTGCCAATACCGACCACCGGATGCCCCGCTGCCTGCAGACGTTGCAGCGCGAGGTAGCTGTAGCGGTTAGGATTATCAGATGCGCCCAACACCAGTGTTTTTTTCTTTTCCCTCATGCTATAAAGTTACGAAGAATTAAAACAAGTGATATTGCCGCCGGGGCACCTGGCTGATGATGTTGTTGAAAGCAGCAGGTAATTCCGCATAGCGAAATGTGAAGCCTGTATCCAGGATGCGCGTAGGAACGACCCAGCGGCTTTTTACGACCAGTTCTGCTTCCGTGCCGATCAATGCTCCGCCTGCACGCAGCAGCCAGGCAGGGGCCGGTAAACCCCAGCGGTGACCGGTGGCTTGCCTGAGAGTTTTCATAAACACCGCGTTGGTGACGGGATTGGGTGAACTGCAATTGAAGGTGCCTTCCAGTTCAGGGTGATTGGCGATCCATTCGATCATGCGGGCGAGGTCTTCGCTGTGTACCCAGCTAAACCGCTGCTTTCCGCTGCCCTGCGTACCGCCCAATTTGAAGCGTAGCAAATTGAAATAAGGAATGAGTACGCCACCTGCGCCTAATGTTATAGCCATGCGCAGTGCTGCTTTACGGGTGTGTGGTGTCTGCTGTGCATAAAATATCTTTTCCCATTGCTGGCACACATCCACAGAAAAGCCAGGATGAAACTCGCCGGTAAACTCATCCTGTGGCCGGTCTTCTGCATGGCGATATATCGTAGCGGAAGAAGCATTGATCCATAAGGCCGGAGGAATTTTACACAAAGCAATGGCCTCGCCCAATACTTCAACGGCCTGCAGGCGGCTTTCGAGGATCGCTTTTTTATTGGTTTCCGTATAACGGCAATTAACGGTGCGGCCGGCGAGGTTGATGAGCAGGTCTGCATCTTCCAATTCGCTGACCCAGGGCCCGGTGGTGCGGGCATCCCAATGTATGATGCGGACTGGTCGGGCATTAGCGGGAAGCGAGAGGTGATGATGATTGCGGTTGTTATCCGCATCCGTTAATTGCCTGGACAGGATAACTATATCATGTTGCGGAGAAAAATAACGGCAGAGTTCTTCTCCGATAAATCCGCTGCCGCCGGCGATGATGATTTTATTTGTTTTCATGACGAATTAGGTTGAAGGTTTCAACGAGACAAAGTGCTGTATAGAAAGTGGCCATGACAGGGCCGGCAATAGGCAACACAGGATCAGCAATTAACAGCATGATGAGCAGGGCGGGGAAAGTAAGCCAGTGATAAAAGCTTCTTACTGCCGGCAGGGGCCGTTGTGTAAAAAAATGTACGACCATGCTGATGATATGCCAGGCACCTATGAAGAATAGCAATACCAAAAGATCGGTTTCATTGTCTGCACCAAAACAATAATTGATGGTCCAGGCAAGCAGGAACACTGATATTGCGCAGTCGATGAGTTTAAAGATTTTCATTGATAAGACTCTTTAGCCGCAGCTGTTCTTTTATTTTTTTTCACTTCACTAATGCAGATAGTCAGGTACCAGACAGCGATGAACGGCGTCACCACAAGTGCAGTACAGAAATAACCAAATGTTATGTCGTCTATTCTATTGGTTATATAAAATGATAACAGTGACAAAAGCAGACCAACGGGGACTATAATGCGGACTATATTCCAATATTTACGTCTATCCGGCGAAACAGGAGATTTATTGGCAAAGAACATATGGGTGAAACAACTCAGTAACTGCCAGGCACCGACAAAAAAATAGCCGGCTATAAAATTCAAATCCCGGTTGAAGCCAATGCCGTATACAAGAGCAGAAATGATCAGCAGTACTTGGACAGTAATATCAATTCTTTTGAATCGCAGCATGATGTCCTGGCTTTGGTAATATTTTTAAAAAGAAACGGAGGCGCCGCAGCAAATCAGACAGTCCGGATGTTTCGACAGGTAAGTTATCAAAACACAATCGGTGAGCATGATAGCGGCTTGTAAAAGGGCGACGCTCCGTTTCTTTTGCATAAAATAGAACTTAATTGCGGTTGTAGATGTTAGCGAAAATTTAAATCGTTACCTGAATTGTATGAGTGCGCGTTTTTTCAATTGGGCGGCTTCTTCGACGCAGATGAACGTGTACCAGATAGCGTAAAAAGGGCTAACAAATAGTAAGGCAAAGAGAAAAAAGATGGCCAGGCTCAGCGGCAATGATATTATGCCGATGCCCAACGTCCAGGCAAGGGTACGCAGATAGTAGCGCCGTGCAGGTGAGGGGAGATAAGGATAAGGAGATACTGCATGAAAAAGAGCGCTTAATAATTGCCAGCCTCCAACTACCAGGTAACAATAGATAACACGATGATCCATCACTACCATGCTGTAGATCAGCGAACCTGCGATCAGGACTACCTGCATCGCTATGTCTATTTCCTTTATCCGCTTCATGATCTATATATTTTAAATTTTCAGAAAAAATTGAAAGAATATCTTTTTAAAAAAAGCCCGGAGGCTTTTACTTGAATAGTTTCAGGAGATTGCCCACAAACCAGCTCTCTTCGGCTTTGATCATTGTATCCAATGTTTTATCCGCCTGCTTGCTCAGCTTCTTGATGCTACCCACTGTATCGAGGAATGCCTTCATGTGTTTGTCTTTTTTATCACCCTCGGTATTCTCGAGTTTGTCGAGCAATTGCAGCATAGGCTCGAGTTCGCGTTTCTTGCGTTCTTTCACGATCTGGCGCACCACTTTCCAGATATCTTTTTCAGCTGAGAAAAATTCTTTGCGCTCTCCGGCTACGATTACCCGCTCTACCAAACCCCAGTTGATCAGTTCGCGGATGTTCATGTTGGCATTACCACGACTGATGTTCAATTCGGCCATGATATCATCCTGCGACAACGCATCGGGACTGATCATGAGCAGGGCATGGATTTGTGCCATGGTGCGGTTGATGCCCCAATGGGTGCCGAATGCGCCCCAGTTGCTGATGAATTGTTGTCTTGCTTCGGTGAGTTTCATGACCCAAAGATAAATTCCTGTTCCGAACTTTCAAAAATATTTGAAAGTTTAATTTTCCGACGCAGAAGATAAAGGTTGTGTACGTTGCCTTTCAATACGTAGCAAACGTTACGGGCTGCATCATCAACGATCTGACCAGCTTACCATCTTTTCGCGCCGGATGCCATTGTGGTGATAGTCGTATAATCTTGATTGCTTCCTCATCACCGGCAAGTCCGATGGATTTAAGGACGCGAAAGTCATGCGTGTAACCATCCGTACCAATGGTAAAAAGGATTTTTACGGCGGCAGAGCGGCTCATTTTTGATAGGCCGGCAGGTACGCTTAAATTTTTAACCAGGTATTTTGCCCAGTCCTCTTTTCCGCCTTTGAATACCGGGTCGTATTCGTCAGGGCCGTTTTTTCTTTTTCGTTCTGCCGTCAATTCTTCTTTTGTTTTCTCACGGATCAGTTTTCCTTTTTCATACAATTCGGAACGGATCACCGCCAGCGAATCATCATAATAATTCCACCAGCCCTCTCTTCGCTGGTTATACACCCAGCCGGTGGTATCTACAAGTCCTTTCTGATCAAAAAGCGCAACGTAGCCATGTGGCTGCTGCATCTGTTTATCGCGATAGGTTTCTACATAAACCAGCGGACCGGTATTCTTATAATAACTGTATTGCCAGGTGGTGTCGTCAAACTCTTTAAGCAATCCCCGGTAAGAAGCTGTTTTTGTATTACAGGGCGCGCCCTTTTCATCGTAAGTGTAATAAAAGATTCGGGGCGCTTTTTCTTTCTGGGCATTGGCTGTTGTTGCCGTAAGAAAGAGTAATAGCAGTGTGGAAGCGGGAAGATGCATGTAATCTGGTTAAAGAATTTAGGTGAAAATAGTCTGTTCCTATTCGAAGAACCTGCTGATGCTCGTGAATACACGAACCACGGGTAAGTGGCTGTTTATTGACCATTCACTATTGACGATTGACGATTCACGATTCACCATTCACGACGTTCACTCAGGTTCCTCCGCCAGGTCTGCCGCCAAATGCGTTGTTACCACCAGCACATTTTTTTCCTGTACACTCAAAACCTTCACCAGTCTGCCCGCAGCGATCGATTGTTCATCGGCGGATACGGCCGGAATTTCCCTTACCGAACCCTGTATCTTGATATGCACTTCGCCCTGGCCCTGCAAATGCGCAGGTACCGGCACATTCACTTCCCCGATCTTTCCGATGGCCTGCTGTATGTCGAATCCGGGACTGGCTTTTACATGCTGCAGGCTTTTCTGAAGAAACCAGATCAATACAACCGCCAGGGCACCCGCTGCAAGGGAAAGCAGGGTGGCTGTAACCAGCCCGGTGTCCGCAGCAAGCAGTGCTACGCCCGTCCATCCGGCTACGCAGCAAAAGGCAATGACATTCCGCACATTCATTAGTTGCGGCGTATAACGGTTCTTTTCTTCATCGCGATGTACCAATGAAAGGATGGTCTGGCTGGCAAACAGCAGCGAAAACAACAAGGCAACAGCCCAATATAATTTTTCAGGGGTGCTGAGTTCCTGCCACCAGGACGGGATATCCAGTAGAAGCATGCACGATAGTTTGGTTATAACCGAATATAAAACATTCGGAACAAAAAAAGATCCCGCCGAAGCGGGACCGTATTAAAGCTATTTTAACCCGGTCTTTATCAGACCAGCATGCGGAGCGGTTCTTCCAGCAGGCTCTTCAGCGTTTGCAGGAAGGCAGCGCCTGTAGCGCCGTCCACTACTCTGTGGTCGCAGCTAAGGGTTACTTTCATTTGATTACCGGGAACAATTTCACCATTCTTCACCACCGGCACCTGGCTGATGCCACCTACTGCCAGGATACAGGCATCCGGTGAGTTGATGATGGCGGTGAATTCATCCACGCCAAACATACCGAGGTTGGAAATGGTGAAGGTGTTGCCTTCCCACTCAGAGGGCTGTAGTTTTTTGTCTTTGGCCTTCTGCGCCAGTTCTTTCACCTCACCGGCGATCTGCGCCAGCCCTTTCGTATCGGCAAAACGGATAACCGGTACCAGCAGACCTTCTTCCACTGCTACGGCCACACCGATGTTTACGTGATGATTCACGCGGATTTTGTCGCCGAGCCAACTGCTGTTGATCGCAGGATGTTTCTTCAATGCGATCGCACAGGCTTTCAGTACAATATCGTTGAAAGAGATTTTTACTTTGGCATTTTCATTGATGCGGGCGCGGGCTGCTACGGCGGCGTCCATATCGATCACCATGGTCACATAGAAATGCGGAGCAGTGAACAGGCTTTCGGAGAGGCGCTTGGCAATTACCTTGCGCATTTGCGAAACGGGTACTTCGTCGAAGCTTACCTGACCGGCCGGCGCGGCTGGTGCACCGGATGATTTGGCAGCGGGAGCATTTGATGCAGCAGCAGCCTGTTGCGGGGTGTAGTTGTCGATGTCGGATTTAACGATACGTCCGTTGTCACCACTGCCCTGCACTTTCGCGAGGTCGATGCCTTTGTCGGCAGCCAGGCGACGCGCGAGGGGAGACGCTTTTACACGGCCGTTTGCGTCAGCAGAACCGGATGCAGTTTCCGTTGCTTCTTCGGCTGCGGGAGCGGCTTCTTTTTCAGTTTTTTCTCCCGATGCTTCGGGACTTTTTGCTTCAGTAGCGGCTGGTACTGCGCCACCACCTTTTACGGCGGCTACGATCGCATCCACATCCACTTTTCCTTCTTCACCGATGATGCAGAGCAGGTCGTTCACCTGGATTTTTTCACCTTTCTGGGCTCCCTGGTACAACAGCGTTCCGTTTTTGTAGCTTTCCAGCTCCATCGTGGCTTTGTCCGTTTCGATTTCGGCGAGTACATCACCTTTCTTCACGGCATCGCCCACTTTTTTATTCCATCCCGCGATCACCCCTTCGGTCATGGTGTCGCTCAGACGGGGCATCAGCACCACTTCTTCCATTTTGGAAACGTCGGGTAAACTTCCGCCTTTGTCAGCTTTTTCTTCTTTAGGCTGCTCTTCTTTCGGCTTTTCAGCAGGTTTTTCTGCCGAGGCTTCGGCAGGTTTGGCAGCTTCCTGCTTGGCGGGAGCGGTATTATTGCTTCCCAGCAGTCCTGAGATATCTTCGCCCGCATCGCCTACGATGGCCAGCAGATCGTCCACCTGAAGCTTGCCACCTTTCTCTGTACCAATATGCAACAGAACGCCATCTTTATAGCTTTCGAGCTCCATAGTAGCCTTGTCGGTTTCCACTTCAGCCAGCAAATCTCCTTTTTTTACCGTATCACCTACCTTTTTGTGCCAGGCCGCAATCACACCTTCGGTCATGGTATCACTCAGGCGGGGCATTAATATCTTTTCAGCCATTTACCTTAAAATTTTGGCCGAAATTAAGATAAAATGATGAATTGACCGGGGACTTTCCCTGCATCGTCCGGGGTGTGGCAGGGCTGCCGGATATTTCTGTATTTTCATTTTTCCAAAACAGCGCCATGTCCATTTCTGCCATCCGTTTTCCCTATCCCGCCACGCCAGGCAACGTGCCTGCTTCCGCCACGGAAGTTTCTCCCGGTTTCCGCCGCGAGGTGAAAGCTGTGTTGGGGATGATCGTCCTTTTCTTTATCGTTTACCTCCTGTTGCTCGCATTCGGAGCGGCACTGGCGGCCGGTTGCCTGTATCTCGGGTTCGTGTTGTTCACCAGTCTGTCTGGTTTCTGGGGCATCCTGGCCGGGCTCGGCATCATTAGTGTAGGCGTACTCGTTTTGTTTTTCCTGGTAAAATTCCTTTTTGCCGTCAACCGGTCCGATATGTCTTCCAGCGTACAGATTACGGAAGAGGAACAGCCGGTGCTGTTTGCATTTATACGCAAAGTAGCCGAGGACACGCAGACACAGTTTCCCAAGAAGATCTTTCTTTCGGCAGATGTGAATGCGTCCGTTTCTTACAATTCCAGCTTCTGGAGCATGTTTCTGCCGGTGAAAAAGAACCTGCAGATCGGCCTCGGACTGGTCAATAGCATCAGCATAAGTGAATTCAAAGCAGTACTGGCGCATGAATTCGGTCACTTCTCGCAACGCAGCATGAAGCTCGGCAGTTTTGTGTACCAGGTAAACCGCATCATCTACAACATGCTTTACCAGAACGCGGGTTACGCACAGGTGCTGAACGGACTGGGCAACCTGCATGGCCTGCTGGCAATCTTCACCCATATCACGATAGCGATCGTGCGCAGCATCCAGTGGATCCTGCAGCAGATGTATGGATTGATCAACCGCCGGTACAGCAGCCTGTCCCGCGAAATGGAATTTCATGCCGATGCAGTGGCCGCCAGTGTAAGCGGCAGCGAAGCATTGATCACCTCGCTCCGCCGCCTGGAGATTGCCGATACGGCCTTCGGACTCACCATTCAGCATTGCGCCCGTCTGCTCGAGCAAAAGAAAGTTACCCCCAATATTTATCCCAACCAGAAAGCCACACTCGAGGACCTTGCGATCAATTACAACCTGGACATGCAACATGGGCTGCCCGTGTTGACCGATGCATTTCTCGCAGGATTAAAAACCATGCGTGTCAATTATAAAGATCAATGGGCATCGCATCCCTCGCGTGAAGACCGTGAAGCACATTTGCGCAGCCTGAATATAACAGCGGAAAACGATCCACAGACAGCCTGGATATTGTTCGAGCGCATACCTTACTGGCAGGAGCAATTGACACAGAAAATATATGCTTCGGCCGATTGTTCGGGCACGCATCCCATCGTTCCCCCGGAGTACAATGAATACCTTACCACCGAAAGGAATTTATACAGCCTTCCCGCGGAATACAATGGCTATTATGACGGAAGACAACCCGAAGTGCCCGCAGAAGACGATATGCTTTATATACCTGGAACCGCCGCCGGTAAAACAGCCGCAGGTTTATTTGCGTCAGCGTATGCATCGCTGCCCAAAAAAATCACAAACCTGAATGCCGAAATCGCTTTGCTGCGCCAAATGGCGGCAGGTGAGGTGGAGGTCAAGACATTTGATTTTGATGGAAAAAAATACAACCGCGCAGAAGCATCGGCGCTCGCAGACGAACTGGTAAAAGAAGAAGAAGAATTGCGCCGACAATTGAAAACGCACGATCTGCTCGTGGTGCGTTACTTCATTGAAGTAAGTACTGCAAAAGGTGAATCGCTTGAGAGCGCATACCATGCTTATTTTGCGGATGCACGTCTCGCCGCATCTTATCTCGATACATTGAATAAAACGCTCGCGAGTCTTCAGCCCATCTATACAGGCCAACTGCAAACAGCAGAGGCGGCCGAACAGCTGGTGAATGAACTGCGCACCATACACGAACCGGTAGTTAAAAGACAATTACAAGTATGGCTGGACAAAGGCGTGTATGCAAACGATGCAACGGCGCGTGAGAGCGCGGAGAAATTTATCGCATCGAACAATCATTATTTCGACGGCACCGAGTTTTTTAACAACGAATTGATCGCCTTACATCAGCTCTGCGAGTCGAGCTGGCAGGCCGTGAATCAAAGATTGTTTGCAGATCTGAAGCATATTCTCGAAAAACAAACCCGTTTGTTTTCAGAAAATAAAAATGCAGCAACCGCAGCGGTTTAATAATCCACGTTCAGCTTAAGGCGTTCTTTCAGTTCCCTGATCAGCGGATATTGCTCGGTCAGTTTCTGGAATTGCTGACCGGATGATAACGGAATTTCGATTTTTGGAGCGAGGTCTTTGTTTTCCTCCATGGCGATGAAAAGCTGCAGGTTGGCATTCTGCAATTTTTCTTTGAGAAACTCCGCCACATTCAACGCATTGGTTTCGATAAAACGAAACTGAATAGGGTCGTTGACTTTTACATAAAAGCTGTTCTCGTCTACCAGTTGCAGTTGCGCCATGTCGAATACACTGCCCGCTGCATTCTTTTGTGCTTTCAGCATTGCGGCATATTCATCCCACTTAGTGCGGAGTTCATCCATTACCAGCGGGCGGGCCACAATTTCTTTGGCCTCTTCCTGCATGTTTTTGAATTTGCTGCGCATCTGCGCCAGCCCGGAAATTTTTGGACTGGCTGGTTTGGCAGCAGTATTCGCAGGCGAAGTAGTTGGCGGTGGCGGAGTAGCTTGTTTTTGTGGTTGCGTTGCGGGCGGCGCCGTTTCAACAGTGAGTCGTGCTCCGGTGTTGTCATTGGTGGCTGCAGGTGCCGCAGGTTTCCACTCAAATGCTTTTAAGGCGCGGAACGGGACGGCTCTTGCGCTGTCAACCCGTTTTTTTTTACTTACCGCGCTGCCATCGGCAGACAGTTCCATGGCTTGTTGCAGGTAACATAGCTTGATGAGCACCAGTTCCACATGCAGGCGCTTGTTGCGCGCAGCTTTGAAACCGATCTCTGCATCGTTGAGAATATTGAGCGCACTGATCAATATACCTGCGGAAATAGTTGCCGCCGTTTCTACGTAACGCGATTTAAAACTTTCAACTGTTTCCAACAGTGAAGCGGCTCTTTCATCTTTGCACACGAGCAGGTTGCGCATGAATTCAGCAAGGCCATTCAGTACCAGGTCACCTTCAAATCCCTTGCGGTTGATGTCGTCGAACAACAACATGGCACCTGCCAGGTCTTGCGACATCATGCAGTTGAGCAGTTTGAAATAATAATCTGCATCGAGAATGTTGAGGTGCTCGAGGGTATTGTTATAGTTTAATTCACCGCCGGTAAAACTTACGATCTTGTCCATGATGCTGAGTGCATCACGCATACAGCCTTCGCTTTTCTGCGCGATCACCTGCAAGGCTGCTTTTTCTGCTGTTACATGTTCTTTCTCGCAGATTTCCTGTAAGTGCTCAACGGTATCGTTGGTAGTGATGCGTTTGAAATCGAATATCTGGCAACGGCTCAGGATCGTCGGAAGGATTTTGTGTTTTTCGGTAGTGGCCAGGATGAAAATAGCATAGGAGGGCGGTTCTTCCAGCGTTTTCAGGAACGCGTTGAAGGCGGAAGAACTGAGCATGTGCACCTCATCGATGATATACACTTTGTATTCGCCGGCCTGCGGAGCAAAACGCACCTGTTCTACGAGTGCGCGGATATCATCCACCGAGTTGTTACTCGCGGCATCGAGCTCATGAATGTTCATCGAAGTGCCTTCGTTGAACGAAACGCAGGAGTTGCAGGTATTGCACGCTTCCCCTTCTGCCGTGCGGTTTTCGCAGTTGATGGTTTTTGCGAGGATACGCGCGCAGGTTGTTTTACCCACACCCCGCGGACCGCAGAACAAAAAGGCATGCGCCAGTTGCTCCGATTTGATCGCGTTTTTCAGGGTGGTGGTGATATGACTTTGCCCTACAACCGTGTTGAACAATTGCGGACGGTATTTGCGTGCGGAAACGATGAATTTATCCATGGGAAATGCCTTGTGCTCCGTGTGGGAACGTCAACTGCAAAAATACTTATGTTTTCGGTGTAATCCTTTTTTAAATCGTCGGGTGCGGTTTGAATTCTTTCGACCGGTCAAACAGGTAGCGGTAAGTGGTGAGTTTGCGGCTGCGGTAAGTGCCCAGCGATTCGGCTACGTTGATCATCTTTGGATTGAATTCACCGATCCATTGCATTTCAAAATCTTCGTAGATCGGTTTGCCGAGAATGTATTTGCCGTTTTCTATTTTCAGCCGCTGAATAAGCCGGCAACCTTCCACGATCATATAAGCATCCAGGCCTTTGCCCTGAAACTCAGGTACAATGCCGAATACAAGCCCGGTAAATTTATTGACGGGACGCGTTTTCTTGATCCATAAAAATTTCAGCTTGGCCAGCAACCCGAATTTTCCATTCAGGTAGCGGAACCACTGATTAAGATCGGGCAGGTTTACCCATACCGCAACGGGTTCACCATTGTAATAAATACACCAGCAGACGCGCTCGTCGATCACGGGTTTCATCGACTGAAACATTTTCACCGCTACTTTTTTCTCTATTGCTTTCATGCCGCCATGGCCTGCCCATGCTTTATTGTAAACCACAGAAAAATCTTCTGCGAATTTCTCCAGTTGATTTTTTTCAATGTGTTTAGAAGTAAAGCCGGGATCGGCGGCGAGTGCCGCGTGGCGTTGATAAAATTTTTCCACCAGCCGGTCGCCTACTTTCAATGAGAAGCAGATCTGGTTGTAAAAACCACGGAAGCCGTAATTCTCCAGCAGTTCTTTGTAGTAAGGCTGATTATAATTCATGCCGTACAGGGGAGGATCAAAACCTTCTACGATCAGTCCCCACCAGCGGTCGCGTTCGCCAAAATTGATAGGGCCATCCATGGCTTCCATGCCGCGTTGCATCAGCCAGTGTCTCGCTACATCGAACAGCATATCTGCGGCAGCCTGATTGTTGATGCAATCAAAAAAACCGACGCCGCCAACGGGCACTTCGTCGTTTTTGTTTTTATATTTTTTATTGGTGAATGCGGCGATGCGTCCAATGAGTTTATGTTGTTCATCGCGCAGAATCCACCGGGTCACTTCACCGTTGCGGAAGGTTTTGTTTTTTGCGGGATCAAACACTTCGTTCACGTCTTTATCAAGTGGCCGGATATAGTTAGGATCTTTGTGGTTGACTTCCACATTCACCTGTATAAAAAGCCGGGCTTCTGCCGGTGACTTTACTTCTGTCAGGTACATAAATCGTTATTGCTGCGGTTGTAAACGGATGATTATTTGCGTGTGGCAAACATTCTCTCCGCCAGTTTTTTATCGTGTCCGTAAATATCATCGCGGAAATTCAATTCGCCGTCGCTGTCGACCCAGGCGGTGAAATAACCGATAAATACGGGTATAGTTGGTTTGAGTGTTACAAATTTTTCCTTTCCGGCATTCATCGCCGCCGTTATTTTCTCTGTTGTCCACGCGCTGTCGTTACGAAGCAGGTATTCTGCCAGGCGCTTCGGTTCGGCGAGACGGATACAACCGTGGCTAAATGCGCGGTTGGTTTCTCCGAACAGGCTTTTACTTGGCGTGTCGTGCAGGTAAATATTGTAGCTGTTCGGGAAAAGGAATTTCACCAGTCCCAACGAATTGCCGGGGCCGGGTTTCTGTCTTACGGCTCCGCCGTTCCATTCCATATTTTTCCTGGCGAGATAATTAGGATTGCGCTTCATGGCCGGTGCTATCTCGTTTTTGATAATGCTGGGCGGCACATTCCAATAAGGACTGAATACAATGTATTTCATATCGCCGCGGAAGATCACCGTATTGTGTGCCGTGGTGCCTACCACCACATTCATCGACCAGCCGGGTTTGCCATCCTGGTAAACAAACAGTTTATAAGCCGGAATGTTGACGAGCAGGTAATCTGCGGGCAGATCAGCGGGTGTCCAGCGGATACGTTCCATGTTGATGAGTAGTTGCCGGATGCGTTCGCTGATGGGCCTGTTCAGTTCTTTCATCAGGGAGCTGCCGATGGCGCCGTCTTCCTTGAGTCCGTAGCGGTGCTGGAAGTGGCGCACGGCGGTTTGTAAAGTAGTATCGAACACATCGGTGGTATCGGTTGTGCGGAGATCACCGGTGAGGGTGAGCCGGTCTTTGATGCGGCGGATGGCGGGCGAATGATCACCGATTTTGTAAAATTTCTTATCGATGGCGATGCTGTCCCAGGCGCCCTGTTTTTCGAGGCTATAGTATTTGAGAAGTTGTTCTTTGAGCAGGTTGTATTGCCGGTTCACAGGAGCGTGTGCGGCCAGATCTCCATTTTTGCTGCTGATCATGGAATCGAGCAGTGCCGTGAGGTTAATCTTTTTGCGGGGAATGAACCAGCCAAGGTCACGTGCATTGATACTGCTGTCACCCTGATAGGCTTTGAAAGCGTACCGGAAAAAATTTTGCGTCAGTTGCAACTCGGTTTTAAGCCGGTCGGGTGCGGGCACCTGGTAAAGACTGCTGTCGGCGGTGAGGGAGTCCTGGAGTTGTTGCAGGAAAGGATTGTAAACGGAGCTGTCGCCGGAATAGCTGATGTACTGGCTCTGGGCGTTGAGGAAGCTGGGAACATATTCGGCGATGCCGGTGCTGTCGAACCAGGCGTACTGGTAGTTGCGGCTGTTGTAGAAACTGCGCATGCGGTCGGCGAGGCTGTCGGAAACGGCTTCTTTCACCAGGAATTGTTCCATGGCCGTGCTGTCGAAAAACAGGTCGCTGTAGGCGTTGGATACCGTAATGGTGGTGTCACGGGGCTGAACGACGAACTTTTTCTGCTGGTTTTTGCAGGAAGTCAGCCACAGGACGAGAAGAAGGAGCGGCAGGGTCTTTTTCATGGCGGCAAGATAAATAATTCAAAAGTCAAAAGTAAAAAGTCAAAAGGGAACAGCTCCTGTGGTCACAATTTTTGAATTTTGACTTTCCCGCGTGGATATCCACGCGGGAGGCCTTGTTTTCCACTGCTTTGTAAAATCTGATATCTTATTTCTTAATTCTGTCGCTGACCCTTACCTTTGCGGCCAAAATAAACAGCACCTTTATATATGGCAAACGCAGGTAAAATTAAGCAGGTAATCGGCGCCGTGATCGACGTGCAGTTCGACGGTAAGCTTCCTGAGATTTACAACGCATTGGAATTAACACGGGAGAACGGCGATAAGCTGATCCTTGAAGTGCAACAGCACCTTGGTGAAGACTCTGTACGGACCATCGCGATGGACGGTACAGAAGGTCTCGTTCGCGGAATGGCTGTTATCGACACCGGCAAAGGCATTACCATGCCAACCGGCGAAGCCATCAAAGGACGTCTGTTTAACGTAACAGGTGACCCGATCGACGGTCTGCCTGCGGTAAGCAAAGAAGGTGGTCGTGCCATCCACGCTAAACCTCCGGCTTTCGAAAACCTGAGCACCGCATCTGAAGTGCTCTATACCGGTATCAAAGTAATTGACCTGATCGAGCCTTATGCAAAAGGTGGTAAGATCGGTCTGTTCGGTGGTGCGGGTGTAGGTAAAACCGTATTGATCCAGGAGCTGATCAACAACATCGCGAAAGCTTATTCCGGTCTGTCTGTATTTGCCGGTGTAGGTGAGCGTACACGTGAGGGGAATGACCTGATGCGTGAGATGATCGAAGCAGGTATCATGAAATACGGCGAAGGCTTCAAGCACAGCATGGAAGAAGGTGGCTGGGATCTTTCCAAAGTAGACATGAATGAACTGGCTGACTCCAAAGCAACCTTCGTGTTTGGTCAGATGAACGAACCTCCCGGAGCCCGTGCGCGTGTGGCCCTCTCTGGTCTGACGATCGCTGAATACTATCGTGACGGCGACGGACAAGGTAAAGGCCGTGACATCCTGTTCTTCGTTGACAACATCTTCCGTTTCACCCAGGCTGGTTCTGAAGTATCGGCACTGTTGGGCCGTATGCCTTCAGCGGTGGGTTATCAACCCACACTGGCCACTGAGATGGGTCTGATGCAGGAGCGTATCACTTCTACCAAAAATGGTTCAATCACTTCCGTACAGGCGGTATACGTACCTGCGGATGACTTGACCGACCCTGCTCCGGCAACAACCTTCGCTCACCTTGATGCCACAACCGTATTGTCACGTAAAATTGCCGACCTTGGTATCTACCCTGCGGTTGACCCGCTGGATTCCACATCACGGATCCTGTCTCCCCAGGTAGTAGGTGACGCTCACTATAACTGCGCTAACCGCGTAAAACTGATGCTCCAGCGTTACAAGGAACTGCAGGACATCATCGCAATCCTCGGTCTGGACGAATTGAGCGACGACGATAAAATGACCGTAGCCCGTGCGCGTAAAGTACAGCGTTTCCTTTCCCAGCCATTCCACGTGGCGGAAGCCTTCACCGGTCTGAAAGGTGTGCTCGTTCCCATCGAGGAAACGATCCGCGGCTTCAACATGATCATGGATGGTGAAGTAGACGAATATCCGGAGGCTGCATTCAACCTCGTAGGTAGCATCGACGACGCTATCGAAAAAGGTAAGAAACTGCTTGCACAGGCACAGGGTTAATTTGAAGATTTGAAATAACTAATTTTCAAACTTTCAAATTATCAAATTACTATTATGACTTTAGAAATATTAACTCCGGAGCGTAAGCTGTTCAGCGGCGAAGTGTACGGTGTTCAATTGCCGGGTATCAGCGGTTCATTTGAAGTGCTTGAGAAGCACGCCCCGCTGATCAGTGCCTTGAAAGCCGGACGCGTGAAAGTGCTGAAGGATAAGCAACAACATTTTGCTTTCTTCGATATTCAGGGTGGCTTTGTTGAGGTGCTCAACAATAAAGCTACAGTGCTTGTTGAAGGAGCTGTCCCCGTAGAGTCTGTATAAGTTCAGACCTGGCTGCTAACGAGAAGCCATAAATAGACTGGGTGAAAAACCAGCCTATCCGGGATTTTGAAAACTGTAGAAAGCCCCCGCGTCAAGTGGGGGCTTTTCCATTTCCCCTTTTAATGTTGCCGGTTGATTCCCGAAACGGCAGTTTCACCCCGCCTGATTGCGCTATTTTCTGCGCTTTTTTGCATTAATATGCGTTTATCCGTATATTCAGGCTCGCCTTGTCCTGCCAAACTCAACTAAACTCTGCCAAACAATGAGAAGATTGCTCCTGCTGTTGCTCCTTGCAACAACATTTCAACACGCGTCCGCACAATCGGACAGTGCACTCCTAAGAAACATTCAACGATTATTTGCGCATGAACTGGCCGGCAACGTATCCGGACTTACTGCAGACAGTGTGGTAAAAAAAGATGGGCGACTACACATCTTTTTCAATGTATCCGGTAATTTCTCGAAAGGAGAAATCGATCTGTCTACCCCGGAAAATCTCCTGGAGTCGGCCTTGTCGCTGAAAGATGGTTTGCAGATCAAAGAAGTACAATTTCTGGCGCGCAGCAGCGAAGATGGTCAGTGGCATCCGCTTGATTTTTTTACGTATATGCCGGAACCACCGGTTTATAAACCTGTTGAAAACAACGACCCTTATCCTGCCATTCCGGGCAAAGACGTCGCGGTGCAATCCCGTGTTTTTCCCGGAAGCAACAGCTTCGCAACGGGAGCGCTTACCGGCAAAACAGTATGGTTGAGTCCGGGTCATGGATGGTTCGTAAATTCCAACAGTGGCGGTAGCTTCATTACTCAACGCGGTACCACTTTTCAGTTGGTAGAAGATTTTATCACTGCGGAAAGCGTCGATTATTATCTACAGCATTATCTGACCAATGCCGGAGCAAAAGTCTGGAGCGTGCGTGAGCGCGACCTGAACCCGCGCGAAGTAATAGTGGACAATGATCAGGGGGCACCGGGTTATACCGAAACCGGTACCTGGGCTGACGGAACGATTGCCGGCTATGGCGGTACTTACCGGACGGCAATGGCGGGTATGGCAGTCACCAGCACAGCCGTATTTTCTCCGCAAATAGATTCAAGCGGCTTGTATTGGGTATCCGTTAGGTTTATCGGCGGTACCAACCGTGCCACCGATGTTAAATACACGATTACACATGCCGGAGGCTCTACAACTTATGTTGTGAACCAGGAGGTGCACAGCAATACCTGGATTTACCTGGGCCAGTTTTATTTTTTCGCGGGCCAGCAGTACAGCGTAACGATCAGCAATGAATCGGCCGAAGACGGCCAGGCAATCGTTGCCGATGCCGTTCGCTGGGGTGGTGGTCGCGGCCAGGCTCCCGATTGTACCTATGGAGGAACGGCCAGCGGAAGACCTCGCTTTGAAGAGTCTGCAGCTCAGTATGCCGCTTACCAGGGCTATCCGACATGTTATGGCGATCCCACAGTGCGACCACTTTATGCCGAGTGGGAAATGAATAAAGGAACCGCAACTGAGATCGCTAATTCAATTTATGTTTCATTACATACTAATGGAGCCGGCGGAAGGGGGACCGAAACTTTCCGCTACAACGGCCTCGGCGCAGGTCGTCCCAATATAACAGCGGGCAGTACCGAATTACGTGGATTTATACACAACCAGGTTATTGCCGATGTGCGTGCGGGATGGCAAAGTACCTGGGCAGACAGAGGAGTCAAGGAAGAGAATTTTGCCGAATTCCGTTTGTTAAATACAATGCCCGGCATTTTGTTAGAATTAGCTTTTCATGACCAGGCAGCGGATGCTTCCGCGCTTAAAGCTCCTGAATTCCGCCGTCTGGCCTGCCGTGCCATTTATAAGGGAATTGTAAAGTTTTTCAATAACAGGGATGGTAGCCCATTGATCTTCCTTCCGGAAGAGCCGACACTGGTGCGTGCTCGTAATACAACTAATGCGCAAATCGAATTAAATTGGAGTGCACCGGTATCCGGAGGCATATATGGTGACCCGGCCACGGGATATCGCGTTTATGTCAGTGAAAATGGTAAGGGTTTTGACAATGGCACCTCTGTATCCGGCACCACCTACACATTCCCCGGCGCGCAGAACAAAACCTATTTCTTTAAAGTAACGGCAACCAATGACGGAGGTGAATCTTTCGCATCCTCCGTTGTGGCAGCACGTACACCGTCGGGTAATACGCCTGTACCGTATCTCATTGTCGACGGATTTGATCGTTTGGACTCTTCCTCCACCATTCTCCGCACAGAGAGTGCTGCCCTGGGCAATGTAAGACGCATGCTGCTGGAAAGAATCAATAACTACGATTACATGGTTGAGCATGGCAATGGGCTTACAAGCTGCGGCATAGCATTCGATGGTGCACAAAACGAAGTGGTTGCAAACGGACTTATTAACCTCGCAGATTATTATGCGGTTGATTGGTATGTGGGAGAAGAAAGTACCGTAGACAAATCGCTTGATGCGAGTGAAAAGCAACGCATCGCCACCTATCTCGATGCCGGAGGACGACTTTTATTGTCTGGAGCCGAACTGGCTTATGAAATGCGCTCTGGCGCTCCTAATGCCGATGTACCGTTTGTTAACAACTATCTGAAGACAACCTACGTTGGTGATGATGCCAATACCTACGCATTTGCAGGCACGACGTCCTTCTTTACAGGCCAAACCGGTACGTTCAGTAATGGATTGGTGAAATACTATAACGTCGATTTTCCTGACAGACTGGGCGCGATCAATGGCTCCGAGGTGGTACTTACCTACTCTGGCGGAACGGCTGATGGCGCAGGCATCGGCTACAAAGGCAGTTATAATTCCCTGTTCTTCGGATTCCCTGTTGAAACCATTCTTGATGATAATACCCGCAACAACCTGATCTGTGCATCGGTGAATTACCTGGCCACACCGTTGGTCCCACTGCCGGTAAGCGGTCTGGAGCTGCAAGGCCAGGCGAAAGGCCTGTATAATGAACTGCGCTGGATCACCCGCTCTGAAGTGAATACGGGTTATTTCATCGTGGAAAGAAGTGTGGATGGTATTGCTTACGAAGTGATCAGTGAGCGCATCCCTGCCCGTGGTAACCAGGCTGAAGGTGCATCTTATACCTTCATCGACCGCAATGTAAAGGCTTCAGCTTATTATCGTGTGCGTGCGATCGATCACGATACGCGTGAGACGATTTCCAATATTGTATTACTGAAAAACAACCAGCAGTCAAGACTGTACGTTGTGCAGAATCCCGCAGAGTCCGCTATCCGCGTGCGTTCTACAGCGGCTGGTCGCTTCGGCATTACGCTGGTGAATGCCATGGGACAAACTGTTTACACGAATAATGTAACGGTTGCCGCCGGTCAGGAGATCAATATTCCGGTAGACAAACTTGCAAGAGGAGCCTACTGGCTTACTGCCGTGATGGAAGGCAGGGAACGAGAAACCTTTAAGGTAATGCTTCAATAAAAAGAAAAAGGCCGCTAAAAGCGGCCTTTTTCTTAATGTGGAAATGTGTCGCCTTCGGCAAATGTGAAAATGTGGCTGAAAGAAATGTTCGCTGTTATAGCGCATTCCTGGGGGACGTTGTTAATAGCGTGAGTCCGATCCCATTTGCACATTTGCGAGGCCGCAGGCCTCGTGACACATTTCCACATTGCAATAAATGCCAAAGGCATTTATTGCTGCGCCTGTTTCCTCCGTGCCAGTTCCTGTTCGGCATAACCGAATACTCGTTTCATCATATCCGTTTTGCGGAACTCATAGCGCGTGCGGATTTTTTCTTCTTCATCTGCTACCGATACAAACATGCCGTCAATCGCTCTTGCGGCGATAAAATCAGTCAGGCTGTTTTCGAGCGGTTTATTGATGAAAGGAATTTTATTATAAACGTTTACCAGGTTGGTCCATTCGCGGTTGGCACCATTGAGATTGGCGGTGCTGTCGACGATGGGGCGGAAAGCCACCATCAACTGGGGAGACATGGTATTTTTGAAATAATCCGTAGCGGCATGCAGGTTGTCGGTGATAAGCAGGTTCACCACATCACGCAGGTTCATTTGTTTAACGGAGTTCAGAAATATCGGCTTGGCGGATGATACTGCGGAGACCATGGCATTGGTAAACTTACTGGTGACCTGGTTTACGAGACTGGTCATGCCGATATCTTTCAATGTCTTCTCGATCTTGGCAGCGTCTCCGGGAAAAGCGAAACGTACCAGCGGGTTACCGCTGTTAGGGTTGGCGAAAGCATCAAATCCGGAAAAAAGGCCTTGTGTTAATGCATCGCGCAGTCCCGCAGCCATTTCATATTCCGAAGGAGCGAGTGCGGAGGCAACCTGTTTCAGCGTGTCACAGGACGAAAAGAAGAGCGTGGTGGCCAGGAGACCACTGAGTAGTAAACGTTTCATAATTAATTCAAAAGTAAAAAGTCAAAATTCAAAAATCAACAGAAATAAAGATGCAAAAGTAGGGCCAGGGGAGTGAATCGTCAATGGTGAATGGTGAATAAGTCAATCAGTGAATTGTGCTCTCTGAGGCCGATACTTCGGCCTCTCGAGGGGCGTCAATCATGAATGGGTCGCCTCGGGCTCAGTCTTCACGAGCCATGAAGGCTGAATCGTTGAATGACGGCTTATTTATTACTTACGCCCGAAGCATCGGGCGGCTGTTTCACCTTAAACCTTATACCTTATACCGTCCACCTTACTTACCACTCAATTGAGCTGCGGATCCAGTGGGAAATTGATCATCATTTCGTAATCGCCGCCTAACGCCCGCAGCGAATCGCGCCATAATTCATCGGGCTGGGCATGAAAGATCAGTGGTCGTGTAGCCTGCACCGTCAGCCAGCTTTTTCCTTCGAGTTCGGCTTCAAGTTGACCGCTCTCCCAACCTGAATAGCCGACAAAGAAGCGGATCCGTGAGGGAGATATTTCACCGGTGCGGAGCAGATGGCCCAATACTTCAAAATCGCCACCCCAATACACATTTTGGATGATCTCAGTACCTCCGGGAATTTTTTCGGGATACTGGTGCACAAAATGCAGCGTATCGGGCTGTACCGGTCCACCGTAATAAACAGGGAGGTCAAATTCAGCCAGGGAAGGCACCAATTGATTGAGATTGGAATCGAAACGACGGTTGAGAACAAACCCGAAGCTTCCGTCCGTCTTATGTTCGCAGAGGAAAACAACACTTCGCAGAAAGTTGGGATCTTTCAGGAAAGGGTCGGCGATCAACAAAACTCCAGGAGCGGGTTCTATCATACTTCAATTTAAAGCGAAAAATCGTTTTTAAAAAATGAAGTTAAAAAAAATCAGCCAGCCCTTGCTGGCTGTGTGGTGATCCATGCATGTTGTAATTTTGCTCCCTGCCGTGTACCTGCCCGGTAAACACGGCTTTTTCACCGGAAATAAAAACAAAACCCATTATCTTTCCGTCTTAAGTCATCAGCCTACGTGAAAAGAATTTTTACCATCATTACCATCCTCATCTCGTTATCACTTATCGGGATCATTGTGTTTCAGATTTCCTGGCTGCGCAACATGATTCTCTTGCAGGAGGATCGTGTAAAGCAAAAAGTAGACGAAGTGGGTATCAGCATCGGCAATGAGCTGAAAGAATACAAAGCCACCTATATGCCTATTCCTCCCAAGACAGGAACAGGCAGTATTTTCAAAGATGACTTCGCCCAGGGATTACTCAATTTTCAAACAGTAGGCGCACGCTTTACCACACGTGAATTATACGAAAAAATCAGGCGCCAGTTCGATCATGTAGGACTCAAAGACCTGAAGTTTGAATTCGTGCTCATGCTCGATAATCCGCGCAGCAATTCTCTCGGCCGGATTGAAAGACAGACCAGCAATTTTGTAAAAGCGTACGAAGACAAAGTCAACAACTATTCGACAGGCTGGATATTAATTGTCTCACCCAGCGGTTCCGCAACGGAGAACCTGGCCTCCGATGAAGTAATGATCATTGTGGCGCTCGATTGGCGTAATGTGGTTATACAGCAATTGCAATTGAGAATTGCGCTTGCCATACTCTTCACGCTGATCATCATTGCAGCGTTCTATCTCACCGTTCGCACCATGCTCCGTCAGAAAAAACTGGGCGAAATCAAGAACGACTTTATCAACAACATGACGCATGAATTCAAAACGCCCATCGCCACCATATCACTTGCCGTGGATGCAATGAAGAATGAGCGCGTGTTACAGGACCGTGAAAAGATCGAATACTTCCGGGGCATCATCAAGGAAGAAAATCAGCGCATGAACCGCCAGGTCGAAACGATCCTAAAGGCCTCACAACTCGAAAGACAGGAAGTAGAACTTAATCTTAAACCGCTGCATGTACACGAAGTGATCAAACATGTGGTGGATAATTTTGCCCTGCAGTTGCAGGAAAAAAATGGTCATGCAGAGTTACTGCTGCAGGCCGAGAACGACCTCATCGATGCAGATGAAGTCCATTTTTCCAACCTTGTCAACAACCTCGTTGATAACGCCGTAAAATATTCCAAGGAAAATGTGCCCGTGCAATTACGCATCAGTACGCAGGTGGATGGCCGCCGTTTGATGATGCGTTTTGAAGACAACGGTATTGGCATGAATAAGGAAACGGTGAAACGTGTATTCGAGCGTTTCTATCGCGCTCACACCGGCAACCTGCACAACGTAAAAGGATTTGGCCTGGGGCTCAGCTATGTCAAAACAATGATCGAAGGCCATCATGGCGAGATCAAAGTGGAAAGTGTATTGGGCAAGGGAAGTACGTTTGTGATACACCTGCCGTTGAAGAAGGCGTGAGGTACAGCCGCATGTGTAAATGTGCCCGTTCTTCGAACGGGGCCATGTGAAAATGTGTTGGGCTGGTCCTGACTTTCATTTCCACATTTACATATTTTCACATTTACACATTTATTGCCAGCTCAACAAACTCCCGTCTCCATAGCTCAAAAACCGGAATTCATTATCCAACGCATACTGGTAAACCTTCCTCCAATCTTCGCCGATCAGGGCGGCTACCAACAACAACAAAGTTGATTGCGGCTGATGAAAATTGGTGATCAGTGCCTGTGCAATCTTTGGTTTGTATCCCGGCGCAATCAGCAGTCGCGTGCTTGCTATCAATTGCTGTCTTTGCTGCTTTTGCATCCAGGCAAGCAATGCGGTCAATGCTTCTTTGGAAGAAGGCAATGACTGCTCTTCCTGCGCGTATGGATACCACTGATCGAGTTGCAACACGCCATGCGCAGACATGTCTTCTTCTCCTTTGATCAGTATTACACCCAGCCAGTAAAGACTTTCAAGTGTACGCATTGAAGTGGTGCCTACCGGAATAACGGCATGACCGGCGGGCTGCTGCAATATTCTTTCAATCAACAGGCGGTTTACATCGATGTATTCCGCATGCATGGTATGGTCTTCCATCACCGCTGCCTTCACTGGTTTAAACGTGCCGGCGCCAACGTGTAAGGTCACATAACCGGTATCGATATTCTTTGCACGCAGCCGTTGGAAAATGGTATCGGTGAAATGTAAGCCTGCAGTGGGTGCGGCCACTGATCCTTCTTCTTTTGCATAAATGGTCTGGTAACGTTCGCTGTCGCCTTCGTCGGCAATGCGTTTGATATAAGGCGGCAACGGTATGGCGCCAGCATCATGCAATACTTCTGCAAAGGATAATGGTTCTTCGCTCCATTGGAGAGAGATCAGGAAATGATCATCTCCCTTGCCTTCGTATCGCGCTTCGAGGGTATAGTTTTTATTTCCTGCGGAAATTTCTTTCTGCAGTACTTGTCCGGGTTTCCATTTGGAAGCGCCGCCGATCATGCATTGCCAGTATACTTCTCTCGTTTGCTGTAAAGCTGTTGCCACATCGGGATAACGGGTATCGGGTTGCAGGCAAAATATTTCTATCACGCCTCCTGTCGGTTTGCGGAACAATAGTCTTGCTTCCACTACCCGCGTGTTGTTGAAGATGAGCAGGGAACCGGCAGCAAGATGCTGGTCGAGTTCGCGGTAAATACTTGTTGAAATAATGCCTTTATCATAGACGAGCAGCTTCGATTCGTCGCGGTTGGGAGCGGGAACGGGGGCTATTCTTTCGTCGGGAAGGGCATAGGTATAGTCACTGATGGATAGATCACGGGGGTGCATAACTGGCGCGACCGACTGTCGCATTTTGGTGAGACGCGAAGATAGCGCAAAAGCCAAATTCACAATGAAAACAGGGTTATCCACAGCTTATACACGGTAATCCACATCTAATTCACGCAGGATCATGTTTCTGACACCCATTTTTGAGTTGAAATCCTTGCTGGTATTGGCTTTCAGGGTGTTTAAATGTGTGGAAAAATTAAAGAAATCAAAATTTGGGCGGAAAGTGGGAAAAAGTGTTATTTTGTGTTAATTACTTGAGCATTGGATTCAAGTACCTGATAATGATAAGTTTTCTAGGCGAATTTGAAGTCACATTGGACGCCAAAGGGCGTTTCTTGCTGCCGGCTGGTCTGAAAAAGCAGATTCCGGAGACTGACGGTTTGCATTTCGTTATCAACAGAGGTTTTGAAAAGTGTCTTAGCCTTTACCCGCTGAAAAACTGGCAACCGCTGGCCGATAAAATCAATAACCTGAATGATTTTAAGCCGAAGGTGCGGGAGTTTAAACGGTTCTTTCTAAATGGCGCCACCCCGGTGGAGCCCGATACCGCCGGACGCATTTTGTTGCCGCCCCGCCTCAAAGAGTACGCGGGTTTGCAGAAGGATGTGATCCTGGTATCAGCCGGACAACGATTGGAAATTTGGGATAGTAATAAGTACAACGAGTTCTTTGAATCTTTCTCACCGGATGCATTCAGTGATCTGGCTGCCGAAGTAATGGGCGGTGGTGGTAATGAGCTGGATCTTGAATAAAACGATGTAAACAGTGTCGATATGGCGAAAAAACAACAACCCCGGCGGAACGAGACTTCATCCACCGGTGATGACGCCGGCTATCATGTACCCGTGTTGCTGGCGGAATCAATGGAGGCGCTGAATATCCGGCCCGATGGTATTTATGTCGATTGCACTTTTGGTGGCGGCGGTCATTCCAGCGTCATCCTGCAGCACCTGGGTCCGAAAGGACGCCTCGTTGCTTTCGATCAGGATGAAGACGCCCGGCAGAACCTGCCCGACGACGACCGCCTGCTGTTTGTGCCGCATAACTTCCGCTACCTCCAGCGCTTTCTGCGCCTGAACGGTATCACGGAAGTGGACGGCATCCTGGCGGATCTCGGTGTCAGCAGTCATCAGTTCGATGAAGCAGACCGCGGATTCTCCACCCGTTTCGATGCGGCCCTCGATATGCGCATGGACCGCCGGCAGGAACTGACTGCATTAGACATTATCAGCACGTATACCGAACTGCAACTGCACAAATTATTTGAACAGTACGGCGAAGTAACGAATGCTAAAACACTGGCCCGCACGATCGTCCAACGCCGCACCAACGTGCCGATGAAGACGATCGAGGGATTCAAACAGGCTATCCGGGATATTGTGAAAGGTAACCCCCACAAGTACTTTGCCCAGGTTTTCCAGGCGTTGCGCATGGAAGTGAATGATGAAACAGGCGCGTTGAAAGACATGCTGCAACAATCTCCAAAACTACTGCGACCAGGTGGTCGCGTTGCGATCATCTCTTTTCATTCTATTGAAGACAGGTTAGTAAAGAACTTTTTCCGACGTGGCTCCTTCGAAGAGCCGGAGGAAAACCCTTTTGCCAACAATGAACCTGAACCAGAGTTCAACATCATCACCCGTAAGCCGGTAACAGCCGGGGATGAAGAACTGAAACGTAATCCGCGCTCAAGAAGCGCCAAACTGAGAGTAGCAGAAAAACGCTAAAACTATACCTGCAGGTATGACCGAGAAAAACAACAAGGATGCAGTGAGCTGGAAAAAATGGCTGAACTATCAGTCCATTGTGAAACAAGTACCCTTCTTTCTCTTTCTCGCATTATTAGCAGTAATGTATATCTACAACGGCCATTACGCGGATAAGACAGTCCGCCAGATTAATAAAGTGGCCCGCGAAGTAAAGGAATTGCAGTACGAATACAAGGCGGTTAAAAGTGATGTGATGTTTCGCAACAAACCCAGTGAACTGGTGAAAGCCGTTGAACCACTCGGATTGAAAGAACTGACAGAAGCGCCGGTAGTTCTGAAGGATAGTTTGTGAGGACGTGAATGGTGAATAGTGAATCGTGAATGGTGAATAGTGAATAGGGTGCGGCTGTTATACTTAATACTTAGTACTTATAACTTATAACTCAACTTGGAAGTAAGACGTGACATACTATGGCGAGTGTACTGCTGTTTCATCGGCATGGCATTGCTGTGTGTATTCATCCTCGGGAAAGCGTTTTACTTACAAGGTGTACAAGGTAATTACTGGCGCCAGATGAGCGACAGCATGCACCAGAAGATCGTAGAACTGGATGCCGACCGCGGTACCATTTACAGCGAAGACGGGCAAATGCTCAGCACCTCCCTACCACAGTTCGATATCTATATGGACATGCAGGCAGATGGATTACGCGAGAAGAACGGACGCATTTTCCAGGAGAACATCGATTCATTCTCACGTGCCATGGCCGGCTACTTCGGTGATAAATCAGCCGCGCAGTACAAAACAGAACTGCAGGTGGCTTTCCGCCAGAAGAAACGTTATTTCCCGCTCCGAAAAAAAATGTCTTTTGAAGAATACAAGGCATTCAGGCAGTTTCCCCTCGTGAAACTCGGCCGCAATAAAAGCGGTGTGATCGTGGAAGAGAACAGCAAACGCCTCGCGCCATTCGGCTTACTAGCCAACCGTACGATAGGTCTTTCGAGAGAACACGTGGCCAGCGATGGTAAAGTGAAAAAGATGAACGTAGGACTCGAGATGAGTTACGATAGCCTGCTCACCGGCCAGAAAGGCCAGCGGCTCGTTCGCTTTATCGCCGGCGGTGCCGTACCTGTGGAGGGCTTCCAGGTGGAACCCGAAAACGGAAGAGACGTTTATACCACCATCGATGTAAACATGCAGGACGTGGTGCAAACCTCGCTGCTCAAAGTAATGGTGCAGAGCGAAGCACTATATGGCACCTGCATCCTGATGGAAACAAAGACCGGCAAGATCAAAGCCATCGCCAACTTGGGACGCCGACCCGATGGTACTTACTGGGAAGATGATAACTACGCATTGCGTGTAACAGAACCCGGATCCACCATTAAACTGGTCACACTGCTCGCAGTGCTGGAGAAAGGTACTTCCAAGCTGGACGATATGGTGGAAGTGGGAAGCGCAGGCCGCATGGTGGTAGGTCCGAGAAATATCAACGATGCCGAACGTTCGCCCAAACCGGTTTTAACGGTGAAGGAATGTTTCGCACATAGTTCGAATGTGGGCATGGGCAAACTCGCTTTCAAAGCATTTGCGCAAAAACCCGAAGAGTTCCGCGAGTACCTCCATCGCTATCACATGGATGTGCCTTCGCCCATAGATCTTTCACATTTACCTAAACCCATGGTAGCACCCCTGCAGAAAAGCCACGGTGGTGTGATGAACATGATCACCATGAGCTTTGGTTACGCAGTGCAGGTAAGTCCGTTGCATACCGTTACGCTTTACAATGCCATCGCCAATGACGGCAAAATGATGAAGCCCTATCTGGTCAACAGCATTCGTGAGAATGGTGTATTGGTAAAAGAGTTTGAGCCGCAGGCCATCGAAAAAAGTATTGCCAGCGCTTCATCGGTCAAAGCTGCCCGCGAAAGCATGGAAGCCGTGATCACCGAAGGCACCGGTAAATACGCGTTCAAGGACATGCCTTTCAAAATCGCAGGTAAAACAGGCACCGCACACGTAGCCGACGGCAGCGTGAAGTACAGCGATGGTGTGTACCAGGCATCTTTCGTCGGATATTTTCCCGCAGATCAGCCGCAATACACCTGTATCGTAGTGATCCGCAGTAAACCACATGCCGCTGTTCACTATGGTGGCTCGCTGGCAGGACCTGTGTTCCGCGAAGTGGCAACCAAAGTGTACGCCATGTATGTTAACCGTAAATCGCCTACACCCTTTGTTCCGAAACGCGACAGCAGCTCTTACTTTTTTGCGGGCGACGCAGGCGATATCAAAAAAGTTTTGCAAACACTCAGGGTGCCCTTCCGCGATTCAGTGAATGAGCAGACCTGGACAAACGTTTATGGAAATGCGGGCGGCACCGGCCAACCGGTGTTGAGTGTGAACAGAGTGCGGAAAGAACTGATGCCAAACGTACGGGGAATGGGCTTGCGGGATGCCTTGTATATGCTGGAGAGTCTCGGTTTGAAAGTGACGATAAAAGGTAAAGGAAAAGTAATCAGCCAGTCAGTATCACCCGGCACGGCCATCAACCGCAACCTGGCAGTGGTACTCGATCTGGGATAAAAGATAGCAGTGTTATTACAGGATGTACTATATAAAGTGGCGCTGCGCTCGGTGCAAGGAAGTACCGGTGTGGAGATCAGCGACGTTTCGCTGGACTCAAGAGCGGTTCAATCCGGTACCGCTTTCATCGCTGTGAAAGGTTCGGCAACAGACGGACATCAGTTCATTGAAAAAGCAATAGAAAAAGGTGCAACAGCAATCATCGCTGAACAGCTTCCCGGAGAAAAGAAGGCAGGTGTGGTATATGTAGAGGTAGAGAACAGTGCCATCGCCGCAGGTTACATGGCTTCAAATTTTTTCGGTCAGCCCTCCGCGTCGCTTCACCTGGTGGGGGTTACGGGCACCAACGGCAAAACAACCATCGCCACGTTATTGTACAAACTCTTTGCCGCACTCGGTTATCACTGCGGATTGATCAGTACGGTAGCCAATCACATAGGCGATCGTGTGTTGCAGGCCACACATACCACACCGGATGCCGTCAGTCTTAACCGGCTGCTGCGCCAGATGAATGACGAAGGTTGTTCGCATGTGTTCATGGAAGTGAGTTCGCACGCAGTGCACCAGCATCGCATCGCGGGACTGCAATTTGCCGGAGGCATTTTCAGCAACATCACGCATGATCACCTGGATTATCATAAAACATTTGATGAGTACATCCGGGTAAAAAAAGCCTTTTTCGACGGTCTGCCTTCAGCAGCCTTTGCCATCAGCAATGCCGATGACAAACGCGGATTGGTAATGTTGCAGAACACCCCGGCCCGCAAATACCTGTATAGTCTCAAAACGCTGGCAGATTTTAAAGGCAAGCTCATTGAAAATAATCTTTCAGGATTGGTGATGCTGGTCGGAGATCAGGAAGTGCATTTCCGGCTGATAGGAGAGTTCAACGCCTATAACCTGCTCGCTGTTTACGGCGCGGCAGTTTGCCTGGGTGAAGACAAACAGGAGATACTCCGTTGCCTCAGCGTACTCACAGGTGCGGAAGGCCGCTTCGATTATCTCATTTCTCCGGTTGATAAACTCATCACCATTGTTGATTATGCACACACGCCGGATGCTTTGCTGAATGTGCTGGCCACGATCAACAAACTAAAGAAAGGAACCGAGCAGGTGATTACGGTAGTAGGATGTGGAGGAGACCGGGACAAAACAAAAAGACCCGTGATGGCGCAGGCCGCCTGTGAACACAGCGACCGTGCCATCTTCACCAGTGATAATCCAAGAAGTGAAGATCCGGAACAGATCATCCGCGACATGGAAGAAGGATTGCCTGCCGCGTCCCGGAGAAAATACATCGCGATCACCGACCGCCGCGAAGCCATCAAAACGGCGATCAGTCTCGCAAACCCCGGCGATATCATCCTGGTAGCCGGTAAAGGACACGAAAAGTACCAGGATATAAAAGGAGTAAAACATCATTTCGACGATAAAGAAACCGTGCAGGATTTGTTTGAAACATTAGGCAGATAACAGAGCAGTTTCAAAACGCAATAAAGCAGTAAGCATGTTATATCATTTATTTGAATGGTTTAAAGAACAGGGGATCAAGTTTCCGGGCAGTGAGCTCTTCCGGTTCATTTCCTTCCGCGTGCTGCTGGCGCTGTTGCTGTCTCTTGCCATCACGATGGTGTTTGGTAAAAAACTGATCCGCTATTTGCAGCAAAAGCAAGTTGGTGAATCGGTACGCGACCTCGGACTGGCAGGCGAACAAATGAAAAAGGGAACGCCGACCATGGGCGGACTGATCATCATCCTCGCCATTCTTGTGCCTACGCTGCTGCTGGCGAGATTGAACACGGTTTATATCATCCTCATGTTGGTGGCCACCGTATGGCTGGGCACGATCGGGTTCATCGACGACTACCTGAAACTGCGGGCCAAGCGTATCGCACAACAACAAGGTATTGCTTATAAGAAAGGAGATAAAGACGGACTGGCCGGATGGTTCAAAGTACTGGGACAGGTTGGTTTGGGCATCACTATCGGCGCAGTTCTTTATTTCAACAGCAACGTCATCATCTGGCGCGAATTCGTTGGCACAGAACAACAAGCCAAGGCGGATACCACCGTATTTCCGAAGGAAGTAAACGGGCGCACCAAATATTTTACGGAATCGAAAACGCCGATCACCACGATTCCATTTGTAAAAGGACATGAGTTCAATTATTCCAAATTGCTGCCGGCCGGTTTGCGTGATTACACATGGGTGTTGTATATCCTCGTGGTGATCTTCATCATTACCGCGGTGTCGAACGGATCGAATATAACGGACGGATTGGACGGGCTGGCAACAGGCACCTCGGCGGTGATCGGTGTCTGTCTCGGCATCTTCGCTTATGCGAGTGGTAGTTTGTTCTTTGCCGACTACCTCAATATCATGTATATCCCGAACCTTGGCGAGCTATCGATATTCATCGCAGCCATGATCGGAGCATGTGTTGGATTTCTCTGGTATAACTCTTATCCGGCGCAGGTATTCATGGGAGATACTGGCAGCCTCACATTGGGAGGATTGATAGCAGCGATTGCCATCATCGTACACAAAGAATTGCTGATACCTATTTTCTGCGGCGTGTTCCTGGTGGAAAGTTTAAGTGTGATGCTGCAGGTAGGTTATTTCAAATACACCAAGCGGAAATATGGCGAAGGTCGCAGGATCTTCCTGATGAGTCCGCTGCACCACCACTATCAGAAGAAAGGATACCACGAAGCCAAGATCGTAACGCGTTTCTGGCTGGTGACCATCCTCTGTGTGCTGGTGAGTATCGCTACCCTCAAGCTGCGTTAAGCCTGAAGGGAAGGAACGAAGAAAACAGTTCCGAAGGAAAATGAAAACCCGTCCAAACCCAGGGGCAAGGACTCTTGAAAAACCAGCCACTGCTTATCCGATACCTCTTGAACGACCCGTCTGATTGAAAGTTTTTGTGAGATCCAATGCTTTTGAAAAACTCCTTCCGTACAACGGAACACCATGAAGAAAAGATTAGTCATACTCGGTGGCAGCGAAAGCGGCGTGGGCGCGGCCCTGCTCGGCAGCAAGCAAGGGTATGACGTGTGGGTGTCGGATGGAGGCTCTTTGAAGGAAATTTATCGTAACGAACTGGCAGCGGCCGGTATCGGTTGGGAGGAAGGCGGACACACCGAAGAAACGGTTCTCAATGCCGACCTCGTGGTGAAAAGCCCCGGTATACCGGATAAAGCGCCGCTGATCAAAAAGATCCGCAGCAGCAACATCCCGGTGATCAGCGAAATCGAACTGGCCTACCGCTACAAAGGTGACAGCCGTATCGTAGCTATCACGGGCAGTAACGGAAAGACCACTACCACAGCGCTTACCCATTTTATCCTGACCACAGGAGGAATAGATGCGGCACTCGTAGGCAATATCGGTTTCTCCTTTGCCCGCCAGGTGGCTGTTGATCCCAAACCGGTTTATGTGGTGGAAGTGAGCAGCTTTCAATTGGATGACATCGAAAGCTTCCGGCCCGATGTGGCCATCCTCACCAACATAACCGAGGACCATCTCGACCGTTACGATTACAAATTTGAAAACTATATCCGAAGCAAGTTTCGCATTGCCATGAATCAGCAACCAGGAGATGCATTCATTTACAATGCCGATGACGAAGTAACGATGCAATATATAAACAAGGTCAATATTCACTCTAACCATATACTCATCAGTATGAGAAAAGAAACTAACGGCGCATTTATCAAAGACGGAGACATGTATGTACGGACAGGCGAGGATTTTACCGCAATGAGTGTTTATGATTTTACCCTGAAAGGGAAACACAACCAATACAATACCATGGCAGCATGTGTGGCCGGAGCCACGATGGACATCCGGAAAGAAAAGATCAGGGAGGCGGTGCAAACCTTCCAGAACCTCGAACACCGCATGGAGTTCGTGGCCACGATCCGCGGAGTGGAGTTTATCAATGATAGCAAGGCTACCAATGTGAACTCTACCTGGTATGCTTTGGAAAGCATGACAAAGCCCACCGTGCTCATCCTGGGTGGCGTAGATAAAGGCAATGATTATTCACTCATCGCCGAATTGGTTCAGGAAAAAGTGAAAGCGATCGTTTGCCTCGGTACCGACAACTTGAAAATTCACGAGGCATTTGCTTCGCTGAACATACCGATGGCGGATGCCGCTACTGCAGCCGATGCAGTACAGGCCGCTTTTCATTTTGCAGAAAAAGGAAACACGGTCCTGCTGAGCCCCGCTTGTGCCAGCTTCGACCTTTTTAAAAACTACGAAGACAGAGGCAACCAGTTCAAGCAGGCTGTAAAAGACCTCTGAGGTAAAACAATTGATGGACGTAACCGCTGATATAGCACAAACACCGGCACCCGAACCACGCAAGTGGGGATCGGGCCTGCAGAAACACACGCGTGGTGACAAGGTCATCTGGGCTCTCGTGGTCCTGTTGACCCTTGTGTCATTATTAGCCGTGTACAGTGCTACCGGTTCGCTTGCTTATAAAAATTACAAGGGCAACACGGAAGTATACCTGTTCAAACAGGTGGCCTTTATCATGATCGGTATCATGGTGATCTATTTCGCTCACCGCGTCAACTATACGATCTATTCGAAAGTGGCCAAAATACTTTTCCTGTTGACCATTCCTTTGCTCTTCTACACCTTGTTCTTCGGTGTGCGGATGAACGAAGGAAGCCGTTGGATCCGTCTGCCGATCATCAACATGACCATGCAGACCTCCGACCTGGCCAAGCTCGCCTTGTTTATGTACCTCGCGCGTTTGCTCAGCCGGAAACAACAGGTGATCAAAGATTTTAAGAAAGGATTTATTCCGGTAATGATCCCCGTGGCCATTACCTGTATGCTCATCGCACCGGCCAACCTGTCCACCGCTTTATTGCTTGGCGCAAGTTGCCTGATGCTGCTGTTTATCGGAAGAGCCAATGGCAAGCACATCCTGCTGGTGATCGGTATTGCCTGCATCCCGCTGGTCTTATTGATCTCGGCGGCCATGATCAGGCATAGCTCGGGGGGCGATGAACCGGTGGTGAGCGGGAAGACTTCCGGTGGTTTGCTCGCAAGGGTGAACACATGGGTCGGCCGTGTAGAGAATTTTATGTACGGTGGTAAAGATGCCGACAACGACGAAATGTACCAGGTGAACCAGGCCAAGATCGCTATCGCAAAAGGCGGTCTGCTGGGTGTAGGTCCGGGCAACAGCACAACGCGTGACTACCTGCCGCAGGCCTACAACGACTTCATCTTTGCCATCATTATTGAAGAGTACGGCTTGATCGGAGGAGCCTTTATCATATTCGTATACCTGGTATTTCTGTTCAGGTGTATACGCATTTTTAAAAAATGCCCCTTTGCCTTCGGCGCATTCCTGGCATTGGGGCTGAGCTTTACGCTGGCCATACAGGCGATTGCCAACATGGCCGTAACAGTTAATCTTTTTCCGGTAACGGGTGTGACGTTGCCGCTGGTGAGTATGGGAGGATCGAGCTTCCTGTTTACCTGTTTGTCGATCGGTATTATCCTGAGCGTATCGAGAAACGTGGAGCAGTCGGAAGGAAATAAACCATTGGCAGAAACGGCGGAAGCATAAAAACAAAATAATTGAACAAACGCATCATCATAGCAGGAGGAGGAACGGGCGGACATATTTTTCCCGCTGTCGCCATTGCCAACGCCATTAAGAAAATAGAACCGGCAACCGAATTCCTGTTTATCGGTGCAAAGGGAAAAATGGAGATGGAAAAAGTGCCCCAGGCGGGTTACCGCATCGAAGGGTTGGATATCGCGGGGTATAACAGAAGTTCTTTGTTAAAAAATCTTGGTTTGCCATTCAAGCTGATCAAAAGTTTTTTCCAGGTCAGAAAAATCATTGGTGGTTTCAAACCGGATGCGGTGATCGGCGTGGGAGGCTATTCCAGCTTTCCGGTATTGCGCTATGCGCAATCCAAAGGCATCCTCACTTTCATTCATGAATCGAATTCATTCGCCGGTAAGTCCAATATAATGCTGGGGAAAAAAGCTACCCGCATATTCACCGGTACCCCGGGCATGGGAAAATTCTTCCCGCCCGATCGTACGCAGGTGACGGGTAATCCGGTGCGTGCTGCAATCGCTGCCTCACAGGTAACGCAGGAAGAAGGACTGAACTTCTTTTCGCTGAAGCCCGGACAAAAAACATTGCTCGTAGTCGGTGGAAGTCTCGGTGCGCGTTCGATCAATGAAGCCGTAAATGCAGATCTCGATGAATTGATCGCTGCAGGATTGCAGGTGATCTGGCAAACGGGAAAACCTTATGCAGCTACAGCCATTGAGCGCGTGAAAAATAAAACAGGTGTATGGGCATCCGATTTCATTACTAAAATGGAATATGCTTATGCCGCTGCCGATATCATTGTTGCCCGCGCAGGAGCGATGACCGTAGCAGAAGTATGTGTGGCAGGAAAACCGGTGGTATTTGTCCCGTATCCATACGCAGCCGAAGATCACCAGACCGTGAATGCCCGGCAACTGGTAAATCAAAAGGCTGCCATCATGATCCCGGACAGTGATGTAAGAGAACAGTTGCTGCCTGTGGTAACAGCGCTGGCAATCGATGAGGAAAAACAAAAGGAAATGAGCGACCATATCCGTTCGCTGGCGGTTCACAATGCCGATGAGGTAATTGCTTTGGAAATACTGCAACGGATAAGTAATAAATAAAGTGAAAAGCAATATCACCATACAACGATTTCCTCAACCCGTGGCCGGTGGTCATGGAGGCACGCTGTCGCTTGACTCGATCCGCGAAGTGTATTTCATTGGTATTGGCGGAATCGGCATGAGTGCAGTAGCACGCTATTTTCATGCGCGTGGTGTAACCGTGAGTGGTTATGATCGTACATCGACGGTATTGACCCAGGCACTCGAGGCAGAAGGGATTCCGGTACATTATACAGAAGAAGTAATGAGTGTGCCTTCTTCGCCGGACCTGGTGGTTTACACGCCGGCCATTCCCACAGGGAATAAAGAACTGGCCTATTGCCGCGAGCAGGGGATGATGGTGGTGAAAAGAAGTGATGTATTGCAGATTATTTCCGCGGGTTCTTTTAATATCTGCATCGCAGGTACGCATGGCAAAACAACCATCACCACCATGATAGCGCACCTGCTGCGCGATACGGGTTATGGTTGCAATGCTTTTCTTGGTGGCATCGCCGCCAACTATGGTACCAATTTCTGGAGCGATCCGCGCAATGTATGTGTGATCGAAGCAGATGAATACGACAGAAGTTTTTTGAAATTAAGTCCCGATATAGCCGTAATCACTGCCATGGATGCGGATCATCTCGATATCTACGGCAGCGGTGATGCAGTGGAACAGGCATTCATCGATTTTGCCGGTTGCATCAAACCCGGCGGTCTGCTCGTGAAGCAACATGGCCTGCACAGAGGCCGCGAGTTGAAAGCCGACAGATTGTTAGCATACAGTTTGCAGAACGATCAGGCCGATGCATACGCTGCCAACATCCGCATGGACCAGGGCAGTTATGATTTTGATGTTGTGCTGACGGATAAACGAATTGAAAGTGTTCGCCTCAACATGGGCGGTATGCACAACGTGGAAAACATGGTAGCCGCCATCGCCGTAGCCGATTCATTGGGAATCGATGCAGACCTGATCCGCAAAGCGGTGGCCTCATTCAAGGGAGTACGCCGCCGGTTTGAATACCAGGTGAAGAATGATAAGCTGGTTTATATCGACGACTATGCGCATCATCCGGAAGAATTGCGTCCGCTGATAAACGGCGCGCGTGCTTTGTTTCCGGGACGTCGATGCACGGTGATCTTTCAGCCGCATCTCTTTACCCGCACGCGCGACTTTGTGGAAGGATTTGCCGAAGTGCTGGACCTGGCCGACCAGGTAATATTATTGCCGATCTATCCTGCGAGAGAGTTGCCGTTGGAAGGTGTCACAAGTGAGATCATTGCAGAAAAGATGCAGCACGCAAAAGTTTCGATCATTGAAAAAGATAAAATAATGTCCTGGTTGCAGGATACCTATAAACCTTCGATGAACGGTGAGTTCGGAGAGTTGTTGATTACGGCCGGTGCCGGCGATATCGATACACTCGTGAAACCGTTCAGGGAAGCATTGGCATGAGCAAAAAAATATCCATACGGAAAGTTTTGTTACTCATCATGTGGCTGGTGATCGGAGGAGGTATGCTCACGTTGCTTATCGCAGCAATGGGCCGTCAGAACAAAGAAGCCTGCAAGGGATATGAAATAAATGTGGAAGGCAGCAAGCAGGAATTATTTCTTGACAAACAGGAAATCGTGAAACTGCTGACAGCCGCAGCCCGCGGTCCCATCACGGGACAACAAATGGGTTCGTTCAATCTGCATAAGATGGAACAACTGCTGGAAGACAATAACTGGGTACGCAACGCGGAATTGTATTTCGACAACAAAAATGTGTTGCATGTAAATGTAACAGAGCGTGTGCCGGTAGCGCGCATTTTCAATACTGGTGGAAGATCTTTTTATATCGATACGGCAGGTCAGCAATTGCCTTTGTCCGATAAAATTACGGCGCGTGTGCCCGTGTTCAGCGGATTTCCGGTGAAGAATAAATACACCAAAGCCGACAGTACCGTGCTCAAAGAAATGGTCGGCATTGCGTCATTCGTTGACAGCGATCCGTTCTGGAGTGCACAGGTATCGCAGATCGATCTGGTAACATGTGGTGACGGATGCTGGACCTACGAAATGACGCCGGTGGTAGGTAATCATATAGTGCGGTTAGGCGATGGAAAGGACATAGAGAAAAAATTTCGCCGGCTTTATGTGTTTTATCAGCAGGTGCTGAGCAAAACAGGAATGGACCGTTATCCTGTCGTGGACGTTGGATTTGCCGGTCAGGTGGTTGGTGTAAAAGGTACACCATCGAAAGTGGACTCTATTCAATTGCGGAGAAATGTCGAAGACCTGCTTCGCCAGTCGCGCCAGATGAACGACATGATGGAAGTGATGCCGGCGGTTCAGGCAACAAGGCCATTAGTGCCTTCGGCAGAATTGGGGGAAACGGAAGAACGGTCTGTGGCGGATACGGTAGCAAGAACGCCGGCAACACCCGCGAGGACAACGCCGCAAACGGGCAACGGCAGGAGCAATGCTGCACCTGCAGCGCCAAGGCCGGCCGCCAGACCCGCGCAACGGACAACAAACAACAATAACAACTCCGCGGACAGGCGGACACCGCGCGCAGTAATGCCGCCAAGAAGAGCAAACAACTAAAAACAACATAAGAACATGAGTACTGAACAACCCATTATTGTCGGACTCGATATTGGTACCACCAAGATCGCAGTCATAGCCGGCCGGAAGAATGAGTACGGCAAGCTCGACATCCTTGGATTTGGCAAATCCAATTCCAATGGTGTGAAGCACGGTCAGGTATTGAATATCGATGAGACCATCAAAGCCATCCGCGCTGCGCTGGACAACTGCTTTGCATCCAACCCCAATCTCGAGATCAACGAGGTGTACGTAGGCATTGCAGGTCATCATATCAAAAGCCTTCAGACCCGCGGCGACCTCGTTCGCCAGTCGAACGATGAAGAAATCACGCAAAAAGAAATCGATCAACTGATCTCCGATCAGTACAAGACATATATCCCTGCCGGTGATCAGATCATCGATGTGATCCCGCAGGAATACACCGTGGACAATTTCCAGAACATCGTGAAGCCGATTGGTTATGGCGGTGTGAAGCTGGGAGCGAACTTCCATATCATCACCGGTGATAAAAATGCGATCCGCAACATCAACCGCAGCGTGGAGAAATCCGGACTGCATACCAAAGATCTGGTGTTGCAACCGCTCGCTTCTTCCTCTGCTGTAATGGCGCAGGAAGATCTGGAAGCGGGTGTAGCTATCGTGGATATCGGCGGTGGTACAACCGACCTCGCCGTGTTTGCCGAAGGCGTATTGCGTCACACTGCTGTTATTCCGTTCGCTGGTGAGAACATCACCAACGATATTAAAACAGGTTTGGGAGTGTTAAAAACGCAGGCCGAGCAAATGAAAACACAGTTTGGCAGTGCGCTTGCTAATGAAGCCAAAGCGAATGCATACATCACGATCCCCGGATTGCGTGGTATGCCGGCCAAAGAGATCAGCGTGAAGAACCTGGCCAATATCATCCAGGCACGTATGAGCGAGATTCTCGATTTCGTTACCTACCATCTGAAACAAGTGGGCATGGACAACCGTCAGTTGAACGGCGGTATCGTACTCACGGGTGGTGGTTCGCAATTGCGTCACCTGATCCAGTTGACAGAATACACCACAGGTTTACCTGCACGCATTGGATTTCCCAATGAACACCTGGCAGCCGGACATATCGAAGAACTGGCGAAGCCTACTTACTCCACCTGTATCGGTCTTATCCTGAAAGGGTATGATGACTACGAGCACAACCGGAAAGAATTTGAAAAAGATTTCCGCAAAGTGGATGTACCGGAAACATTGCGTCAGCAAACAGAGATGATGCCGATGGAAGAAGAATTCGAAGAACAAATCGGCGAGGGGGAAATGAAGAAACGCAAAAACCTGACAGGTTTCTGGGGTAAGTTCAAAGACCGGATCATCGACCTGTTCAAAGAAGAAGAAGATCAGCACCTGTAACAGTAAAGAAACTTACTAACCTATCAATAAAACTACTTCAGGATCTATGGATAATGAAGTTTTAAATTCAAACGTTATGATACATTTTGATTTGCCTAAAGAAAAATCATCCATACTCAAAGTGATTGGTGTAGGCGGTGGAGGAAGCAATGCAGTTAATCATATGTTCAGCCAGCAGATCGAGGGTGTAAACTTTATTGTTTGCAACACCGATGCGCAGGCGCTTGCCAATAGCGAAATCCCTAATCGTGTACAGCTCGGACCACATCTGACACAAGGACTTGGTGCCGGCGCTAATCCCGAGATTGGCCGCCAGGCAACGGAAGAGTCGCTCGAAGAAATAAAACGTATACTGGAAGTAAATACCAAGATGGCTTTCATCACTGCCGGTATGGGCGGTGGTACGGGAACGGGTGGCGCGCCCATCATTGCGAAGATCTGTAAAGACCTGGGCATTCTCACCGTAGGTATTGTTACTACTCCTTTTGCCTATGAAGGACGCAAGCGTCAATTGCAGGCGGAGGAAGGTATCAAGATGCTGAAATCCTATGTTGACACATTGCTGGTGATCAGCAATGATAAACTTCGTCATCAATTCGGCAACCTCAAAATGCGTGAAGCCTTTGACAAGGCCGACAATGTACTGGCGACTGCGGCAAAATGTATCACCGATGTAATCAACAGCACCGGTCAGATCAACGTCGACTTTGCAGACGTATGCACTGTAATGCGTAATGGTGGTGTGGCGATTCTGGGTAATGCACAGGCATCCGGAGAAAACCGTGCACAGAATGCGATTGAAGAAGCATTGAACTCGCCATTGCTGAATGATAATGATATCCGCGGAGCGAAATGGATTCTCATCAACATCAACTCTGCCGAAGGCGAACATGAATTTACGATGGACGAAGTAGAGGTCATTCAAAGCCATCTGCTGAGCCAGGCTGGCGAGAATACGGATGTGATCCTTGGTCTTGGTTATGACAATACCCTGGGCGACCAGGTAGGTATTACGTTGATCGCAACAGGCTTTCAGCACAAAGATCCGTTTGTAAAACCGGTGCTGCGCAAGGAAGAACCGAAGGAGGAGAAGATCGTAATGGTACTCGGGGAAACTCCGAAAAAGGTGGAAGTAAAAACCGAACCGGTAACGCTGGCTGATCCGCTGGCACCTCAACTGGTGGATGAAGCACCTGAAGTGCCGATGCCATCAGTGCAGGATTTCAGTACGGAAGAATATGTTCGTGAAGAAGAACCGGTTATGCATTTTGATCTGTTTTCCGGGCATGAAATCAGCGAAAAAATAGAAGAAACACCAAGTAAAATTACGAGTGGTATAACTGGTAATTCTACTGTTGATAAGATGTTTTACACAGGAAATGATATTGGTATAAATTCGTCCACGAAAACTGAATCCGTTACCTCTCGAAACGAAGAAATTCAACAAAACGGTATTAAAGATAGTAGTGCCCCGTCGCCTGCAGCTTCCGGGGGCTACCTGGCCAGACCGTCCAATATTTACGCGGAAACAAAACCAGAGGTATCAACCTCAATACCTTCTGCCGAAGAACCGGTTCCGCAAGCCAGTGCTACTACCCCGAGAGAGGAAATTTTACCTGATCTCCACATGCACCTGGTCGTGCGGGATGACATTCCGGCGGCGGATGAGCCGTTGGCCGACCAGACTCAGCAACCTTTGCCGTCTTCTGTTGAGGAACCTGCGATGCAGGACGAAGCGGAGGATCAAAAACGTAGGGCATTTGAACGGTTACAGAAATTGCGTAATCTGTCGTTCAACGTAAACGCAAACGACCCGAATAATGAGTTTGAAACTGTGCCGGCATACATCCGCCGCAACATGGAATTATACAACAGTAATTCTCATATCGAAAATTTCTATAGCAATTACGAAGTGTCCTCTGATGGAAAGAATCAGGGCAATATCAGCACGATCAATACTTTCTTAGACGGTAAAAAACCCGACTAATAAAAAGAACAGCCTGGCATGACTGCCGGGCTGTTTCCGTTCCAATGAACTATTCTTGGAAACGTGTTTTTAGTTGTTCCCCCCGGTGTTTTCATCGGGGGGTATTTTTTTAGTAGTAAGTTTTAAGTAATAAGTATTAAGTAGGGTGTAGGCGTAAGGCCGAAGCTTCGGCCTAAGGCTTAAGGTGAAACAGCCGTAATAGGTTATAGGTAATAAGTGGTAAGTTATAAGGCTATTTATTCACGATTGACGACTCACGACTCACGATTCACCATTCACCATTGACGATTCACGCTTTCTTCTTCCACTCCGGCGTGGGCAACGGCTCCATGATCACTTTAGGCGCGCGGGTAGTAGCGGCAATCGATGCATAAATAAGTCCGGCAATAGCGAGAATGGCAATGCCACTTCCAATGAGGAGTTGTTGTTTGGTGAAGATGGCCGGTGCCTGTTTCTTTTTCACCAATTCAAACTCTTTTTTTGCCAGCAGGTATTCTCCTTTCAGGCGCAAATAATCAGGCACCATGTCTTTTACCTGCCGCAGAACCAATTGCTCGGCAGCCGAAGGCTGCGGTTTGGGAGGTGGTGCTTTTTCTTCTGCCGTTTCCGTTGCGGTAGCTGAAGAAGCATATTGCCCGGGACGCGGATAGAATTGATCCTTGAACGAATGTGTTTCAAACTGCTGGTCATAAGCCGCACGGCTCGCAGGATTGCCCAGAATGGCAAACGCTTCGTTGATCTTCTTTGACCAGTCCTCAAAATACTGATCGCCTGGATTTTTATCGGGGTGAAATTTGAGCGAGAGTTTACGGTATGCCTTTTTGATTTCAGCATCCGTTGTATGCTTGGGTAATCCCAATATTTCGTAGTAGTTGCTGTTGCTCATGGTTCGGAATTGCGTGGTCAGTTGCGGTCTTTCCAGGTGCTGACACGGTTTTGTTCTATGGTGATCTCTGTACGATAGGCTGTTTCCTTTTCAGGTGTGGTAAACGGATCGTAATACCATACTTCCTTATTCATTTCGTCCGTTGCGTACGACACCTGCGCCGGCTCGCCCCATGATACCAGCAACAACTCGGAGGGCATACCTGTACTGATCGTTTCGGTCTTCACATTTTCCGCCATGCGGTTGCCGAATTGTTTGCTGATTAATCCCTGCAAAGGTTTATCGAGCAACTCAAAGTCTTTGCGTGCGGCAGCCAGACGGTTCTCCGCCATTTTCAACTCAGCGAAATACCGTTGACGCACGTTCTTATGATCGTTGTAGGTAAGAAGACCGTAGATGAGCAGTCCGGCCAGTATAGCTATGCAAAGAAAGACCAGGAGCATGATGAATGGTTTGGCGCTTTTTATCAACAAAAAATCGGAATGGGTTGCCAATAAATAAAAAAGCTCCAGAGCTGAAGCTTTTTAAAAGGGAGGCCACATTCCCGTTTATTTTATTTTAAGGACCGGTTTGAGTTTGAACTCAGCCGTGCCCGTCTGGAAAATTGAAAGAGCTGCGTCGAAATCAATCAGAACAGCGTCCGTTCCCGCTGTGAGTGTTTTGTTCAATTTGATTTTCAGACCTGACTCACTGCCACTGGGAATGGTAAGCGGGTAAACGTTGCCATCGATTACTATACTGTTATCCGCGCCTAATACAAAGCGGATCTCTCTGAGCGGTCCTACTGGTACAATTCCCTGCGCCAGCAAAGTATCGATGCCGTTCTGGTAATCCAGGAGATTGTATATGCCGGCATGTGTATTGAGCGTGATCCAACTGTCGCCTTCCTCGCGAAGTTTGACCTGTACCCGCTCGATGTCTACATTTACGGCAGTCGCATTGAAAGGATTATCAGTCAACCGGATATTCAATTCCGTGGTCTCTCCATCATTATCCTTATCGCAACCGGAAAATACAAACAAAGAACTTGCTGCCACAATGAAGGGCAGGATTTGGCGCAGTTTCATAGCTTTTTTTTTAAATAAGAAAAAACCATGCCACCGATCAGGACGTTATATAAGTAATACTCTTAAATTGAACCCTCTATGACCACTGTACTCATCACCGGCGGCACAGGTCTGGTTGGCAAAGCGCTGACAAGGGCCCTGCTCGATCGTCAACACACCGTGATCATCTTGTCGCGCGCTGCGGCCAGGGATGATGCCAATGGTATCCGTTACGCAAAATGGGATATTGAAAAAAATGAGATCGACCGCGAAGCAATCGCCGCCGCCGATGTGATCATACACCTGGCGGGTGCCGGCGTGGCGGACAAACGATGGACGGAAAAGCGCAAACGCGAAATCCGCGACAGCCGCGTTAACAGCAGTGCTTTGTTGGTGAAAGCGCTCCGCGAAACACCCAATAAAGTGGAAGTGGTCATCAGCGCTTCGGCCATCGGCTGGTACGGACCGGATCCCACCATTCCTAATCCCGGTGGTTTTTCGGAAGAAGCTCCTCCGTATCCTGATTTCCTGGGCAATACCTGCCGAGACTGGGAAGCGTCTATCGATCCGGTGGAGTCGCTGGGAAAACGGCTGGTCAAACTCCGCACCGGTATTGTACTCAGCACGAAAGGTGGTGCGTTGCCGCAATTTGAAAAATCACTCGGCTTTGGTGTAGGAGCCGTGATGGGTAATGGTAAACAAATCGTTAGTTGGGTACATATCGACGACCTGGTAAACATGTACCTGGCCGCGATGGAAAACGTTAATTATTCCGGTGCTTATAATGCCGTAGCGCCCAATCCTGTCAATAACCGTACGTTGATCAATGAGATCGGCAAAATCAGGAAAGGCCGGTATTTTACCCTATTGCATGTACCAGCCTTTCTGCTTAAGATCGTATTGGGAGAAATGAGTGTGGAGGTATTGAAAAGCACGACGGTCAGCAGTGCACGTCTGCAACTGGACGGCTTTTTGTTTCACCATCCGTTACTGCCGGAAGCCCTGGCCGATCTGTACAAGGGAAAATCCTAGAATCGTGTCACTCCGTGTTTAACAACACCTTCTTTCACCACGCCATTGGTGATGCGGATCGTTTTGCCCTTGTCGCTTTTTGCTTCTCCTTCAAATTTTGCCTGTAGAATACCGGAGGCCGTATCGATGGATTGAATGGTAACCGCACCTGTCTGGAAAAAATAATGCTCTTGCTTTCCGTTCACGGGCGGTGTCATGTATTCACCGTAAGCTTTACCCATGGCCTGCAGTGCGCCTTGTCCGGCGGTGAAGGGATAGGTGCCGGGTGCAATACCGTTTACATTGAGATTGACGGAAGCGCGGCCATTGTCCTGTTCGCTGGTGATGTTGAGGGCAATACCGTTTTCATTGTTTTTACCAAAAAGATTGATGTTCCAGGCGGTTGTTTCTACCTGCGCGGTATCGGCATGGAAGGTGATCTTGTTGGCTGGTGGCGGAGCCGGAGCGATGGTGGCTGTGCTGTCACCGCTTTTGTCTTTGTTGCTGCCTGCTTCCTGGCTATTGCAGGCCAGTAATAATAATAGCAGAGGCAAACCGTTAGAGAATGACACTTTCATGTTATGACGTTTAGGTGAACAATAACATACTCAGGTCTTCAGGTCGGCGTTTTTAAAGCGGTTAACAATGAGATAAGTGAAAAGAGAAACGTACACGGCTGTAGAGATCAGTAATGAATAGTCAGCAACGGTACGAAGCTTCATCATTTCCGGCGTAAACGGACTAGGGATCAATGCATCCACCGTTTCGAAGGGAAGGAAGTATCCCATCTGGTTTCCCCGTATGGTCAGCAGCAACCACAACAATCCATCGATCACATATACAGAGATGAAATAAATGATCACGGCCAGTCCTGTACGCTTTACCAAGATAGCGATAAAAAATCCAATTAAAAGATAATGGAAGGCCATTAATGCAAAATAAGCTACGTAGTGTACGTCTTCGAACAGGTCGGCTCCCGGAGCGGAGAAAGCCAGCCCCGTAATAATACCTGTAATAAATACGAGCAGGGTTGCCGCAATGACAAAGAAGAACATCACCGATGCTTTGGCGCGCAGAAAGTCCAAACGGCTCCAGCCGTCGATGATGTTCTGCCGATGCGTACGGTACTGCACTTCATTGGTGATCAGCATCACAAACAGCATCCCGATGATTACAAAGAAATGACCACCAAACCAGGCGGAGGTTTGCCAGATCTTTGGAAATACGAAAGGTGCGCCGATCAGGGCTTTCGCCAGATCCTCGGGATTGGGGCCGCTTCCCCGCGCTCCCGACGTTTGTTCCATGTATTTACTGGCGGAAAAGAAAACCGTCAGTGGAAAGAACACGACGAAGGTGCCAAACAATACCCAGAAGGTCCGGTAGGTATTTATCTTAAGCCATTCAATTTTAAAAAGTTTCAACATAGCCTTGAGCTTTGGAAGGATAAAAATTAACGGTCGCTTTGTTTGCCGGTGATCTCGAGGAATCGGGTTTCGAGATTTTTCTTTTTCATGTTGAGCTGTGTCAGCACCACACCTTTTTCAAAACAATATTTATTAATCTGTCCGGCGCTTACGTTTTCGGTGCATAATACACTCAATACATGTCCGAACACTTTTACATCTTTCACACCCGGAAACTGTCTGATGATTGTTTCGAGACCCGTTGCATCGTCTGCAGCGATTTCAACCAGCACATCCGTTTCACCGGATGCTGAAAGTACTTCCTGCACCGTGCCGCTGGTTTTCAGCACACCTTTCTGAATAATGGTCACGTGTGTACACACACGCTCCACTTCATCAAGAATGTGGCTGGCCATGATGATGGTCTTGCCCTGTCGGTTCAGCTCAATGATCAATTCGCGGATCTCCGCGATCCCAGCAGGATCGAGACCGTTGGTCGGCTCATCGAATACCAGGATATCCGGATCGCCCAGCAATGCCGAAGCGATCGCGAGACGCTGCTTCATCCCCAATGAATAGGTATTGAACTTGGAAGTTCTGCGTTGATGCAGGTTCACCATCTGCAATACCCGGTCGATATCATCGAGGCCGCGTTCTTTGATGCAGGCGGCAATTTCGAGGTTTTTTTCAGCGCTGAGATAGCTATAGAAATTCGGCGTTTCGAGTAAGGTGCCGATCTTTTTGCGCTGATCGGCATCACCGGGCTGGCCATTCCAGCGAAATTCGCCACCCGAGGCTTTCAATACATCCATCACAATACCCAGCAGCGTGGTCTTGCCACTTCCATTGGGACCAAGAATGCCGTAAACAGAACCCTGGGGCACTTCAAAGCTCACATTGTTGAGCGCTTTGACGGCACCATAGTTCTTGCTGATTTGCTGAACACTTAATACAGACATGAAAAAAGAAGTTTAGCGTATGGAACCGAAAAATAGAGAAAAGCGGCCAGACGCAATAGAAAAAAGCAATATTATAGGTAAACGGTTATTCTTCTCCTGTGAACGGTGAAGGATGCCAGATGCTGGAGAATTCGCCGAGGACGGCCTGGCCGTCATGGAACGGCAAACGGTGTAGTTTGAGATCGTCGATGTCTTCCTGCCGCACGCGCCGGTGAATGGGATAAAGCGTGCCTCCTTTTTTACCGGGAGATTGTTGCGGGTCGTATTGAAAGGCCGGGTCTACCCAGGTTCCGCGCGGGTACATGATGCCCGGCACGCCTTTACCGCGATAATCCACATTATGCGGATGCGGCAGTCCCAGCGTGTGGCCATATTCATGCGCCGCCGTGGTGGAGCCTTCATATAAATTTTCCAGTAAAAAATAACCGGTATTACAGCCGAGGCCATCTACAAAAGAAATATTGCCGGCCGCTTCCGGTTCCACGCGGAAATAATTATTGCGCGGATCATCATTGCCCAGTACTTCTTCGGGCCGGATATCGGCGCGGTATTGTGCGGTGATCTGAAAACGTACGTCGAGTAATTGGCCTTTGCGGTGGATGCGGGCCTGTGGTTCATTCCACATATTATGGATTTCGCGCCTGATCCGTTCGGCCAACTCTTCATTGGCAGCGCTCCCGTAGAGGATGATATGGGACGATATCAACAGCGTTGTATCTGTGAGTTCCACAATGCCCATAAAGACTGGTTAATTTACCGCGTGAAATGATTCTTGAAATCTTCGGCCAGGGTGTCAAATTCTTTCCGCGACGATTTTATCCCAATCAATCCGCCAGAAACAAAAAAGTTCATGGGGCGCTTCAGCGTTACTTCAAAAGTCTGTTCGTCTATTCGTTTTCCCGTAACACCTACCCGGAAGTATTTTACAAATACGCCCACCAGTATACGCAGCACCAGGTTTCCCCGGGCATAAAGTTTCATGCCGGCCTTATCACTTTTATATTTCAGATCCCGCGCGGCCAGAAACAGTTCGAGGCTGTTGTTGAATTCGGTCTCGCTGATCCCGCTGATGCGGTAGCTGCGTGAGTCGGTGCTGAAGTCGGTGACGGTACAGTTCATAATGAAGGTTGAAGGTATAAGGCCGAAGCTTCGGCCTAAGGCGTAAGGTGAACAGCCTTTGTAAGTGTTAAGTAATAAGTATTAAGTAGTAAGTATTAAGTTAAACAGCCGTTATCAGTAAATAAGTATTAAGTTGTGTTGTTGGTGTTAATACCAGCAACGGATTGAAGAAACTATTCACGATTCACGATTGACCATTCACCATTCACTCAGTTCCTCACCGGTTTGCCGCTCTTCAATACGCTCTGAATTCTTTCCAGTGTTTTCTTTTCGCCGCAGAGGGAAAGAAAAGCTTCTCGTTCGAGATCGAGCAGGTATTGTTCGCTTACAAAGCTGGGTTCGCTGAGGTCGCCGCCGCACATAACGTAGGCGAGTTTGCGTGCTACAAGTGCATCGTGGTCGGTAGCGTAATTGGCGCGCCACATACCATTGATACCCGCGAGCAAAGCTCCGAGCGCCGAACGGCCCAGCACTTTCACGTCTTTGCGCTGAACAGGTGTCACGTATCCGCTGTCATATATTTCGATCACTGATTTTTTTGCTTCTGCAATGCGACGTCCCTGGTTCATCACCACTTCGTCGAGTCCTTTTCTGTATACACCGATATTAAATCCTTCCGCTGCGGAAGTGGCCACTTTGGCCGTAGCGATTGTCAGGAAACGGTTTTTCAACGTGATGGTGTCTGGTTCGTCTTCGTGCATTTCATCCGCCGCACGCAACACAAATTCTTTTGTACCGCCACCGCCGGGAATAAGTCCTACGCCCAATTCCACCAGACCGGTATAGGTTTCGGCGGCTGCACATACTTTGTCGGCATGCAGGCTCAGTTCACAGGCACCACCCAAAGCCAATCCGTGCGGAGCCACTACTACGGGCACGGAAGAGTAACGTGCGCGCATCATGGTGTTCTGGAAAAGACGGATGGCCATATCCAGCTCATCGTATTCCTGCTCGATGGCCAGCATGAAGATCATGCCCACGTTGGCACCCGCAGAGAAGTTGGGACCTTCGTTGCCGATCACCAGCCCTTTAAATTCTTTCTCTGCTTTTTCGATGCCGGTCTGTATGCCGCTTAATACGTCACCGCCGATACTGCCCATTTTTGTATTCCATTGAATACCGAGCACACCGTCACCGATATCGTACAATTTGCAGCTATTATTTTTCCAGACAATTTTATCCTGGAAGTTGCTTAACACGAGGAAGGACTCACCACCGGGCAAGGCTTTGTATGATTTACTGGCAGGGTCGTAAGCGAGTTTCTTACCGTTCTCTACTTTATAAAAACGTTGATGGCCTGCATCGAGCATTTCCCCGACCCAGGGCGCTACGGCATAACCCGCGGCTTTCATGGCGTCCACCGTTTTCTTTACACCTAATACATCCCAGCTTTCAAACGCGCCGATCTCCCAGCCAAAGCCCGCCATCATGGCATCATCCACGCGATATAATTCATCGCTGATCTCGGGAATGCGGAAAGAAATATAAGAGAAAAGGGAGTAGTGGAACTGTCGATAGAATTCACCCGCTTTATCTGTACCGGCTACCAATACTTTCAGGCGTTGTGCAAGGTCTTCAATGGGCTTGCCTGCTTCTACCGTTGCGAATTTTGGTTTTTGCCGGGGTTCGTATTCAAGCGTGGAAAGATTGAGTACATGAATATCTTTTTTGCCGTCGGGACCGGGAGGCATTTTTTTGAAAAAGCCCTGTTTGGTCTTATCGCCCAGCCATTTATTTTCTACTACTTTATCCAGCCATGCAGGGATGGTAAAGGTGTCGCGTGCTTCGTCATCCGGGCAATTGTCCTGTACACCTTTGGCTACTTTTACCAGGGTGTCGATGCCTACCACATCAGCCGTGCGGAAGGTAGCGGACTTGGGACGGCCGATCGCCGGACCGGTAAGTGCATCTACTTCGTCAATCGATAAACCTAATTTATCGACGAGCCCGAAGATGGCCATGATGCTGTATACACCAATGCGGTTGGCGATGAAGGCTGGTGTGTCTTTGCAGAGAACCGTTGTTTTGCCTAAAATAATATCACCATATTCCATCAGGAACGATACTACTTCGGGATCGGTGGAAGGAGTAGGAATGATTTCAAGCAAACGCAGGTAACGCGGCGGATTGAAAAAGTGTGTGCCGCAGAAATGCCGGCGGAAATCCTCGCTGCGACCTTCAGCCATCAGGTGAATGGGAATACCTGATGTATTGGAAGTAATCAATGTGCCGGGCTTCCGGTATTTCTCTACCTGGTCATATATCTGTTGTTTGATATCCAGGCGCTCCACCACCACTTCGATGATCCAGTCGCAACCGGCAATATCTTTCATGTTGTCTTCAAAGTTGCCGGTGGTGATTTTTTTCACCACATCCTGTGTATATACGGGAGAGGGATTGCTTTTGATGGCAGCCGTCAATGCATCATTCACGAGTTTGTTCTTTTCAGCGGTTGTCTGCGCGACCTGCGGTGCGATGTCCAGCAACAGCACCTGAAGCCCTACGCCGGCAAAATGACACGCAATACGTGAACCCATTACACCACTGCCTAACACAGCTACTTTTTTGATATTTCTTTTCATACAGCTATGCTTAAAAATTAGTTAGTTAAACAACTATTTACTGTGAAGGTAAAATAAAAAAGTGTTGAAAAGACAGCGCCAGGTCAATTTTTATCTTTACTATTTTGTTGCGTCTTCCACGGGAGGCAACTGTTTTTCCTTCAGCGTCTGCTGGTAGCGTTTCGTCTGTTTTTTATTGCTGCGGGCGCCCACACTGCTGGTTACGCCGCTGAGTGTGATCTTCACCAGGTAGTTGAGGGCAGAGCGTTCGCGGTGCCGGCGGAAGAATACCACGCCTTTGCGGGAGTCGTTATTTTTTTTCACCACAAATGCATTGGCCAGTCCGCTCATTACACTGGAAAGGAATGATTTCTTATCCGGATTTCCTTTTTTTAGTATCCGTATGCGCAGGTTGCGGTAATGCATGTGCATTTCTCCGTAAGCTAAATATTCACGCCCTTTCACCTGCATGGTCAGCGAATCGAGGTGGCCCGATTTCAATTCTGCCGATGCCAGTGGTGCCAGCACAGGATTGAGGATGGTCAGATCCGCAGGTCCCATCCGCAATTGCATACGGAACCCGGAAAGCGTATCGGTATAGGATTCTTTCAAACGCAAATGAATGGCAATGCTGTCTTCCAGCCGGCCATTGGCATGTATTACAAGGCTGTCTTGTTCACCAAGATCAAAGTTGCGTAGATGCGTTAGTGTGGCATTGAGGTCTCCGACGCGGATAAGGCCGCTCTTGCCTGTTTTCTCATTCAATTCTTCATATAATACACGGCTGTTGGCAATCACCAGCGAGTCTGCTCGGAATTTTGTACCGATCTGTGTCAATTGATCAACCGGCAATGGTCTTATGATATCCATGCGCAGAGGCAATCGTTTGTCACGGAAATTATACAGGTATGCATCCGATAACCGGATCGTGCCCAGGTCCAGTATGGTGTCTTTTACAAAACGGTCGATATCCAGAGGGCCGACTTCCAGCTTTCCGCCATTGGCCGTTATATAATCGATCTGGTGTTTTTGTTTTTCCATGAAAGCTTCTTTCTCCGGAGCCGGCCGATAACGGAATGAATCCAGTGATAACAAACGGCTGCGTTTGTCATAAGCCGTATTGTACCAGTTCCAGTTAACAGCCGAGTCCTGGTAGGTGCCGGTGAAATTGCTGAGGCGGAATTCTTTGTTTTTTTGTATAAGCTCCGTCAGTTTCAGTATTGATGCGGCATCTACACGCAGGCCTGAAAGGCTGGCCGTTTTGATCTGCAGGGTCGCATTTTTTTTGCCGATGCTGTCGATGGTGAAGTTGCGTGCATTCAATTGATCGAGTTGGCCTTCCCATTCTGTATCATTGCCTTCCAGTTCCTGGTAACGGAGGTTGCTCAGTTTTGCATCGATCTCCCCGGAGCCTGCATGGTAGCGCCTGCCCGACGGTCCTGCTACGGTAAAACCATTGACCAGGAATTGTATCGTGCGTGCACTGAAGGACGTGCTTGTTTCATCGGAAACGATATCTTCCAATTGAAGATAATTGCGTGGATCTTTGCCTTCCCATTCAAGCTGAAAGTTTTTGCCGGCCTGTTCGTATTGCAGGCTGAGGGTCGGTTGTAGTATTTTCAATGAATTGATGCGTGTGTCGGGAAGCGGCCAGCCGGTTTCCTGTGTGTTGGTCAGTGTGTCGTGGTGACGTGCATGCCAGAAGAACCGCGGACGATCGAGTGTGATAGCGGATGCGCCGATGTCGCCGCGGAAGAAGGCGTCAATATCCGGCACCAGTTGCACCATCGGAATGCTGGCGATTATCGTATCATAGGTACGCGAACGTTGATAACGGATCGATTGGAAGTGACTGGGTTCTCCATCGCGCAGATCGAAACGGTCCATCTCCAGCGACGCTGCGCCGTGACGGTAACGCAGATTGCCGCCCGCTGCATCGAGTGCTTTAATGCGGAAGTGGCGTCGCTTTCCGGAAGAAAAAGATTCTGCACCGATGTGTTTGAAATAAACTTCCAGTTGCCGCGTGTCGTCGGAGGCAAATACGCGTGTTCGCCGTCCATCCACATCACGCAATATAAAACCTTCTCTTTTTTCCTGTGGTGCACTTCTTCGTCCCAGCGGAAGATTGAGTACGGCACTGTCCCAACTGATGCCTTCGATGCGTGTTTGTTGCAGTTTGTCGTCGATCACCAGTGTGCGGATGTTCACACCGCTTGCTTTGATCTTTGCTTTGCTGATATCGGTGACCTCGAGTACATCGGCACGCAGGTGATTGGTTTCACCTGTAAATTGTACGCCTTGCAACAACGCGGTTACGGGACCGACATGCAAACGTCCTTTCGCAAAGTCCAGCCGCGTGACGGATTGCTGGATGCCTTTCAATTGTTTTGAATTGACAAGATCACGACCGGCGATGTGCAGCGTGGCTTTCTCCAATTCCAATTCGCTTTTGTTGGGAAATACGAGACTGACCTGCCCCTCTATAAGATGCAGGTTGCTCAGTTGCATCATCTCTCCGAGACCACTAAGTACTTCGAAAATGGTTTGTGATTTTCCCGGATTGTTACGCACATGGTAACGTATGGCTGGTTTATACAAGGTTACCTTTTCTGCCATCAGTTGCTGTTCCAATACAAGATTATCCCACGACAAACCCTGCAGTTCGAGTTGTGGAACTGTGAGTGTGTTGATGGTGCGGTTATTAGTTAATTCCCTGTAAGAAAAATTACTCAGGCTGATCCGGTTGTTATTGAAAAGGATACTGTCGAACTGAATAGAGTAGGTGCTGTCGCGCAGGAAATTTTCGAAATTGCGGATGCCCATTTTAAAACCGTCGACAGAAAGCGGTCGTTTGGCGCGCTGTTGCACTCTCAGGCCCGTGATCTCAAAGTTGTTGTGTTCGGACGTAAAGGAACTTGGTCTGCCGGCACGCATGGTATTGATGTCGAAGGAACCGTCTTCCACTATTACAAAGGCCAATTGCATGTCGCCGGTCAACTGTTGTACGATCTCGTTCAAGGAGGGCGGAGGTTTGGTAGTGCCGCCTTTTTTACGATCGGGTAATTGCACATCCAGCCGGAAGCGCGGGCGGAAACAATACACCGAATCGGCTTTGATCACTTCGCTATGATACAGCGTATCAAAATCGATATTAGTGAGTTTAAGTTTTTCGAAAAAGACGCGGAATGAATTGCCGCTGCTGTCCTGCCGCGAGGCGGAAACGGTACAACTGTCGAGTTCCACGAGTTTGCGCAGCACATTTATCCGGAAATTTTTAAAAGCCAGCCGGTGGATGCCATCGGGCAATGCTATGTCCTGGTTGTGTGTAGACAAAGAGATATTGTCGCTGAAGAAAATTTTTTGCGCTGCGTTGGTGGTGTTGGTATCTGCTACCTGCAGGTTATCGAGGTTGAAAAAAATCTTGCTGATCTCTACCGGTTGCTGCTCCGGCCGCATACGGTTGTAAAGTGAGAACCTGCCATTCTCGATCTGGAAACGTTTTACTTTCAGCACACTCAGCGCATCCTGGATGGAATTATAAACGCGTCCCATTTCCTTGGGAATGGAAATGTCGTTGCCGGAAGTGGTATCACGCTGAACGTTGCGGAGTTTGGTGACTGTCACATGCGGGTTTACTAATCGTAAAGAATCGATGAGAATCTTTTTCTCAAACAAGATCGGAAATACAGCTTTTACTTCGACTTGTAATCTTTCTACATCAAATTGGTAAGCGGCGGACGAAGTGGCTGTATCGGTGGAATAGAAAACAGCATTTTCCAGTTCCATCTTTTTGCTGAACCAGTTAAACTTGAATTTCCTGACTTTGAGGTGGAGTTTGCCGTTGGATTGCGAGCTTACGAGGTTTTCAATAATTTCTTCCGCGTGGTTGACGAACCAGAAATGAAAGCTTACGGCCAAGGCCACCAGCGAGCCGATGATCCAGGCCAAGACTTTCAATATTTTCCTGCTTCGGGCTTTCGCGTTCAAGGTGCGGAGAATTTAGCTGGAAGTTACCGAAAAATACTGATAATGAGGGAGTTTGATCGCGATTAATCGGGACTAAGTAATGTGAAAATGTATTGCGGTGGTGAAACAGCGGTTGTAAGTTTTAAGTAGTAAGTTATAAGTCTTTTTCATGGTTGGTGTACTCACCACAACTGTTCGGAACGTTTATGGGCAAGAGTCGCTTTTCATTTTTAAACGCAATGTCGGCGCGAGGTATAAGTTAGCGCCCTTGTTGGTCTCCCGGTTAGTGCCCTTGTTGGTCTCCCGGTTAGTGCCCTTGTTGGTCTCCCGACCAACAAGCAAGCGTCAGGTTTTTTTGCCAGGTTAAGGTCAACTTCGTACATGATTCAGGAATGAGCAGGTCCGTTGGTCTGGAGACCAACGGCGGCGTGATGTCAGATTGACAGGGTGTAAAATTTTCCGAACAGTTGCGGTGTATACAGGAGCATTCCCGCAACTGCGGGATGTTTATTCACCATTCACCATTCACTATTGACGATTGACGATTCACGCATCAGCTGACTCCCGAGCCGCTTGCCACTGCTTCTGCCGGGCTTACAAAGCGCAGTTTGCCATCCTTGTCTTCCGCCATCAGGATCATGCCATTGCTTTCGATGCCGCGCATTTTGCGGGGCGCAAGATTGGCTACGATCACTACCTGCTGACCAATGATGTCTTCCGGCGCAAAATGCAGCGCGATGCCGGAGACGATGGTTCTTTTTTCAAAACCAAGATCCACTTCCAGTTGCAGCAGTTTATCGGCTTTCGGCACTTTGCCCGCCGCGGTAATGGTGGCCACACGCAGATCGATCTTGGCAAAATCATCGAACTGGATGGTTTCTTTTACGGGCGCGGGTGCATTATCTGTTGTTTCGGTGAGAGTATTTTCTGTCGTTGCTTTCACGAGACCGGCTTTTAATTTTTCTACCTGGGCTGCTATTTCTGTGTCTTCAATTTTGCGGAACAGCAAACGCGGTTCGCGCAGTGAATAACCGACGCTCAGCAGTTTCATTTTTCCTGCATTATCCCAATCCAGCATTTTCTCTACCACCTTCATCATGTGCAGCATGGTGTGTGCCGTTGATGGCAGGAAGGGATGAATGAAAATGGCAAGGTTGGCCGTCAGTTGCAGACAGAGGTGCAGGCTGTTGTCGATCTGTTGCTGAACAGCAGGATTTTCTGCCAATTGTTTCGCCAATATCCACGGTTCTTTTTTCTGCATGTACTGATTGCCTTTGCGCGAAAGGTCGATCACTTCGTACAGCGCTTCACGGAATTTGTATTGCTCGATCAACGATTCGATTTTTTCTTTTGCACTCGCAATATCCGTGATCAGTTGTTTGTCGATATCGTCGATGATGTCGTTGTGAAAAGGAGGTACTTTGCCACCGCAGAGCTTGTGCATGAGCACGAATGTGCGGTTGACAAAATTACCGAAGATGGACACGAGCTCGCTGTTTACAGCGTCCTGGAAACCTTTCCAGGTGAATTCGCTGTCTTTTGTTTCGGGTGCTATCTGCGTCAGGTAATAACGGAGCATGTCCACGCATTGCCCGCCGCCGTTTTCCTGTTTTACAAAATCATTGATATAGTCGCGCATTTCGAGTTTCCAGTTACGGCTGGTGCTCATCTTGTCGCCTTCGAGATTCAGGAATTCGTTGGCCGGTACGTTTTCCGGCAGAATATTTCCGTGCAGTTTCAGCATCACCGGGAAAATGATGCAATGGAACACGATATTGTCTTTACCGATGAAATGCACCAGCTTGGTGTCCTTTTCATACCAATAAGGTTTCCAGTCGCGCTTATTGTCGATGGCCCATTGCCTGGTGGCGCTGATATAACCGATCGGCGCATCGAACCAAACGTACAGCACTTTGCCTTCGGCATCTTTCAGGGGAACTTTAATACCCCAGTCGAGGTCGCGCGTCACGGCGCGTGGTTGCAGTCCGCCTTCGATCCAGCTTTTACACTGGCCTACAACTGTGGGTCGCCAGTCGTCTTTGTGTTGTTCGAGGATCCATTGACGTAAAAATTCTTCATGACGGTCGAGTGGCAGATACCAGTGTGTGGTCTTGCGTTTAACCGGCGGCTGGCCGCTGAGTGTGCTTACGGGATTGATGAGTTCATCGGGACTGAGTGAGCGGCCACAGTTTTCGCATTGATCGCCGAAGGCACGGTCGCTGCCGCAATTAGGGCAGGTGCCTTTGATATAGCGGTCTGCCAGGAATGTTTTGGTGGCTTCATCATAAAACTGCTCGGTTTCTTTTGTCTCCAGTTCATTACGTTCGTGGAGATAAGTGAAAAATTCCTGCGCGGTTTCGTGGTGCAGCGGATCGCTGGTGCGGTGGTAGATATCAAAAGAGATGTTGAGGTCGGCAAAATCCTGCTTCATCGCTTCGTGGTACTTATCGATGATGGCACGGGGAGTGGTGTGTTCTTTGGTGGCCTGGATGGGAATGGCCGTACCGTGTTCATCGCTTCCGCAGACAAACACCACATCTCTTTTTTGTGCGCGCAGGTATCTTACATATATATCGGCCGGGATATAAGCGCCGGCCAGGTGGCCGATGTGTTTCAATCCGTTCGCATAAGGGAGAGCGCTTGTTACCAGGTATCGTTTAAAATCGTTCATAGCAAATTGAGCCGTTTCGGCGTGGCAAAAATAACTCAAAGCGCACACATTCTTCCAGAAGGTTGACGGGCAACGGAATAACAGGCCTTTTTTTCCTCAAATCGGCTTACCTTCCGGGTGATCAGTTTGCTAAAAATGAACCGGAAAAATTTTTTACAATCAGCGGCCGTTCTTGCGGCTGCAACAGGATTTCCCGCTACTGGCAAGGCTTTCAACACAGGCGACAATCGCAAACCTGTCCGCATTCCGCCGTATTTGAAGAAGGGAGACCTGATCGGTATTAGTTCACCTGCGGGTTATCTCAAGGTGGAAGACATTCAATCGGCCGTGGCAGGACTGAAAGAATGGGGATATGAAACGCGTGTCGGCGATACGATCGGCCGGCGGGACTATTCCTTCGGCGGCACTGACGAAGAGCGGTTGGCCGACTTTCAGCGGATGCTGGACGATCCATCCGTCAAAGCCATTCTTTGCGCCCGCGGCGGATATGGAGCCGTACGCATAATCGACCGACTCGACTGGAAAGCGTTCCGCAAGCATCCCAAATGGATCATCGGCTTCAGCGATATCACGGTATTTCATTCACACTTGAACCGTGTAATCGATGTGGCATCCATTCATTCCAAAATGTGCAGCGGATTTCCGGAAGATTGGAGTAAAGCGGAACAAATACAGGTCGATGCCATTCTTTCCCTGAAAAAAGCGATAGAAGGGGAACAAATGAAATATGAATTTGCGGCAGCGGAAGGCAACAAATCCGGTGTGGCAGAAGGAATATTGATCGGCGGCAACCTGCGTACGCTCGAAACGCTCACCGGATCGGCATCCGATATTCATACCGAAGGAAAAATATTGTTCGTGGAAGATGTAGGCGAATACCTGTACAGCATCGACCGGATGTTCTGGAACCTCGACCGCAGCGGGAAGTTGGCGAAACTGAAGGGCCTGGTAGTGGGTGGGTTCCGTATTAAGCCTCCCTCTGACCCGGAAGAAGAATTCGGAAGAACGATTCAACAGATCGTACTCGAGAAAACAGCGAAATATAAATTCCCGGTCTGCTTTGATTTTCCCGTAGGGCATCAAAAGAATAATTTTGCAGTAAAATGTGGTGTCCGTCACCGCCTCGAAGTAAAAGACGGGCTTTGCTCCTTAACTGAAATAAGATGATAACGACTCCTCCTTACCTGCAGCCCGGCGACCTGATCGGTATAGTTTGTCCTGCGGGATATATGGCAAAAGAGAAAGCGGCCGAATGCATCCGTGTGCTGGAAGAGGAGTGGGGTTATCGTGTGCGGATTGGTAAGACATTGGGCAGTGCATCGGAAACTTATTTCTCCGGCACCGCGGAAGAGCGGCTGGCCGATCTGCAGGAAATGATGGACGATCCGGAAGTAAAGGCGATCCTCTGCGGACGCGGTGGTTATGGTATGACACACCTGGTAGACCAACTGAACTTTAAGAAATTCCGCAAGCAACCCAAGTGGATCGTTGGTTACAGCGATATCACCTTATTGCATACACATATTTACAGCAACTATTATATTTCGTCCTTACATGCACCGATGGCAGGAGCCTTCAACGATGCAGGATATATCAACCGTTATGTGCAATCGTTGCGCCAGGCGCTGGAAGGAAAGTGGGCGCGCTACAATGCCGAAGCGCATGAACTGAATCGCCCCGGTGAAGCTGTGGCGGAACTGGTAGGCGGCAACCTCGCGTTGCTGGCACATGGCATCGGCACCGACTCCGAATTGAAAACGCGCGGACGTATCCTTTTCATCGAAGACATCGGCGAATATTTATACAATGTAGACCGCATGATGTATCAGCTGAAACGTGCCGGCAAACTCAAGAACCTGGCGGGACTGATCATTGGTGGGTTCAGTGATATGAAAGATACCGAGCGTCCGTTTGGAGAAGATGTTTATACGATCATCGACAATATTGTAAAAGAATACGATTACCCCGTGTGTTATGATTTTCCGGTAAGCCATACCGAACGTAATTATGCATTGAAGATCGGCGTGGGGTATAAGTTGAAGGTGACAAAGTCGAAAGTGACGTTGGAGGAGTGAAATTCAAAAGTGTGAATGGTCAATAGTGAATGGTGAATCGTCAATGGTCAATAGTCAATAGTGAATTTCTTGGCGCCTTTATTTCTTCGCGGCTTTGCGTGAAAAGACGCAGGTGCCAGCAAAACTTAAAACTTATAACGGCTATTTAGCCTCACCCCGATGCTTCGGTTTAAAACTCACACCTTACCCCTAAAAAAAAGCCATCCCGCTTAAAAAAGCAGGACGGCAACCATTAACCATTAAACCTGCGTCTAAATTACAACTTTTTCTATTTTTCCCATAGTTTCTTCTGCTGTCATTGTTTCAAATCAATTTATACAAATAGCTGCGGCCCTTGTTGAGGTCATTATCAGTGCTATGGGAACGTTCCCGGAGATTGCTGAAATTGATTAATTTTGCATTTTTAATAGAAATAATCTATTGCAATGACCTTCACGCAACTTGAATATGTGGTAGCCGTTGACAACTGGCGGCACTTTGCCACCGCAGCCGAAAACTGCTATGTAACCCAGCCTACCTTAAGCATGCAGATACAAAAACTGGAAGAAGAACTCGACCTCAAAATATTTGACCGCAGCAAACAACCAGTGGTACCCACCGAAGCCGGTATAGAAATCATCGAGCAGGCACGCAAGATCCTGACCGAACGCACCCGCCTGCTCGAAACAGTACAACATAAAAAAGGGATACTGATGGGGGAGCTGCGCATTGGTATTATTCCCACACTGGCACCTTACCTGTTGCCGCTGTTCGTACAGTCCTTTACCAAAAAATATCCTTCGGTCCGGCTGGTGGTGCATGAGATGATGACCGAACTGATCGTGCAGCGGCTGCGCGAAGGCAAGATCGATGCCGGTATACTGGTAACGCCCTTGCAGGAAACAGGTTTGCAGGAGTTCGTTTTGTTCTATGAGGAACTGATGGCTTATGTGTCGCGGAAGAATGCCGTGTATGAAAAAACATATGTGCTGCCACAGGATATCGATCCCGATAAATTATGGTTGCTGGAAGAAGGACATTGTTTCCGTTCGCAGATCGTGAACCTCTGCGAATTGAAAAAGATCAGCCGCGAAACCAGCCGCTTTGATTATGAAGCGGGCAGTATTGAAACTCTCCGCCGCATGGTGGAGGTGAACGACGGCATCACCATCATACCGGAACTAGCCACGCTTGACATGCCTGCGCGGCAGACACAATTGCTGCGGCCATTCCGCAAACCCGCGCCCATGCGCGAAGTAAGCCTTACCGTACACCGCAATTTTGTCAAGAAAAAACTCATCGATGCCTTGAAGCAGGAGATACTGCTGACGATCCCGGAAAAGATCCGCAACAACAAGACCGCCAACATCGTTCCGGTAGTGGACTAAATGAACTGCTTTTTTCTTCCTAATTTCGGCCATGTTTTCACGTAAACGAATTTTGTTCTGGGTTAAATTAGTGATCGCTATCTATGTGGTTGTAGGGGTAGCGCTTTATTTTCTGCAGGACAAACTGTTGTTTCATCCCGAGCCGCTCGAAGAAGGGTATACTTATAAATTTGATCAGCCGTTCAGGCAACTGGATGTGCCGGTAACGGATAAAAAGAATCTGAGCATCGTGCAGTTCACCGTGCCCGATTCGGTGCGTAAAGGCGTGGTATTATATTTTCATGGAAATATGACCAACATCAACCGCTATGCACCTGTTGCGCCATTGTTTACCCAAAACAACTATGAGATATGGATGATGGATTATCCGGGTTTTGGTAAAACAACCGGCAAGCGTTCAGAAGAGGCGATGCTGGAAGATGCCGAAGTACTGTACGATATGGCGCGATTGCGTTTCCCTCCCGAAAAAATTATTCTGTATGGCCGTTCGATGGGCTCAGGACTTGCCACCTATCTCGCTTCGCGTCACAGTTGTCAGCAACTGGTACTGGAGACGCCTTACTACAGCATGTACAGCCTGATGAATTATTATACCAAAATCTATCCTGCCAGTTGGCTGAGCAAGTACGAGTTTCCAAATAATAAATACATAGCGAAGATGATCCCGCCGGTGACGATCTTTCATGGCACCGGTGATGAGGTGATCCCGTTTAGCCAGGCCCGCCGTTTAGCGGCATTGTCGCCCAAAGCCCGCCTGATCACGATCGAAGACGGAGGGCATAATGATCTGGCGGAGTTTGAGAAGTTTCGTACGGAGGTAAGGAGCTTGTTGAAGTGAAAGTGAATGGTGAATAGTGAATGGTCAATGGTGAATAGAGAATAAAGGGCCTGATTAGGTCTGCCCGGCTCGCCAGTTAGCTTAAAAACTGTGAACAGATCTATTGACCATTCACTATTCACCATTGACCATTCACTACTGACGTCAGAAAATCCGATGAAAATAATCACTTATCCCACACTGTGCTTTACTCAAAATCTCATTCGTAATAATATTGGCGATGGCGCTGTTGGCGGGAGGCCATTCTTCGCGTTGGGCAACGAGCTTTCTGTCTTCATCGCTTAATGCCCGCTCATCACCGGTGAAACTCGCAAAACGCACGATCCAATTGTATTCACCGCGATACGTATCACTCCATAACGTACGGTTTTCGATATCCCTTACCACTGCCTGCAACAGGCCATCGGCGCGGAGTGTACGGGTTGTAACCGTGATGCGGGCCTTCACCGTAATGTATTCTTTGGTTATCGAATCGGGTTTGTGCACGATCTCTTTCGATACGATCTGTTTGCTTACTTCGCGGGTGCTGCGCTGGTCGCGGTAGCGTCCGATGTCCGGTGTGCCCGACCACAATTCCACTGAAAGATCGGGACGTACGTTGCGGGCGCGTGCATCGGTATACGTATAAAAGTCAACAAAGTTGCCGCGGTTGTTGGTGTTGAGGTAACGCTGAATATCGTATTCGAAATTCTGGAAACCGAAGGCCGGCGTACCGTATGCATAACCGGAACGGCTTACAGGATTTACCACCACATTGGTCATGGCCATGGCAAGGGCTTCGTCCATTTTCTGACGCAAGGTGAGGTCGCCGGGTTTCAGGGCCAGTGCCTGCTGGAATTCATAATAGGCATCGCGTGCAGACTTCTTTGTCTGCTGCTCCATCAACTGATCGCCACGATCTTCACGTGCATTACTTGCCTGCTCTTTATATGTAGTGATATAAGAGGAATAATCCGTTGGTTGTACCAGCTCAAAAATGGCCGGATTACGGCGGATGGCATTGTATAGCTTCTGCAAGTCCTGGTATTCGCCGTAGATCTGCTCCCAGCGAAGGGTTGAGGTACTGCCGGACAACTGTCGCACACGGCCTTCGTGATCTTCCACAGCATAGCGGTAGGCATTCTGTACCAGCTCACGCAACTTGGCGTCATTCGGTTTCTTGGAAAGTTTTTTGGAAGCAGCTTCTACTGCCTGATCATATTGGCCGCGGGAATAAAGTTTCTCTGCCGACTGGCAGGCCGCAAGGCTGAAAAGTACGAGTAATAAAAATGTGTAAAGTTTTGGTATCATGGGCGGTTTTATTAGTAGGACGAATCAAGGCCGCGAAGGTAACAACCGGCGTTGGCAATTAACATGGTGTTGACAATTTCGCTTTAAACATATTTTAAAATGTCACGGATGAAGTTGTGATAGCTGTCAAACTTCGGCAGGTTGTTATGTCCTCCTCCTTCTATACGGATAAGCGTGATGCCGGCAGGGTTCAGCTTTTGCAGGTTTTCACTGTGCCGTAGTGGTATCAGCCAGTCGCGCGTACCGTGCAGGATATAGGTATGGCAGCGCACTTTACGTATCCACAGGTCGGTGCGCAGATGATACCGCAATACCCAGCGCAACGGCAGCATCGGAAGAAACCGTTCCACTACTTTGCGGAAGCTGTAATAAGGCGCATCGAGGATCAGGTAACGCGGTTTGTTGTCGCTGGCGAGTTTGGTGGCAAAGCCGCTGCCGATGCTGCGGCCGTACATGATCATGTGGTCTTCGGGATATTGTTTTTTCAATGAATCATAAACGAACTGCATGTCGCTGAGCATATCTTTTTCACTACGCTTGCCGGTGCTTTTGCCGAATCCGCGATAATCTACCAGCACCACATCATAGTTGAACCGGTAAAAATCACGGGCATATTTTGCCCAACCTTTTATGCTGCGGGTGTTGCCATGGAAATAAAGAATAAGACCATGCGGCGCTTCGCGGAAAAAGTGAAGCCCGTTTATACGCACACCGGGTTCCACATCAAAAAAATATTCGCGGAAAGGAATATCATACACGAAACGGAAATCCTGCTGCAGTCGTTCGGGTTTGAATATAAAACGGTCCTGCAGGAAATAGGCTGCAACAGACAGGACGGCAATACCGCCGATGATATACCAGATTACAGGGGGCAAGTTGGGCAGTTGGTGGACTGAAGATAAGCTTCGGCACCGGCTGCGCAAAATTACTCTTCTTCGATCCGCTTCAGGCGCAGGTTGGTAACGGGCGCAACAATGAGCGGGAATTTCTCCACCGTTACGTTGGCCACGTCGAGACCGAAACCTCTTTCTTCACTGAGGCTGTGTTCTTTCAGCCAAAAGTGAAATTTCATGATCACACGTTCGATAAACGGCAGCTCATTATCCTGGCTCAGGTATTTTTCCATTACCATAAATTGGAAGTCTCCCACCATGTTGCTGCTGGCGAGACTTTCATAGCGGCTGATAATATTTACCTCCTTGTTGGCCACCAGGTCTTCCACCACTTTGCGGAACATCAGGTTGATGCGCGGCTCCATACGGAAACCAAGCCGGAAGTCGATGCGGATGATATCGTTGGGAATGATATGTTCTACTTTGTATTCGCAGGTATAAGGATCGTCCATCGTGTCAACGTGTACAAACCAATAAATATCTGCGCGTTTCGGCTTTTTGTTCAGAATAGAGTAAATGATCTTGTGCTCGATCTCTTTCGGGTTGTTGGCGCTGGTGAGGTACACCAGGTGGGTGGCGTATTTGGCTACCGAACGGTCATTGCTCAACTCCTGCAGTTTGGGAATGTAATGTTCCAGCCGTACAAATTCCACATATCGGTTTTTGATCTTACGTGCGCGGAACCACACATACATTACCAGGAACATGATGCCGCCGACCAGCAGGGTTACGTAACCACCGTGAACGAATTTATCCATCAGGGCAACCAGGTAACCGGTTTCCACAACGAAGTAACCCACCAGGAATATCCAGATCCAGAAAGATTTGACCCGATGCAATACGAGGTAGTTGGCAAAAAGAATAGTGGTGGTAATCATGGTCACCACGATTGCCAGACCGTAAGCCGCTTCCATATTAGAAGATTTCTGGAAATAAAGGACCACACCCACGCAGCCCAGGAACATCAGCAGGTTGATGCCGGGAATGAAAAGCTGCCCTTTTTCTTCGGAAGGGTATCGGATCTTCATTTTGGGCCAGAGGTTGAGGCGCATGGCTTCACTGATGAGTGTGAAGGCGCCGGATACCATGGCCTGGCTGGCGATGATCGCGGCGGTGGTGGCAATTGCCACACCGGGAATGATGAACCATTGCGGCATCAGGTCGTAAAAAGCGTTGATGCCCTGTTCTTTTTTTACGGTTTCGGTGATGGTGAGCCCGGAGCGATGTGCCAGCAGGTAAGCACCTTGTCCGAAATAGTTGAGCAGCAGACAGGCTTTTACGTAGATCCAGGAGTAGCGGATATTGTCGCGTCCGCAGTGACCAAGGTCGCTGTAAAGGGCCTCGGCCCCGGTGGTACATAGAAACACCGCACCCAGCAACCAGAAACCGGAAGGATAGGTACGCAGGAAGTCTATGGCGTAATAAGGACTTATTGCTTTAAAAATAGACAGATCGTCAAAAACGTGGATCACACCAAACACGGCCAGCATGGAGAACCAGATAAACATGATCGGCCCGAAGATCTTGCCGATGGAAGCCGTACCGAATTGCTGGAGGAAAAAGAAGAGGGTGAGGATGATCAATACAATCATCACGACGGTCTCGGTGGTCAGTCCGCGGAGGGCGGGGAGTTCTTCCAAACCTTCGATTGCGGAGGTAACGGTCATGGGCGGGGTGATGATGCCGTCGGCGAGCAGGGCGGCTCCACCGATCATGGCGGGTATCACCAGCCACTTTCGCCGTCGCCTTACCAGCGCATACAGGGCAAATGTGCCACCTTCCCCTCTGTTGTCGGCCCGGAGGATCAGGATCACGTATTTGATCGTGGTCTGAAGGGTAAGCGTCCAGATGATACAGGAGAGCGTACCGATGATAAGTGTTTCAGAAACTTCCCGTCCGCCGATAATGGCGTTGAATACATACAGGGGAGATGTACCAATATCGCCGAAGATAATTCCCAGTGCGATCACGAGTCCCGCGGCGGTGACCCTATTAGTCGGTATTTTCACGTGCTATTATTTGTATGCCAGGCGTTTTCAAAAAATCCGGCGCAGGAACAAAGGTATAGGCAAAAAAACCAATGGCCGGACTTTAGGCATTAAAAATTTTACGCTTTTGCTAACATACTGCCTGCAACTTTCCGCAGCCAGACACCGTTTATCGGAATGTAATCCCCCGACCTGCTGCATCTCAAAAAAAGTTAGCCCGATTGGGCAGCAACTTTGTATTTTTAATAAGCGAAAAATCAGATCATTATGATGAACAGCAAAGGTCTTTTGCTTCTTGTTTTCCTGTTGTCCGGAATGCTTGCCTTTTCCCAACGTATCGTTTATTCCGAACCTTCCCGCGATGATACCCGCCGGATGAATTTTGAAATAGCCGGCAAAATCGGCAACAACTTTCTCATTTATAAAAATGTACGTTCCAATAATTGGATATCCGTATTGGATAACGATATGGTCGAAATCGGCAAACAGAACCTTGATTTTATTCCAGATAACGAACGTTTGATCAATATGGATATCTTCTCCTATCCGGAGTTTTGTTATCTCATTTATCAGTACCAGCGCAAAGGCATCGTTTATTGCGAAGCTGCCCGCGTCAACGGCGAGGGTAAAAAGGTAGGCGAAGTGATGTTGCTCGATACCACCCGTATTGGTTACACGGCCAATAATAAAATATATACCGTACTGGCCAGCGAAGACAAAAGCAAGATCATCGTCTTCAAGATCAACAGCAAGAATAAAAAAATGTACCAGATCAGCAGCCGCCTGCTCAGCGACCGCCTCGATCTGATCAAGGAAAGCCGCCTCACTCTTCCGATGGAAGACAAAGACGATTATCTCGGTGAATTCAATCTCGACAACGACGGCGATCTGATCTTCACGCGCTTCGACCGGGTAAACAGCGAGAACATCGGCAATGCCGCATTCGTAATTAAAAAAGCCATGGAGGATTCCTTCCATGTACACCCGCTGACTACGGAGAAAATGTACCTCGACGAAATCAAAATCAAACCTGATAATTTCAACAAACGATATTTCCTTACCTCTTTTTATAACAAACAACGCCGCGGCAACATCGACGGGTTTTATTTTTATATCTGGGATAAAGTGAATGACCGTGTGGTGATCGAGCGAATGCTCGAGTTTTCGGATGAACTGCGCAAGGAAGCGCGTGGCAATGCCAGCACCAAAGCGGCGTTCAACGATTATTTTATCCGCAACATCATTACCCGCCGCGATGGAGGATTTATCATCGGCGCGGAATCCTATTACACCACCTCGCGCGGCAACGCCTGGAACCGCTGGAATTATTTCGGTTCGCCCTATATGCGTCCGTACGATTATTATTACTACTCTCCTTATTACAATAACTATTGGGGCAACCGCTGGAATGACCGTGGAAGCGTACGTTACCAGGCCGACAATATCGTGGTGTTCTCCTTCGACAGCACCGGTGCACCTGAATGGAACAACGTGATCGCCAAAGAACAATACGATGACCAGTCTGATGACCTGTTGTCTTACCAACTGTTCGTCACCGGTGGTCAGTTGCATTTCCTGTTCAACGTGATCGAATCGCGCCGGCAGATCCTGAACGACTTTGCGGTATCGCCCGACGGAGAGATCAAAAAGAGTCCTACGCTCAAGAACCTGGACCGCGGCCACGACTTCATGCCCAAGTACGCCAAACAGGTCAGTGCCCGCCAGATGATCGTGCCCTGCCAGTACCGGAATTATATTTCTTTTGCAAAAATTGATTTTAACTAGGCCAGGTTGTAATTTGGCGGCACCGGTTGTATGCCGGTAAAGCAATACACTTTCCGTGATCGGTCTGTTCAAACAGAAAACTCCTGCCAATCTGATGTCCCTGCTTATAGTGGGGATCCTTATCAAGTTGCCTGCATTTTTCAATCCCCATCCGCCTTTGCTGCGGGAAGGAGATGGCGTGCTGTACCACCGTTTGCTGGAAATCCTGCAGCCGGCGTCTGCCTCATTCGGCGCACTATTTCCCCTGCTGGCTTTTGTCCTGCTGTTTGTACAAGCCGTAACGCTTACGCGGTTTGTGAATAATCACCGGATGATGGCGCGGCCCAATTACCTGCCGGGGCTTTCGTACATGGTGCTCACCTCCCTGTTGCCTGAATGGAATTACTTTTCGGCGCCTTTGCTGGTGAACAGTGTATTGTTGTATGTACTCACAGCCTTATTCAATACGTATAACCGTCCGCAGGCGCGGGGAACGATATTTAATATCGGGCTGGCATTGGGCATTGCTTCGTTTCTTTTTGTGCCCTCGCTGGTATTTGGATTATGGATATTGCTGGCGCTGGCCATCCTGCGGCCTTTCCGCATAGACGAATGGTTGCTTTGCCTGCTGGGTATCACCACCCCGTTTTATTTCTATGCCGTATACATCTTCCTCAACGACCGCTGGGACTGGAATACCTTATTGCCGCATATATCGGTGGCCCTGCCCTCGCTGAAGCAATCGGCCTGGCTGGCGGGAAGCATATTCCTGGTGATGGTGCCGTTTATGGCCGGTGGTTATTATATACAGGAACACCTGCGGAGAATGCTGATCCATGTGCGCAAAGCCTGGAGCCTCCTGTTGCTGTATCTGCTGGTAGGCATGCTCATTCCTTTTGTGAATACAAGTAATACGCTGGAAAACTGGATCATGGCGCTGATGCCGATGGCCGCCTTTCACGGCTTCGCCTATTTCTATGCAAAATGGAAAGCGTTGCCGGTAATTGTATTCTGGTTGTCCGTTGCGTTTATACTCTGCTACCAATATGCGGGACCAGGATGGATATAAGCAGCCGTTAATTGTGGGAAAAATCGCAGGAGGCCCCTGAAAATTGACCTATCTTTGCCCACCTCAACCTTCAATCAATCAAGTATGAAATTTGGCGTAGTTGTATTTCCGGGTTCAAACTGTGACCGGGATATGCAGGATGCATTGGCAAACGATCTCGGACAGGAAGTAACGATGCTGTGGCATAAAGACCGCGATCTCAGTGCCTTCACAACAGACGACTGTATCGTATTGCCCGGCGGATTTTCTTATGGTGATTATCTCCGCTGCGGTGCCATCGCGCGTTTCAGCCCGATGATGCAGAGTGTGATCGATTTTGCCAACGCTGGTGGTAAAGTGCTCGGCGTGTGCAATGGTTTCCAGATTCTCTGCGAATCGCATCTGCTGCCAGGTGCCCTGCTGCGCAACGACAACCAGCAATTCATCTGCCGCAACGTGTACCTGCGTCCCGACGGTTTTGTACGCGATCTGTTGCCGTCAGAAGATGCCAATGGTCCAATCGCTTATAAAATTCCCATCGCGCACGGGGAAGGCCGTTTTCATGCAGACGAACAAACCCTGAACCAACTGGAAGCCAATGGCCAGGTGATCTTCCGTTACTGCGACGACGCGGGACAGATCACTGCGGCTGCCAATCCCAACGGGGCGGCGCGTAATATTGCCGGAATCTCCAACGAAACGCGTAACGTATTTGGTATGATGCCTCACCCCGAGCGGGCCTGCTCATCCCTGCTGGGGAATACGGACGGCCGCGCGATCATCGAATCGCTGCTGATGGCGAAGCAACTGGTTGGGTAAATACTGCGTCTGATTTTAGTCAATTTTTAGCTAACGCAACGGGCAACACACCGCGCAAACGGTTTAAATTTGCAGTCTAACAAAATAGGTATGAAAAAAATATACTTTATATTAATGCTGTTGGCAGCGGGTATCACTGCCCAGGCGCAGCTCAATCCTGTAAGCTGGACATTCTCCGCCAAAAAGATCGGCGACAAAACATACGAAGTGCATCTCACTGCTAAAATGCAAACGGGATGGCATCTCTACTCGCAGACTCAACCGGACGATGCCATTGCCCAGCCGACGAGTTTCGCCTTTACCGCCAATCCTTTGCTGACGCTGGATGGAAAGGTGAAAGAGAAAGGGAAAATGGAGAAATTTCATGACAAACAGCTTGGTGCCTCTGCCAATCAATATTCCAATACGGTGGATTTTGTGCAGGTGGTTAAACTGAAATCCAATGTGAAGACCAGCCTGGCGGGTGTTGTGGAGTTCCAGACCTGTGATGATAAAAAATGTCTTCCTCCGAAGAAAGTGAATTTTACAGTAGCGCTGTAAGAGAGCGTGAATTGCATAAAAAAAGCGCGGCTTCGGCTGCGCTTTTTTTATGCCCGCCGGGCAAAAAAATGTGGAAATGTGCCGCCGCGAAAGCGGCAGATGTGAAAATGTGTAAATGAATGCCAGGGGCAGGAGGCGTTAACTTTCACGGCAACTGCTCAAAACTCCATTTCCACATGGCCCCAACGTAGTTGGCACATTCGGTTTTTTATGCGCCTCAGGGCGCATAAAAAACCGGGCCTTTAGGGGCCCGGTTTCAATTTGGTGTCATCCTAATACCAGCCTGCCGGCACGGCAAGCAAACCGATAAACTGCTCGATATCGAATTTCTTCTCTCCAGCGGGAGATACAGGATGACAAGCTTTTATAAAACAAAAACTAATGATCGTTCGTGTGTGCAAATATAGGGAAAAGCTTATAAAGCGATCTGTTTTTGTACCATCATTTTGCGCAAATTTATGAGTCCGTAGCGCATACGTCCGAGCGCTGTGTTGATGCTGCAATTGGTGGCTGCGGCAATTTCTTTAAAACTCATGTCTGCGTAATGACGGAGAATGATCACTTCACGCTGGTCTTCGGGGAGATGATCCAGCATGTTCCGCACACGATCGTAGCTCTGACGTTTTACCATAGCGGTTTCAGCCGTGTCATCCGTGAAGTGCAACACTTCAAAGATGTCTTTGTCATCACCGGTACGGATGGTCGGCGTACGTTTTACTTTGCGGAAATGATCCACACATAAATTGTGCGCAATACGCATGGCCCAGGGAAGGAATTTTCCTTCTTCCGTATAGCGGCCGCTACGCATTGTATCAATAATGCGGATAAAAACGTCCTGGAAGATATCTTCGGCAAGATACTTGTCTTTAACCAGGAACAGGATAGAGGTATAGAGCTTGTCCTTATGACGGACAATCAAGGCCTCCAGGGCTTCGAGATGACCTTCGGTAAAAAGGTGAATCAGCTCGTTGTCTGTTTTCTTGCTAAAAGCTTTCATATAAACTCCTACAGGTTTAGGTTGTCGACCGGGCACAAGTATGCACGGAAAAATGGATATTGGTCTCGAAAAAATCGGTTAAAAAAACGTGTAGAAGTTTATTGCAATAGGCGGGTTGTTTTGTGGTTTTTCACAATATGATTTTTTTACTTTTTAAGGACATTGGACACTAAAAATAATCCTTTTTGTGATACTGCCAAATAGCCACCAACCGATCGTCCCTTAATTGTTGTAAAATTATTGTTAATGCTGGAAGGATTTCGATGACCGGAGCTTGTAAGGGAAGAAAGGACATTTGCCGGTTTTAATGCAAAACATCCGGCTTTTCCTTGATATATAACGATTTTTAACAATTTCAGAATTGCGCAAAAGCCCTCCGTCATTTACCGCCGCCAGGTGCTAACTTTGCCGTCACTACGAATGGAAAAGCGAATAAAAGAGAAAAAACCCGGTACGTCACGTACCGTAAATTCTGCAGATAATATCTTCATCAAAGGTGCCCGCGTACACAACCTCAAAGATGTTTCAGTGGAAATTCCACGTAACAAACTGGTGGTGGTGACAGGTGTATCCGGTTCCGGGAAATCTTCCCTGACCATCGACACCCTCTATGCCGAAGGGCAGCGCCGCTATGCGGAAAGCCTCAGTGCCTACGCCCGCCAGTTCCTCAACCGGATGAATAAACCGGATATGGACTACATCAAAGGCCTGTGCCCGGCGATCGCCATTGAGCAAAAAGTAATCAACCGCACGCCGCGCAGTACCGTTGGCAGCATGACCGAGATACAGGACTACCTGCGTTTGCTATACGCACGCGTTGGTATTACTTATTCTCCCGTATCCGGCCGCGAAGTAAAGAAGGATGATGTGACCGACGTGGTAGAGGCTATCCGCAAAGGCAAAGAAGGCGACCGCATTTTCATACTCGTTGCCTTTCGCCAGCACCGCAACCGCAGCACACGCGAAGAGTTGAACATCCTTGCACAGAAAGGTTTTTCACGCATGTATATTCCCGCACAGGGAAAAGAAGAAGCGCAGGTATTCCGCATTGAAGAGTTGATGGAAATGCCCGACAAAGAATTGAAAACGCGCATCCCAGAAAGCGGAAAGAAAATAGTTTACCTGCTCGTAGACCGTATCGTGGTCCGCGAGTTCGATGAAGATGACCTGCATCGCATCGCCGATTCGGCCGGCACCGCTTTTTATGAAGGTGAAGGGGATATGTATCTCGAAGTACAGGCATCCACACCCAAGGCTTCGGTGAAACTGCTGCATTTCAACAACCGGTTCGAGTTGGACGGCCTGCAGTTTGAAGAACCGCAACCCAATCTTTTTTCTTATAATAATCCATTCGGTGCCTGCCCTACCTGCGAAGGTTTCAGCCAGGTGCTGGGTATCGATATGGAACTGGTGATCCCTGATAAGCGCCTCAGCGTGTATGAAGGTGCCGTGGCTCCATGGAAAGGGGAGAAACTGGGTTTGTGGAAAGAACAGTTTATCCGCGGTGCCAAAAAGTTTGATTTTCCCATTCACAAACCGATAGCCGACCTTACTGTCGCGCAGTTAAAAGCGTTGTACGAGGGCAATCAGTATGTGAATGGCATCAACGATTTTTTCAAAGAGGTTGAACAGAATCTTTACAAGGTTCAATACCGTGTTTTACTGAGCCGTTATCGCGGACGTACGATCTGTCCTGATTGTCACGGTTACCGTTTGCGCAAGGAAGCCCTGTATGTAAAAATAAATGACAGGCATATCGGTGAGTTAACCGAAATGCCTGCACGCGATCTGCAGACATGGTTCAAAGAATTGGAACCAACGTTGAGCGAACACCAGCAACAGATAGCGAAGCGCATCCTGCTTGAGATCAATCACCGGCTTAATACCCTGCTGGATGTAGGTTTGGGCTATCTTACGCTCGGCCGTCTGGCCAACACGCTTTCCGGTGGTGAAAGCCAGCGTATACAATTGACGCGCAGTCTAGGTAACAACCTCACCAATTCCTTATACATTTTGGATGAGCCGTCAATCGGTCTGCACTCACGCGATACAGCCAACCTGATCCGTGTATTGAAAGAATTGCGTGATCTCAATAATACAGTGGTCGTAGTGGAACACGATGAAATGATGATGCGCGAAGCCGATCATATCATCGACATGGGACCGCTGGCTTCACATCTCGGCGGCGAGGTAGTGGCCGAAGGTGATTACGATACATTGATCAAAAATCCGAAAAGCCTGACCGGGCAATACCTCAGCGGCAAACTGAAGATCGAACCACCCGCCAGTCCGCGCAAGTGGACACGCTCGATCAAAGTGGAAGGAGCCCGTCAGCATAATTTAAGAGATATAGACGTGGAGTTTCCGCTTAATGTGCTCTGCGTGGTGAGTGGAGTGAGCGGAAGTGGTAAAACAACCCTGGTCAAACAAATTCTTTATCCCGCCCTGCAGAAGATCAAGGGTGAGTTCACCGGCGATAAAGTTGGTTTTCATAAAGCGGTGACCGGCGATATCGACAGCATTCAGCAGGTGGAAATGGTGGACCAGAATCCGATCGGCAAATCTTCCCGCAGTAACCCGGTTACCTATATCAAAGCCTACGATGAGATCCGCGATCTGTTTGCCCGCCAGCCTCTGAGCAAGATGCGTGGCTTTCAGCCTAAACATTTTTCCTTCAACGTAGACGGAGGCCGTTGCGATACCTGCAAGGGTGAAGGCGAACAGGTGGTAGAGATGCAATTCCTTGCAGACGTGCACCTGGTATGTGAGTCCTGCGGCGGCAAAAGATTCAAAGAAGAAGTGCTGGAAGTTAGTTTCCGCGAAAAGAATATCTATGATGTGTTGCAGATGAGTGTGGACGAAGCGATTGATTTTTTTAACCTGGATAAAGAGTCTGCCGCGATTGCAAGGGCAATACAACCTTTGAGTGATGTGGGATTGGGTTATATTAAACTCGGACAATCATCCGATACCTTGTCAGGCGGTGAAGCGCAGCGGGTGAAGCTGGCATCCTTCCTTGGCAAAGGACGGGCAGGCAACAAGATCCTGTTCATCTTCGACGAACCGACAACCGGTTTGCATTTTCATGATATACGCAAGCTGCTGGCTTCTTTCCAGGCATTGATCGAGCAGGGACATTCCATCCTGGTGATTGAACACAATACCGACGTGATCCGTTGCGCAGACTGGCTGATAGAACTGGGACCCGAAGCGGGCGATGGCGGTGGAGAACTGGTGTATGCCGGTAAACCCGAAGGCATCCGCAAAGTGAAGGCCAGCCATACCGGGAAGTTTTTGTAATTAAAATTATATAGTTGCTATAAAAACAAAAGCAGGACATTAGTCCTGCTTTTTTATGGTAAGTTGTCAATCGTCAGAAGTCGGAGAAATGCAGCGGAGAAGGTGCTACTTCGATCACCTTTTGTTCTGTCATTTCGATGTCAAGCTGAAAGCCTTCATCTGTACGGATGGTTATTTTATCGCGGACGATTTTTTTATAGCCTGATTTTTCAAAAACGAATTTATAAATCCCCGGTTTGAGTTCGTCGAATACATAATGCCCCAGGTCGTTGGTCTGTATAACCGTGGCTTCCTTACGGTCGGCCGGGTAAGCGGTAACGCTCACATTTTTCAACGGACGTTTGCTATCGGATTGCGTCACTTTACCGTTGACGTCATTTTTCTTTTTAAGATTGCAGGTGCCGGATTTTTCACAAGGCTCTTTCGGATCGATATTACCCGCATTGGCTGCCTGCACAGCGATCACTGCAGGCACGAGTAAAAGCAGCTTTGCTTTCATAAAATAAGTTTATTCGGTTTTGGGAGAAATCGGTTAGTATAAAATTAAAGCATTTTCAGTGGATTTTCCAAAGCGGCTTCCCACTCTTTCCAGACCTCTTCCACGATTTGACCGGCAGGGAGAATATCCCTGACAAGTGCAGCCACCTGTCCGATCTCGAGTTCCCCCTCGTCCAGATCGCCCTCGAACATGCCTTTTTTGGCACGGGCGCGCCCCAGCAGTTTTATCAATTCCTCCGGCGGGGCGCCGCGGAGTTCGGCAGCCTGTACATCCTGGAAAAAGCGGTTCTTCAGCAGGCGGACCGGTGTTAATTGTTTCAGGGAGAGCTGTGTATCACCTTCCGTTGCTTTTAGTACGGCTTCTTTGAAATGCAGGTGGGAGGAGGCTTCCTCGCTGGCTACGAAGCGTGTGCCGAGCTGGGCGCCCTCAGCCCCGAGTACCATGGCGGCAAAGGCCTGGCGGCCTGTAGCGATACCTCCTGCAGCAATGACTGGTATATGCACAGCAGCCGCAACGGCGGGGATCAGGACCAGGGTAGTGGTCTCTTCGCGTCCGTTGTGCCCGCCGGCTTCAAAACCTTCGGCTACCACGGCGTCGCAACCCGCTTCTTCGGCCTTGCGGGCAAACTTGCTGCTGCTGACCACATGCACGACCGTAATGCCATCTTCCTTCAGCGTGGAGGTCCATGTCTTGGGATTGCCGGCAGACGTAAAAACGATGGGTACTTTTTCCTCGCGGATGATCTGCATATGCTCCTCAATATCGGGATAGAGCAGGGGCACATTGACACCGAAAGGTTGGGAGGTAGCTTCTTTGCAACGGCGGATATGTTCGCGTAATACTTCGGGGTACATGGAGCCGGCACCGAGCAGGCCGAGGCCGCCCGCATTACTCACTGCACTGGCCAGCCGCCAGCCGCTTGCCCAGATCATGCCTGCCTGTACAAGGGGATAACGAATGCCGAAAAGCCGGGTAATGCGATTTTCAAAAGCCATGCACAAGAATTTATCAGCCCAGGTCGATGCTGGTATTGTCGCCGATATTCAGGGTCCTGGATTCTCCGCGCAGGGCTGTATCGCTGCCGATGATGGATTCTTCCAGTACAATATCATACAGATTGGAATAAGAACCGACGATTGAGTTTTTGACAATGGAATAATCCAGTTTGGTATTTTCTCCGATGGTTACATTGGGACCGATAATCGAATTGCGGATGGCACATCCTTCGCCGATACTGACGGGTTTGATGATTACCGTGTTCTCAAACTGGTATTCGTGTTGGTCTGCATTGAATTTCTTCAGCAGGATGGCATTGGATTCGAGCATGGTTTCTTTACGTCCGCAATCGAACCAACTGTCTACTTTGAAGGAATCAAAACGCACACCTGTGCGGATCATGCAGTCGAGCGCGTCAGTAAGACTGAACTCGCCGTGGCTGCGTAATCCCTGGAGGATGTTGTTTTCGATGCATTCAAACATCTGTGTGCTTTCGCGGATCTTGTAAATGCCGACCATGGCCATATTGGACTTCGGAATATGTGGTTTCTCCACCACGTGCTCGATGGCTCCGTCGTCGTTGATCTCGGCTACGCCGAAATCGCGCGGGTCGTCTACTTTGCGTACGCCGATCATGGAATGTGGATGGTTGACCACGGCCTGCACATCGTATTCGCAGATGGTATCGCCGAGTACCACAAAAATTTCATCGCCGTTGACGAGGTTGCGGGCCAGGCGGATAGCGTGGCCTACACCCTGGCGGTCGGGCTGATGAACGTAATGGGCTTGAATATCGGGATGTTTGGCCTGCACATAGTCGAATATTTTATCACCGAGATAACCCACGATGAAAATAAACTCCTGTATGCCAGCTTCGCGAAGTTGTTCAATAATGATGCTCAGAACGGTTTTACCGGCCAGAGGGATAAGTGCTTTGGGCTGGGTGTAACTGTGCGGACGCAGTTTGGTGCCGGCCCCTGCTACGGGAATGATTGCCTTCATTAACCTAACGTTGTTTTGCTAAAAACAGCCTGTGAAAGTAAGGAAAAATTTGAAAGTGTGTTTTTGACATAAAAAAGTATAATGTGGCAGTGTGAAAATGTGTAAATGTGAAAATGAAACAGCCGGTTGTAAGTGATAAGTAGTAAGTTTTAAGTAAATATGCCTGGATAGGTGTCCATTCACCATTGACGATTCACGATTGACTTATTCACCTAATGCTGGCTTCATTTGCACATTTTCACATTCCCGCTAAAAGCGGGATACATTTTCACATTTGACGACTACCTTTGCGCCATGCAAAAAGATACCCTGGTCTTCGACCTCATTCAGAAAGAACTGCAGCGCCAGCGCAATGGTATTGAACTGATCGCTTCAGAGAATTTTACCTCCCTGCAGGTAATGCAATCAATGGGCTCTGTACCTACCAACAAATATGCGGAAGGCTACCCCGGCAAGCGTTATTATGGCGGTTGCGAGGTAGTGGATGAGATTGAAACACTGGCTATCGACCGTTTGAAGCAGATCTTCAACCTGAGCTGGGCCAACGTGCAACCGCACAGCGGCGCACAGGCCAACGGCGCGGTGTTCCTGGCAGTGATGCGCCCCGGTGATAAAGTCCTGGGTCTCGACCTCAGCATGGGCGGACACCTTACACACGGCAGTCCGGCCAACTTCAGCGGTAAAACCTACGAAGCACATTTTTATGGAGTAAAAAAAGAAACCGGCCTGGTCGATTACGAACAACTGGAAGCCGTAGCGCTGAAAGAAAAGCCCCGCATGATCATCTGCGGAGCGTCCGCTTACAGCCGCGACTGGGATTATAAACGCATTCGTGAGGTAGCAGACAAGATCGGAGCCATCGTACTGGCCGACATTGCGCACCCTGCGGGACTGATCGCCAAAGGACTGCTGAACGATCCGTTCGATCATTGCCACATCGTAACGTCCACAACGCACAAAACCCTCCGCGGTCCCCGCGGCGGCGTGATCATGCTGCGTCACGACTTTGAAAATCCCTGGGGTATCAAGGACCCGAAAGGCAATACACGTACCATGAGCCAACTGCTCGATCTGGCTGTGTTTCCCGGAACGCAGGGCGGTCCGCTGGAGCATGTTATTGCCGCCAAAGCCGTTGCCTTCGGCGAAATACTCAGCGATGAATTTGCCGTATACGGCAAACAAGTGATCGCCAATGCGCAGGCCATGGCCAAAGCATTTGTGAGCAAAGGTTACAATCTCATCAGTGAAGGCACCGACAACCACCTGATGCTGATCGATCTGCGCAATAAAAACCTGACTGGCAAAAAAGCACAGGAAACACTCGACAAAGCACACATCACCCTGAATAAAAATGCCGTGCCTTTCGATGATAAATCCCCTTTCGTAACCTCAGGTATCCGTGTAGGCGTACCGGCGGTTACTACCCGCGGACTGAAAGAGGCCGATGTGGCGAATATTGTTGACCTGATAGATAAAGTATTGACCAATGCAGATGATGAGAAAGTGATTGCGGCGGTGAAGGATGAAGTGAAGAATTTTATGCAGCAGTTTCCGTTGTACCCGGAGCTGGGATGAAACAGCCGTTGTAAGGTTTAAGTAATAAGTATTAGGTATTAGGTATTAAGTATTAAGTAATAAGTGATACAGCCTGTTTATTCACGATTGACGATTCACGATTTTCTTTAGTTTTACAACAAAACGAACTTTATGATACAACGCCAGCAAACACTTTGGTTGATCCTTTCTGCCGCTTTCGCTGCATTGACTTTTAAGTTTCCCTTCTATGAGGGTACCCGGCTCAATGATGCGAAAATGATCGAGGCTGCTTCACTTGACAGCGGCGATAACTTCTTTCTCCTGATCCTTGCTGCAGCCACCATCGTAGTATCGCTGATCACTATTTTTCAATACAAGAACCGTTCGCTGCAACTGAAACTGGCAATAGTTGGTTTGTTGCTGAGCCTTGGATTGATTGCCGTGTACTTCAAATACGTACAGGCATTTAATTCCGGCAGTATGGCGTTATGGTGTTTGTTCACTTTCGGTACGGCGGCCGGATTTATCATGGCGATCCGCGGTATAAGGAATGATCAACGCCTGGTGAAAAGTCTCGATAAACTGCGCTGATATTTCCCTGTAAAAAATAAATGAGAAGCCCGGCCATGAATAGCCGGGCTTTGTTGTGGTATAAACTAAACGCAAATGAAATGGTTGGTTTTGGCTTACGGCCAATGATCATTCGTTAATGGTGAATGAACCATCGCTCTTGCTCACGCGGAAGCTTTTGTACTTGTTGAGGATCGAGCGGTATTTATCAGCCACTTTGCTATCGGCTTTTGTTCCGTTGATGAACAGCTCACCATTTTTGGCTTCTATTTTATAATCTTTGTTTTTGTCGATCAGGCCGGCTTCGTGCAAACCGTCAACCACTACTTTGTAATCTTTCACTTTTACGCGGGCTGCTTCGATTTCCACCTTTGCCTTCTCGAGTTCTTTTTTGGCAGTGGCCATGGCCTTGTCTACTTCGGGTTGCACTTTCTTCAATTCTTCCTGCACTTTTTTCATTTCCTCGGCTACCTTCTTCATTTCTTTTTCGTTCACTTTTTCGATGTCGGCTTTGATCTTCTCCATGTCTACGCTTTTCATGGCAGCCTGTACCTCGGTCTGGATCTTTTGCCAGTCTACTTCCTGCAAAGCTTTTTTGGCTTCTGCCATGGCTTTTTCGATGTCAGCCTGGAATTCTTTGCTCTTTATGTTTTTGAGCGCATCTTCCACGGTAGCGCGGATTTCATCGAAATTGACCTTTACTTCAGCTTCATCAAGAGCGGCAATGGCATCATCAATATTGGTGACTTCGCTGCGGCTTTTGGGAGTGGTGTCTGCTTGTGGTGCGGTGTTCTTAGCGCCTGATTGAAAGTCCCAGGAAACGAGGGCTGTCAGGAAAGTGGCTGCGCACAAAGTGAGGAGCAGGGGGCGTTTGCGGGTTGGCATTGGTTTCATGCTATTTGTGTTTTTGGATGATAAACGAAATGTTTCGTAAATATATACGATTGAATTCGTAATTTGTTACAGCTTTTTGGCTGTTAACATAAATTTTAACAAAAAGGTGAATGGTGAATGGTCAATAGTGAATGGTCAATAGTGAATCGTCAATGGAGCAAAGACGCAAAAAAGCCGCGGCTCTCTGTTTTTGAGAACCACGGCTTTCAACTTATAACTTATTACTTATAACGGCTGTTTTACCTAACCTCACTTCCTCATTGCCCACTTAAACATTTCCTTCCAGGTTGGCTTCTTGCCATACATCAGGATACCTGTGCGGTAAATCTTGCCGGCAAACCAGGTGGTGAAAATGAAACCAGCGATCAATAATCCCATCGATAAGGCAAGCTCCCACACCTGTACGGTTCCGGGTATGCCAAACGGGATACGCGCCATCATTACGATGGGAGAAGTAAGCGGTATAATGCTGCCCCATACGGCCACGGGTCCGGTAGGATCACTGGTGGCAATCGTCATGAGGGAGATAGAGAAAATGATCAGCAGCGTTACAGGGAAGCTGAGTGACTGCGCCTCGCGCATGTCTTCATTCACCGCGCTGCCGATAGCAGCATACAGGGATGAGTAGAAGAAGAAACCGCCGAGGAAATAGAAGCCAAAACAGCCTAGTACCACCGGCAGGTTTACGCTCAGGAACACGCTCTGCACATTGCCTACCATACCACTGACCATTGAGCTGCCCGCGCCGGACGCTTTGGTTACGTTATAAATGATAAAGATGAACGCGATCCATAATAAGAATTGCGTAAGGGCCACCAGTCCGATACCAATGATCTTGCCCAGCATCAGTTGGAACGGTTTTACGGAGGATACCATCACTTCCGCAATGCGGTTGGTCTTTTCTTCCATTACACCCATCATCACCTGCGAACCGTATACCAGCAGGATGAAGTAGATCAGGAAGCCCGATACAATTCCCATGGTGCTGGCCACACGTGAATCCGATTTGCGGTCGTTCACGTTCTCAGGTTTTACCTGTATGCGGCTTGCGCTGAGTGTTTTCTGTTTCTCGTCGTCGATACCGAGTTTTTCGTATTTGAGTTCGTCCCAGATGGTATTGAGCTTGGACTGCACCTCCGATGCGGAACCGATGGTACGGTTGGTATTCATTACCAACTCATGCGGGATCGTTTCTACACTGGTGTTGGCGGGCACGATGATATAACCATCGTAACCCATTGCCTTAAAGTTTTTCTGCAGGCTGTCGGCATTGTCTTTTACCAATACCAGTTGGCTGGAGGCATCCGTTGCATTTGCCCGCTCGATACGTCCGCGGTCAAATAAGCCGGAGGAGTCGAGTACGGCTATTTTCAGGTTGGCCTTGCTTTTGGCTCCGATATAACTGGTGCCGAAGATCAGCGCCAGGTAGAGCAGGGGAAACAGCAGTGTGCTGATGATGAAGGTTCTCTTGCGCACCCGCGTAAGAAATTCCCTTTGTATGATGAGTTTAATCTTTTTCATTGCCGTGTTAGTTTAGTGTGTAGCCGCACAACGCGGTGGATGATTAGTTTGTCTTTTCGAACTGGCGGGCAGTTGGTGTGTCTTGTACCAGCCGGATAAATATTTCATGCAGCGAAGGAAGGATTTCGTTGAACGATTCGATACCCAATCCTTTATTGATGAAATACTGGATAATATCGTTGTTGCTGAATCCTTCATTGCGTTGCAGTATCAGGCTGTTGTCTTTTTTCTCTTTTACGTCGAAAAGATGAATAGCGAGATGTTCGGGCAACACGGAATTACTGAAGTTGATGCGGAAAAGATTTTCCTTAAAATCCTGTTTTACCTGCTGCACGGTGCCGTCGAGTATTTTTTCACCTTTGTTCACCAGCGCAATGTGGTCGCAGATTTCTTCTACCTGTTCCATCCGGTGCGTACTGAAAATAACGGTAGCGCCTTTGCGGGCCAGGTTATGAATTTCTTCCTTGATCAGATCGGCGTTTACCGGATCGAGACCACTGAAGGGTTCATCGAGAATGATGAGTTTGGGTTCGTGCAGTACGGTGGTCACAAATTGCAGTTTCTGCGACATACCTTTTGAGAGGTCTTCTACTTTCTTATTCCACCAGCTTTCCATGTTGAAGCGTACAAACCACTCTTTGATCTTGCGGGTGGCTTCGGCTTTGCCGAGGCCTTTGAGTTGTGCGAGATAAAGTGTCTGTTCACCGATCTTCATTTTCTTGTAAAGTCCGCGTTCTTCGGGCATATAGCCGATATAAGCCACATCGTTGATAGGATCGAAGGGACGTCCGTCGAAAATGATCTCCCCCTGATCAGGGTAGAAGATGCCGGTAATCATGCGGATAAGGGTGGTTTTGCCCGCACCATTGGGACCCAGCAAACCGAATATCTGACCTTGCTCGATGGTAAGGCTGATATCGTTGACCGCTCGCTGGGTGGCAAAATTTTTCTGGAGATTGTTGAGTTGAAGTAGTGCCATACCTGCAGGTAATTTTAGATAACAAATATAGTCACCTGTGGTTAACGGAAGGGGAGAAAAGGATGAAAGGCACAATTGAATGTGTAGATGTGCAAATGTGCCCTGCTTCGCAGGGGCCATGTGTAAATTGTGTAGTATTGTATTCCATTTACACATTTACATATTTCCACATTTTCACATTAGCAGCACTAACTTTGCCTCAAATTGAACCATATATGCGCCGTGTTACGTTGCTTGCTCTTGGATTGCTGACCCTGGTGATGCTGGGAAGCTGGGGATACCTGGTACACCGTACTGTCAATCAATTGGCCATCTACCAGTTGCCATCGTCCCTGCAATCATTCTTTTACAGTTATAAAGACGAGTTGGTATACAACGCGCCGCGTCCGGATCAGCGCCGCAGCAGCGACAGCACCGAAGCCACCAAACATTTTATCGACCTGGAATACTACGGCGACTCCGCCGCCTGGAAAATGCCCATCCGCTGGGCAGATGCCATAAAAGTATATGCGCCTGATACGCTCATCAAATACGGACACCTGCCTTACCAGATTGTCGTGATCCAGCAAAGACTTACTGAAGCCTTCCGCAACAAGAACCGCGACAGCATCCTGTTTTATGCGGCAGACTTAGGTCACTATATCGGTGATGCGCATGTGCCCTTGCACACATCTCTCTATTATGACGGGCAACAGACCAACCAGCGTGGCATACATGACCTGTGGGAAACAACCGTACCGGAGATCGAACTGGCACACTACCGGCTGAAAAGTAAACACAAAGCAACCTACCTCAAAGATCCTGCGCAGGCAGCATGGGATATCGTAAGGCACACGCATTCATTGTTGCCCGAAATGCTGGCGAAAGAAAAAGAAGTATCTGCCGGCTTTACTGATTCTACAAAATACCACTGGCAGGTGCGTTGGGGAAAGAACCGCCGTTTTTACACGGCAGCATTTGCCAAAGCCTATTCAAAGGCACTGGGCAGTTCCATTAATGAGCAGTTGCTACTATCAGCCCAATATGTTGCCGACTTCTGGTATACGGCCTGGGTAGATGCCGGACGGCCCGATTTAAGCGATATCAATACCAAACCGGTGGCAAAAAGCATACGGAAAAAAGAAGTAAAAGCTTACCGCAAAGACAAACTGCGCGAAAAAGGCTGGCTGATATCAGCGAAGCCCCAAACAGGTGATTAAACCGCTACACCGCAGCGTATAGCGGCTTGTGTGGCTACCCGTTCGCCATCCATGGCTGCGCTGACAATGCCTCCGGCGTAACCGGCACCTTCGGCACAAGGGTAGAGACCGGGCAACTGCGGATGCTGTAAGGTATCCGCATCGCGCGGAATACGCACCGGTGAGGACGTGCGCGATTCCGTAGCCACCACTACCGCTTCTTCTGAAAAATAACCTTTCATCTTTTGTCCGAAAGCAACAAAAGCCTGCTGTAATCTCCGATGGATAAAAGGAGGCAGCACGGTATTCAATGGTGCTGATGTGAGTCCGGGTAAATAAGAGCAATCCGGTAAGGTCTCCGATACTTTATTACGGGTAAAATCGGTCATGCGTTGTGCCGGGGCTTTAAACAAACCACCGCCTGCCTGGAAAGCGCGTTTTTCTATCTCCTGTTGAAAACGCATGAGCAGGAGGGGATCTTCCGCCTTATGAGGCAGGCCCTGCTTCTTCAGCCATTGCAATGCTTCGGCAATTTCCGTTTGCACCACGATGCCGCTGTTGGCATAGGGATTATTTCGTTTGGAAGGCGACCATCCGTTTACCACCAGTTCACCCGGGCTCGTAGCGGCAGGTGCGATGATGCCACCGGGACACATACAGAAAGAAAACACGCCTTTATCGTCTACCTGCTGCACGAGGCTGTAAGCGGCCGGCGGCAACAAAGGATCGCGGAGGGCGCAATGATAAAGTGCCTGGTCGATGAGCGACTGCGGGTGTTCTACGCGTACGCCCAATGCAAAAGGTTTGGCCTGTATCTCCAATCCTTTTTCCTGTAATAAAATAAAAATATCGCGGGCCGAGTGACCGGTTGCCAGTATCACGGCTTCTCCGTTGAAGCGGTCGCCGGAGGCGGTGACAACGCCTTTCAATTCACCTTTATCCCGGATGAAGTCGGTTACTTTTTGTTCAAACAAAAATTCACCGCCGCACTCGAGGATCTGTCTGCGCATATCGGTGATGATATGCGGCAATTTGTTGGTGCCGATATGGGGATGTGCCTGGTAAAGTATTTTTTCCTCTGCGCCGAACTGCACGAAGAGTTGAAGGATGCGTTGTATATCGCCGCGTTTGCCGCTGCGTGTATACAACTTGCCGTCGCTGTAGGTGCCGGCGCCGCCTTCGCCAAAGCAATAATTGCTTTCGGGATTGACGATGCCTTCTTTATTCAAAGCGGCCAGGTCGCGGCGGCGGGCGCGCACATCTTTGCCGCGTTCGAGAATGACGGGCCGTATGCCCAACTCTAATAAACGGAGTGCGGCAAAAAGACCGGCAGGACCTGCGCCTACGATAATAACCTGTTTATTGGCCTTGCGTACATCTTTGAAAGGAAACTGCGGTTGTTCGCGTGGTTGTGCGGGTTCGTTGATAAAAGCGGTAACGGTAAGGTTGATCCATGGCTGGCGGCTGCGTGCGTCGAGTGAATGTTTGCGGATGATAAAGCCGTTGATGGCTTTAGTGCTGACGCCTTCGGCTGCGGCGATCATGGAAGTAATGGTACTATCGCTGGCCGCTTCGGCCGGGCGAAGTTTCAGGGAAATATCTTTCTGCATAATTGCCGGGTTTTTATCCCGGATGCTGCAAAAGTAACTAAAGGTATGCGCATAAAAAATCCCCTCTGCCAACCGGCAGAGGGGATTTTTCCCGTAGGGAATAAACTTATTTTTTCGCTTTCTTAGCGCCGGGTTTGCACAGGTAGAAATTAACGGTTGCCTGTACAGCCTGGTTCTTGGCAGTATTTACGTCTGAAGTGGGGCTTACATCCTGTATGCCGTGGATATAACGGGCGATAACGGAGAAGCGTGGGCTGATGAAACCTTCGATACCGCCGGTATAACCAAAGTCGAAGTCGCGGGTACGATCGGTAACGGTAACGGTTTCGTTGACATAATCCATGCGTTCGCGTCCGCGGAAGAGTACATCACCCTGAACGCCGGCGAGCACTCTCCATGCTTTGCAGAACTTGAATTTAACCAGGAGGGGCATGGAAAAATAATTGAAGCGGTAGCGTGTATCTCCCTTGTCGTTTTCAACGTTTGAACCCATAGCGGAGTAGAGGAACTCGGGCTGGATAGAGAAACGTTTGTTCAGCGGAAGCTCCACAAATGCACCGGCAACGAAACCGGCTTTATCCCATGAGGGGTTGAAGTCGGAATAAGATAAAGGAGTGCGGAAGGTACTTACGTTAAGACCGGTTTTAACACCGACAGCGGGTTTACCTTTTTCGTATTGTGCAAACAAAGCAGAGCAGCTAAGGAGGAATGCTACCAGGATGGCAGAAGCTTTTCTCATAATCAGTCTTAGATTTTTGGTTATGAACAAAAGTAATGATTATTGGTTAATCTAAGTGTATAATAAGGACGGGCGGTTTACCGGATGGGGAAAGAGCATAGCCGCGAGTATAGCGGGATACAGGCGAAACGGGAGGTAAAATGCGTGTTGTTGCGGGTAGTAAAAACACCTGTTGATAAATAAATTTGTTTTCGAGATTTCCAAATTTTTGACCGAAAAACTTGTCAAATAAGTGTCTTATCTGAAAGCAAAAAAAAACAACTAGAATAAATTTTTTTTTATCCAAACAAGTTGGATATTCGCCTCCCTGTCCAAATTTTTTTATTGACATTGTGTGAACAAGCTTTTCTGGACCTTTCATTAACATTACTTACGTCATTCGAATAAACTGCCTATCAACAGATGGAGAAAAATGCTGAAAAAATCTGGGCGAATTGTTTGAAGATCATAAAGGATATTGTTGAATGGCAGCATTACAAAACCTGGTTCGAGCCGATCAAAGCAATCTCAGTTAAGAACAATGTATTGGTGATCCAGGTCCCCAGTCAATTCTTTTTTGAGTATCTTGAAGAGCATTACGTAAATTTATTAGCGAAGACGCTGAAGCGTGAGTTAGGAAAAGATGCCCGGCTGGAATACCGCATCATGGTTGATAGTGGTAACAGTTCCAACAAGCCTTTGACGATGGATGTGACCGGGCATGGTTACAAAACCTATTCCAATAACGAAATGGATTTTCCCCTGGTCATCAATAATCCTGTTAAGAATCCTTTTGTTATTCCGGGTCTGAAAAAAATGCAGATAGACCCGCAGCTCAACCCTATCTATACATTTGAGACATTCATTGAAGGTGATTGCAACCGTGTGGCGCGCAGGGCAGGTAAAACTGTTGCGGAGAAACCGGGAGCAAACTCTTTCAACCCGCTTGTTATATATGGTGGTGTTGGTTTGGGTAAAACGCACCTGGCGCAGGCCATCGGTAATGAAGTAAAGAAAAGCAATGCGAACAAGGTTGTACTGTATGTGAGCTCGGAGAAATTCATCAACCAGTTCATGGACCACAGCCGCAACAATGCGATCAATGACTTCATTCACTTCTATCAACTGATCGATGTACTGATCATTGATGATGTGCAATTCTTCAGCAAGGCGGAAAAATCGCAGGATGCGTTCTTTGCGATCTTCAACCACTTGCATCAATCCGGCAAGCAACTGATCCTGACATCGGACAAACCGCCGAAGGACATGGAAGGTGTGCAGGAAAGACTGCTGAGCCGGTTCCGCTGGGGGCTGAGTGCCGACCTGCAGATCCCGGACTATGACACGCGGATCGAGATCCTGGAAAGGAAGATGAAGGGGGATGGGCTGGACATGCCGAAAGAGGTAGTGAAATACATAGCGTATAATATTAATAGCAACGTACGTGAATTGGAGGGAGCGCTGATATCACTGTTGGCACAATCTTCGCTAAACAGAAGGGAAATTGATTTAGATCTAGCGAAGAAAGTGTTACGAAATTTTATCAAATCAACCAGTAAAGAAATCACGATCGATACCATCCAGAAGATGGTATGTGATTACTTTGATGTGGCTTACGACAAGCTGTTGCAGAAAACGCGTAAGCGCGAGATCGTGCAAGCCCGGCAGATCACGATGTACCTGGCGAAGGCTTTTACCAAGAACTCACTGAAAACGATTGGTGAGCACTTTGGGGGCCGGGACCATACGACGGTGATCCACTCCTGCCAGACGGTGAAGGACCTGATGGATACGGATGCGGTGTTTCGCGAGAACGTGCTCGAACTGCAGCAGAAAGTACAGTTGGCGGCCATGTAAGTGCATGGTAAGCCGGCAGGGAGGTCCCGGATGTCTGAAAACCAGTAGTTTTTTGACATTTGGGACTTCTTTTTTTGGGTTATGTAAATGGTAATCTTTATTTTTGCCACCCCTTCGAAAGAGGGAAGAACCGGTGAGGTGGATGAGTGGCTGAAATCAGTAGTTTGCTAAACTGCCGTACGGGTTAAACTGTACCGCGGGTTCGAATCCCGCCCTCACCGCTCTTAATTACCTTTTGCTGATTTGGTAATTTTGTTTTAGCCTTGCATAGGCAATCGGGAAGTAGCGCAGGCCGGTAGCGCACCTGGTTTGGGACCAGGGGGTCGCAGGTTCGAATCCTGTCTTCCCGACTTAGGAATAGCCCTTCAACGAAAGTTGGAGGGCTATTTTGTTTTTTGGGGTGGTGGGGTGCAAAGAGGCGAGGCGGTAGAGGTTGTGATGAGTGATTTACTTGTGAAGGTGGGGTCGCCTTCGCAAATCGACCGCCTATCTATATGTTAATTTTGGACCGAAATATTGTAATGGACTGTTGCGATATTCATCGGACTTAAAAAATACTTTATCAGCTAATTGGGGAGTCAAGTTTGTTTAGCAATGGTCGTCGTCCATGCTGTGTTACAAATTGGTTTAGCCATGTCCGCTCAAGCTGCTCAAGATTTTTGGGATTGTATGTCTTGAAGTAAAACCAGAGTACTTTTCCTTCTTCGGTTGGTTTTGTTTTTTCTGGATTCTCAAGATGCTGCTTGAACCGTCGGTTTAAATTATCAGAAAACCCGATATACAGAATGTGGTTATTAAATGTTGTCATGATGTAGCATCCAAAATCCTGTGGAACTAATTTAAAGGAAGAAAGCGCGAAAAGGACTTTTTCACTGGGTAGTGGTATTAATTCGTCAACTTTCATATGTCGATGTCTTTTACTAGATTTGATTGGTGAAGGGCCTTTACCATTTCTGTGTTAATTACATTTATTGCGCCTGAATTTAAAAAACTTGCTTTTCCGCCTTTAACCCAAAATTCGGTATGCCCGACACCTGCATAATCGCCTTCCATATTGTCAAATACTTGAGTTAATAAAGGTTCGATAGTGGTGACCTTGAAGTCTCCAATATTGATAAGTTTGTTAAAGAAAGGGACACAAAATTTACAAAATAACTCTACGCCGTTGTACTTAAAAAGTACACTTGGCTCATTGGTTCCAAGAATATTTGTTATAGCTTTCCAATAGTTCGAGAAAATTTTGTGTTGTTTGTCAGAGGAATAGATTGTTAATGGATTATTTGCAACAAGTACGTACCTTTTTATTGATTTGACAAAGCTCTTCTGATTTACTGTTGCATTTTTGTTGTCGTCGTTGGCCATTTCTATTCGATTATACCAAGGGCCATCGTTGTTTTTGTTTAAAAAGTCTACATATTGAAGAGCTTTTTCGTCTTCTCCTTTTTGAACAGAATTTGAAATCCACCTAGGTAGGTTTGGAATATCTTCAATCTCCAAAGCATTTGTCAGCCTGGCATAAATTCGCTGCTCGACACCTTTCTCAACACTCTTTTGAGTTGTATTTACTATTAGAAAATGGCACATCTGTGCAATCTTCGAAAGATTAGTAGCAATGTTTACGGGAATCTCAAAATCTAACACTCTTTTATCTTTATCCGCCGCCATCTTTAATCCTTCTATACGATGTTGACCATCAACAACACTAAATGGGCCAACTTTATCAATGTTGATTTCGATAGTGTTGTTTAAAGGATTGAAATCAATATCTTTATCTGTTGCAAGGAACACACTTGTGGGAAGAAAGGCATCCTTCGTTTCTTGCCCAGTTACTATATAATCGGCAAGCTTTTTCGCTCTCGCCTTGTTTAGCAATCGTTGATAACCTTTATCAGTTTGGTCATCGGGATCAAGTATCTCAACACTGTAAAAATTTGAAATAAGCAAGTCTGATACCTTTAGCGAAGTTGCATAAAGTGTTAGCTCTCCCTGCCTTACTATTGAAGCTGGACGTGAAATTTTGTTATCCATTATTAAGAACTTTTTCTGTTATCGCACTGTGTCACCGTATCAAAATGGCAAATCATACTCATCCTTTTGCTCATCAGCATTCTTAAGACCAAATTGAATGCTTAAATCAGATTTAATTCTGTCGTTCATATATTGAAGAATTGAGTTAATTCCGTTTTCCATTGACTCTGGGTAGGCAATATTTGTATTTGTATACGTCCATTTTATCTTGCTACTATTCAAAATAATTTCATCCCAACCGCTTTCAATGTAAGGCAGCATACAATAGAAAAAAGTAAGAAGTCTTTTCGACATTAGGACTGAGACACTACAGCGATATGATTTGACATTTGGGAACTTGCTAATTATTTCAATTTCTACTGCTTTAAATGCAGCATTTTCGATGTGAAGATTATAACCAGATGTCACACTAAACATTTCGCCGATTTCATCGTCAAAATGATCTGAGTAAATAGGTTCGGCGAGGAAGTCGTTAGCATTGTTTTTTAACCATTTGCCAATTTCTTTTACTCCAACGATCTTATTATTGTCCTCTGTAAAATGGATAGTTACATCATATAAATCACGTATGTCTTTGTCTAAATTTAAGGTTTCTATCTTTTTCTTACAGAATTCCAATGCATTTAATGCTCCTAGTTTATCCACAAAATCCTTTGCACTAATTTGTACTAACTCCAGAAGTGTCGGTGACCTTTTATTATCACCATCGCTATTAATTGATTTTGCATCAAAATTCGTAATAAACATTTTTAGATCTGGAGATAAGGAGCAGAATTTTTCCGTCAATTCAGCCTGAATAACAAAGAATGGTGTTTGATCGGTATTGCCATCGAAATCATCAAGTATAAAGTCAATAATGTCCTTATACCTAATCTCACTGCCAGAATGATTTTTTAAAGCTTGGACAAAACTTTGGGTGAAAAAGCTCAAATTTTCATCTTGATAAGAAGATTGAATGGTCAAAGACGAGTTTAAAAAGTAGCACTTGTTAAAACCTTTTTTAGTTTCAGTAAAATATTTCGTTAAAACGTCACTTTCTTTGATATAACTCGTTCCAGATTGGCACGCGTCAATAAGTTTGACCACTATCTGAGGACTTAACGTTCTTATTAACTCATCAATTTCACTATTTTGTAAACTGGTTTGATTTTTCTTTTTGTGATCAAAATCGGCAAGTACATAATAGAACTCATCGTTCGAAAATTCACCATGACCCGAATAATAAAAAAATAATTCGTCAATTACTAATCCTTTGCATTCTACGAAAAAGTTGCTTAGCAGCTCTTTAATCTTAGAACTCGATTCATTGTCATTTATTAAAAGTAGTTTGTCATATTTTTTTGTTTCCAAAAGTATCTTATGAATAATTTCACCGTCTTTCTTAGAAGCAGGAAGATTGTTGGATGGATTTGCATAATTACTTACTGCTAAAATAATTGCTATATTCATATTGCTGATAAAACGATTTACATAATGGGGTTAAGATATAAATTAATTTTTTATATGTCAAGTGATTTGGAAGAGGTGCGCAAGGCTGAGACTAAGCGGTGCCGTAAAGATTTCACTTTAACCCATTCATCATTTTTTGCTCTATATCTTAAATTCTTTGGTTGATGAACCCATCGCCACAGTATACGTTCTATTTTTTTATTAAATATTTACAACCATCATTTTTTCACATCCTCGTTTGCTTGTGCTTGTGAAATATATTTTGGCTTAGTCAGATTTGGTAACGTGTTATTTACTTGTATTGGCGTCATTGAGGATGCGCATAATGTCAGAAATAGAATTGTAATAATAGTAAGTACCTGGATTTGTTTTATCATTTTTGAAATTAATTGACTGCTTATAGCAACTGAGATGAATTATAACGGACGGTATTATCTCGGAGAAGAAGCGAGACTTCGGATACGAGACAGGTAGACCAGACTATTTTTTACGATAATAGCGTCGCAATAGCACGCAGTATGTGCGTAAAGTGGTAGAAAAAATCATATTCAGATAAGGTTTGGTGGCGATGAAAGTAGTAAAAGTTTTATTTTATTCAAATAACTAGTTTTCATTCGGAACTATTTTGCGGGTTTCATGATTAGGATCAAGTGTCGTTTTGCCTAAGCAAACCAATGTTCGGTCATATTATCAATTGATAACTACATTTTTATTCATCCGAAGTCATTTTTATTGTTTTTAGCCATCTTTCAACTAGAGCCTCCCAATCTGCAATTGGTAATTTTTCCCAATTGGGAATTTTTTGTGCAGATTCATTTAATCCGAAAGCATGACCTCCCTCAGCATACACATGGTATTCTGCATGAACGCCTGCTTTTTGCAGTGCTATATAATAAACAAGAGAGTTTTTAATATTATCAATATTGTCGTTTCCAGCTTGTAAAATGAATGTGGGCGGCGTTTCTTTATCTACAGGAATTGTTGGGTTTAGTTCATAGGGTTTCGTAGTATGAAATGTCATGTGCCCGGGATAAAAAACAATTCCGAAATTTGGTTTACAACTCACTTTGTCAAAATCATCCATTAATTCATAAACTCTTTTCCGATAGTTTGTGCTCAAATCAGCTACTAAGTGCCCGCCTGCAGAAAATCCCATGGCCCCGATTTTATTTGGATCAATATTCCATTCTTTTGCTCTGGCCCGAATAAGTCCTAAACTTCTTTGCGCATCTTGTAAGGCTAGTGGTTTTATCGGGTCTTTTTCGCACTTACAACTGTCGTTCGCATGCGGTCCGGATGCAGGAACTCTATATTTCAATAGTATTCCCGTAATACCAATTGAAGCTAACCACTTACAGATTTCAGAACCTTCGAGATTAATAGCAAGTTTGTTATAGCCACCACCTGGGTAAACTATAATTGCAACACCCGTATTTTTCCCTTTGGGCGAGTAAACGGTCATTGTCGGTTTTGAAACATTTTTTACCATCCCATCATTGTAGACTTCCTTTCCTTTTACAAGTTCAAAATCCGGAATTGTGTTGCTCCAAACAGGTATTTCTTTGGGGGTATTTTCTACGTCAGTAACTCTGGTGACATTCGGTTCGCTTTTCTTTTCTTTTCTTTCCTGACAAGAAATCAGGCCCAAACTGAAACCAATGTGTAGCACTAAAAATATTTTTAAAAACCTCATATTATTACGTAAAGCTTCTTATAAAATTGCAGTAAATCAACGTAGAAGTTACGCTTTATTTTCATCGGCTGTTTGCCCTGCCAGCAGCACATTTTCATTTTGCTTAAAGGAAGAAAAACAAAGCAGATGAAGTGGTATTCGGTGCTTTGCCTGGCAAGGGCTAGTGTATTAGCACCGATATCCAAAGAAGCTTCACCATCTGTCCAGCCGGCGACCCGGGTGTCATCGTCCGGTAAATGATCATTCAACATACCCGCACTATTATATCGATTGCCCGCCGTCAACCAGGAAGTTAGCACCTGTTACGAAAGATGCCTCTTCACTTGCGAGATAATGAATCATACCGGCCACTTCGTCTGCTTTGCCCATTCTTCCGGCAGGAATACTTTGTATCAACTGGTTTTCCAAGTGCTCATCCAGGCCGATTTTATGCATGATTTCCGTAGCAACCGGGCCGGGGCTAACCGCGTTCACACGTATTTTCCTGGGTGCCAGCTCCAGTGCGGCGATTTTTACAGTCGCATTGATGGCCGATTTGCTGGCTGCATATACAGAAGCGCTTTGCGGAGAGATGGTTGCCGATGTGGAAGATAGCATGATCACGGAAGCACCTTCACCAAGTAGCGGAATAAACCGGCTCAGGGTAAAATAAGCCCCCTTGAAGTTGACATTCATTATTTCATCAAATACACTTTCTTCTATTTTTTCTATTGTTGAAAACCGGGTAATGCCGGCATTGACCAACAGGATATCGACCTTGCCGAATTGTTGTGCAACCTGCTGCACAAGCTTGTCGATGTCCGCTAAGTTACTTTGGTCTGCTACGAGCCCGGTTACCCCCAGTTCAGCCGCGGCCGCTTCCACGGCCTCTTTTCTCCTTCCCGTGATAATGACATTTGCCCCGTGAGCTTTGAGTCTTTTCGCTGCAGCATAGCCGATACCGCTGTTGCCGCCGGTTATTACAGCAATTTTATTTTTGAGCGTTTGCATGGTTATTTATTTTATTGAATATTAAAGGTTGAATGTTATCCCCGTCATTTCTTCGCTAAGCGTCCACAGTTGTTTTGCACTGGCTTCATCCAGCGAATACGGATTTACGCCTTTTCCTTCGGACACATTTGTATTTGGTGAGGCGATGTCCGCATCCTCACAGTAAACACCACCAATAGTATTTAACAAAGGAGAGGTAGCGCACCAGACTGTTGTGGCAGCACCTTGCGGAATTGTTTTAAGCGCTGCGGCTACTTCCGGCAGCATATTGCCGTCTGCGTCCACGAACCCCATTTGCTGAAACAGCTCTAATGGTGCTTCTCTTCCGAGCTCCGTTCCGCCGATGGAGCCGGGATGTACGGCATAAACCCTTACGTTGTAGTCGCGTGCACGGTTGTCAAGTTCCATTGAAAAAAGATTGACCGCTGTTTTTGACTGGCCGTAAGCTGCCAATGTTTCGTATGCACGGTGCAGAAAATTAGGATCTTCGAAATTAAAAGGCGAAAATTGATGTCCCTGCGAAGACACATTGATAACCCTGGCGCCACCCGCTTTTTTAAGGGCAGGCCATAATCTGGCCGTAAGTTGGAATTGTGCCAGGTAGTTGGTCGCCAGTTGTGATTCGATACCACGCTGGTCGCGGCGAAGGGGTACCCACATGATACCTGCATTATTGATGAGCAAATGCAGCGGCCGGCCGGACGCCATAAAACTGTTGGCAAATGCATCAATGGATGCCGGATCGAGCAGGTCCATTGACATGATTTCTACATGGTTGATGTTCTCCAGGTTTTTCCTGGCCTTTTCAATATCCCTTGCAGGTACAATTACTGTTGCGCCTGCTGCTGCCAGTGTTCTCGTTGTTTCCAGGCCTATACCCGTATTGCCACCGGTTACAATGGCGATCTTACCTGTAAGATCGATGTCTTTGATTACATCACTGGTGGTTGATTTTGCATTAAAGCCGGAGCCGGTTGATTGTTGTAAGGCTCCCTGATAATTGTTCTGTGTCATTGCTATTTATTTTTATTTGTTGAAACAAAAATAGACAGCCGTGACGCTGGTGGCTTTGTTGAAACGTCCGAAGTTGTTTTGTTCAAAAGGTCATTGCCGGATGCTTGATTCCTATTGAGTCGGTTCCCAAGACAAAGCCCTTCAACACTGTTGAAGGGCTTTGTAAATGTCTTGTGCTCTTATTAATCCCACTCACAACTTCATAAACCTCCCAAGCGATTCCTTCACCCCATCATTAACCCGTATCGTGTAGGTTCCTTTAGCGAGGCCCGACACATCGGCCTGCCAGATGCTTTGATCTTTCAGTTCTTTAGACATTACCTGCCTGCCGGCAAGATCGAACACGGTAAGCTGTATTTTTTGCTGGTTACCGGTATACTTTATGGTGATGGTGTTACCGGCGGGGCTTGGGAAAACGGTTAGCAATGACGCTTCTTTTTCAAACACAACTTTGGCAATGGGACTGTAAGTGTATTGTGCATCCTTGTCCACCTGTTTCAGGCGGTAGTAATTGATGCCCTGCGCCGGTGCATAGTCGGTAAAGTTGTAATAATGCGTGCCGCTGTTATCAGCAGCATGGACGATACCGATTTTTCTGAAAATAACACCATCGATGCTGTGCTCTATTTCAAAGTACGATGTGTTGATTTCATCCGCCGTTTGCCATTGCAGCAGCACATTTTCATTCTGCTTAACCGCAGAAAAGGAGAGCAGACGAAGCGGCAGTGTACCTGTTGTACGCCCTAGTATATATTCGGTGCTTTGCCCTGTAAGCGTTAGTGTGTTACCACTCATATCCAGTGAAGCTTCGCCATTTGTCCAGGTGTTAACAGAGTTGTCGTTTCGTTTAAATAGCGCAAGTGCATTTTCATTACCTGCATTTACATCGGTGTTGCCGGTGTAGTTATATGCGGCCGTGTATTGTGGCAAAGTGCCGCCGGCCTGGCATACACCGAAGTAGTGGTTCATTGTGCCAATGGCACCGACACCGTTTAGTGTATTCGGCTGTTCATCTACCCTGTACACTTGTATTCCATCCGGATTGCCTGCTGAAGAAGTTACTGTAAAGCTTTCGCCGCTGGCATGAGCAATAGTTGCCGTTTTCACCGCATTTACATAATCGTGTACCGACGCATTGCCAATAGGGGCGCCGCTTGTTACCCTCGGGGCACTGTTGATGAGTATACCATATTGTGAATGACCACTTTTGTCAAAAACGGAGTTGCCCAGGGTTTCATCAAAATTGTAGTAAGCTGACAAATCATTGAAAAGTATATCTGCGTTGGTAATTTTTTTACACATCCTGTCGCGGATCTGGCTTTGGGTAAGTGCTGCATTCCAAAAACGGATTTCATCCAAAGTGCCCTGGTGCGGTGAGCCGCCTGAGCAGCAGGAGTTGTTCATCCCCAGCCGCCAGGGCAGGGCGCTGTTTCGTAGTGTTCCGCCATTGGTAGGTATACTTCCCGGCTGTTGGATGCCATCGACAAATAATACAATAGTAGTTCCATCGTTTACTACCGCCACATGATGCCAGGTATTGTCGTTGATTGCTTTGGTTGTTTGAAGTTCCTGGTCGCCGCAGCAGAGGCCATGCCATACACCGATCATGCCGCCATTGGTCGTAATTCCAAAATCGCCATCCGAAGTGGCGCTGTTCGCATTGCCCAGTATGGTTGGTTTTTGCCAGTAGGTATTGTTGGTTCTGTTCTCGGTTGTTTTGATCCAGAAATCAATGGTAAATTGCGTAGCGCCATTTAGTACCGAAGGCAGTTGCACATAATCGTCCACACCATCAACGGTAATGGCGTTGCCGCTACCGGGCTTATTGGTGGCTACTTCGTTAAAGTATTGGGTGGCTATCTGTACCGGCGACAATACCCCGTCATAGATTTTTACCTCATCAAGACTTCCGCCGGAGAGCAGAAAGGCGACGTTGCCATTTTCATAAGCTGCACCTATTAAAACAGGCGTATTGTCATATTGTATCGGGCCAGCATAGCTGCCCGTAGCGAGCTGCAAGCCATCTGCATAAAGCGACATACTGTGGTTCACAGCATCTATTGTATAAACAATAAATTTCCAGTCATCAAAATTCTGAGGTGTCGAAAGAAAGACAAAGTCGCCGCAGGAAAAAGAGTTGGAAACATAACCGTTGAAATTATTATTAATTGTTCCAAATTGCCAGGAATCATTGATGCAGTTACCAATGGCCTTATCGACAAAAGAATTTAAAAGGTTGGTCGCTCCAACTTTTGCCCAACAGGAAATGGATATGCTACCTGGCCGGAGCAAAGCGTTGTCTGCAACGCTGATATAACCGTTTCCCGGAAAGCTCATGGCACTGTTGGCATTGCCATACTTGTCGGCAACAGGTGTAAGCGTGCCATTGATAATGCCGTTTAATCCATTGCCACTTACATCGTTGGCATTGCCATTGAGCGGATAGCTGGCTACAAGCGTTTGGGCGGCAGCCGGGTGGCAACTACCAATAAACCCCAGCGTCATTACAATAAAAAAGGGGAATAAAAGCTGTTTTTTCATAATCGAGGAATTGACTGATTGGGTTGAAGGCATCGCATCAATTTCCCAAATCAGGATGTTTTGCTGATTTACCCGCTGAGGTTTTTTTGTAATAAGAAGTTTAATGGGTACAGTAAAACTAAGTGCCCGGCTTAATCAACGGCATCATTAAAAAAGAGGATTTTGGATAATTACTGTATCATCTTCCGCAGAGCATCCATATCAAAATGCTGTTCCCAGTTATTAAAGAGCCTTGTTGAGTGTCCTCTATCCTTGCCGATTTCGTAACGGAACTGTACTTCTATCAACAAGGGTTTTGCGGGCTGCCCGTTATTGGCCGTAAAATAGGCCGGGTTTAAAACATACAGCGCCGATGTTTTTTCTCCTTCTGCATCGTAAAATTTCCCCAAAGCCTCCAACCTGGTATTGGCATCTTTCAGCCAATTGTTGTTATCGACCACTGCCGGCTTTTGCAGCCATTCGGTTTTCTGTTTGGCCAGCAGTTCATGCACTTTTGCTTTTTTGGCTTCGTAGATTTTGGGGTAAGCAAGTTTGTCGGCTTCCAAAGCTGCCAGTGTTCTTTTTGCAGACTCGGAAGTATTATTGCCTGTGTTTTTAATTTTTTCCGCATTGGCATATTCAAAATTGGCCTTCTCTATTTCAAAATATTCCAGCATGTCCTGCAGGTATTGTTTACGACTTACGGGTATCAATAGAGGCGCACCGGACCTGGTGATAAAATAGCGTCGATCTATCCATTGGTACGAATCAGGGCCATGTTTATCATATCGGCCGCCCATTTCCCAATGTTCAACATAGCCATTGCCGTTGTTGAGCTTCAGAAAATCATCATGAAAGTTTTTATAAGCATCAGAGCGGCTGCCGAGCAGCAGGGCTTCTGAAATATATTGCGATACGCGACTGGGATTGGATTTTTTTTCTTTTTCAAAATCAGGACCCGCTTTTGCTTCTATGGAAATGTCGTAAACCGGGTTGCCGTATTTTATATAAAACTCTCCGGTGCCACCCGCTTTGGCACCTGTTGGGATGTATGGGTTCATCTCTACCCGGAAAACTGTTCTGTATTCATCTACTATTTTAACTGCATGCTCCGTTACATGGCAAACGAATGGATAAACGCCCAGCTGGTAAACATACGTAGTGTAAACATTTTTACCATAAATACTACTGCCCGACGTGCTAAAACTTACCCTTGCCACACAGCCTGTCAATTTAAAATTGCCGCGGCTTGCTTCTTCCAGCTTTTCAATGGCGATGAGGTTTTTCATCATCACCGATTTTTCGGCGGATGTACCTTTTAAAGTAAATCCATATTTGGTATTGTTATGGTCCGTATAAATTCCGGTCACATCATCAGCACTTCCATTGCAGGGCGTAGGCGGGTTGGTTATTTTTTTTATTGCCTGGGAAAAAATAACAGTATTTGCGAACACAACTACTGAAAGGATAACAAACTTTTTCATGGTGTGGTATACTAGTTTAGCTACTAAAAAACAGGAATAATTATTTGAAAATACCGGTGCCATTTACGGAGGCCGCACCGCTGTTAAGGCTCATTCTTCCTTCCACACCGGCACTTGCGCCGATTGGGCCTGCACCTGCCGCCGCTTCCACACCGCCCACCAGCACCACATCGGTAACGCCTGTTCTGTCTATTTCAATATCTGCCCCTACGCCTGCGCTTACACTGGCTTGCAATGGCCCCAGCTTGCCCCCGGCACTTACTTTAGGGCCTACACTTACGGTGCAATTTTTAAAGGAATCGCCAAACCCTGCATGGTCCAGGTCCTGGTTTAAAGTGCCGCCGATCACCCCGACATTAACCGTGGTAGTCAGTCCGCTGCAGGTAAGCGTCATGGTAAAGCCGAGTTTTGAACTGCCGAATTCATTGTTGATGTTACAGCCGGGATTTTTGAATTCCGTGAGCCGGCCGCCTTTACCTGCAGCCTCATCGGTACAATCATATTTTGTGATGTTGGCAAAGTTGAATCCGTTTTGCGTTAAACTCAGATCCTTTAACCATTGCGCCTGCAATCCTGCATAGATGCCCGGCAGCAGTTCAGGATAAGTGGTATAGAGAGATGAATAGGCTATTTCATTTAGCAGTTGCTTCTCAGCGGCAAGGTAGTCGTTGTACAATCCTTCTAATTTGGTATTGTAGGGTTTTAAAAATGCATCCGATGCTTTTACCGATTCCCGGCAGATCATTTCTAATGTCGTACTTCCGCCTTCGCCCACGTCGCTCATTTTCTTATTGATGACAACCATTGCATCGTCATATTTTTTCTTTAAAGCGCCGCCTTCACCAGTTAAATAATCCCTGATGCTTTGGGCAGCAGCCTGTTTTTTTTGTTGCAGATTTTTTAGCACTATATTTTCTCTTGCATTCATTTTTTCTGCATACAGGGGTGCTCTTATAATTTTCATTGCTTCACCCGCGCTTACCGAACCGGGGTTTGCTTTGGTCTTGTTCAGGGCGTCCATAAATTGCTTTTGTTGTTGTTCTAATTGATGCAGCGTTTGTTTATTGGACTCCTCGACGGCTTTTTGTAATGGTTTTAAACGTTGATCAATGTCTGCCCGGAATTGTTTCCATACCGGGTCCAGCGCCTTACATTCTGCTACTGATTTTGGAAAGGCGGGCATAGTAAAGCCTCCAAGGTTGAGCAAATCGTCGCTGCTATTGGCAGGTGGAAAATTGTTGTAATCACCAGCACCGGGTGAGTAGCCCAGGTTTCTCAACAGGTCGGCCCTTGCACCGCTGTACCCTTGTCTGAAAGCGGCTTTGGCCGCGGCGGCGGCGGCAGTTTTGTTGCCCCTGCCTCCGGCAATCAAACACATTGTCTGGTTGGCCTGCGGGTGTGATGCAGCAAGTGCAAGTGTGGAATCTAAATATTTTCGAGCTTTGTCCACATCACCTGAAGCAAACCAGGCCTGGCCAAGATTATTGAGAATGGTGCTGTTGTTTTTAAACCGGTTATTGAGGTTATTGAGAATAGGGATCGCCATTTCAGGGGCACCCATCATCGTTAACATCGCCGCATAGTTATTCAGGTTGTCGGTGTTATTGGCATCCTCTTTACATACCTGTGCCATTAAGCTCAATGCAATCTGGGTACGACCACCTACCCACAATGCAGTAGCAGCGTTGCCCATTTCATCGCTGGTTGCTCCTTTTTCTTTCAGTTTATTATAGATATCGGAGGCTTTATTTTTTGCGGCAGGTAACACCGCGGCAAATGTTGCAGTGCCGGTATTGCCGATAAATGCACTGATCGTTGCATTGGAAGGTGTAGCGGCAATGGTTTTGGTATTTCTGGCAGTAACAGCGCCGGTTGCCACCTTATTGCCTTTGGTTGACTGGTTGCTGTTTACCTGGTTGATGGCAGCATTCATTGTTTTTCCCGCCCCCATCGCATTCATCATACTATCATACATTCTTTTGGCGTCAGGGCTCATTTTCGAAGTTGTTTCATTCAGTTTTTTCATCGCCTCGGCCATTCTTTTTTTGTCCGCTTCCATTTGTTCTTTGGACGGTTTTTGGGCAAAGGCGGCAATTGTTGCTATACTGAATAAAAGAAAGAATGATATCTTTTTCATTTGTATACCAGTATTTAATTAAATCTTGTGAAAACGAATAACCGCTTCTATTTTATTTTTATCGTAATTACAGTCATACAAACTCATCACATTTTCCCAATCATTTTTCCCATATTTTCTTGCGTAAAATCGAATGAAGTAGTTGGTGGCCGCACCTGAACCATATTTTCTTTCCAGTATATTCCCTTTTACGGAAAATAATCCATGGCTTTTAAATTTCCTGTTCTTGATCAAGTCATTGTAATAGTCATATCCGACCGTATAGGAAGATTGCGTTAACACATAGTATTTGCCTTCTGCGAGGTAGCTGGTGACAGTGCTTAAGCTATTGCCATATAAACCGCTGTTGGAGCCCCATGTACCTGTTAGCTGCTTTTTATAGTCGACATTTTTTCCGGCAACACCATTTATTTTTAAGGTGAACAGGAGGAAATTTAAAGCCATCTCTGTTTCACTGCCCAGTATATTATCGGCCGAGTTAACAATTGCTACGTTGGTTCCTGCCTGTATAAGCAATACGGTGCCTTTTATAACATCGCTGCCATTTTTGCTAATGCTGTTGCTTAGCATATAGTAAGGAAGCCCTTGAGACGTCAACCCTTTTTCATGATCACCCTGTTCAAAAAGAAGATTATTGGGGCTGTTATGCAAGCTCCAGCCATCAAAGACCTCAAAGAAAATATGCTCCATATCCTTTTCTAAACTGCCCGACGATTGTATCATACTCATAAACTCAATTATTCTTTTACCGGTATTCGTATTTTTTTCTACCGCCAGATTATTTCCCCCGGCATTTAAACTCCAGGTAGGCGGAACGGTAATGGAGTAAGTGTTTTTGATTCCCGGACCCGTTACAGTATTTGTTGACGAAACAGGTTTTTGTGCAGTTGCCGTTTCGTTTAAGTCAAGGCTGTTTATAAAATCCAGTATCTGGGTTTGATAGTTATCGGTATTGGTTAGTATGACTACATTAGCCATTTTACCGTTTCCGGTGGCGGTGATGAGTGTTACCCATCCTTTATTGGCGCCATCGGTATAGCGGGCCTGTCCGGAAACAATGTCCCATCCTTTTTCAACGGCAGGTTGGGTTGTTGGCTCTCCGGAAACGGATACGGTCCCTTTGACGAGTTTATCCCAACTGTTGTTAAAGTTTTCCTGCGAGGCTGCCGTGGTTGCTGTCGAACGTAAAATAACAGCGGTTGCATAATTTCCCTGGCCATCATTTTTCGTGGAGAGTTGTATGCCTTGCGGCGTTTCTGTTTTATCCCAGTCCTTGGGTGGGGTGTAGTTCAATACATCAAAAACCTGTTTTTGAGCCAGAGCGGATGCAACCAGGGCGAAATTCATGACAAAAAGAATTACTTTTTTCATACATAAAATTGGTACGGTGAATGTAGGCGGCTACGGAAGCTTGTACAATCGTAAAAAAGTATGATTTTTGGGACCTCCGGATTGGGTTGTAGTTGCAAGCTGGCCAGCCCAATAAACAGACATTATTATAACAAGTGCATTTCTGCAGCGCTGCACTTATCTTCGAAAAGCTGTCGGTACTTTCCTACGGGGATTATATTAAACGGTTTATTTTTGGGCCGGCAGATGTTTAGTAAATCAAACAGTATGAAGCATACAGTTTTTATCTTTTGGCTGGTGTTCGCAACGTTGGTTGCACAGGGACAGGTGACGAAGCTGACTTACCCGCTGACTGACACGATAAATCTCCGGACAAGCAACGTAGTTGTTAAACCGGACGTATACAAAGCAAAACGCTCTTTAAGAGTAGCCGATAGTGATCCCGCGCTGGATACGGAGCTGCGGTTGGTAAAGTTGGCAGACTCTACTTTTCATAACGGAACTATCGAAGTGGAGCTGGCCGGGGAGCCCATGAAAAACAGCGGTGAGGGCGCAAGAGGATTTGTCGGGGTTGCTTTTCGTATCGACCATTCCAATTCAAAATTTGAATGCATTTATCTAAGGCCCACAAACGGACGCGCTGAAGACCAGGTTAGAAGAAACCATTCTGTTCAATACATTTCTTATCCCGACTATCCGTGGTATAAATTGCGGGAAGAATTTCCGAAAAAATATGAGACCTATGTTGATCTTGAAGCGGCCAAATGGACCAGGGTTAAAATTGAAGTAAAAGGGAATACGGCTAAATTATTTGTTCATGGCGCAACGCAGCCGACATTGATTGTTTCGGATTTGAAACATGGTGATAACCTGACGGGAAGCATCGGGCTTTGGATCGGACCGGGAACAGAGGCCCATTTCAGGAATTTAGTGGTAACAAAACAACCGTAAACAATACATGCATATTTGGGAGGCTCAAGCGCAGTGCCTTTTTCGCATTGAAGTAAATAATGTCATCCGCTTATTAAAGTTTTTGTGTCAAGGTCGTACCTGAACCCGATCCATTCGGCTGCCTGAAACCTGAATAATTCAGCATAGTGTGGGTCAAATTAAAGGGGAAACCTCCCCCGCACAAAAACGCATCCCTTTTTTATTTTTCCTTCCCTAATTTTAGCGATACTGCTTATTGCGAAATGGCCAACATGAAAGTCTTCTATTCCCTTTTTTTCTTTATTTATACAACCACGGCTGTAGCCCAGACTATCACATTACGCGGTACCGTCAGCGATTCCGTCTCCACCCTCACAGGCGCCACCGTTTTTATATCCCCTGATCAGCAGATAGTACTCACGGACAGCGCAGGCCGGTTCAACTTTTCCCTGAAAGAAAAGAAAACATACCGCCTCACGATCACACACGCCGGCTACCATTCATACGAACAAGTCATAGCCCTCAACTCCGATACCGATCTCGGAACCATATCACTCCGCCCCGGCACCACCATGCAGACCGTTGTAGTCACCGCACAGAAACCCGTGATTGAAATCGGCAGCGACCCCAATACGCTTGTTTATAATGTGGCTGCCTCGCCAGACGCTGCCGGGTCGTCGGCCCTGGAAACGTTGAAGAAAGCGCCGGGTATTTCCATTATCAATAATACCACTATCAGCCTCAACGGCCGGTCGGGCGTTACCATCATGCTCGACGGCAAACTTTCTTATTTATCCGGAAAGGAATTGATAGACCTGCTGCAGGCCATGCCATCCTCCTCGATTAAAAGTATCGAGATCATCAATAGCCCGGGCGCCAAATATGATGCTGCCGGCACAGCGGGCATCATCAATATCCGTACAAATAAAATTCAGACCCGGGGATTAAACGGCAGCATAGGCTCGGGACTTAGCTACGGTATTACCTTAAGACAGAATACAGACATTAACCTGAATTACCGAAAGAACAAACTCAATTTCTTTTTTACGTATAGTCATTTTGTAGGCCGGTATACATACGATTATGGAACAGACCGGCGGCAAAACAACCGCAGCTATTCCAGCGCTACTTACGATGAAGATAAAAGACAACGTTTTAATTCGAGAGTGGGTATGGATTATGCCATCAATCAAAAACACACAGTGGGATGGATGGCCAGTGCTAATTTCATCACCGGCGGCGGCTTGACAGATACCCGCACCGTGATCAGTTTACCAGGTTCCGTTGTTACCGACCAACTATTGGACGCGATCAATGATTATTATTATCAGCATACCCAGCGCTATAATGGAAACGTCAATTACCAGTACGAAGACAAAGAAGGACGAAGACTAAACCTCGACGCAGATATCGGTTATTTTAATAAAGCCAATAGAAACCTGCAGTCGAACCGGTACCTTGATGTAACAGAAGTATTGCAAAGCGATACGCGTTACCGCACCCTCAATGAGATCGATATACGACTGAAAGCGGCGAAAATTGATTACACCAGCAACCTGTGGAATGGTAAAATAGAAACGGGTATGAAAATAGCCGGCGTAAAGTCAGTCAACGATGGACAATTTTATCATGTAAAAAATACCGACAGCTTAGATAACCGCCGTTCCGATTATTTTTCTTTTGCGGAAACCGTTACCAGCGCCTATATCAATTACAAGAACAATTGGAAAAAATGGTCCTGGCAGGCGGGCATCCGCATGGAGAATACGGACAATAAGAGTGATACCATTACAAGGAATTATACCAATTTTTTCCCTGCGCTCAGCATCGGATACAAACCGCGCGATACACATAATTTTAGCCTCGCTTATTCACGCCGTATCGACCGCCCGGCTTATCCGGATCTCAATCCGTTTGTTTACCTGCTGGATGAGTTGTCCTATTGGCAGGGCAATCCTTACCTGCAACCGCAATTGACCGATCGGTTGAGCCTGCAATATGTTTACCGGAGTTCAACCGTAGCCGGTGTTAATTATGCCAACACGACCCATTACTATGCACGTATTACGGACAGTATTAACGGCAATCAAATCGTCATGATTCCGCGTAATGTGGGTAGTCAGCGAAGCCTGGGATTTACGTTGACACAAGTGATAAAAATCAGGAACTGGTGGGATGCGACATTGAACGCATCGGCACTACGGATGCGTAATGAGATCGCCTATACAAAAATGGTCAACTTTGCCGTGAAGCAGTGGGCGGGCAGGATGAACCTGGTACAACGGTTCAGGATAAGCAGCACATTCGGCGCAGAATTAACGGCCATTTATAACAGCCGCCGTTTGAATGCAGCCAATGAGATTCACAGGCATACAAGCCAGGTTGATATCGCTCTGCAGAAAACATTTGGTGAACATGCTGTTGTCCGGCTTGCGTTCAACGATATTTATAAAGGCTCCCGGTCACGCAGCGTTCAGGATATGGACCAGTTTTATATCCGCAGTTATAGTTACTTTGAAACGAGACAGATCCGTCTCAATTTTACCTGGAAGCTGATCGATAAAAACAGCAAAGCGCCCCGTGTACGCAGCTCAGCGCTCGAAGCGGAGAATGGAAGGGTCAGGTAGTAAAAGATGTCAAAACTGTCCGGTGTCAGCGAGGCAGCGGTTTAGATTCATGACCATCAGGGATACAACAAATACTTCGCCCTTATCGCTTTGAATTGCTGTAATCCCGGTTCCCAGCTTTTCCTGATTTCGGCCTCAGGTACGCCGGCGATGATCTGCTTTCTTAATTGATCCGTACCGATACGCAGATCAAACGTTGATATATCCTGGCCGGCCCTGCCAGGCATAAAGAAATGGGCCTTGTCCGGGTAGGCATTGTACAGTTCAATCAATAATTTAAGATCGATCTGCCGGCTTTTGCGCAGTTGGCTGATATCATAATTGCGGAGGTCAAGTCCATAACAAACCGAGTCTTTGTGTCGCGGGCTTTCACTCATCCCCGGAATACTGACGGGTTTATAGGAAAACGAATATTGTCCTTTCAGTGCGGGGGCGCCTAAGATGGTGAAGGGCATGTAAGTTCCGCGGCCTTCGTTGATAGCCGTGCCTTCAAACATACAAAGGCTGGGAAACAACATGACCGCCTGTTGTGTATTTAAATTGGGCGAGGGCTTCACGGGCAACACATATGGCATGTCGTGGTTGTAGTTAGCCACTTTTATGACTTTAATGTTGCAGGGTTTCTTCAGGTATCCTTCACCGTTCAGGTATTGGGCAAATTCGCCGATGGTCATGCCGTGGGTCATTGGTGTGTAATGAATGCCGATGGCCGATTTAAATTTGTCTTCGGTCATCACGGGCCCATCGACCACATATCCGTTGGGATTGGGCCGGTCCAGTATGAGCAGTTCCTTGTCGTTTTCCGCGCAGGCCTGCATGACGTGTTCCAGCGTATTAATATTGGTGTAGTAACGGCAGCCCACATCCTGGATGTCAAAGACGAGGAGGTCGACATCAGCCAATTGTTCTTTTGTCGGCTTTTCATTTCTGCCGTATAATGAAATGATAGGGATACCTGTTTTGGCATCTTTTTCATCGCCTACCACCGCACCGTTGCTGGCATTTCCCCTGAAGCCGTGCTCCGGCCCAAATACTTTTACAATGTTAACGCCAAGACTCAGCAGGCTGTCAACGCTGCTTGTCCCGCCGATGATGGAACTCTGATTAGCGACCAATGCTATCCGTTTGCCTTTCAGGTAGGGGAGGTATTTTTCCGTCTGGTCAGCACCGGTGATGATTCCGGATTTCCCGGATGGGCTCTGGCCGGGTGACGCTTGTATCGCGCAGTTAATATGGCTCACAGCTACAAGGGCTAAAAGAAGGCAGGCGGCAAGTCTTTTCATTTGCTGAAGATATAGCATAAATCGATAGCGGCATTAACAGAAGGCTGTTCTTCTCGTCAATTATCTCGCTCATTAAAATCCATCAGCGTATTCCTTTAATCGTCGCAATAAAAGTCCGGAGTCCTGGGGTGATGTGTTGGATTCGCCTGGATACTTTTGTTTAAGCCATTCCTCGAATCGCTGGCTTTTTTCCACCACTTGTTTTAAATACAACTCATAACCGGTAGTGGTATCGATCGTTGCTTTTACAATTTGTCCCTGTTCGTTCATCGACAGTTGGAATTCCCATTTTGGAAAGTCAATCCGGAGATAGTTAAGATAATCACTTTGATCTTCTACCAAAACTGACGCAACCTGCTGTTTTTGGGTTACTGATACAATGCTGAACTTTCCGTTGAAATTTTTCGACTGCGGAATATAATTTTCGATGAATGATCTTTTGTCATGGCTATAACTGCTGTAGGTACGCCTGAGCTGAAAGTCATCCGTAAGTAGAGACTGTAAACTATCCACCTGGTAGCTGTTTACAAAAGCAAAAAATTTATGGACAGCAGGAGATCCGGAAGCCTGGCCGTAACAGTACAACTGATTCAATCCGGTAACCAATAGCAGTATTATATAGACCTTTCGCATAGCATGCTTATTAAGTGCCGCACTTCGTAACGACGGCAGAAGATTTCATATTAAATATACGGAAAGAGGATATTTTAAAATCTGAATCAGTTGGCCCTTTTTTCGCGGAGTGATTTTATCGGAGGATGGCCTGGTTCGTTATTTTGGATGATTGCTATATACACCTGTCTTATTATTCAGGCATAATCCACGTCACGAAATCATTATCTCTCTATCTTAGCGCTTCAACAGCCGAAACTATGCCCTCAAAAGCCCGGAAACTTTTTTTCTCTTTCATTCTCACGTTTACCTTTCTCCCGGCCCGAAGCCAGGACAGCCTTCTCCTCCGCTCCGATAAGCTGTTAAGCGACATCAGGGAAGCTCCCCACGACAGCATCCGACTGAAACTTTATACCGAACTCATCGACCTCAACACCGAAAGCCGCCCCTCACTGGTATCCGGTTGGGTGGAGAAAGCCGTTGCCATCGCCCGAAAAAATAATCTGCCTGCAAAACAACTCGCCTTCGAGCTCAAAGAACTCCGTGCCCTGAATATCCAGGGGCAGTTCACCACCACGCTCGATAAAGGAAAACAAATTGCGCCGCTACTCGAGAAAACCGGTACACCCTTGCAGAAAGCGGCCTACCTGCTCAGCCTCGGCAATGCCAATCAACGTACCGGCAACTATGACATGGCCGCCACTCTTTTCACACAGGCAATAGACGTGTGCGAGAAAAATGAGATCCGCGATATAGAGGTACGTGCCGCCATGAACCTCGGCAACCTGTACCAGTTCCTTAACCGTTACGACGAGATGCTGCTGCATTTGCAACGCACATTGGTAAAAGCAGAGCGGTATAACCTGGCAGAAGATATTCCGATGATCAAGTTCAATATCTCCAATGCCGAAGCCCATCTGAACAACTTCGGCAAGGCCATCGACTATTTATTGGAAGTATTGCCTTATTATCAAAAGACCAATAACCAATATGCCCTGGGTCTGGCTTACGCTAATTTATCCTGGTGTTATTTCAAGTCACAAAAGAGGGAGCTTGCCCTGGATTACGCCTATAAAAGTTACAGTATCCGTTCGGCGCTGAAAGATGAGGCCGGGCTGGCACATCTCGAATTTAACCTCGGCAGAATTTACCTGGAAAATGCCCGCTATGATTCCAGCCTCAAGTATGCCACTTCTTCCCTGCAAAGAAGCATTCCCTTAAAACTTATTACAGACATCCGCGATAACTACGAAACGCTGGCCTTACTGAACGAAAGGCAGGGCAATTTTGCCGAGGCCAACAAATACCTCCGCAAGTTCTACGACTGGAAGGATTCTATTTATTTAAAAGAGAAAGACCAGGCACTCGGGAAGGAGTTTTCGAAATACAAAGCCACGGTCACGGATAAAATGACCAGCGACCTGGAAGCCGCCAAAAGAAGGATCGCCGTCTACCGCGTGAGTACTTTTGCATTGGCGGCCGCCCTTGTGTTGGTACTACTCGCCTTATGGCTCTACCGGCAAAAACGCAACAAGCGGAAATATATAGCAACTGTTCCCTCCCGCGAGCACGATTACCGGAAGGAGATCGACGACCTGCGCAATGAAAGGGCACAATTGGTAAAAGAACTCGACCTTCAGAAAGCTACCGATATCACCGAACTGCGCGATATGATTTCCTCCAATAAGCTCCATTCTGATGCCTATTGGAATGAGTTCCTCTTATTGTTTTCAAAAGTGTATCCGGCATTTTTTGAGCGAATGAAGCAGGAGTATCCCGTTTTGAACCAAAACGAACTGCGCATTTCAGCATTGATCAAATTGAACCACAGTATTACGGACATGGCAAAGGCCCTGAACATTACCGTAGACAGTGCCCGGAAAGCCCGGTACCGGCTTTACAAAAAGATCGGCCTGTCTAACGACCAGGAACTCATCGACACCATTATCCGCCTCTAAACTATTCTCAATCAACAGCCATTGCGGGTTAAAACGGGGATTTGTCCCTGATTTGTCCTGCCGCGTCACGCCTTTTTCCCAACCTCAGGCTGCCGCAGGATAGTAGCTTTGATATCATTATACAAAGGCCGGTTACAACCTGCCAGGCCATCATCTTCTTCCTTTATTTGATATCAAACCACCAGCCCTGATGAGGATTTTTCTCTCGGTAACGGTCCGCCTTTTTACATCCACACGGAATGGGGAGGGTATCACGCGTCCGGTTAAATCGTCCTGCTTTACCTCTAAATCGATATATTATGCATAGAAAACTACCCTGCTTACTCTTTTTTGTTTTGGCGTCAATCAGCCATGTTGAAGCGCAAACGCAATTCTGGTCAGATAATTTTGAAGATGCCGGTTCGCCTTCATCGGGTAGCCGGGTGGTATCTGTAGCGGAGTTTATCGCCTGTACTTCTCCCACGCTTTCTTATTTTAAAAGAACAACCGGTGCCGAAATCAGTCCGATTGTTTTTTCGGGCTTTACGGGAGCGAAGTTTTGGGCGGCGATGGATATTGACAAAGGTCCGGGATGCGGAGCCAACAATACCATCAGCGCAGCTCAGTCGATAACCTGGTCGGGGATTAATATTAGCGGTAAAACCGGATTGTCTTTCCGCGGGTTGTTTGGTGCTAATTCCGCGGCCTCATTTCAGGGCCTGCCCTTTCTTCCTGCTACGGATTCGATATCCGTTGCTTATCGCATCGACGGAGGCGCCTGGATCAAAATCGTGGGTGCTCATTGCAATGACAACACAGCATCGGGCGGCCCGCTTGGATTTGACCTGAATGGTGACAGGATCGGAGATGGCGGGATTTATACGCTGGGAAATACATTGTCAGAGATCACTGCTGTTATTCCGGGCACGGGCACTACCCTGGATCTGCGGTTTAATATCTTCGTTAACAACCAGAATCCGGGTGCGATGGCTTTTGACAATTTCCGTCTTTATTCCTCCTCGGTGTTGCCACTCACATGGGCCTCTTTCAATGCCCGCAAACAAGACAATGGCATTGCCCTAGACTGGAGTACGGCCTCCGAGCAGCACACGAAAGATTTTACCGTTCAGCATAAAACGGAAACCGGTACATGGAACGATATTGCTGTTGTTGCTGCGGCAGGTAACAGCACTTCATTACGTACTTACAACTATTCGCATCCGTCTCCCCCCAACGGTGTTAACTATTACCGCATCCAACAAACGGACCTGGATGGGCGGGTGAGTTTCTCTGACATCAGAATGATCAGATTCAGTGACGTGACACAAAGGTTTATCATTAAAGAAAACCCGGTTGTCAATGGTGTGTTGAAAGTGCAGGTAAGCCAACCTGCTGATTTATTTCTTTATGATGCACAGGGACGTTTGATATGGCGGCAGCAACAGGCAAGCGGCCTGATCTCCATTCCAATGGATAGGCACTCCAAAGGAGTTTATACGTTAAAGTGTATGGATGAAGTGCGAAGGGTGGTGGTGCAATAGTCATCAACTTTAATGATCTTTAAGCGGTATAAATCAGCAAGGCCCTTCAGTAAAAGTTGAAGGGCTTTGCTGTCGACGGTTAACGGTTTTATCGATAAAAAATATCTGTTGCCTTATTACGCCAATCGGTGTTTGACGACAGGGTGGTCTTTTGGCCATTCTTCCAGTAGCAGGGTATATTGCTAAGCGTTTTGCCTGCGACGTATACATCGTTGCCTGCCACGTAGATGGCGTTGGCGGAGGCGCCGTCGGTAAGATTGACCATCGTGCCGTTTTTCCAATAAGCAGCATTGTAACTGTCGTTAAATCCGGCTACGTACACATCGTTTCCTGTGATGAATAATTCGTTGGCCCCGTAACCGTTGTTCAGGTCAATGATGGAACCATTTTTCCAATACCATGCCCTGTCACTGCTGGCGTTATAGGTGCCAACGATATGCACATCATTTCCGGAAACAAAAATACCATTGGCTGCACCGCCGTTTCCGATCAGATTGGAAGTGCCATCATTCCAGTACCGGGCTGTTTTAATCCCGGTACTGTTTTTAACATACCCTACCACGCGTACGATGTTATTTGAAACACTGATATCGTTTGCCTCTGCATCTGTGGTGCCGTCTGTCAGCGAAACAGCCACACCATTTTTCCAGTATTTGGCGACCAGCACCCCTGCCGGATTTCTTTCTGTACCGCATACATATACATCGGTGCCGGCAACAAAAATGCCGCTCACACCCGCTTCATAGTTGCCGTCGGTGAGGTAAGTGGGCGTACCGTTTTTCCAGTAGGTGGCGCGCCATTGCGTCACTTTGGTGGAACCTGCAACATAGATGTCGCCGCTATTGGATACATACATGCTCTCTCCAAAGGACTCATCATTGCCTCCCCAGAATGTGCCGGCATTGTTATCTATCCAGATTTTGCATTGCTGTTTGGATAAGGAGGTGTTCCATTCGGTGCCACAGACATATAACCTGGCAGCAGCAGCGGTAAAAGTTACCTCATTCCCATAGGCTGTACCGGCACTGTTGGTGGCATAAGCTCTTACATGATAAACCGTATTGGCGGTTAACCCGGTGATGGTGGAAGTATATGAACCTGTACCGCTGCCATCACTGGTTTTCGTCGGAAGGTCTGCGGTGGGATTTGCCTGAGTGCTCCATACGATACCACGGGAAGTGACCGGGGTTGATCCTTCGGATCTTACCGTGCCGCCGCCGGCAGCGGTGGTTGAGGTAATAGCAGAGATGACCGTTGTGGTTACGGCGGGCAAGTTAGTTGCAGCGGTGTCGTCCTCTTTCTTGCAACTAAAGAGTAATGACAAAACAGCGATATAGGTTAACAAGCGTTGCATGTGTAAATAGTTATGATGTTGAATAATGTGCTTAAGGTTGAGGCCTGTTGGTGATAAATGGAGTTAACGTGTTGAAATACTGGTCGGTTTTGCAGTATAACTGCCACTTGGTAAAATCCAGATACATGTTAGCGTCGGTGAAATAGATTGTTTTGGACCCCATGGTCGGATGAGGCTCGCCCTTGCTGTTTTTGAATTCAAGCGTAACACCTACTTCTTCAATTTTCCAGGCATCCATACCAAAAAATGGCCCGTTGCCGAGCGTGTTGTAATTGATATCTATCATGATGCCCGTTTGTTTATAATTGGCAAGACTGTTGAAGTTCTGATCGAATGCAGCAGCCCTGGGCAATGTAAAATTGTCGGTGTTCCAGATCTTAAGCTCGCTGGTAAAATTTTCCTGGCAATACCCCTTTCGCCAGTTGTCGGTTCCTGTAGCCGGGTATACTCTGAGGATTAGTTTTGAGCCTTTCTCTTTATTATCTTTCCCGGTTTTCACAGAAATTTTTGCCACGGCAAGAAAGTAGTCTGCATCGTTATAGGCGGGAGCAGAAGGCTGGGTTTGCTGGTTATTTCCGTTATTGGCTTTAGGCTTCTGTGCTACCGGTTTTATTTCCGGAGAGCCAGGTCTCTGTTGAGCGTAATTGGTAAACATAATACCTGTGCCGAGCGCAATAAGAATAGTCCGTTTCATGATGCGGGGGTTTTGTTTGGTAAAACTAGCCAGCCCGGGTTGGCGAGACAATCGTAAAAAAGCATGATTTTGAATGCAACACCTTAATCATTAAAAAATAGGATTGCTTTATAAAAAGCCGCTGCTTAATTTGCACCACGCGAAAAAGCATTTGTACAATGAAAAAGCGATTGGTCATACAAGTCATCTGTCAGGTGATGATTGGCTTTTGTGCAAATGCACAACCGGCAACGAACATAGACAGTCTGCTGCGTTTGTTGCCTTTGCAACGGAATGATACCATCAAGGTGCAGTTGTACTTTGATATCGGGAACGCTTACGAACTGAACAGTCCCGATGATGCGGCATACTATTATCGCCTTGCCGGCAGGTTAAGCGAGCAATTGAATTACACGCGCGGCACCATCAAGTACATAAGCAGCTACACCGGTTTGTTGAATCAGAAAGCACAATTCGACAGTTCCCTACTGCTGAACAAACGGGCTATTGCCTTAGCCGGAGAGTTGAATGATAAATTCATCCTTGCAAAATGTTACGCCAATACGGGCAATGTGTATCAATACACCAGCGATTATGAGAATGCCCTGCTGCAGTATGAGATGGCGAAAAGGTATTTTGAAGAAGCAGGGGACAGCAGACTCGTTGCGCGCATATGTGATGCCATGCAAAACACGTACAGGGAGTTGAACCAGCCGGAAAAGGCAATGCAGCTTGGCGTACAGGCCGTAGCTATTTTGCGGAACGAAAACGAGCCGCTGTCCTTAGGCCTGGCGCTGGTTAATTTCGGTAATAACTTCAGCAAAGAGGAATCGGATAGCGCTTTAAAATACTACAAGGAAGCATTGGCGATTTTTGAAAAACTTGATTTTACACGGGGCGTCATGACCTGCTTTATCGATATAGGTAACGTGTACCTGCACCGGTACGATGCGGATAGTATGAAGCCTTGTTACGAAAAGGCGCTGGCACTGGCGCAGCAACTACAGGAACCGGAAAGTGAAGCCATAGCCAGCAGGGGCCTGTCGCATTATTTTTTATATAAAAAGAATTATGCCCGGGCAAAGGATTACATCCTGAAGGCGCTGGCCATCAGTGATAGTCTTTCGCTGAAATACGAACACGTAAAAAATTTAAAATCCTTGTCCGCGGTGTTGTATGCGGTACAGGATATAATCGGTGCCGAACAAGCATTGGACAGCGCAGGCATAGTTGAAAATGAGATCAACAACGAGCAAATACAGCAGAAGACGCTGATGGTTGCCAAACGATTTGAAGCGGAGAAAAAGGACGCGCAGATACAGTTGCAACAGGCCCGGCTAAAACAGCAATCAACACTTAATTATTTTTTGGCGGCTGGTGCAGCAGGCTTGCTGATTATCTCTCTCCTGGGATACCGCAATTATAGAAGCCGCCAGAAGTTGCAGCAGGCCAAGATCGAGGAGTTGGAAACCGAAAAACAACTCACTGCTACGGAAGCCGTACTCAGAGGTGAGGAACAGGAGCGGAGCAGGCTCGCAAAAGATCTGCACGATGGATTGGGAGGTATGTTGAGTGGTATAAAATATTCCCTGAGCAATATGAAAGAAAATCTGATCATGACGCCGGATAATGCCCGGGCGTTCAACCGAAGCCTGGATATGCTGGATAGCTCTATCCGGGAGATGCGCCGCGTGGCCCATAATATGATGCCCGAGATATTGGTAAAATATGGTCTGGATAAGGCTTTGAACGAATTTTGTGCAGAAATAGACCGCAGTGCCGTATTGCAGGTCAGCTATCATTCCGTAAAATTGAATGATGCAAACCTAGACCATATAACGGCGCTTACCATTTATCGTATTATACAGGAACTGATCAATAATGTTATAAAACATGCCGCCGCAAAAAATGCATTGGTGCAACTTGATTATTCAGAAGCAGAAAAATTACTGGTCATCACCGTTGAAGACGATGGTAAGGGGATGGATCTTGCTGCCTTAGCCCAGCCGGGCGGCATCGGATGGAGCAGCATTAATAACCGCGTGGATTTTTTAAAAGGAAAAACTGACGTGAAGTCGGCTATTGGCAACGGCACTTCTGTATTGATTACATTACCGGTTTAAAAACATCAATCACCAGCACACGCATACATGAAAACAAGCCTGTTCATTGTAGACGATCATTATATCGTCATCGAAGGGATTCGTGCCCTGTTGTTGAACGAAGAATCTATAGAATGGATGGGACATGCCACGAATGCCGAATCCTGCCTCAGTTTTCTGAAATTGCAGCAGCCGGAGATAATATTGATGGATATTAACCTGCCCGATAAAAGCGGTATCGATTTATGCAAGGAAGTGACAGGTTTATACCCTTCTGTACAGGTAATAGGTCTCAGCACTTTTAACCAGCAGACGGTTGTACACGACATGGTGGAAAACGGCGCTTCGGGCTACCTGTTAAAAAATGCAACCAAAGAGGAAATTATGCTGGCCTTGCGAACCGTGCAAAGGGCCGAGATATACCTGAGCGAAGAAGTAGCGGCTGCGTTACGGGTGCCCGTGGAAAAGAAACCTCCCATAACGCGGCGGGAGAAAGAAGTACTCCAGCTGATAGCACAGGGTTATACCAATATCGAGATAGCCGAACAGCTATTTATCAGCACAGCCACTGTAAATACGCACCGTAAAAGTCTTTTGGAAAAATTTGAAGCCAAGAATACCGCCATATTAATCGGACGGGCGAATAAACTCGGCATTGTATAATTCATGGTTGGCTACTTACCACAAAGGCTTACAGCCGGGCCAGAATCTCTGCTTTCTTAGCATCATATTCTTCCTGGGTAATCAACTCGTTTTCGAACAATGTCTTTAGTTTTTTCAGTGAAGCCATGATTTCATCTTCAACGGGCCTGGGCTCTTCTTGTGCAGGCGGCTGCGATGCCTGCGAAGACGGCAGTGGCGCGCTTACGGTAATCCGCTGCGCTCCGGCTCTCTTACTTTCAAGCTCAAGTTGCCTTCTGTATTCACGCTGTTTTTCCTCCTGCTCCTGCGCGAAGGAATAGAGCTTTCTCGCTTGCGCTTTTGGCAGGTAGTCGATCTTACTGATCGATCCGTCTGTTGTTTTGATGGTGAATTCAGCTCCGAAAACACCTTCTTTCATTTGACAATCTGCTACATCTTTCCACAGGTAATCCTGGAAGTCCATTGCCAGGCCCAGGTTTTTGGACCGGCAAAAAATGATCCTTTTGTTGGTCAATGCCACACAATCGGGAGAGATCGTAACCGCGGGCTTTTTCTGTACGGCGATATATTCTACCGTTTCCTCGTTCATCAGGAGTTCATTCAGTTTTCCTGCTATCTTTTCAATGGCTTTTGGGTCCTGCTCTTCGTTCAGAAACTTTTTGAAACTTTCTATCATAGCTGCGCTGTAGTTGATTAATACGACTGGTTAAAACCGGGTCCTAAAACTACTCAAATTATGTCACAATTATAGAAGAACCCATGAGCGGCATGTGTTGATGCAATCGCTTTAAAATTTAATTGCCCGAATGCTGTGAAATCCGGTTTTTTTTGCCATTTTTTGACAGCGGAAATTCTCCTTTGATATTGTAGCGCTTGCAATGACCGGCACGACGGACGTAGGATTAGCGGTTGTATTATCTGATTCATAATCATTAAACCTCCTATATGCAAAAGCTCCTTTTTTACCTGATCATCTCCGGGTTTATTACAAGTTGTGGTAGCCCTTCCGTAAAACAACAGGATAAAAGCACATCTGCCGATGCCCGTGCTATTGGTTGCTCGCCTCAAACTACTGATAAGGCCTGGTATACGGCCGGGATCAAGGCTCCTCTTTTGACCGGTCTCGAGGGGATTGATTTCAAAATTTCTACCGGCAGCAAAGAAGTGCAGACCTATTTCAACCAGGGCATGATGCTGTCCTATGGGTTTAATCACGCGGAAGCGGCGCGTTCTTTTTTTGAAGCAATACGACTGGATTCATCCTGCGCAATGGCTTATTGGGGATTCGCTTATGTACTGGGACCTAATTACAATGCAGGCATGGAAGAGGATAATTATCAGCGCGCCTACCAGGCCGTTCAAAAGGCAATATCACTTGCAGCCAATTGTACCCCGAAAGAAAAGGCACTTATCAACGCTTTGTCGGTCCGGTACACCCCGCAACCGCCTGCGGACAGGTCCGCTCTCGATATCGCCTATGCCCATTCAATGAAGAAAGTCTACGAGACGTTTACCGGTGCCGATATCAGTGCTCTTTATGCCGAGTCGTTAATGGACCTCCATCCATGGGACTTGTATGACAAAAAAACGAAAGAGCCGAAGCCCTGGACCCCGGAGATTGTAGCTGTGCTGGAAAAATTGATCAAACAATATCCTAAACATCCTGCTGCACCACATTTCTACATTCATGCAGTAGAAGCATCGGCAAAACCGGAAAGGGGACTTGCGGCTGCCGACCGGCTGATGACACTGGTTCCGGGTTCGGGGCACCTGCTGCACATGCCTTCTCATATCTACATCTGGACAGGTGATTATCACCAGGGTTCGCTTGCTAATCTTAACGCCGTAAAAACGGATAGCGCTTACCTGGTATCCTGCCATGCACAAGGCGCTTATCCGCTTGCTTACTATCCGCATAACTATCATTATTTATCTGCTACGGCCACACTTGAAGGGAACTCAAAGCTTGCCTGGGAGGCAGCAAAAAAAGTACAGGAAAAAACAGCGAAAGACATCATGGTGCAGCCGGGTTGGGGCACATTGCAGCACTACTATACGGTGCCTTATTTTGTGGCGGTCAAATTTGAAATGTGGGATAGCCTGCTTGCCATAAAGCCGTTGGACAATGAGTTGATTTACCCTCGGGCCATTTTGCATTATGCGAAAGGGATGGCTTTTCTCGGAAAGAACAACATGGCTAAGGCCGAAGAAGAATTTGCCCGGCTAAGAGAACTGGCGAAAGATTCTACCCTGACGAAATTGACCATCTGGGATATCAATAGCATGTCGGATATCGTACAGATTGCGGTACATGTACTCGCTGCGGAAATTTACCGGAACAAGAAAGAGTTTCCCAAGGCCTTCGACGAATATAACAAGGCGGTTGCGCTTGAAGATAACCTGAATTATAACGAACCACCTGATTGGTTCTTTTCTGTCCGACACCAACTGGGGCGTGCGTTGATCCAGGCTGGGAATTATGAAGAAGCGGAGAAAGTGTATCTGCAGGATCTGAAGACCTGGAAAGAAAATGGATGGGCGCTTATCGGGCTATATGAGGCGCTCAGCAAACAGGGAAAGGGTGCGGCAGCGCAGCGTGTAAAAAACCGTTTTGATAAAGCCTGGCAGTATGCAGATTTTGATATCAGCCCGGTAGTGGGGATGCGGTAAATGAATGGACAGTTGCTGGATGCAAAAAAACTTTATTGACTGAAGAGGAACGTTAAATCAGAAGCCGGGCGCAAGTCCCGGCTTCTGATTTTTATGCAATATCTTCTTTAAAAGACTTAGCCGCCTGCATTCCCTGGAATTTATCCAAGGGGGGAAAAATACCCTTATTCACCGTCTGCCACACACAATAGTGAAGAGATGCTCTAATTTTATTTTCTGATCTGATAAATGGTCCTGTTAAACCAAAACAACTTTATGGCATTTTCCATTTCGGTTGGTCGCTAAACGCCGGAATTTGTATCCTTTTCCTGACGAAGATTTAAAAGCATTTACGCTTTTGATTTTCACTTGATAAACTGATAGCAGTCTCAGATATCCTGAGCATGAAAACGTGATGAGCAATCCCGGATGGATATGCTTTTGCCATAAGAGAGCAAAAGCGGGTTATTATATCGAAACCAAACTAAACAAGCACCAATGACGCCACTGCGTAACCACCGGTTACTGTGCATTGTAATTTATGCCAGTGCCTTTCTTGCTTCCTGTGTACAGGGAGGCGGTTCCAGAACCGATGCCGATATTCCGGACACTACAGCACGGCCGGTAGTTCAAACTGTAACGCCCGATTACAATGTGTTTGTCGAAACGTCCGGAAGCATGACCGGGTATTTGAACGCAAATCCTTCCGGGTTTGTTGAAACGGTCACTTCCATTGTTACATCTGTCAAGTCGTACAGATCGGAGGGATTGCTGGACGGTCTGAACCTTTTTTACCTTGGAGCTGATAAGAGTAAGGGGATGAAAGATTTCCAGGAACGAATGAAAACTTCTTCGTTCAGTAATATTGCTACCGGCATTTCAGACTTCGACATTTTTTTTGATACCGTATTGAGCCATGTATCGGAGAAGGGTGTTGCCATACTCATATCTGATATGATTTTTTCCCCGGTAAAAAAAGCGCAAAAGGATATACTCAATTACCTGTCTAATCAGAAAAACGGCATATACGATAAGTTTGATACAAAACTCGATTCGATTCCCATATCAACCCTGTTGCTCAAATATAGTTCAAAATTTACCGGTAATTATTATAATCAACAAGGCGGTAAATATACCATCGATACTCCGCGGCCCTATTATATCACCATCGTCGGTAAACCTGAATTTATTGACGCGCTGATCGCAAGGATTGACTTCAGCAGTTTCAGTGGCTTTGAAAAGATGCATTTGTTTGAAGCGCCTGCGTCAAAATCCCTGGCGAAGATTATTTACGACAAAAAGCAAAGCAGGGGCTCTTGTGAATTCGAAAAGCCGGCGACCAGGCTGGAGGTTTATCACGCAAAGGCCGAAAATGGAGTGTTCCAATTCCCCGTGGCGGTTGACTTCAGCAATATTATAGCGGAGGAAGATTTTTTCCTGAATAAGGATAATTACCGTTTCTCAGCACAAAGTCTGAATTACGAGATAGCCGGTGTAAGCCGGATTAACTCTACCGAATCGCAGCACAAAGGGTACACCCACATTATCCAGGTAAAAACAGCCAGTTTAAAGCCCGGCACACAGAAAGTAGAATTCGGATTGACAAACTCAGTTCCCGCCTGGGTTGCCGCTTCCAGTATTGATAATGACACTGACATCAAGCAGGTGAGGGACTCTGCCAGGACCTTTGGTTTTTCCACGCTTATCGACGGCATACACCTCGCGTATAAAAACAAATACCGGGATAAGGACCTTTTTCATATTACCATAACAGTTACTAAATAGAAATTATGAATTCAATTTTTGACGCGATGTTCCGCTTAGGTTATTCCAATGACCTGCATGATCATCTTAAAGGTCTTGACAAAACCTGTAGTGATTTTACAGGGACATCTGTATATGCCCTGGTTTTTTACGTACTGCTGGGCTCAGGCTTGTTGATAATGTTTAATTACTACAAAGGATTTTTTCACCGACCCGGCTTCACCAGCAGGCGTACATGGCTGCTGCATCTATTCGGTGCCTCCGCCATCGTGTTTGCATTGGCATTGATAAAGAGTTTATCTGACCTGAATAGCGGCAATTTCTGTCGGGATTTGCGCTTCGATAGTTCCGACTGTGTTTTATTCGCTTTTACCTGTGCACTGTATTCCCTGCTTTTCACTTTCCTTCTTTCACTGGTTTTAAAGTTTCTCAGTATCCATCACAAGCGTATACCCTTCTAATCTTTTTTATGGCTAAACTTTTCATTTTTGCTATAGGAGGCAGCGGATCAAGAGTTGTTAAGGCATTGACATTCCTGATGGCTTCCGGCGTGAAATTAAACGCAGACACAGTTGTACCGATTGTTATCGATCCGGATGACGGAAACGGTGACCTTACGCGTACCGAAGAAATTCTCCAGTTTTATAAGGCTATCCATGAAAAAGGCCACTCGCCAGAGTCGACTTTTTTTGGCAACCGTATCAACTTCCTGGATGAACTGGGTAAGAATGGCTTTGTGTCGGATAATGTAAGAGGAGAAATCGAAGGCGTCCGTGACCATTTGTTCAAGGAATTCATCGGTTATTCAGAGTTGGACCTTGCCAACAAGGCGATTACTTCCCTGCTTTTTTCCAAACTGAATCTTGACGCCGGTATGGACGTTGGATTCAAAGGAAATCCCAATATCGGAAGCGTAGTGCTTAATAAGTTCAGCAATTCCGGATCTTTTACAAAAATGGCAGAAACCTTTGGACCCGATGACCGGATATTCATCATTAGCTCCATATTTGGCGGAACGGGGGCAGCCGGTTTTCCACTCATCCTCAAAAACATCCGCAACGCGGCTCCGCCGGTGGCCAATCACGTAAGCCTGAACAATGCTAAAATAGGCGCAGTTACCATTCTTCCTTATTTCAATGTAAACGGATTGGGTACGAAAACTTCCATCGACAGCAACACATTCATAACTAAAACAAAGGCTGCCTTAAATTATTACTCGCGTAATGTCAGTGGCAACAAGTCGCTGAATGCACTGTATTACATTGGCGACAACATGACCAATAACCGGATTGAAGGTGCCGACGGTGCTGCTGGTCAGAAAAACAATGCACATTTCATCGAATTGGCTGCCGCATTGTCCATTGTTGATTTTATGGACATGGAAGATTCCGAACTGCAGGTTGAAAATGGCGAAGCTGTTCAGCCCCGGTACTTCGAATTTGGGATCGAGGAGGATGTACCCACTATAACTTTTAAGGAGCTTTCTAAAGCTACTCATCATACGCTCGCGTTGCCGCTTACGCAATACGCGTTGTTTCAGTTGTTCCTGAAAAATCATTTTCAGGAAAAGAAAACCCAAAAGTTTGCTGTAAACGGCAACCACAAACTACAGGAGCAATATCTGGACAAAAGATTTCACCAGGACCTGGAAAAATTCAACACGCATTTTGAAGACTGGCTGAGAGAGATGTCGGCAAGTGCCATCTCTTTTAAACCGCTTAATATGGACCTGCAGGGTAACGATATCTTGAATCTGGTAAGCGGAAGTCCGGAGAAGAAGAAAGGTCTGTTCTCGTTTTTAAAGGAGAACGGACTCGAGTATTACGTATCCGTTTTGAACAAGGTGGAAGAGGACAAGAAGTTTGATGCCATGGGCAATTCCAATAAAAAACTACTGGCTGTTTTTGCAGATGCAACAAAGCAGATTTCTTCAGAAAAGATCAATTTATAAACACGCATTTTTATGGGCAAGATATTTCGTTTACATACGGGTGGTTCAGATACAATACGCGACTGGTCAAGGATAAATTCTCACCTTACGGAATCCGTTATCGATACCATTGAAGATCCGGCAGGGGCGAATTCTGCCAAACAGATCACGTCGATCCCAAGTCCGTTTGCACGCATCGATCTGGCGCGGGTGGCTTTCAAACAGGTGGCTGCGGGTAAAGCGCTTAACGGTGATACCATCTATCACCGGATCGTATCGGATTGCCTGGATGCAGGCCAGATCTTTTTCAGCCTGCCCGCGCTGCGCGACCGTATAGAAGTAATAGCATGGAACCCTGGCATTATACAAGTGGATAATGGATTCAGGATCGAACAAGAAAGCGATCTCGGCCGGCTGATTCATTCCCGCAATGAAAAGCACCGACTTTATGGAAAAACACTCGGGTTGTTTTTATCGCAGGACTCCAAGACCTATAATTTTTCAGAGCTGAAGCGGATGTATTTTTTGAATTATAAAAATGGTCCTGATCCGATCAATATCATTGGCGGCACCTCTCCTTCCACACTTTTCTTTTCTTCCGCCAATCCTGATCTGGCATCCTATGTAGATATACAGTTCGGGCAAGACCGGATGTTTGATCAACGCTTTTGCCCGCTCAACAGCCGTAGTTCCGATTTTATTCTTTATTTCTATTCCCTGCAGCATTCAATTCCGTTTTTCGCCTCCCGTTTTGCCGAGCTCAACAGTTACCTGGAAGAATGTTTTCAGCATCTTCAAACAGACCTTAAAGAAGAGATTCGCACCTTCTCTGATCCTGTACGGCTGCACGGATATACCAGCCGGCTGACGGAAACGTTCATTGATCACCCGGGAAATAATGTCGAGATATTCGGGTATCCGTTTCGCAGTAAGGTGACTGAGCGCGTACAGAGCGACTTTGAAATCCGGGCTACTAAGACAATCGCTATAAAGCCACTGGTATTGCCCAATGAACAGTTCAACGGTCTTTTAAATTATGCTGAAGGGAAATGGCAGCATGACTATCGTTCGCCGTATTTCGATCCGTTGCTGCTCGGAGAGCGGGTACTGCCGCATCAAACCCATGTTACATACCCCTATCTTACCGTAAGCGATCTGCTGGAGCCTTATCTTATTAAGCTTCCTTATCCTTTAAATGCGGATAAATTCTTTACTAGTAATTACACATCAGATGGCAGCGGTTATGTGACGCCATTGAAGAAGGAATTCTTTAAATATTTCTCACTTGCAGACCTGCAAAAGCCGCTTCCTGATGGCAAACGCATGTTTGAACTTCAGCAACTGCAGAAGAATGCCGTAAAGGCAATATTAAGGATACCTGTCCGGGCTGACGGTCACTATATAGAATTCTACAGGAACTATACCGCCAACCAGTTCACTGATAAAATCCAGCAACCGGACGAGGCGAACAACAAGGGGATAATCGTTGACAATCAGTTTGGCCTGAGCATTTTTCCTTTCATCAAAACGGGCGACGACAGCAACGCGCATTACCGGGTGATGTTTGTAGACCGGGATATACATCCGCTGACGAAACACAATGAGTATGCACTCAGCTTTTACAAGGATGGGGCAGGGACTGATGCGGTGCAACCGCTGAACAGGAAGCTGCGGAGTAACAAACAGGTGAAAGGACAGGATGTTACCTCCACTTATTACATACTGGAAAAAGAATTTGATTTTATAGAAGTCAGGAACAGTTCCGGCGCCGGCGGTATACTTATACCTGCTTTCAGTCAGGCGACGGGTGGAAGCAAGAAGTTTTCTTTCGCTATTGATTTCGGAACCACCAATACACATATCGAATACAAAACCGACAGCGAGAAGGAGAAGCCCTTCGAAATAACCGAAAATGACATTCAGGTCGGTTCATTGAATTACAATGACCAAAAGACAATCGATCTGCTGAAAAATCCGGCGTTGGGATTTGGTGCAGATATTCTTATACGGCTGATTGCACTGGAATTCGTTCCGGAGAAAATAGAAACAAGGTCTAATTATTCTTTTCCGCAAAGGACGGTGATTGCAGACAGCGGCAACTTCAATGTGGAATCGGATTCCACATATTCCCTCGCCGACTTCAATATTCCGTTTTCTTATCTGAAGGAAACGATACCACCCTACATCGAGGTAACCGGCAATTTGAAATGGTCTGATTTTAAAAACGACAGGAAGCTGAAGGTGCGTACGGAAAAGTTCATCGATACCTTGTTGTTGTTAATCAGGAATAAAGTGATTTTGAATGGCGGCAACCTGGCGGAAACGGACATTGTCTGGTTCTATCCATCCAGCATGTCGGAATACAGACGGGGCATATTTCAGGCTACGTGGGAGGAGCTGTGCGGCAAATACATCAGATCCAACAATCCGGTCCGCAAAATGTCGGAATCGATAGCTCCATTCTTCTATTACAAAGAACGGGCGGGTACAGCTGCTTACGACAAACCCGTTGCCTGTATCGATATTGGCGGCGGCACAACGGATATCGTTATTTTCAGAGACAACAAGCCTGTTCACCTCACCTCTTTCAAATACGCGGCCAACGCCATTTTTGGGGACGGGTACGGCAACTCGCCTCGTTCTAATGGATTTATTGCTAAATACGGACCGCTGTTATTGAAAAGTCTCGACAATTCTTCGGTTAAAGAACTGGGCCAGGTGCTGCGCGACCTCGGTAAAAAACACGCGAAGTCGACCGAAATGATTGAATTCTTTTTTTCGATCGAAAACAACCGGAAGGTGAAGGACAATAATGTGCCGATCTCTTTTGCCCGCGATCTTTCACAGGATACCAATCTGAAAATTGTGTTCCTGTTTTTCTACGGAAGTATCATTTACCACTTGGCGAGTCTTATGAAAACCGAAGGATTGGAACCGCCCAGATTCATCAACTTCAGCGGTACCGGCTCGAAAATTCTCAATATTACCGATCCCGCTCCCGGTATCAGGAAGTTGACGGATTTTACGAAAATGATCTTTGAGGAGGTATATGCCACTGCGCTCACGGAACCAATGGAGATCAAACAATTCGCCGAGCCGAAAGAGATTACCTGCAAAGGCGGACTGCTTTGCGGCGATTATGCCGGCGTCGATGAAATTGAGGAGAAGATCAAAACGGTGCTGTTGGGCGACAATAAGCAAACGATCGTTCCGAAGAGCTCCGTTTCTTATGCAGACCTTGAAAATGCTGACCTCCAGCTGGCCGTTACCACAGAAGTAAGCGGGTTTATTGACCGGTTTTTCGGCTGGAACGAGAAGTTTAATTTCAACAGCAAATTTGGCATCAATCCCTCGATGTTCAGTAAATACAAGGAGTGGCTCAAGGAAGACATGCGTCAATACCTGCTGGCCGGCATCCGGGAAAAAATGGATGATATGCAGGAGAATGCGGCATCCAATATCGAGGAGACCCTGTTCTTCTACCCACTCACCGGAGGACTAAATAAACTTGCCCACAACATCCAATTGCATAAAGATTAAAACCAAAGACGATGCGGAGATTAATCATTTTAGCCGTTCTTTTTTCTTGTTCCTCACCTTTATTGGCCCAAACTGACGCGTCCTCTTTGGAGAAGGCACGCGACTATATCAATGCAAAGCTTACTTACCTGATGTTGACGGAGCTCTTAAAAACAGACAAGGATGTTAAGGAAAAATGGAGTTCTGTGGAAGATATATTGAAGTCCAATACTGTCGAGAATGTATTGAGTTATCAAGTATTGTCAAAATCGCTGGCACAAGGATATCCAAATACGATCAGGAAGTTATCTGGCCCGATATCCAGGCTGGATGTGAGTAGGTATGCTGCTGCGAGCAGAGATATCGCAGCACAGGAAATAGTTGACACTGCTTTAAGAATTCTTGAACAAGCGTATGCGGACGTTTATCCGGCTGTAAGAACGCATCGATTGGTATTGCTTGATGATGTCCTGGCAATTTTACCGCCAGAAGTTGATATGCCTGAATCAATCCAGGAAAAAGAAGCAAAGCCTGCCGATAACAATATCTTCCGCCAAGAAGAAGCCGGCTTCTTCAGCCTTCAGTACGTGAGCTTGTGGACCTTGCTGGCTTTATTATCGGCGTTGATTGCTATGGGACTGTCTGCGATTGCCATCAACAAATGCAAGGACGAGGAGAAGAAGCGGCGCAGTGAATCACGTAGCGGCCAACCGTATGATGATATCTATTCGTCATACGTCACCGATAAAGAATTACAGCGGTACAAAGAGCAGACAGAAGCCAAAATAAAAGAGATAAGTACCTCGCTTGGCACCCTTAATCTCGCGATCCGAAAAAATGACCTGTCAGGTTATGACACGGATAAGCAAGTGAATACGCCGCCCGTATTAAATCAAGCTGAAGATCGGCCGGATGTTTTTTACATGAGTTCTCCCAGCAACAACTATTTCCCCATGTCGGCAAAGTCACAGCAGAAAGAGAATACGCTTTACCGCTTTGTGCTGATGGCAAACCGGAATGAAGCACAATTTGAGGTAATCAATGATGGCGCCCCGGTCACACAGGCAGCTTATCATGCTTCCTCTTACCTTGAGCCGGCATGCGATGCGCAAAACTCGCCGGGTGGTGTTGTCAACCGTATAGTCACGCTGAAACCGGGTAAGGCCTGCTTCGATGGCGAAAAATGGATCATCAACTATAAAGCCGAAATCAGATATGAGTAATTTTCAGACCATAGAAACGTTTGGCGTTGTAGTTATTATTGCGATACAGGTTTTTGTTTTTTTTAAAACCTTGTCGAAAATACGCGCCTTCAAAAGCACATTCGACGAATTACCTTCTGTTGTAAATGCCGCTATTCCCGTCAGCCATCTCAATTCAAGATCACCCGTAGATATTATAAACCAGTATTCGCAGTACATAAAGAACGGAAAGAATGTGGCAGCAACGTCTGAAGGTTCTTTTCACCTGGAAGATTTGCGGAATGTTGAAGAGGAAGACAAAAAAGAAATCCATCTTATTATTCCCGGTGATGACAGCAGCACCGAGTTGGAGGAAATAATCACATCGATAAATATTTACCTGATTAAAAACCGGGGTGCGTCGTCCGACTTCCATCTTATCAAAGATGTAGTGGAGCGCAATGCCGATACGCAGGAAGGGGAAATATCACATACCATATCGTTGCCGCTTTACCTCGGATTGCTCGGCACCATGTTTGGAATCGTTTTTGGCTTATTCAATATATCGGATCTGGGTGGAGATTTTTCCATGACCAGCCAAACGGATGATAGTATTGCCGTATTGCTGGGAGGGGTGAAAATTGCCATGATCGCTAGCCTTATGGGCCTGGCCTTTACCGTGGTCAATAGCGGATGGTTTTACAGGGGCGCCAAGTTTAAACGGGAGAGCCGGAAAAATGAGTTTTATACGTTTATACAGACGGAATTGCTGCCGGTTTTGAATCAGAATATTAATTCTACGTTGTATTCATTGCAGAACAATCTGTTCAGGTTTAACGACGATTTCTCAGCTAACATCGGGCGCCTGAATGTGATCATGAACAAAAATCATGACACGCTGGCCGCGCAGGAGAGAATTCTATCGGCCGTCGAGCGACTTGACGTAACGGAATTTGCCAAGGCAAATGTGAAAGTGCTGAAAGAGGTTCAAAACGCCACAGACAAGTTCGCAGCTTTTAATTCACATCTTGACAATGTGAACGAGATGGTGACCAACTCCGGAAAGTATGTAAGCCAAATGAACGAGCTGCTCGTGCGTACAGATAATCTCGGTTCGCTGGCCTTCAAAATTGTAGAAACTTTCGAATTTAACCGAAAGCTACAGGAATTTCTGCAACATCATTACTCGTCATTAGAACATTCCCAACAGGTATTTGACGAAAAACTCACAGGTGTAAATGACGTATTGTATCAGACGCTCGATCAATTGAAAGATTTTGTGCAGAATAAAATAGTGGAGGTGCAGCAAATTTCCCTGAGGGAAATAGAGATGATACGTGAACAGTATCCGGAAAAATGGAAGAGACTTGACAATTTGGTACACCTGGAGCCGTTAAGCAGGAATGTTGCGGATATAAAATCCGGTTCGGTTTCACAATCAGAAAAGGTAAAATACGAACTCTCGCTGTTAAATGAAAAATTTCAGCAGGCACTAACCGAATTGGAGCAAATGAAAGAAGACAGGGCCAATACATTTTTCCGCCGGCTGAAAACCCGCATTTGGAAACGAGCAAAAACAGACTCCTGATGAAGGATAATCATTCTCATTTTTTCTGGCCCAGCTACACGGATCTCATGACAAGCCTATTTTTTGTGATGCTGGTATTGTATGTACTGACTTACGTGAGGCTGCGGTCTACCATCACCCTGCAAAAGGAAAAGCTTACAGTGATTGAGGCGGTCGAAAATAATCTTCAACCTCTGAAGAAAGATACCACGTTATTTGTGTACGAAAAGGAGTACAAACGATTCAAGCTATCTTTTGATGTTAAATTCCCCACCAACGAGTACAACATCGGAACGGTCGAGAATTATACCACCACCGTGGCCAAGATAGACCGGGCAGGCAGAAAGTTGAAGGAGGTAATTGACCGCTTAAGGGAAGCCAAATCGGCGAACGCAAAATTGAAGAACGTATCGTATATTCTCGTTATAGCCGGCTATGCTTCAAAATTTGGAAACGAGAACCATAATTATGTCTTGAGCTATAACCGGGCATTAAGCCTGTGGAACTACTGGCGATCAATGGGAATAAACTTTGAAGGACAGGAGTACGCGGATTTGATAGACTTGCAGCTATCCGGCAATGGCTGGGGAGGAATCGGGCGCGTGCAGGATAATGAACACGATAACCAGCGTTTCCTGATCCAGATTTTTCCTAAGATCGGCGATATTAATTAGCATATTAAGCGGTCGGCCTGCCTTACCAAAGTTTACTTATAGAAAACAGCCGGGAGTATATCCCGGCTGTTTTTAGATGACTGTTTAATTTATTCCTTCAGGAACTTAATGGTCTGCGTTTCCTTGCCATCACTGATATGCAAAATATAATAACCGGGCTTAAGTCTTGCCACATGTAGCCGATGTTCCATGCTTCCTGTAATACTCCGTTGCGTCATCTGCAAGGTGTTTGTATTGAGGTCGTATATATTCATCGTGAACTGTAGTTTCTCTTTTGTAGAGGTAAGCTTATTTTCAGCAAGATATTTATCGTTTTCTTTGGCATAGACGTGGAGTTCATTTTTCACCGGGTTGGGCGTGGCAGCAAAGGCATAACGTCCGTTATTGGAGATGGAGAAAAACAGCAATGTGCGCTCATAACAGGCACCGTTGCCGGTAATCTTAAACGTAAAAGGGATTCCTCCGGAGCCAAGGGGCAGTTGGAAATACAAGGTGTTTTGATAATACATGGAACTGCCTGTTGCCCAGAACATGGGTGTGCCGCTACCGGAGCTCAGCGTAACAGTACGGCCTGTCATATCCCCAAGGTTTACATACACCATGCATCCCTGGTGAACAAATACCGGAGAAGAGTTGCTGTAAATGGTGCCACTCATGCTGGCGTGAGATACGTTGTAGAACAGACAGGGTTCCTGGTAGAAGGAATGGCCGGAAGAAGCAGAACTGGAATTATCGTTTGCAATGGATTTTACGACAGTAAAGGAGCCGCATCCCAAATTACCGATGGTAGCAATCAACGTTGTGGACACTCCATACCATTTTTGATTCTTTATCCGCACCTGATTTGTCTGCGGTGTATTTTGCGATAACTGCAATACGGTTCCTGCGTTGGTTGGGATCGACCATGTGACCACTGCATTAGGTGGAAGATTATCGATCCTATAGTCTGATGAATCACAAATAAGTGTTGTGCCGGTGATGGATAATCTTGACTGAATTGCTCGCGAGACTGCGTTACAGGCATTTATCCTCCCATACCCGGCATCTGTACTCCATGTACTGCTGGGCTGTCCGGCTACACCATTTTGGTAATTATAGCCGCCGATTTTATCTGCTGTTATTTCAAGTATGGTTCTTACCTGGAGGCCTGACAACGTCGGATTGGCTGATAGTACCAAAGCTGCCACAGCCGCTGCATTAGGACAAGCAGACGATGTGCCGTTAAAACTGGTATTGTAATCGCCGCCAACGGCACCATTTGCCCCCACATTATCTGTGGTGGGTATCAGTACGCCGGGTGCCAATAAATCTAACCCGGTACCAAAGTTACTACCCCACCAGTTTTCTCCATCACAACTGGTCCCTGCCGGATCGGGCTGTACGCCGGGCGCGACTGCAAAGGGATTGTCTGAAGATCTTTTTCTTGTGTCACATGGTGAACTAGCCCCCACAGCTATTACACCAGGGAGGTTAGCGGGGTAGGCAATGCCCGCGTTGTCATTGCCGGCAGCAAATAACACGATGCAGCCCAATCCTCCTCTGCCATTACTCACCGCATTGTTTATAGCCTGATCCACCTGCTGCGAAGGGATGGTCAGCCCCCAGGAATTTGAGATGACGTCTGCCCCCCGGGAAACAGCCTCATTAAAACAATTGGCAACCATGGTTTCGGTGAGTGTTATGGTGTTGCCGACAACTATGCCCATCCTTATCGGGATAATTTGTGCATTGTTCGCAACGCCTCTTACGCCTATTGTATTGTTAACGGCTGCAATGATGCCTGCGCAACTGGTTCCATGAGCGTTGTTAGCAACAGGAGCACCACCACTGTTATTGTTCGTGGCATCAAAACCGGGTAGTAGATTTGCCTGCAGGTCAGGATGATTCAAATCAACTCCATCATCTATTACAGCTACTCTTATGCCGATGCCGGTTGCTCCCATATTCCATGCACTGGTTACATTCATATCCGCACCGGTTACTCCTCCTGTAACGATGCCGGTATTATTCACATTCCATTGAAGGGGTAATAAAGGATTCAACACTTTCGCCAGCCTAACGTAAACAGGTTCGACAATGCTTACTGCTTTATTTTGGTACAATTCTTTACAAAAGGCAAAAACGTCTTCACCTGTTTTGATTTTTTCATTTTGCAGGTATAAATAATAATAGCCTTTAAAAACGGCATGTTCCTCGATTTTACCGAGATACGCATACCGGGCGGTAAATTTTTTGATATCAATTGGTTTTAGAAATAGTTCAGTGGTTGGCGATAGTAAACTGCCGTCACTGGCTGCGTAAAAATGAGACGAGAAAAGAGGTTGTTCATGGCGACGGCTTTCCTCTTTCGTTCTTTGTATTTTCCCGGTCACGTATTTATGCCGCAACGTATAGGGATCATCCCTGACAGTCTGCTTGCTTACAGGACCTGTTTGCGAATATTCGGAATAGAACAGCGTGTCTATTCGTTTGAGTTTAATGTTATAGCCGTTGGTGTTTAAGTCAATGTGCTGTGCGGGGCAGCAATAAATGGCTGCAAAAAATGCAGCCAGGAGTAGAAATAGTTTTTTCATTTTAGTTAAGGTTTATTGAATCAAAGAATAAGATGACTATATCTGGTGATCCTGATACCGGCGCTAAAATATTTCTTTACAAATCTGTGTTCTTGCCTGAAAGCCGTAAAATAGAGAGTTTAAAAAAAATCAGAGGAGTAGATTGAGGTACGCATTGCGGTAACAAAGCAAATTACGGACAACCGCTCCATAAGTATAAAGTTTAATTGTATTAAAGGTAGCTTAACAGGTCAATGATGGCTACAGTAGATATACCTTACTTTTCATGTTTATTAACTTGGAAATAATACGGGTTATTGTTAGTAAAGTCAAGTCAAGTATGTGAGGTTGACTATATATAGAAAGGTAAATTGGAGTGAAGCGGACTTAACGAATACTCCTGATCAACTACATACTCGTGATGGACCCCGTGAAAGGCTTCCGGAATAGTCTGCCAAAAGCGAACGAATTGTTGACGAAATTAAAATTGGATACGTATGCGAGCAGCCTGCAAATATTAAGCGCCGGTTAACCGGCTCGTATCAGTTTCCGTTTTGGATACAGGGCTTGCCATTCATGCGGATTGATTGCGGTTTTGCGAAGGAATATCGTCATCCAGAAAACACCCCGGACAAGATCATTTATCCGTTGTTAACCGAGCAGACAAAACTGACGTTTTTGACGTTGTGGAATATGGCGAATGAGTAGTTGCCCGCTGTTGGTCTCCAGACCAGCCGCCGCGAGCGAATGATAAGTGGGTGTTATATCACCCCAAACTTCTTCAATCCATTCCAGATCCCGTTATTGTCTGTATCGTCCGTCACATAATCTGCCACATCTTTCACGCGTTGCGAAGCATTGCCCATTGCCACGCCGGTACCCGCATGTTTGAGCATCGTCATGTCGTTTCCGCCATCGCCGAAGGCCATTGTTTCCGCAAGTTTGATAGAGAAGTGCCGGCAAAACACATCGATACCGACTTGTTTGCTGACCGCTTTCGGATTCACATCCATAAATACCGGTGTCCATCTTGAGGCCACGCAGTTCGGCATCACGGTTTGCATAAACTGTTCTTCATTTTCCGGCGCAATAAAAACGTTGGCCTGCAGGATGTCTGACGCATTCAATTGATTTTTGTCGATCAATGGCGGTACCGGCAGTTTCAATTCTTCATGCAGGATTTCTATATCACGTGTTACCTGGTTTGTCATGGTGGTGTGCTGCGTCATCAGCACAAAAGGAATCGACGGGGCCGTTGTATGATTTAACAGTCGTGCAATATCGCCGGCATCGATGGTTTCTTTGTGAAGTAACTGTTCTTCTTTTGAGAGGCAATATCCTCCGTTAAAAGTTACAAAACCATCAAAATTCAGGTGCTTCACATGATCGAGCATGGTGATGGATCTGCCGGTTGCCGCAATGATTTTGATGCCTTTTTCTTTCAGGCTTTTTAATGCTTTTTCTGTTGAAGCAGGAATAGAACGTGTAGTGAAACTGATTAGTGTACCGTCTAAGTCGAAGAATACCGCTTTTATTGAATTGCTCATTACTTCTTTTAAAAATTGAAGCGCAAAGATAAGTCAGCGTGATCCGGGTCCTTTTTTTTCAATGTTAAAGAATAAAAAAAGAGGCTGCCCCCCAGGAACAGTCTCTTTTTTTATTCTTTAAAATACTTAGTGCACTACGGAGAACTTCTGTGCTGCTGATTCTTTTTCATCGCTGATCACTACGGTATAAGTACCGTTGGCCAGCATCCGGGTATCCAATTCGGTAAAGCTCGTATTACCCGGCAGTTTCTTTTGCTGTACCAGTTTGCCTGCCAAGTCATACACGGCAATGGAAGGTGAGCGCATTATTTTGTTGAAATGAATCGCCGCTCGTTGATCGGCAGGGTTTGGTACGATCACAAAACCATTGTCCTTCTGCGTGAAGGTAACTACGCGGACCACAGAATATTTATATTGCTGGTCAACATCTACCATCCTGAGGCGATAGTAGTTGCTGCCCTGCAGCGGCCTGTAGTCGGTAAGACGATAAGCGTGATTGCCGCTGAAGCCGGCTGCAACGGTATCGATCGGGGTCCAGGAGTTGCCGTTAGCACTTCTTTCCACGATGAAAGATTCCGTATTCACTTCTTCGGTTGTCTGCCAGGAGAGCAATACCTGTTGACCGGCCTGCACAGCGGTGAAGTCAAGCAGGTTGAGCGGTGTTACGATTAATTGGCGTACAAATACGGGGTAGGAGGCGGTATCAAGCAAGGCATTGCTGCTGTTGTAAAAACCGGTTTTTACAAAAGTACCACAGCCATTCAGCGAAAGGATATTGTCGATATACCAGCCGGTAACGGCAATGCCGTTATCAGATGTCATCCTGAAACGTACCTGGATGCTCTGTCCTGAGAATGAACTGAGGTTTAATGTAGTCTTGATAAACGTACCGCCATTGCCGCTGAAGGCACGGCGTCCTGACAGGATGGTTGAGGCGTCCATGGCTGTTGTGTAACCATTTTGTACGATATAAGGAGCGGCATCGATCCAGGTAGTACCGTTGAAGATTTCCATGACTCCGCCGTCATAAGGGGATTCTGTTTTATAATAATGATAAAAGGAGAATACAGAAAAGGCTCCCGGCGTGAAAGGATCGGTAGACAACGCAAAGTTAGCGGGGGTCGAGAGATTTGGGGCAAACCAGGATGCGGCACCCGTATAGGCCATCGTGGTGGAACTGCTCCAGGTACCTGCGCCGGAGAGCACTACGGGGGTAAGGTTGCCCGCAGTGGCACCATCCCTGTTGTCATTCACCAATGAGTCTACTGCACAGCCGGTCATGGTAGCCCGGAGGGTTACGCTATAGCTTTTTGTTTCATTGGCAATGGCAAAATTCAGCGGTCCAGATGTTACAACATTTCCGCTGAGCGTGCCGCCGGTGCTGCTCACATACTCAAAGCCTGTAGGGATGGTGTCCCGTATAATATAATTATTGGCCGGCACCTGGCAATTGCAGGTAGCAGCGTGGGTGATGGTAACAAGATTGCCCGAGTTGACAATCTGCGTCTCCATTTTTTTATCAAACCATACACCTGCCGGCAGATCGGTTGCTACTGTCTGGTCGTTAGCGCTGGTTGAAAATCCCTGCCGTGCGCTGAAGCCCATGCCTCTTCTGGCAAATGCATTCCAGATAGCACAACGGTAAGTGCCATTATACAAGATAGAATCTGCCGCCAGGATTGCGTTACGGGCGTCAATGAAACCCGGCTGACAGGGCTGGAGTTTCAATCCGGTCATTACAAGCTTCAAGGCTATGATGTTGCCTCCCGTGCCTGCGCTGTTATACAGGTTGGGAGTGATGGAATTGGTTTGCTGGATGATGTTCCAGGTCATGTCCCAGATGGCGGAGCACCATACCTCACCATTGTCGTGTACACTGGTACCTGAGTTCAACGCAGCATAGGTAAGCGGATTGATCGCCATGTTGGTAGAATAAGGGTAACGGCGGAAACCAGCGCCGCTTGTAGACTGCGACAGATCGTAGGTGGCTATGGTGCGCGGGTTGGTACCATCGCTAACGGTAGCTGTGGCCCAGTTGGTCGTTAACATCAACGCAATATAATCGCTCCAACCCTCGCCGCCTTGTTCTGCATTGCCGAGACAACTGGTGTTGAAGGTGCCACCGGTAAGGCGGTTGGAAACGCCATGCCCGTATTCATGCGAGATCACGCCATTGTCCAGGTTGCCGTCCTTATAAATGCCGGACGTCATGGTAACGGTTACGGGTATTGCTGCATTGAGCTGATTGATAATAGCGGTTGCGGTATTGGCACCGATGGAGATAGCAGGAATAGTAATAGTGGCATCGGTACCACCCATTGCCAGCGGTGTGTTGTTACCGCTATATACAATGACAGCACGTGCACCAGCATTCTGGGCGTTTTTTATCTTGAAAGCATAAGTGGTACAGCCGGTTGCGCCAAAACCATCTATCATGGCAATGTTGCCGGCAATTGCTGCCGCATTAGTGGCAGGAGCACAACCGCGGTGGATAGTTCCGCCCGCATCATCGTTGTACAATACAACGTTGCCGGTTATCGTACCGGTGTTCATTAATTTATTCGGAGAGACAAGTGAATTTTCTGCTGCCAGGTAGCTGCCGGCGATTCCTGCCGGAGCAGTAATATTAAACCCTGGCGCCGAGGTAAAGAGATACATCTGCATACGGCCGCTCGTGCCATCTGTTGGGGTGGCGAAGTTGGCATTGTTGTAACCCAGGCCATCCTGGCCATGTGCCTGCACTGCATCATTGGCTACACCGCCGCGACCGAGGTTATCGGCCTGGAAGTTACCTGCTGCTTCGGTAAGGCCATATTGATACAGCAGATCATGAATGATATTATTCCAGTAAAAAAGATTGTCAAGCCCCGCCTTCTTGTTAATCCTGACATTCGCCTGCTGGTTGAAATCGGGTACGTTCACGAATGTGAGTGACGGTGCTGCCGTTGAAGAAGTATCGGGCCAGTTGTTGGTGATGTTGGAAACATTCGTGTTTTCCACGTCGAGATGGGCAAACACGTTATTACCGCGGGTAATGTTGTAGTTGTTGGTACCATCAAAATGCCAGCCATGTGTAGTGGCATTATTGCCGGCACCTGCTTTCAGCCAGGGTTCATTTTCGATGGCAAAGCTGCCGAAGTTCGGACTCTCGATGGGATAAGGAATCACGCGGTAAGCGGCGTTTGTTACATTGGGAGGTAATGGCGTTGCGGCCTGCTGCACTATTGGGAGTTCGATGGGTTTGAAAGATGGAGTACCGGGTTGTTGCGAAAGAAACAGCGGTGCCTCGGCCGTTGCGGTGTTTTCGTGCACGGTCCAGTTATCTTTTTCAATAAATGCTCCTGTTTGGGCATCTACGCGCACATTCCACCAGTCTTCGGTGGCAGCCACATCAATGTTGATGTTCCAGGCCAGTTGCACGGTTTTGTTGTCGCCGGAGGCTACCCATACCAGGCTGGCTTCTACAGGGCGGCGTGCAATACCCGGGGCATTAAAGAAGATTTTTTTCTCCGCAGCAAAACGGTCTTCTGTCACTACCAGGCTGACAGGAGAGGGCAGCTCCAGGAATCGCGCGGCTTGTTTTACCGCATCTTCTGCGGATATTGCAGGAGTGGCGCTGCCCGTCTTGCCCTCGATGTTGTCCACGAAAAGTCCCGAGCTGTACAGGATAGCATTGTCTTTTAAGGCAATGCTGATGAGTTTGTTGTAAACAGACAAATCCTTCTGTCGTTGTTGCAGATAAGCATACGTGATGCCGGTGGATTCATCCCGGTGGCTGCTGCTGATCGTGGCAGCATGTGCATCTTTGGGAGAAATGTGCAACTGGCCGGCATATTTTACGATTAACTGTTTTAGTGCGGGATCATCAACTTGTTGAGCAGCGGCAGGTAAAATAGAAAGAAAAGCACACACGGCAGCCCAAAAGCAGCCGCGCAAACGGTCGGAAATTCTCATGTAAGCAGCGTTTAGAGGTTGTTTGGTATATGCAAATCTAACCGAATATGTGAGGAAAATCGCAAAAGGGGATAAAATCATATTTGCCCTGATGCTTTTCCGAGTTAATTCAAAATTCAGAAGGTGAATAGGTAAATTATGAATGAAGCTCCCTGAGGCCGATGCTTCGGCCTCCCGAAGGGCGACAATAGTCAATGTAGAGTTTTTTCACGCAAAGCTTCGTAAGGAGCAAAGGCGCTAAGTTCTTGGTGCCCCATCTTATTCCCGATATCGTAAAACCATTTTCTGATCAGGGAAAGCTACAGCGCGCGCTCCTTATAATTTCGCGCGAAAATTGCTGTATCACATGCACCGGATTTTATTCCTCCTCTCGTTTCTTCTTCCTTTTTCTTTTTTTGCCGCAGGCCAAAATACGCCGGCCGGATCCGTGAAAGGACGTGTCATTACCCGCGATCAACTGCCCGCAGCCTTTGTATCGGTAGTCGTTGTGGGCACCGACCGATCGGCCATCACCGATGAAGGCGGATTGTTTACTATCTCCAGAGTTCCCGCCGGTACCCAGGAACTGGAAGTTTCGCTGACAGGTTATGAGACCTTGAGACAAAAAGTGCAAGTGATCGCCGATCAGACCGTTTCCGTGGAATTGCAGGTTGTGATTTCCAACAGCCAGTTGCAGGAAGTGACCGTAACGAGCTCTAAGAGCAGATTTGTTTACAAATCGAGTGAATACGTAGCCCGTATGCCCCTCAAAAATCTTGAGAACCCACAGGTATACAATGTAGTTGGCCGTGCGCTGGCGCAAGACCAGGTGATCACGGAACGTACGGATTTGTTCCGCAATATTCCAGGCGCTGTTCCTAACTTTTCTGCCGGAGGTTCGATGGGGCTCAGCATGCGCGGTTTCTCAACAACGGTCGGTATGCGAAATGGTATGGCCACGAGCGCCATCGTTCCGCTCAATCCCGCCATCCTCGAGCGCGTAGAGTCCATTAAAGGGCCATCCGGTACTCTATTCGGCAGCAACCGCAACGTTACTTTTGGCGGTGTTTACAACTATGTAACCAAACGCCCTTATGAAGAATTTGGCGGTGAAGTGAGTTTCACCGGAGGCAGCTTCAATTTCAACCGCGTGACCGCCGATATCAATACGCCATTGAATAAAGAGAAAACAATTTTATTCCGCCTCAATGCGGCGGGCCAGTCCAAAGGTTCTTTCCAGGATCAGGGTTTCAATAAGAACTTTACTGTAGCACCTACGTTCGCTTACCAGGTCAACGACCGGCTGAAAGTGATCCTCGATATGGAGTTCACCAGGGGCAATTATACCGTCGTATCATTCGGATTGGGTAACCTGGCCAATATCACGGCCCGCAGTTTCAAAGACCTGCCACTGGATTACAAAAAATCGCTGATCAATAACAGTGTGGATGTGAACAATGGCATCAACAATGTGCAGGCACAGATCGAATACAAGATTTCGGATAAATGGAAATCGCAAACCAACTACCTGTATTCGGTTGGCTTTTACAAAAGCCTGTACTGGACAGCGCTCAACATGCTGACCGATTCAACTTTTGCCCGTGTGGTGCGCAACCAGACGCCGGAAACCTTTGGCAATATCGAGTTTCAGCAAAACTTTACCGGTGATTTCAAAGTTGCAGGATTGCGTAACCGTATGGTCATTGGTGTCGATTATAATTACAACTACAATGAACTCTACCGGGCTACTGTCAACTTCGACACGGTAAATATTCGCCGGCCTGTCCGCAATATCACCACAACGGGTATCGATGCAGCGTCTGTTCTCCGCGGGTTTACCACTACGAGCACCGTATCGAAAAATGCGAGCGTGTATGTTTCTGACCTGATCAACCTGACGGATGAATTAATGGCCATGCTGAGCCTGCGGGTAGACCGCTTTTCCACCAAGGGTACTTATAATGTGCTGACCGGTATTTATGCAGGAGCTTACGAGCAAACATCGGTATCGCCGAAATTAGGGTTGGTGTATCAATTGGTAAAAAACAGGTTGTCGCTCTTTGGCAACTACATGAATGGATTTGTGAACCTTGCCCCTGTTACGCAACCCGATAATACCATACTTGTTTTAAAACCGCAATACGGCAACCAGTGGGAAGGTGGTGTCAAGTTTGATCTGCTGAATACAAGATTGAACGGCAGTGTGAGTTACTATAATATCGACGTAACCAATTCAACGCGTACGGAACTGGTGAATGGACAGAATTTCACCTTCCAGGACGGCACCCAGCGAAGCCGTGGCCTGGAAGTGGAAGTGATCGCCAGTCCGTTCAACGGCATGTCGATCGTGGCGGGGTATGGATACAACGAGAACAGGTATGAGAATGCAGTTCCAGCTTTGAAAGGAAAAAACGTGATCTACAGTCCCAATCATATCGGCAACATATGGGCGAGCTATACATTGCAGAAAGGCAAAACGGCGGGCTTAGGAATTGGTGCCGGTGTAAACTATATCAGCCGGAGCTGGTTTGATGCCGCCAATTTGTTCGAAATGCCGGCCTATACATTGGTAAGCGCTACTGTATTTTACGACAAACAGAAATTCAGGTTTTCGTTAAAAGGTAATAACCTCACCGGTCAGCGTTACTGGAACAACAATGGCAGCCCGCAGGAACCGGCTAACTTCCTCGGAAGTGTGGCATTTAAGTTCTGATAATTAACGAAATAGATAATGCGAAGCCCGGACAAACGCCCGGGCTTTTTGCCGGCAGGAAGAGAAACACCGGCCTATTATGTCACCGTTTAGTGACTTGTTCTATATTTGTGCCCGAAAATGGCTAACTTATGAACATGATAAAACCCATACAATTGATCAGGTGGCTGATTCCGGTACTCAGTTTCTTTATTCCCGCACGGAGTCATGCGCAGGGAGTAACCGACAATACTGAATTACAGCGGATGGCCGACGAAGACCAGCAGTCGCGGAGAAAGGATAACATCGATTGGAGTATGCTAAGTAAGGAAGACAGTCTGCGCCGGGTGCGGATATTTGAACTGATAAAAGAGGACCAGTTAAAAACGGGCAAGGACTACCTGAATGCCGGTATAGTTTTCCAGCATGGCAACGATACCATTGCGTCGGCAATGGCCGTTAAAAGTTTTGCAAAGGCATTGCAACTCGATACGACGCTTAACCGCTGGTGGTATGCAGCTGCTGTGGACAGAGATCTGATGAGGCGCGGATTACCGCAGATCTACGGAACGCAATTCCGCAGCGAGAATAATGGCAAATGGATACGTTACCAAATCGATACATCCAAAGTGACGGATGAAGAACGAAAATACTATCATGTTGAGACGTTGGCAGAGCAGACAGAGAAAGAGCGAACCATGAACTTAAAAACTGTTACGTCTTTTTATAAAGACAATGGCGTAGACAAAACCTTGCTGCTGATCAGCGCAGAACATAAGAAAGGAAAGCAATCCGTTTACAATGTAAATGAAGACGTGATCAATACGTTCGGATATGAATTGATAGAAAGCGGTAAAGATGCCGACGCATTAAAGGTGTTCAAACTCAACACGGAGCTGTATCCGCAGGGATTCAACACGTTTGACAGCTATGGTGAAATACTGCTGAAGACGGGCAAGCGCAAAGAAGCAGCGAAAGCTTACAGGAAATCGCTGGAATTGAATCCGGCAAATGAAAATGCCAGAGAAATATTGAAGAGTTTATAAACCTTTTGGTATCCCTGTGTAGCCGGCCCTTTCACGAAAGTGGGAGGGCTTTTTTGTTGGATGAAATACGGGATTTTTCCCGTTGACCTGCACGGTAATAGGTTATAGTATTGTCTCATTCTTCATCTTTCAAACTACCAACATGTATTACCGTGTAAAAAGATTCAGCAGGTCATACACTAATATGTATGTGCTGGACAGCGACAATAGCCTGCCTCAACTCAGATCAAGAACAACCATCGACTGTGCCGGCCAGGGGCCTAAAACCTTTATTGATCCTTCTTTTGTGGAAGCACAAGAGGTGAAATGTACTAATCTTGGCGGACTCAAAAGAGATTCTGACATCATTAAAGACAATAGCATATGAAAAAAAATCTGTTAGCATTGCTATTGCTCCTGATGGCAGGTACTGCCATGGCGCAAACATCGATGAAGCGGTTTAAGAAACTGAGAGAAGGTAAAACGGATAACAATCTTGTCTCTATTGAAATTTTTTCTGCTACCGTAGCATCATCGGAAACACCAACCGGTGGTAAAACTGTTTTTGATCTGTCCGAGCGAGGCCAGGCGGCGTCATTGGACGGTAAGAATAACAATGATATATCCGAACTACTCAATAAGAAGTTTCAATCCGATTCAAAAAATAAGATGCCTGTTGTTGATATGACGAGCCGTAATATAACGGTGACGTTTTCCATCGGTCGCAAGCCCTCTTATGCAGCGGGCAATTTTTCGGCATATGACCGGATCGAAGACCTGAACTATACTTTTAAAATGGACAATCATCCGGCAGTAAACCAGGAGGTCCGATTTGCCAAGTGGAATAAATATGTCACCGAGTATGGCACGCTGGATATCGGTTCGCTCGAATTCAACCAGGGGTTTACCGCCAACCTGGATGTGACAGGCAAAATAGGAGCTTCCGCCAGCACGAAGTCTGTGGTAAAAGACGGTGATAATACCACGGAAACGGGCGCGTCTGTGGGACCCGAGGTATCGGCAACGGGAAAGGTTGGCTATAACAGATCGAGAAAAGAAAACCAGCTTATCAAACAACGGTTTATTCAGCTCACAGGAACCTTCGGCGAACGGCAGTTCAGTATTCACCAACAGGGTACACGGGAAACCGAACTGGCCGGTAATGTAAGCGTGGATGTAACGATAAAGTTTCCACCAGCAGAAGTTATTTTTACAAACTTTTCAGATCTGTATACCGATAAGAATGCTGTCAACGGGCCAGACAAAGTAAAGATGGAACACACGCGTTATAAAGTTCCGGATATTACCATGCTTGCAACAGGTCTGACCGGTCAGCTTTCTTATAGTTTTGCGGTACGGCATATCCATAAAAAGGCAAACACATTTCCTGAGTCCGACGACCGTATCAGTTTTATTACCGGCGAAAATTCAAAAGCGATTTTGCTGGTCAAACCGGAAGAGTTGAAGGTGCCCATTTACTTCATTAATGTTCCCGTCGGAGGTAATATCAAAACCCTTCAATACGATGATGCCGGGATAAAGCGTGCAATTTCGTTTACCAGTTACAGTGCCGCTGCTGAATTCAGAAGCTGGCTTATCTATACCATACCCTCGCTCGGGATTAACGGGATGAAAATAATGAACAAGGATATCAGTTTTGAGGGCACGCCGGTTTCGAATGCCGCGGTAACGGCAGACTTCAGTAAAATCACGGTGCAGGTACAATGAAAAGGTAATCGTGGTTGATTCCGGTCTGTTATCACCGTTATGCTTTTCACTCAATGGACTTTTAAAACTGTATCATCTGATATAACTGCTCACTCCGAAGATCCGGCGTTTAAATGCCATCGCCACCGTTATAAACAATTATTTTTTTCTTTTCCCGGCAGCTTTCTTCGCGGTTTTTTCTTTGTAATCTGTAAGTGCATCGACCAATGCCTGAAGTTCCGGATCAAGTCCCGGAGAAAATTCTTCAGGTCTTTCGGGTGCGCCGGGATCGGGATACGATTCATCGGGCTGCTGCATCGCTACCAATTCGGTTCCGTCGTTGGCAGGAGATGAGCCCTTGAAAATAGTTGCCAGTTGGGAAGACTCGAGATTGAAATGATACTGCTGGCGGTTGATGCCGGCATCGATCAGTTCCTGTACTTCCGGGTAGTCGCTTGCTTCAAAGGCCGGTATCGGTAATATCTTGCCCCAGTTGACGCCGAGGGTTTCCAATGCTTTGGCAAAAGCCATCTGGTGTGCGGAATCCCTGGCTATCAGGAAAGCAACCGTTGAGCGGAGTGTTTTATTGGACGACATCTGGTAGATGCGGCATTTCTGCAAACGCCCTGTTGCTTCGAGTACCAGGTTGTCGAGAAGGTCCAGCACCAGGTTGCCATGCGCATGCACATAAGATCCCTGCCATGGATTACCTGCCGCATCTACTGGCAGTGCAGCCTGAGCGCCTACAATAAAATGGTGCGGATTCATCTGCTCCTTGGCCATGTCCATCACCGGATCGCCACCTTTTCCGGGTGTTTCGAATTTTTTTCCCTGGTATCTTGGTGAGCCGTCTAATAATTGTGAGATGGTTTTTGTAATGAGCTCAACGTGGCTGATCTCTTCGATGCCGACAGACTGGATAAGGTCGCGGTAAGGTGCGGCATTTCCCCTGAAGTTGAAACTCTGAAAGAGATATTGCATCATCGTACGCATCTCGCCAAACTGGCCTCCAAGGCCTTCCTGGAGTGCATTAGCGGCTGAAGGATCGGGTTCATCGGCTACAATGGGATTAATCAATTCCCGAACGTGGTAAAACATGCTGTTGATTTTTTAATGACTGAATAAATACAGGCAATGAAATCAACTAGCGGGCCATATATCAGGCAGCAATAAACCCTATGCAACCCGTTGAAAAAATACCGGACTGACCGGTTACATGCTGTTAACAGGTGTCACAGCGGGTAAGTGGTGTACCCATATTTACCGGTTTTGTGTAAGAGAGAGGGAACCGGCGGGAAGCAATTATTATGGTCGTTGGGGTCAGTGATTACGTCTGCTCCGGATAGTTGCTGGTGCAGTCGTATATACCAATTCCACCAACATCTCCAACGCTTTCTTGATTTCATTTCTGCCTTCCTCCGTCGTTACATCGATGCCGCAGAAGGTTTTTGCATTGGTGGGGTAGAGGTTCAGGTAATAAGCGCCGGATACCAGCAATGCCGTCACGGCTCTGAAGCGTTCCGCCTTATCGCCGAAGTATGGATCGGTTATGCCGGTAAACAATCCTTCACCCACCGCTTCGCGCTCATCGTACACACGTTTCAATGATTTTCTTTTTTCCGATAAACCCCAGAGCAGGATTTTCTGCAGTTCTTTGTTATTGCCCACATAATCGAACTGCTCCACCAGCATTTGTTTGGCAAATGCTTCACCGCCATCGGTAATGACCGGCATGTCTTCTTTGCTGACATTGCTCCAGAAATCCAGCGAGCGGATGTATTCGTCGATCAACTGGTCCACGCCGCCGAAATATTTATAAATAAGTTTTTTATCCAGGCCTGCCGTGGCGGCAATGTCATTCACTTTCAGACCTGCATAGCCTTTCGTTTTCAGGATCTTACCTACGGCATCGAGGAATTGCTTTTTACTTTTATCCTTATTGCGTTCCCTGGGTTTGCCTGTTTTCTTTTCCATAGTCAAAGCTGGTTTATTTTCTGGTAAAACAAAAATAACGATTTATTAAGTCACTGTTTGGTGACTTGTTGTATATTTGCGGCGCAAACCTGAAACGGATGAGCAACACCTATTTATGATAAGAGAAATTTTATTAGCGCTGGCACTTTTGTTTTCTTTCGTCGTCACTGCTCAACACATCGATAACAAAAAACTCAATCTGTTTATTGATCATATCGAAGCGAATGATCAGGGCATTGGTGTTATTTCCATTTTTCAAAAGGGAAAAGAAGTGTATAAACGCAGCTTTGGGCAAAAAGCCGTGCCGGGACTGAAATGGAATGCGCATACCAAATACCAGTTTGGTTCGGTTACCAAAGTATTCACGGCGACCCTGATCTGGAAATTGATCGAACAGGGTAAACTTTCGCTGACAGATAAACTGGCTGATTTCTATCCCCAAATTCCCAATGCAGAGAAGATCACGATCAAGAACCTGTTGGAGCATACCAGTGGTATCAAACGGGATTATTCGCTGAAGCCGGAAAACACCAACTGGTTGCGTGAAGGCCTGGTAAGCGACGAGGCGATTATGGCCGAAATACAACGGCAGGGAGTGGACTTTGAACCAGGCGATAGTTCGGCTTATTCCAATTCGGCTTTTTACCTGCTGAAAAATATCATCGAAAAGAAAAGTGGCCAATCATACGGCGGGTTTTTGAAACAGCAGATCATCAGACCCAATCGCCTGAGAGATCTGCAATCGGCGGACATGAATCCGCAAAACACATTTTTATCTTATGCCTTTGATTACGCCGCCGACAGGTGGGAGGTGAAAGAAGATTATGTATACCGCAACATTCTCGGTGTGGGTGATATCGCTGCCACGCCGACCGATATGAATCAGTTTTTTTATAATTTATTTCATCATAAAATTGTCAAGGCGGAGACATTGGCTCAGATGATTCCCGCGAAAAATGAGTCGTATGGCCGCAATCTTTATGAGGTCAATTTTTACAAGGAAGTACTCTACGGACATGGCGGCGACACGCGTGGTACGCATTCACTTGTTGTCTACGATCCGAAAACGGAAATGAGCCTTGCAGTCTCAATCAACGGAACAAAGTATCCGCACAGCAAATTCTATGTCGATATCCTGCGCATCATCTATACGGGTGAAGTCCGCCTGCCTTATTTTATTTCAAACGCCGAAGCAAAGAAGTATACCGGTATTTATGTGAACAAAGAAGCTGTATTACGGCTGAATGTTTTTGTACATAAAGAATGGGGATTGATGTGTGAAGATGTTGTCGGGGAGTCTATGTACCCGTTGTATCCATATGCTACCGGTAAATTCAGGTTTGATGAATTGGATATGAAGATGGAGTTCAAAGATGGTCAACTATTGTTTACGCAAGCCGGGGTAGACCTGATCCTTACAAAGGAGCCAACTGTAAATAAGTGAAACTATTCATCTCACTTATTCGAAAAATGGGCTGCTTCGGCAGCCCATTCCTGTTTTGGAAATGTTGGGCCCGGGAGTTGATTATTCACGGCAACAATTCTTTCAGCTTTGCATATAACTTTTCATCGCGCAGATCTTTGGCAATGATGATGCCGTTGCGGTCGATCAGGTAATTGGCCGGGTAGTAAGAAACGCCGTAGATCAGTGCGGCTTTGGTTTGATCGCCCTGGAGGTCGCTTACATTCTGCCAGGGTAGTCCATCTTTCTGAATGGCTTCAAGCAATCTTTTTTTCTCATTATCGGCTGCCACGCCCAGTATATCAAATCCTTTGTCTTTAAATGCCTGGTAGGTTTTGATCAACTCCGGATGTCCTTCGCGGCAGGGCATGCACCAGGAACCCCAGAATTCAAGCAATACAATTTTACCGGCATAATCTGACAGCCTTACGCTTTTACCTTCCATGGTCATTTCAGCGAAGTCGACGTATTTGTCGCCTATTTTCGGACTTTGATTCAGTTTGAGAAAGTTGGAGATTCTTTTTCCATAAATGGAGTTCTTTGCGTCGGCTTTCAGCAGGTTGTATAATTGGGTAACTGTGTCTTTGGGCCATGAAGCCTTATAAATATTCAGCAGATCTGCGCTGACAATGTAGGAAGGATTGTTTTTTATGAAGGAAAAGAAATTCTCATCTTTAACGTTAACCAGTTCATTGCTTTTCAACTGCTCTTTCGATCCTTTGATAGCGGCTGTTCTGAATTTTCCTTTCTCCGCAACAATGGTGGTAGGAGATTGATCTACCCAAAAGGCAACCCTGTCCTGGAAATTTTTTGTGTGAATGGCATATTTTCCGGCCTTGTTGTTCAGTTTGCCCGTAAAGATGAATTTCCCGTTTTTAACGATTGTTGAATCGATGTCTTTGTATGATCCGTCGGAAAGATCACTTAGGTAAAGGGGGAGATTGTCTTCGAATCCCGTTATCGTTCCGGATATTTTATAATTAGTTGATTTCTGACCAAAAGCCGTTGCAGTGATCAATAAGAATATTACGGAGGCTGTTACTTTATTCATCGCTTGATGTTTGTTATAATTTTTCCCACACAAACGTACCATTTTGTTCGATCACCATCTTCACTACTTTGCCATTTTCTTTGATAAATTCTCCTTTGATGTCAAAGATACTTTTGACCTTGAATTTTGTGTCGGATAAAAATAGTACTTCCATTTTTTCCTGTCGTGGAATATTCAACGATAGACGACCATTCTTTAATTCAACCTTCATCGTTGTTTTATCCATTCTGTAAGTGCCGGAGTAAGCCTTGAGTTGTTCTTCGGAATGAAACACTTCTTTGGTTTCCTGCAGATTTATTTTCGTTAGTTCAATTACTTGGCCGTCATCATTTACTTTCATTTTTTCGACGGTGCCGTCGGGTTTAGTGACGAACGCGATACTGAGCGGGATTGCTTTGATGAAAAAGTTTTTATCACTGGTGGCATACAACGTGGATTTGGGCAGTCCTTCTCCGGGGGCTTCCAGTTTCAACTCGCCGGCTTCTAAGAAGACGCGTGCTTTTGCCTGACCGCTGTATTCACCTTCGTAGCGTTTCAATATATTTTCCTGCACTTTTACGGTTGGTGTGTAAGGGATATACCCTTCCCATTCCCAGGGAATCGTAATGCCCATGATGTATTCGGTAAGTTCCTTGAAAATGCTTTCACCGTTCATGCTGTTGCTCATCATCACGAGTCCGATTTGTTTATCCGGTATGGCAATGCAATAGTTTACCCAACCATCATCGCTGTGCCCTTCTTTGAAAAATGCCCGGCCATAGGGCGTTTTAAACAATCCCCAACCGAGTCCGTATGATAATTCAATTGTTTTATACTGGCTGGTGGTATCATTGTTAAGTGAGGGGAATTGGCGTTTGGTGAAAATGGGAATCTGGGGCGAAAACATTTGTTCCCTTTCTTTGTTACTCAATCCTTTTCCCTGTAAAATGACGGTTATGAACTGTGTGAAGTCGGCGATGGTGGTTTGCATCGATCCGGCAGCATTGGCGTTGTTTCTTTTTTTAATTGGAAATACCTGCTCATCGTAACCGTGACCAACTGCGTAATCCATATCTAATCCGGGTTGCCATACGAAACTGGTATGCTGCATACCGAAAGGACGGAAGATCATTTCCTGTGCGAGCTCTTCCAGTTTTTTGCCCGTAACGGCTTCGATCACCAGTTGCGCCAGTACAATTCCTTCGCCGGAATAGGCATAGCGGGAACCGGGTGTGAAAAAGATCTTCAGCTTCCCGGTATTCTCAGGGTTCAGGAATCGCCAGTTGGGGAAGCCGGTAGTATGACTGAGGCAGTGTCTCAAAGTGATGAGCTTCCACTGGTCGTCGCCGGCGAGGTCTTTATAGTCTGCATACTCCGGCAATGCTTTAGGCAGATAAGTATAAACAGGTTGGTCGAGGTCTATTTTGTTTTGATCCACCAGTTGCATCACCAGGAAAGCAAAAACTGATTTGGAAAAAGAGGCGGCGTACAAACTGGTGTTCACCGTTCCATACTGTCCAGAGGCATTATTGTTGACGCCATATTTTTTTATATAAACCGGTTGGTTGTGGTTGATGATGCCGACGGCAATGCCGGTTACGCCGGCTGCATCCCGTATTCGCTCGATACGCCGGTCGATTGTGTCGGAGTTAAGCGTTTTACCGTCTGCAGTTATGATGTTCGTTGTTTGTGAGAAGGCAGAATATTGCGACAGTAATATCGCGATAACAGGTATGAAGTTGCGGAGCATAGGAGCGCAGGTTGGTTTAAGTATTGATGAAAATACTATAATAAAACCATCCTTTGTGTTAGAAAAGGTTAAATGTATAACCGCGGCAGGGCGTCCTGGACTATTTCTTTCCGTAGATTGTATAAATGCCGCTTCCCGGATATTTGGCATCCGGCAAGTGGAGCAGTCTTTCCCATTGACTGTTTGTAGTATAGCATTCTTATGTATAAAAATCGCATCTTGTTACCGCAGAAGTATAACAGGAATCTGCGAATTACCCCGCATCAAAGAATCCCCGGTTCGGGGGATAAAGATTTTGATTAGCCCAGTTCGGCCAATTTGTCTAAAAGTCTTTGAGCGTGTTGTTTTGCATTGGTTTTTATTTCATTTTCAGTATAGCCTGCTGCCAGCGAAGTACCATAAAAGTAAACCGGCTCAATGTAGTTCATTTGCGTATGGTAAGCTGTCTGCTCCAGGTGCTTGCAAAATTCATGTACACGGAAGTGTTGAAAACCTAATGCCGTGTAGCTGTCTTCAGGTGAACCCACCGTAAAACTCGGCAAAAAATTTCTGCCTTTTAGTTTGTCGCCTTTCGAGCCGTAAGCAAATTGATGTTCAAGCACTACATCGCACCAATGCTTCAAAATTGCCGGCATACTGTACCAATAAAACGGATATTGAAAAACGATCGTCTTATGCCGCAACAACGCTTCTTGTTCTGCCTTTACATCAATTTGGTAATCGGGATATAATTCGTGGATGTTCCTGATTTCAACAGCCATGCCGCTGTTCTTTATTTCTTCGATAATTGTTTTGTTCGCATAAGATTTATCAAAGGCCGGATGGGCTAAAATGATTAATGACATACTATAATTATTTTAGTTGCAAAACTATTTTTAGTAGGTTTACCCTACAATATCTATCAGAATAGATAGGTCAAAAAAAACTAAGATGAAAACAGAATGTGTTGGTGATTATGTAAAACTGAGAGGGAAGACTTATCCCTGTACGGTAAGCCTTACGATGGATTTGGTAGGAGGAAAATGGAAAGCCGTTATTCTTTACCATTTAATGGATCAGCCAAAGCGATACAACGAGCTTCGCAAAGAAATGCCGGCTATTACGGAAATGACATTGAGCCTGCAATTAAAACAATTGGAAAAAGATGGCCTGGTACAAAGAAAAGTCTATGGCAAAAAACCGCCTGTTAAGGTTGTTTATAGCCTGACAGGTTTAGGCAAAACGCTGGTTCCTCTCCTGGAAGCTATTACCCAATGGGGTAACCAGGTTGTGAGCGATAGCGGCGAGTTTATTAAAGCTTCATAATATATTACATGAATACGGTAATAAGAAAAGCAGCATCTGCGGAGTCTGATAGCATAGCATCACTTATTTTTTTAGCGATGGAAGACATTGTTTATTATTTCATCGGAGAAGGGAGCAGGGACAATGCTATTCAATTTCTAAGTAGTTTAATCCGGGAAACAAACAATCAATATTCTTTTGAAAACTGTTGGGTAATAGAAGCTGATAACAAAATCGTTGCAGCCGCACTTGTTTATAATGGAGCTGATTTAGACGCGTTGCGCAAACCTGTACTGGAAAAAATTAAACTGGAGTACAACCGGGATTTAAATCTTGAAAATGAAACTGAGCCGGGAGAGTATTATATTGATTGTATTGGGGTAGATCCGGCTCATCAGGGAAAAGGAATGGGTTCTAAAATAATTGCCTTTTTGATAGAGGAGTTTGTTGGTAAGCAAAATGAAACACTTGGCCTGCTTGTCGATAAAAATAATCCCGGTGCCAAACGATTGTATCTGAAATCAGGGTTTGCAATTGTAGGAGAGAAAAAGCTGGCAGGCAAGGAAATGGAACATCTTCAGTTCAGAAAACAGTTGCCGCTGACCTGAGCAGTCGTAGCGCAATCGCCGGCGGATTATACGCCGAATTGCCGGAGATGATGATCGTAATGTTTGTAGACGAATATACCGATCTGCTCGCGTGTCATTTTTCCGAAAAAATCATGCACGAACCTGTCGTTGGAGAAATGCGCATATTCATCGAGCAGGGCTTTCCATTGTTGCTTTAGCGTGCCGAAGCCGGCTACTGTTTCTTTTACCGCGAAAAATTTTCCCGAAGGCATATTCCTGGGTAATGGCCGGTCATCTTTGGTATGTGTTTTCAAAGCCATCCTGCCGAACAGTTTGCCAATGAAAGCGTGCCGGTAATTGTAGTGGCCTTTCCCTTGTATCCAGGCATCCCAGATGCAGAAATGTCTGACCATCTGCGCGGCGGTCATTTTTCCCCAGATAGCTGCATTGCTCTCCTGCAACTGGTCGATTCGTTGGTGCAGCTCATGCCGGGTTGTTTTATCAAATATCGTTTTCATCGAAGTTGCTGATAGGTTGAAGGGAGAAATAGTTTCCGGAGTCGTCTTTGAACAATGCTTCTGTGCCGTAGAATTCTTTAGTGGGTGCTTTGATAAACTCGACACCTTTTAACTTTAATTCTTCATAGGTGGCAAACACATCGCGGCAGGTGAGTACGCCGCAACCGAACACGCCTTTTCTGATGAGTGCGATCAGGGTTTCGGCCGTTTCCTGTGGAAACATTTTGCTCACTTTCACGGGAAACAATACGATCTGGAGATCCGGTTGTTCGGGTGGCGATACGGTGAGCCATCGGGTGTCCGGCCCCATCGGAATGTCGTCTACCACGCGGAAGCCGAGTTTGTTTACATAAAAATCAAATGCACTATCCTGGTCGATGACGTGGATATTCGTAATGGTCATTTTCGTAATCATGAGCTTGAGTTTTTATAAAAGAGTGACACAAAGCTCGGCGATTACTTAGTTGTCCGTTTCTTCAAAATTGCGATTTTCGGTCCAGCCGTGCTGGTAAGCGTAACATCCGGGCACAAAGGCGAGCGGGTTTTTGGCAATAGCCTGTTTGTTTTGCTGGTAACGTGCTGCAAATGAAGAAGGTGTTTCGCCTGTTATCTTTTTAAACAGGCCGCTGAAAGAACTGAGGCTGTCGAAACCCACCAGGAAACACGCATCCGACACGGGTTTGCCGGCGCGAAGTAATTCTTTCGCTTTTCCGATACGCACCGATTGCAGGTATTGATGGGGAGTGGAACCGTAAGCTGTTTTAAAAAGCCGGATGAAGTGAAATTTGGAAAACCAAGCTTCATCAGAGATATTGTCGAGGTCTATTTTTTCCGCGTAATGGGCATCGATGAAAAGTTTGGCCTTAACGATTCGCCGGTAGAGATAAACTTTTGGATATTCATTGCTGCTCATAGCTGTTTGAAGATAAAGAAAAAAGAGGGAGAACTTATAGTCTCTTTGTTGTCAATCGGATAGGTCATCCATGGGAAGTATGCTGCCAAAGTAACAGGGATAATTCAAGATCATGTAATAGTCTCCTTGTAATCGCAGAGCGGAACATTCTGCTTCATTGGTGATGTATATTGAATAATATTTGATGACCCTGCCATCAGCAATTTCTTCCACATCGAGCAGATAGAAACTTCCCCGGAAAAAATTGGAACGGGGCAGCTTGTTTGAGAATAGCAGTCCATTGTACACTTTTGAGCTTTGTTTGCCTGAAACGGTGATGATGGACCCTTCGTTCAGGATGTCGGTGGTGGCCATAAGTTGAGTGCCTTGAATATAGACGTTTGATCTATTGTTCAAAAACCGTGCGCGACATGCAAGCTTAACATTGGATTGCAGTAATGACAACAGTATCAGCTATTTTTGAACGCATGAAAATCATGACCATGCCAACACTCCATGAAATCAAACACGAACTTGAAACCTGGCTGCCGGCTTACTCCTTCATTATCAGGAAAGGCCGGATCGTTGCGCGGCATACCAATGGACATGGGGCCACAATTGTAGTAAAAGAAGATAAAATCATTGTCGAGGCAATTGGCCCGGGGATCATTACCCGTCTTAAATTGGGCAGCGGCGCGGCTTTTAAGAAATTTGCGGAAGAACATTACACAGAAACGGCCGAAAAAGTATACAACTTTCTCGGCCGTGAGTATGAGGTACAACTGACGCGGTAGTTAAATGACCAGCCTGACCGGTCATGTCAGAAGATCGGCCGGAAGTTTATTTTAAAATCATTGTTGTTTTCATTGCTTTCTTTAATGTCTTTGATATAATCGATGGTGATCCAGTATTCGTACTGCTGTCCGGAGTTGAGCATCGCTATGAGGTTGGGCGCGATGGAATAAATATTAATATATGTTTCGCCGGGTTTGAGCACTTTGCCAGGGAAGTTGGAAAAATGATAGGTGTTGCATTTTGAAATATTGCCATCGGGTATGCGCCCGTTCGAGCGGATGCCGTTGATGCCGATCTCCAGATCTGCTGCGCCGATATTTTTCATGGTGTATTGTACTTCAAACGTATTGTCAGGTTTTTTTGTGATGGAACCTGATGTGATTACGAGATCGGGCAGTGGTTTTGCAGGCGGCGGCGCCACAGGTGGAGGCGACGTTTGCACCGGCGGTGTAACGGGGGAAATTTTCTGCGGCCGTTCGGGAGTCGCCACGCTTACATTGGCCATCGCATCTTTATAACCCACGATCGGATATTCTGCCGTGTTATTGTTTTCATTCACTTCGGCGATGGCATTCGTTTCATCGGCTTTCAGCACATACTTATAATTCCAGTTTTTATATACGTCTTTGTCGGTACAACCCAGTCTTCCTTTGAATTCCTGGCCGGCGTTAAGCACGCCGTCGTATTTCAGCACCACGCCACCGCCAGGCGATATGTATTTGCCATTGGCATCATAGATGTTTCCCTGCATGGTTACATTTTGCAGGTCTACCGTGACGTTGCCATTGTTGCGGAGCGTATAGTTGATGGTGTAGTTGCCTTCTTTGTAAGTGATGCCGGTGATCGTGACGCTGAGATCTGCACCGTTGATCGCCACGTTTTTGATAACGTTGGTATTAGTGGTCGCCGGTTTGGTCTGAACGGGTCTGACCTGTGCAAGACAGCTTGCAGCGATGGGCAGGCAGGCGATCAGGATTAATAATTGTCTCATAAATGTTTTTTACGTTTTTCTTCCGCGTCAAGATTAGAAAAATTAACCGGTTGGCTAGTCCCGGGAAAAGGGGATTTCCGGGCAATGGTGAATGGTCAATGGTGAATGGTGAATCGTGAATAAACAGCCATTGTTTGGTCCCCGAGGCCGATGCTTCGGCCCTCGAAGGGCGGCCAGTACTGGTTGCTTACTATTTAAAACTTATTACCTATAACCTAAAACTTAACCAAGGTTAAGCAGGTTTTCGCGCTGTCGATTCATTTTTGCAGCATGGATACTTCTTTCATGCAGGCTGCCGTATTCAGGAAATACGGGGCACCCGAAGTGGTGAAAATTGAGATGCGGCCCAAACCCGTCCCCGGTGATTATCAGGTATTGATCAGGAATTATGCCACTGCGGTTAACTCGGGTGATTGGAAACTGCGGCAGGCCGATCCCCCTGTAGCCCGGTTATTTATTGGGTTGTTCAGGCCAGGAAAAAGCAAACAAATACTCGGAGCCGCATTTGCCGGCATTGTTGAAAGCGTTGGGCCTCGCGTTACAGCATTTAAACCCGGCGATCATGTGTTTGGCGCCACAGGTTTTGCATTGGGTACGCATGCAACTTATGTATGTGTGCATCAGGATTCACCAATAGCAGGACTGGGACGCGATATCTCTTTTACCGATGCAGCGGCCATTCCTTTCGGTGCTACAACAGCTTTGCATTTCCTTCGCAAAGCGAATCTGAAAGCGGGACAGGAAATCATGATCTATGGCGCATCGGGTGCGGTTGGCATCGCCGCTATTCAATTGGCAAAATATTTTGGTGCAAGAGTAACCGCGGTCTGTAGTACTGCCAATAAAGCACTGGTTACCGACAACGGCGCCGATTATCATATCGATTATAACCATCCGGATTTTGAAAGCCACACACATCAGTACGACGTGGTTTTTGAAGCGGTAGGCAAGCTGCCTTTAAAAAAGGCTATCACGTTAACCAGGGAAAACGGCACGGTTATTATCGGATCTGGCGGCTTCTCCGATATATTATTTGCCAGGGGCAAAGCGAAAAGAAAAAACAGGAAGCTGGTCACCGGACTGGCATTAGAGAAAAAGGAGGAAATGATTTTCCTGAGCACTTTGCTGAAAGCCGGTGTAATCCGTCCGGTAATCGATACCGTTTTCCCGCTGAATAGAATTGTAGATGCGCATCGGCTTGCGCAGTCGGGAAAAAAGAAAGGGAGCGCGGTGGTGAAGTTGTGAGTAAAAAGCCGTTGTTTGCCCCCCCTTCGAGGGCCGAAGCATCGGCTTCAGGAAGCAACGACGGCTGTTTATTCACGATTGACGATTCACGATTGACGATTCACCATTGACCATTGACAATTCACCCTTTCCAATAAGCATACTTCAAAACCGGCGGTGCCATAATAAAATCTTCACCAGCTTTTGCAATCTGTTCGACATTAATATTTTTGTTCACCGCAACGCCGCGGGCAGCCAAACGTTCTACCAGGCGGAGACGCGTGGCTTTTACTTTTTCACTGTTGATCGTTTCCATCATTACCCTCATGCCGTCCTTATTCTCCGGACCATCGATGAATACGGGTCTGGCCGGTTTGATAATATGCGGGTAGTCATCGTAATCATATTGGAAGTTTTCCAATCCGATCGGCAATGATTGTTCAGGGACCGGCGACACCGGTACGATGCGGAATCCCATCAGTACATCTTTAACGGTGGCATCCTTCACTAAACCCGTCTGGCGTTTGTCCCAGAGTGATTTCGGTACGTTGCGGATGATAGCCGTAATCTCGTAGCGGACTTTCGGATGGAGTATGCCTTCAAATTCCAGCGTTACCACTTGTTTGGAATTGAAATCTTTATTGGCTACTTCCACCATGCCCACACCAAAGTCTTTGTTAATAGCAGCCAATGCGTCCGCATTCGTGATCACGATGTTTTCTTTCGGTACTGCACCGTTTTTATCGCGGATGATCAGTTCGTATTCTTTTGCCGGCATCACTGCAGTGGTCTCCAGTGTTACGTCGTTGCGGTTAACGATCCAGCTAACGGGTTCTGCTGTTTCTTTAACGGTAAGATCTTCGACCAGCCCTGTGGTTACACGTCCGATGCAATAGGTGTCTGTCGGCACGGGTACACCTGCCACATTTCCATACAGCCTTTCGTGTTCCAATGTTTTTTGAGACGGTGGCAGGAACGAATCTTTGAAGTCCTGCCAACTGATATTCATGGCTGGTTTGGCCGTATTGGCACCAAACGATATGTCGAAGGAGATGATCCATAAATGGATTCTGGCAACGCCGGAGAAGTCCGGCCCCCATATTTTGAGATCGGCACCCAGGCTGACGGATATCGTTTTGGTAATGGTCGTGAATAGCAGGTTTAAGCGGAAAGTATACGATACGCCGAAGCTTGCATAAAGATGAGCTTCGTAGTAATAAGGTTTCCAGGCAATGAGAAAGTCGGCACCGATGATGAACCATGCTTTTAATGAGCCGCTTTGGAAGGTAGCTTCCAGCGAGCCTCCTGCCATGACGCAGGTTGGTGTGAGCGCAAAGTATAATCCGCCTTTCAAACTGACTTCCGAGGTTACAGTCCAGTTGAAACCGAGCCTGGGCACTTTGGGATAGTGTGCAGGCGGCGTGAAGTTAGGGTGGTATCCACCCAGGGTAACCACAAAATCTCCTTCGTGTTCATTCGGTGATGTCCACACGTAAAAGGCAAAGCCGCCCGTTAGCAGGCATGATTTGGATAAGATGTAAGATGCCGGGGTGAGTTTTGCTTCTACCGATACGATGCCTCTGTTGGGCAGTATCTGCACATTGAGTGCAAGCTGCGCCGACGCGACTACTTTGGGTGACCTGGAAGGAACAGATAAGGTGGATAAACCGATCAGCCCGATCTCCAGATCCGTACCCAAGGCCACGGAAAGCAATGCGAATGATTCCAGCAATTCATAGGTGGTGAAACGTATACCGGCTGCGAGCCAGTTCTGTCCGATCTGTACAGGCACTACTCTTTCTTCTACCAAAACTTTCAATGCCTTACCGGGATCGGGCCCTGAGAAGGGACCGGATTGGCCGGGTACAAATCCTGAAGTGAGTGGGAATTTTGTGACCGTATCGATGGTCGGCAGTTTCAGACCACGGTTGTAGCCAAATCCGCCGGCAAGCCCGGTAATGAAGAAAGCCGGATCGCCACCGAGCGGCGGGGCAGTCATCAGCGCAAAAATGAACAATGAAGGATGTCCGTCTTTTGATGCATAAGAACCCAATGCAGACAATGAAAATGCTTTTACACCGATAAGGGCAGAGCCGTTATATTCGGTAACACCGTCTACTACCTGTTTGAGGAAGCCGCCGGATATTTGTACCGGTCCGCTCTTGAAGGCGATGTTCAATCCCGCCAATTCAAAGTCGGGATCAAATTTGTTGAGCGGGTTGCTGACTCCCAGTTGAATGAGATCAATCTTCAGGGCAGTAAATACCAGTGAGGCGTCCAGTAGCAATGCTACGCGGCCATTGCGGTACGACACACCTGCACGGTCGAAATATAAAGGACCGATCGTTCGCTGCAGATCGACCCAATAGGCATTAGCCGTATTGTCCGCTGTTTCCGCTGCGGCCATCAGCAACAGTTTTTTCTTATCAGCCGTATTGAGCTGTACGTCGAATTTATTGTCGCTGCCAAGTTGCAGTTCCAGTGCGCAGTACACACCCGCTTCGATGCCTTCCTGCATGTCGGGCAGTTGCGGATAAGCTTCGCCACCCTGTTCTTTAATAAGTAAGTTGAATTCTTTTACAACCGACGCTTCTATTTTTTTAGTGGCAACAATGAGTTTGAAGCCATTCAGTCCGGAGGGGCCGGCTAGTTTTTCGAGGTCATCACCTACCAGCGGCAGTTGCGCAAGCGTGATATTGATCTTGATATCCACACCGATCACATAGGTCCAGGCGTCGTTTATTTTTTTGGCGACAAATATAGCCGTGCCGAAGTTGGCTGATTCGGCTGCGACCAGCAATGCTTGTTTTCCTTCGGTGAAATTATAAAAGAGTTTTGCTTCTTTCAGTGCCAGGTTGAGGCCTTCGGGTATGGCCGGCACGTTGTCCATACCAAATGCATGGGCAATGTCTTCGAATTGCAGGTAGCCCGTAGCATCTTTTGCTTTCCATTGTGCAAGAATGCTGCTGTCGGATGGCGTAGTGGTGCCGATTATTTCAAATACGGATTTGCCGACATTCAATGAACCGGAAAGTTTCCGCTGATAGCCGCCCGCTTCCAATGATTTCATTTCAAAACCTACGGTCAATTGAAATTCTTTCTGTGCGGCAACGGGAATATTACCGGTGATAAAGAAAGAGAAGTCTTTGTTCTGTGTATTGAAGCTGGTTGCCAGGTCTTGCAAGGTAAAGTCAGCCAGCCAGGTCGGTGGAGGCGGTGCGTTGAAGGTTTTGGCGAGATAGGAGGTGAACTCGCCCAGCGGAATTCGTTGGCCTTTGCCCGTTTCACCGGTAAACAGCCATCCGCTCGTTTCACCGGTTGCATTGTAATTAGCGGTAACGTACACATCAACGGAGCCGATGCGGAAAGTACCGTTGAAAGCGGCACTGGTTTCCGCTTCATTGTGTTCAACTGAAAATCCTAATTCATCGATGCTCAGGGCGAGGCTTTGCCCAAGGTTGATCGGCCAGTAGCCATCGATGTTTACTTCGAATGAATAATTGCCGGACTGCAGGTAGAATCCCAATTCATCTACATATAAATTTTCAGGGATACCGCTGGCTTTGCCTACGAAGTTTTCCACGAACTCGCGGATATTCAGCTCCGATTTTTCCGTGAGGTAACCTTGTACTTCAAAATTCGGATAACCCGCAGATACGTAGATAGAAGCCCGTTCCGTCAGGTTGATCTTTCCCCCCATGAATAAGGATGGCTTCGGACCGGAGAAGGGGGTGAATACATTAAAGCGCAGGGATACATCGCTTGCAGTGAAAGTTTTGCCGGTTGAACCTACCGTAAAAATTTTCCAGGGAGATGTGCTGTCTACCTGCAAACCGATCATATCCACTTTTGTGCCCTTCACATCGAAGTCGATAAACAGTTCTGTAAAACGTACATATTCTTCGATATGAAAATCTGCCGGGATGGTTTTGGCGAGGTCTGCTCCGCCGGTGAAATCACTTAATGCATCGAGTGATGCATTGATGACTTCGGTCATGTCTGCACCGAAGCGGACGAACGATTCGAGGTCGGTTATTCTTACGGACAAAGGAAGATGATATTTTCCTTCAGAAAAGGGTATGGAAGCCGTGAGAAATAACATCGGCAGCAGCGTGCTTCCTGTAGCGGAATCGCCGGCGAGCTCGCTTTTTAAGCCAAAACTGATGTCGGTATTTTTACTTACCCAGAGGTTTACGTTTTTGATCACCGGGCCGCGGAGATCGATCAGCTCCAGGTTCGTTCCGCCATCTTTCAATGTAATAGATCCGTTTAAGGCTTCCTGGTTGATACCAAGAATTGTACTGATGCCCGCGCTGCTGGCGGCGAAGTCGATCAGGCCATCTAAACTGAGTCCGGTTGATTTGTTATCGTCGGGATCGGAGAGCAGCCAAAAAATATTTTTGCTGAATCGTACCTGTGAGCCGAGCGTGTCCTCCAGGCCGGGAAATGATTTACTCAATGTCCACAGTTCGTTGCCGGAGGCCTGCAGGGTCAATGCTGCATTTTCTTCCAGGATGTAAAACTTTGCCGTAACATCCATCTCTTTAAAAGGAAGATCCGAACCTTTTCCTTTAACGGTGATGCTCTGTTCGTCGCTGGACGCAATGCTGGCACCGGACAAGGTCAATGTGGCCTTGGGAAAAGATTTTGTGGCAATCACCGTAATGCCGGGTGAATCCAGTTTGGCTGTGTCGAGGCTGAACTGGCCATCTTTCAGACTTTCTTCAACCAGTTTTTTGAGCTTTGCAATATCGATCGACATGGGTAGAGTGATTTAAGTTTTGCGTATCAGAGAGTCGGCGGAACGAAATCTTCATCGAACCAACTACCTATTACGCCGGTTTGGTAGAGGTCTTTTTTTGATTCGGCGCGGAACAGGAACCAGTTCTTGTAGCTGAAGCCGAAAAAGCCTGTGCCGCTTTTTTTAGGGCCTGCATCTTTCGGGTCTTTCAGCCAGAAGAAGGTGCGGCTGTCGTTCTGATCCCAGTCGTAGTTTTTCCATTCCACATCGAGGATGCGTTGAAGATCTTTGAAAGTATCGTATCCTTCCATGCCATATTGCCAATATTGATAGGTTCTGGGCATGTCGCGCAGCCGTGAACAGGTAAGCCACCGGCTCATTACATCGTACCTGGGAAGGTTGAAAGAAGTTACCAGGAGGCCGACGCTTACCAGCAGGCTCTCGGGGTTGACCCAGTTTTTGAAATTGTCGGTTGGCAAACTGCTTTCACTTCCATGATGCGGAACCTGGAAAATGGACACTTCTTTGATGCGCGGTTTTTGTTTGTCGTACAGGTATGTCAGCGTTTCATCTGTAGAGTCACCGGTAAGCAGTAATTTATCTTTGTCAAATTTGACAAGGGTGCACAAACTGACGACATTGCTTTTGGTGGAGGCCGAACGGGACACGGTGGGCACGTTTCCGGCAATAATGGTCAGGCTCCAGTTGAAGCCCTTGCGTGTTTTTCCACTTTTGATCACATAACCGTCTTCGGGAATATCATTTTCGATTGGATCCTGATAATCAAAAACAGGCGCCCATGTTTTGGATATATGCTTTTTACCGTTGAGCGTTATTTCTTTCAGCAGTGGGCGGCCAAACAAAAAGATATTGCGCATCATGGCTCTCTCCTTATAATAGCCAAGCGGAGATTTGTCGCTCAGGGCACGGCTGAAATAGAAAATATTGACCTCGACTTTTGGTTTGCTGCAAAGCAGGTCAATAAATTTATTGTAATGATCTTTATCCGGATGCGTCATGATAACATTCACGGCTTTCCCTCTCGACCAGCTACGTACCAGCTTTTTTGCTTCTTCGAATGATTCGTCGGACAACTCGGCTGTGGTGCCGCAATCGACAATATAAACCGAGTTGTCGGGGCAACTGATAATGGTGCAGTCACCTTGTCCCATATCTATGAACGCAAGATTCATTTCGCCGATAATGGCACGCTGGGATACCGTAGCCGTTAATTGACTTTCCTTGCCGAAGGATGTATAAATATTCATAGTGTAAAATGTTGGATCAGTGTTTACTTTTTTGCCGGCTTGTTGAAAGTGAATACCGACACATCGAGTGAAGTGTTAGCGGTTGCATCCTTGCAGGTCATCCGGGTGTTACAGCCCTCTTTTGCCACAAACACACGTATCATCTCACTGTCTTCGTACACCTCTACATCAAAAGGATTTCCTTTGGTCGCGCCGGTACTGATATTATCCGCTAACATTCTCCTGGTCGGTAAGCCGTAAATGAAAAGTGTTTTTGAACAATAGCTGGCAATAAAAAGCAGGTCGGCAGTATCATTGGTACGAAGACCATAGGGCGCGCCTGCCACATCGATCGTCCAGGATATCGTGTGATTTTGTGTATCGATAAAAGCTACTTTGTTCGCTTCGCCCAAAGCCACGATCAGCAGTTTTTCATCAGGCGTCAGTACCATATTGACCGGCTTTCCCGGAAGTTCGGTATAGCCAACTACCTTGTCCTGTTGCGTGTCGATGAATACGACCCTGTTGTCGCCGAGGCAATTCACATAAAGCGTATCCGACAGTTTGCCTTCAATGACCATTCCCGGCTCTGCGCCGTACAGTGGAATTTCTTTGTAGATAGGATGATCCGGGCGTTTGGTGATTTCCACCGATGTATTGTGGAACACATATACTTTGTCTGCGGCCCTGTTCATCGCCAGGGCAAATATCCGCGAGCCGGCGGCTGTTACCCCATGTCCCTGGCTGATGATATTTCTTCCGGTATCGATCTCGAAATATTGTGCATTCAGAAAATGGGGTCCGTATACAAACTCGCATGAATAATACAGTCGCCGGAGATCATTGGTGAGGCGTAGCGAAATGCCGGGGTAAGGGCCGGCTATTTGTGAAAAGAAACTGGTGTTTGATGATTTGGCTCCGGATGTTGTATCATACATTGTAATGCCAAACGTCGTCCTGCCGGTTACCGGGTTAAAGACGAAAAGTTTCTCCCCCTGTTTGCTCTGGTGCATTACGTTGCCGGGATATTTTTTATCAACGGTCAGCGTTTTTACGTTAATATCATAGATCATGTTCTCCCCCGAGTTGGCCACATATACCCGGCCTTTTTGTTTATTGAGGATGATAGCGGGATAAGATTGCATTTTATTACCGGAGAGTGGCATCGGGATATTATTTTCCGGTGGCACGTAAGGCGACCAGATCGATTGTTTAGCTTCTACATAAGTGGGCTGAATATCATAAAAGGAATAAGCCTTCAGTACCACTATATGATAGCCGGTAACAGTTCCGAGATCGTAGGAGGTCCGGCCCGTTACATCCACGTCGCCGTGAAACGTGGTGAGGATGAGTTTTTGGGCGGCAATCACACTCCAGTCTGCCAGGAAAGGGAGTCCTTCCTGGGGAGCGGCAGTCGTTTCGCCGTCCCGCGCCAAAAATTCACCCACCGTGAAACGTGTTATTCGTGCCGGTATGTAATTTACGTGGATCGTTTTCTCCATTGTGGAAGGTGTGTCGCTATTACCGTAAGCAGAAGCGGTAATGGCTGTCTGCTCCAGGTTCGGCGCTTTGGGAAGTGTCAGGTTATTTCCGTCCAGTTTGATCTCACCTTTTGCACTATCTAACATTACTGTTTCGCCTCCTCTGAGTTTGTAATCGATCGTGACCCTTTTGGCAAGAAAGGAAGTCCAACTGATAGCGGTATTTTCACCGAGGTTTATATCACGTTTTGTAGCTTCCAGTGTCAGCATTTTTGCCACGGCTTTCTTTTTCTGCAAATGCACGACAAACTCAGCATCGTTGTATCCGGGAATATTGTTGACCTGTACATACATGAGGCTGATGGTATCCGGATCAACGTTCAGTTGTGTGATGATCTTGCTGATAGGAAATTGCACTGTTTGATATCCCTCCATCACCTGTTTATTCTTTGGATTGAACTCCCAGAAATTATTACCGCCAACATGTGCAACAGGATCCCATGGCAGGGTAGCTTTCACATCAATCCTGATATTGTTATCGGCTAATAGCTGCGAGGTGATCGCGTAGTCTTCATCGCCAAACAAAAAGGAAATAAAAACGACCGGTGGATTGGTTTCTTCCTGCGAAAAAAAATCGGTGGAAGAAGCGTTGGGTACCAGCGGATCTTTGGAGGTATTGGTCAACAGGAGCGTAAATCCGTTTTGTATGGGCGCGCTTTGGTCATACGTGATGTAAACAGGTACGGCTTCGGCTGTTTCGGCGTTGGAGATATCGTAGGCAAGCTGTGGAGGATTTTGTCCCGTTATAAAGTGTACCGGATTGATATAGGACGTTGCGAGTGGAAGCGTTTTCAACTTGTCGTCGGGAACGGTTAATATACCCATGTGCTTGGTGGCCGGCAACAGCGGCGGAACAAATCCCGGGATGTTGGCATACGCGATCATGAAGTTGCCCGGCGTTACGGTCCGAACAACAAGATTCCGTATTTCAATTTTGATGAATTCATTCGGGGCAAGTACAACATCCTGTTCAGGTGCTATCGACCACGAGGCGGGCGTGTCTTTGTCTGGTGACAGGAAAGCCGCATTCCAGGATGGCGGCAATGTCAATTGCAGATGCTCAACCACTTCCGGCAATAGCAAATCTTCAAAGTTGAAATTGAAGACCGATCCTGTTGCGTTTTCGCTTGCCCCTTTCCTGATTCTTACAGGCGATCCTCCGGTGAGGGTGAGCGGAGCGCCGGTAAGGTTGGTGAACGTAAGCGTCAGCACATTGTAGTCGGGCTTGTCTGTTTTGTAAAGAATGGCCTCTCCATTCTTATTGACAATAACAAATGATTGGCCGCTTATTGTTTTGTTCATAAAGAGTACTTGATTAAGATTGTTGGTTGTTGATATTACTCAGGAGAAGCCATCCTTCACGGATTTCCTGCGGCGGATCAGTCATGTTGGCGCGATCATCTACCGGATTGATCGTTTGTGATGCCGACCATTTCGTTAATTCGTTCTGCAGCCAGGTCCATTCGCTTTCGCCAACAGGCGGTACCGGGAAAGCCGGCATATTGTTGTTATATAACACAGGTGTGGTAAGAAAGGCAACGAGAAGATTCTCCAATGCATCGGCAAATTGCGCCGGGGGAATATCGATCTTTTTCACCGGTAGCAGACCCGATGTGGCATGTATCGCTCCGCGCGGATCCATGAGCATGGTAATGGTGGTTTCGCTGGTGGCTTTGTCGAGCGTGAGTGTAATAGTTGACTCATCCGGCTGCTTTACTTTGTCAGTCGGATTGTTGGTTTTCATGACATAATACTGATCATAGTTGCCGTCTTTAAAATAACCAAGCAATCCATCTTCTGTTTGCTCCATGTTACCGAGCCGTACGGGAAATTTAATTTTCGTGAATCCATTATCATTCTTGGGCGCACCATTATTTACTTCGTTGCGCAGATCGGTCCAGCCGGTGCTGTAGGCGGGACCGCCTCTCACGTCAAGACCGAGCCTGGCCTGCGTAACGGCGATCGGGGTGCCGAGCAGAACGGCTTTGCTGCCGGTCTGCCGGTAACTCGCCGGTTGAATGGTATTGAAGGTGATGTCGTTGGCGCGCATGAACGCATTCAGGTAATCACCGTTGCCATTATTGAAAAGCGCGATGACCAGTTTTTTCAATTCCGGATTGGCATTTCTTCCTCTTTCAGAATCAAAGAATTCACGGATATTCAGGCCAAACGTATCACTGCCAGGCACGCCCTGCCATACCACGCGCGTTACATCCTCACTCAGTATCAGCGAACCCATTGCCTCTCCTTCGTGATCATAAATCCACAAACTGGAATCGAGATGATTGGCAAGTATCCAGCCGCAGATGGGCGAAGTAGCCGGATGCGAATTAGCTTCCCTTTCGTTGTTCGCTGCAGCCAGCCATCTGAACGATAATCGCGCAGGCTGCACCAACCGCGGTTCGAGGTAAACGAAATTGACAGGAAGATCTTTGTGGGCAAGATTATTGGCAACGATCAGTTTCTCCGGTGTATTGATCTCGATATTGCGCCCGAATACATCTACGATTGTGAGGGAAGAAATCGACATCAGTCCGGCTCTTACAGGATTGTAAAAATTACCGGGACTTGGTGCTGTCTGCGTCATCGGACCCACCGCTTCTTTTACATCAACATTGGTGAACTTCGCATAAGGTGCAACGGCAGCCGGGTCTCTTATCTCCAATTGCATAACTTCCCTGCGCATGATCATGGCGCTGTTGAGTCCGTTCAGTGACTGTGAGAGAACAGGAGGGAAGTTGGTGAGTGCGGCCAGGATTTTTCTCAGGTCATCATCCAGCGGACTTTCCTGCGCATCGAGAAACTTCCGGATCTGCACCTGGAAATTTTCCTCGGCATGCGGCGACATGAAAATCTCATTTTTATAAGATTGATACTGTGCCGGAATTTTCATTTCACCTTTGAATGCATAACTGACATCGCCCAGTTTGAAATTATCCAGGATGAAATCAGGCGAATAATTCTTGCCCGGCGATTTTCCATCGGGCTGGATATCGGCAAAAGGATAATACGTGATATTCCAGGAAAAGGAGTAAGGCAGCCAGGGGTTGCCATCCCATTCTACAAAATAAACGGCTGAAGGCGCGACGCCGCTGTAGACAAGCTGTGTCGCCCATGAGGCAGATACGGAGATAAAAATATAGACAAGCCGTTTGCGCTGATCTTCGCTCAGGTCTTTTTCAGCAGGCGTCAGCACATACTCATCGTTTTTGAGAATATAAAGGGAGAAAAGAAAATCCGCATCTTCCTGGCTGATCACCGAACGGATTTGTTCTGCCTGCGCCCCGGTTAATTTTCCAATAATAGTTGGTGTAACAAAACCCAGCCGGTTGGATTTGATGAGTTGGGAAGCCGTCGTAAAATTAGTTGTGGCACCATTGGCTATTGCCAGCGCGGCCAGGGTCAGTTGATTCAATAATAAACTTTCGGTGAACAATGCCTGTATCTGTTCGCTGTAATCGAGCGGAATGGTTTGCGGGAGGCCTGGCGTGTTACTTTTATTGAACGTTAATTCCGCTGCATTGCCAACGAGATTGGCGGGGATGCTAACCGCAGTAATGAGCTGCGGCGACAGACGGCATAACATGGTTTTGTCGGCCATGAAACGTCCGTCGCCACCATAACGTTCGGGCGGTTTGATGTCTTTCCCCTGGAATAAGATAACAGGTTCGGCCGGTTGCCAGTAACGAGGCGCGGAGGCAGTCGTCAATTCATATCCGGCAGGCAGTTTCTGGCGGATTTTGTTGGCCTGCTCTTCTATCGGTTTAGTGGAAGTGTTGTTCTTTTTTTGATTGAGGGTATCCATTTCACCCATGATCAGGGTGGCGATATCGCTGGCGTCCATGCCGTGATCGGGTTCTTTGTTTCCCCTGCGGAAAATCAGCATAAACCGGTACCAATCCATGAATATCTGCGAACGCATTGCTTCTATGTCTGAAACCGACATGTCGTATGCCGATTGCAGGTCATTGAGTTTGTTGAGGTCTTCGCCCATTGTTTCGGAAAGCAGGTGCAGGTTATTCGTCTTTCCCGGTTCATCGTCGATTTTTCTTACTTCCCATATATACCCTCCTTCACCGGAGTTGTAACTGCTGGTGTGCAATGCGATGGCGAGGTCTTCGAGCCGGTTGAGTTCGGCTATGTTGGCTACACCTTTGAGTTTTCCCAGTTGCAACGCGTCGAGCAGCGTTTCGATATTGTGCGGATCAGGAAGGCCGGACACCTGTCCGATCAGTGCGGCAAGTGCCTGCGACGAAGTATTGCCGATGGCAATATTCATCTGATCACTTATTTCGCGGAAGCTGCTCACATTTTTATTCCACCTGATGTTGTTGATCAGGCCGGACAAAATCGTGTGCGTGACATCCGTATCTTTTTCTCGTGTGCCGGAAGGCAATGACCAGCGGCATTGATCGAGTACATACGTAAGGAAACTGAAGCCTGCATCCGTAAGAATACCGCCGAGGGCTACTTTCTTTTCGCGGGATAAAGCAGGCGCGATTACATAGGGACCATCGGGCTGGCGGACGGTATAAGTTTCCGTCAATAACTTTTTGCTGCCGGGATCGGTTACTTTGCTCAGCAGGGCTTCAAAAGTTGCAGGATCAAATTGCAACGGGAGTTGCCACAACGGATCGTTCACGGGATCATGATACCAGCCTGTTATCTGATAAGAGAGTTGAATATTCTGACCCAATTTATCCAGATCGGCTTCGGTATCATGAAAGCCGAAAATGCTTTTGCAATTTTGATAAGAAGCGGAGAAATCGGGTGAACCGTAGCCGACGGCGCTCAATCCTTCAACAAACTCCGCAGTTTCAAGTTCCGGTGCATTAGGGTTTTGCTGCCGCAATACTTGTGTAGCCGCCCATTTCTCGTATTCGACAACACGGCCCATGAAGCGGAACTGTTCTGCCTTGTTATCTTCAGTTCTGAAAGGTACGGCGATGCTTTCACGATGGGGATCGGGTTGCTGAGTGGAAACATAATTACTTTCAATTACCCAGGATTTCAGCCGGTTTACCGGTTTGGCAGGATCGGTAAGGTCTGTGTAAATGCGGGTGATTAACCAGCGGTCGGGTGTATCGGGAAAAGCGACACTGGCTTCAGGTGCCTGTGGTGTAGCACCATTAGTAAGCCCATCAGGTAATGCCCAGTGAAGATGCACGCCTACGGGTAAAGATACCCGACCGTCGCCGGTCATGACCCGCTCACTCAGATTGGGAATGTCTTTATTCGAAGCATTCGGCAGCCTGCTGAAATTATAAGGCGTTGGCTTGAAAATGGCACCGGCGTCTGTGTGTACACAAAGCGCTTCGATGTTCATCGGAACGATCAGTCCCAATCCGGTTGTTGCAATATTTTTTTTCATGATTGGTTACGGGGTTGTATCGATCTTGAAATTGACGGCCTGTACGCCCTGCACCATTTCCAGTGCAAACTCTGCAGCGCTGAAAGAACCGGTGTAAGCGATCTTTTCTTTTACTTCTGTATGCATGGCATGGGCCAGGTCATTCATGCGGAGGACGCGGCTTCCGGTGCGCAGATGACGCGATACGTCCATTGGCGGTGCGATGGCTGCATTTACTTGTGTGCCGGCTTTGTGCCCGCCCTGGTCAACGATATAACGGAGTGATTTTACATAGCTGTCGGCGCTCATTATTTTTACACCGAAATGCAGTACTTCGGGATATTCATGAATAGTGATGTGTTGTGCCTCGCCTTCAAAAATGCAAAGCAGTACGTTCGCACTCAAATGATCCAGCCGTAATAGCTGGCAGGATTGTTTGCCTGCTTCATCGGAAAAAGCTTCTACCTGCAGCCCTTCCCATCCACTCACTACGCCGGAGCGCAGTAAAAATCCGGTGATCTTTTCCGTAGGAGAAATGGGGCCGGCGCTTGCTTTCAATAGCTGTTTCTCTTCGTGATTCAAATGGAAGCTGAGATGTCCGAGCACATTGCTGCGTTGGTCTCTCACGCCGAAGCGGGAAAAATGATGCACTTCTCCCAGGAAAGCCTGATCATGCACGCTGTCGCCCGAAGTGGAACGTCCAAGACTCAGGGCGCCTTCAACGAGATAGTCGAGCCAGATCGAATCCATATAAAAAAGACGAATGGACTCCATGGGCAACATGTTGTTGTCTGGTACGAGGTAATTGAAAGGAACACCGTGCAATAACTTGAGGCGGCCCAGCCAGTCGGCCATGTCTTTTTCTTCCCGCGTGAGCGGAGTGCCGAGTGTATTTGCATGGCGGTTGGCATCGCGGAGGCGTTTCAGTTCCTGCGGATTGCTGAGTGCCTGCAGCAGGTTATCGCTGTTGAGTTTGAGTTGAGGTTTCACCGTCTTTATTGCTTATGAATTGTGAAAGGATTTTTCCCAGGCTGAAGTTGATCAGCCGGAGCAGATCGGGAACAGGTGCGTCGGGTGTATCAGTTGTTGTGTTGCTTTTTGGCGGCTCTTCGTTGTCGACAATATCTTTCAGCGTTCTTTTGATCATTTCTTCTTCAAAATTGGCGATGGCTGTTTGTGTGTTGGAACGCTTCCAGTTGTAGAGCGTTGTGGCAAAGTGGCCATTCTGTAACGCGAGCAGGCGACCGAGTTGCCATGCCGCTGCGTAGGATACATCGAACATGCCGGTATCGGGATTGTAATTCGTGCAGGTGTCCGGACCATTCACCGGAATGGTAATACTGCCCGAAGGGAGATACGGAAGGAAAGGACCTTTATACCATGAAACTGTTTGATCGCCCTGGCGGGTGTGATGGTTCAGGGGCACCATGCCCATGTTGAAGGCGTTATTGATGGCCTTGTCTTCTTCGGATGTGTCTGCCGTTACCGGTAATTGCAAAAGGCTTCCGTTGTACTGCCCGTCCTGTTTGTTCAGGTTCATCAAATAACCGGAGAATGTTTGCTGGCGGTTGATGGCAAAAAACTGCCACTGTCTGAAGAGTACTAACCGCACGTGTGTGATGCCTGCGGGCAAAGACGGGCTTTGTGAACCATCGTTGCCGGGGAGATAAGCAGCCCAGTTTTCGAACGAAACCAGGCAGGCGACATTCTGTGAACCCGGTTGCGGCAGCCGGTTGGAAATAACGGTTGACAACATCGGTGGTGCGGTCTCCGAAGAAGTTTGTTTCAGTTTATTGAGGTACTGCGCCGACTGGCGGATGCTGGGCTGAATTTCGCGGACGTGTGCCAGCCATGGCAAATCTTCTTTGGCGGGTGCTATCTGGTTAAAAAGTGCAACAGGTATATCGATCGCGATGCAGCTATCGGTATATTTTTCGCCGTATTCCAATTCAAAAGACGGAAAGAAAATGTTATCGCCGGGTGTTGCAAGGTCCTGCAAGGTGACCTGCTGTATATTAACTGCGGGATCGGTTTCGTATAAAAGTAAAAGCCCGAGCCAGGGAGCCTGATCGGAGTCGGCAGCAGGAAGGCCTTTTGAGGTGCTTTGTGCTGATCGTTCCCAGGGAAGTGTTGCCCGATTGAGACAAACATGTGGCAGTACATTGGAGAACTCACCGGAATTGGTATGCGGCGGATATACGGAGGAAATATTTCCGGTCAATGCAAAACGCGGCGCCTGTACAATAAAGTCGTGTTTATTCTGGTAAGTCGTCTCGGGAATTTTTCCATCTGTACTGGAAACGGTCTGGTCTACGGTGAAGGTATAAGCGCCATTGATAGCGGCGTTGGAAGTGTCGCCGAAAGAACTTGACGACAGTGGAGGGATCATGTGCTGGTAGAAGATAATGTTTCCGCTCAGCGGCGATTCCTTAACCGGATTACTTTTAATAGTTATCATAGTTATTCAGGTATCCTTGCGGGTGTTAACGCTGCAAGGAATATTTATGCGCAAATGAAATGATGTGCGTCCTGGCGGGAGCAGTCTGTGATAAGGCCCTGCATTTTCTGCAATGCTTACTTGGTTAGTGCCAGGGAGCGGGATGGCAACTATTGTATCGAAATGAAAACTGTCTCCAGGGTGTTACGGGTTGACGGGATATGCCCGGAAGGCTTGCATAACAATAATAAGATGAAAAAATGAACAGATTCAGCCTACCGTGGAAATACATTCTAAACAGGGTGAAAACACGGTGTAAGGCATAAGGTTAAACAGCCGTTGTAAGTAATAAGTTATAAGTAATAAGTGGGGCGGACGGTATAAGGCTTAAGATATAAGGTTAAACAGCCGTTGTAAGTACTAAGTAAGCAATCAAGCAAAGATTCACTCTTCATGGCTCTTCAAGAGTGTGCCGAAGGGGACCATTCACGATTGACGATTCCTTAGTCTGTGCGCCCCTTCAAGGACCGAAGCATCGGCCTCAGGGAGTGCAAGCTCTGTTCGCGGCGGTTTCATTCACTTATTCACCCATTCACCATTCACGATTCACCATTCACGATTGACGATTCACCATTCACCATTGCCAAACCAGGGAAAACCCGGACAATGAGGGCTTCGATTTGCCAAAGACCATGATTTGCCTTATCATTGCGAACCACCTTCGAACCAATGCCACCTATGCCGAGAAGAAAAAAGATAACGCGCGATACAGCGCTTTATGATTTCATGCATACCATCGTACCACTCGGTGATGCAGAACGTGAATACCTCATCACGCACAGTTTTCCCTTAAGTGTAAGAAAAGGAACCTTGTTGTCCAGGCCCGGCAGTGAAGAGCGGGTATTGTACCTGATCAAAAAAGGGGTAGTACGCAGTTATACCATGGACGGCCTGCGCCAGGTAACGACATGGATCAATGAAGAATGGGAGATTGTAGCACCCGGACACACATTCGGTCTGCCACTTCCTTCCGTTGAATACCTGCAAACGCTTGAAGCGACGGAACTATGTGGCATCGCTTACGAACATATCGAATATATGTACGATCATTTTCCGGTGGCGAATAAAATCGGACGTTTGTTGCTGGAGGATAATTACCGGGGGGCCGAAGAGCGCGCCCTGCTGGGACGCATCTCTTCAGCTACTAAACGTTATCAGCGGTTGATGGAGCGACAGCCTTCCCTGCTCACCCGGGTACCTCTTAAGTATATCGCTTCTTATCTCAACATGTCGCTGGAAACGTTGAGCCGCGTTCGCAGCAAATTCCGGGGTTAACGGGAATAATGCGGTATGTAAAATGTGCAGACTTGGACGGTTCGCACACAGTTGGTTCAGCGTAGCCAGCGGCGATCCGCCGGCAGATAAATTTTACGTAATCTTTCAATGGATATTGGAGACATATTTACATATGCAAACAGTTGACCAATTGTTGTTTTTTTTAATATAGTGGTATTTTTATTGACAAATGTGGCATAAAGAAGGTGATATTTTTTTATCATCCCGCTATCGGGCTCCTGGCTTCTAATCGGTTTGCAAAAGGTCCGCGACTCTTTTTTCCCATTTTTTTTGTTCCGCAGGCCTGGTGCCATAATGCGTTTCCTGGTCGTAATAGTGCTGAAACCGGTCTTTTTCCGCCAGCACATCCTTTAACAGAGCACTGATAGTTTGTTGCACCGAAGCTTTTTCCGGCTTCAGTTGACCCAACTGCACTATAAGTCGACGGGTAAATATTTCCGTGATGTCGAAATGTAGTTGTTCATGGCGCAGCTTGCCACTGTCTGCTATCGGCAGCCGCCATGATTTTGCGCGGTTGAAGTAGGTAGCAGCTTTGAACGTAAAAGAATTGCCGGTATAAGAATAACTAAAAGAAATACCTGCATAGGTTAATGCTTCAAACACCTCCGTTGTATCGGGGAACCCCTGAAAATCTTCCCAACGTAAGCGCTCTTCTTTTTTCCACCATAAGGTGTCCTGCGCATGACATTCACCGGCCGGAAGGACGAAATACAAGATCATGAAGGAGAGCCTGATTATTGTAGGATACATTGGCTGGCGAATAAAACTGGTTTAAAATGCTTTTGTATTTAACTGGTGGCTGCATTTTTGCATTGTTAGGTTACATCAACAGCCTAACAGTATGAAAAAGTACCTTTTAATAGCGGCAGCGGTCTTTTCCCTCACCGCCTTTACAACAGTATTAACGGAAGTGTGGAAGAATGACCCTGCACATTCCGCGTTGCAATTTACCGTTACCCACCTGGGTATTAACGACATCACAGGAACGTTCAACGATTTTTCCGTAACAGTACATACGGAAAAACCGGATTTCTCGGATGCCGTTTTTGAACTCAGCGCTAAAACCGCTTCTATCGATACACGCGTTGAAGCCAGGGATACGCATCTGAAAAGCGCCGATTTTTTCGACGTGGCAAAATATCCCACGCTCACCTTTAAAAGTACCGGTATCGAACAAGAAAGCTGGAACAAATTCAAGCTTACCGGCGATTTGACGATGCACGGCATCACCAAATCCGTAACGATGGATCTGCTTTACAAAGGCAAGGTGGAAAACCCGATGACGAAAAAACAAACGGTTGGCTTTCAGCTCACCGGTTCACTTAAACGATCCGATTTTAAAGTCGGTGAAAAATTCGGAGAAGCCATGGTCAGCAACGTGGTAAGAATCAAAGCCGACGGAGAATTTACCCAATAAAATAAAACGCCCCGCTGTAATTGCGGGGCGTTTTCCTTTCTTTTTGCCAGATCAGATCGTTGTATAGCCACCATCCGCGATATAATAAGCACCGGTGGTGAAGGAAGATTGATCGGAACTCAGGAATACAACCAGGTTCGCGATTTCTTCCACTTTACCCAAGCGGTTCATCGTTGCCTTTGCAGCCACCGCCTTCATTTGTTCTTCGTTGAGGTTATCATCCAGCAGGGGCGTATGGATGTAACCGGGCCCTACTGCATTACACCGGATATTTTTTTGTCCGTATTCTGCGGCAATGTTTTTAGTAAGTCCTACCACTCCGTGTTTGGCAGCGGTATAGGCCACGCTCATGGGAGCGGCCACAGTGCCATGAATAGAAGCCATGTTCACAATCACACCACCACCATTTTTCTCCATTTGTTCGAGTTGGTAGCGGCAGCCATAGAATACACCACTCAGGTTGATGGCGATCACTTTATCCCAGCCGGCAATATCGTATTCACCCGTTGGCGATGCAGGTCCGCCGATGCCGGCATTGTTGCAGGCTATATCGAGACGGCCATATTGTGTTACCGTGGCATCTACCAGTTTTTTATTTTCCTCCGCCGACGACGAGTCTGCTTTTACGAAGAAGGCTTCTCCACCTGCTTTTTTAATAAGGGAAACCGTTTCTTCTCCATGCGTTTCATTGATATCGGATACAATAACTTTTGCCCCCTCGCGGGCGTAAGATTCCGCTACAGCGCGTCCGATACCGGAGCCAGCGCCTGTAACAATAGCGATTTTGTTGTTGAGTAGAGACATGATGCGTATTTTTTATGATTAAAAGCAACAGCCCTCCGCGATGAATAATAACATCGCAGACTTTATAAACTGCCTCAAATTATATGCCCGGGATAAAGAAGCTGGTAGCTGCAGGAACGCAACTATCTGTGTAGAAATAATGGAGTTTGATTAAACGCCGGCGGCGTCACAAAAGAATAACAGCTTCCGTTTCGTTTTTGTTGAGTTTATGGCCTTTTTATTTCAGAAAAATCAAATGCCTATTGCGGAAGGATTGAGTCCGAATTGTTTTTTGAAGGCATAGGAAAAATGAGAAAGCGTTTCAAATCCAACTTCCAGGAACACGTCTTTGGGTTTTCTTTTTTTGTCGTTTATCAGGTAATAAGCTTCCTGCAAACGCCTGCGCTGGATCCAGCGATTGGGTGAGAGGCTGAATATTTTTTCAAAATCCCTTTTGAAAGAAGCCAGACTGCGGCCTGTGAGGTAGGCTAGTTGCGGCAAGGATACGTTGAATTTATAATGCTGGTTCATGAAAGCTTCGAGATCGATCTTTCCGGGTATGGAAAAGTCGAACAACAATTGTGCGGCCGAAGGATCCTGCTGCAGCAATAACAGCACGGCTTCTTTTTTCTTTAATTGTAAAAGGGCCGGCGAAAGATTTTTTGTGTGCGACAACAGCCGGAGCGAATCGAAATAATTTATCAGCAGCTCATTGCTGTGATAGGTGTTGAATGATTTTTCAGTGCGCGGCGTTGCTTTTTCTCCGAAATCTTTACTGAGTTCCAGGAGCAAAGGCTGATCTAACAAAACGGCTACGGATTCAAAAGGTTTTCCATTGGCCGGTTGTTTACTGAAGCGGGCGAGTATGTTTTTTCTGTAGAGTACAACATCGCCGGGCAGGAAGGTGTGTGCAACGGTGCCGTCGAACGCTGTCATCGATCCGGAAATGATGCAGGAAATGCCGGGATCTTCGATGAAGTGTTCGCCCGCGCGGGTGGCTTCTGTATAACAGGCGTGAATGATGCCCGAGTTATTCTCTACTTTATTCATGCGGTTATTTTACATTTTTCCACCAGGTGCTGCAAGCCTGTGTAGCGGAGTCGAGCAATAATTTTTCGCCGATCATAGGTGTGCAAAGTTGTACGCCATCCGGATGGTTGGCCGCAGCTGTTGCCAGCCGGCTCAAAGGTTCGTCCCAGGCGTGATTGCCGAGTACAAATTTACCGGAGTGAACGGGTAATAGTCTTTTTGCATTGAGTTCGCGGGCTGCCGTCCATACTTCTTCAGGAAACATGTGAATGTAGCGCCAGGCCGCATTGTATTGCCCGTTTTCAAGAATGGCGAGATCTATTTCGCCAAAACGTTTGCCGATCTCTGCGAAATGTGTATCGTATCCACTGTCGCCGCCGATGAATATTTTTCTGTGAGGCGTTTCGAGCAGGAAGGAAACCCATAATGTATTGTTACGTGAAAGCGTCCGGCCTGAAAAGTGCCGGGCTGTCAATACATGCGCAGCAAAGCCATCGGTTAGGGTTGCCGTTTCATCCCAATCCTTTTCGATGATGGTTGCCGGATCATAGCCCCAATATTCGAGGTGGCTGCCAACGCCCAACCCGCAAACAACGGAACCGACTTTGTTGCGCAGTTTACGCAATGTGGTATAGTCCATATGATCGTAATGGTCGTGCGAGAGCAGCAGGTAATCGATGGCAGGAAGATCGTCTACGGTATAAATATCCGCACCCTTAAAGGCTTTGGTGCCGCCGGGCAGGGGCGAAGCTGAGCCGCTCAGGACAGGATCGACCAGGAAACGCTTGCCATCGGCCTGAATAAAATAGGAAGAGTGACCCATCCAGACGACAATATTCTCCTCCGGTGATAAATGCAGTAAATCCGATTTCACGGAAGGCAGACTATCAACGGGACGTGACCGTTTGTCTTTGCCGAAAATAAAATTCCACAACACACCGGTGTAGCCAAAGCCTTCTGTCAGCGAGGGCGTATGGTGGCGATTCTGAAATTGTCCGTCTTTATAATTGGGTGATTGTTTGATGCGTTCGAGGCGGGCGCCTTCGGGTGCTTTGCCGAATTGTGGCTGGCGCATATAAAAATAAACCGTGACAACGAGGACCAATACAAGAATGAGTAGTGTGATGAACATGCGGCGAAAGAATTTAAATAGTTTCCTCTTCATAAAATGGTGGGATGCCTTTATGATGCAAAGCTAGGGTGGAAACGGGGTACTAAACTTTCCTGAAAAGCTCAGTTTTGTTTCGTGAGAAGCTCAGTTGCGAATTAGAGAATTAGGTACTCAGTGAATGGTCAATCGTGAATCGTGAATTCCATGGTTCGTGTATACACGAACCATGGCTGTTTAAACCTTCCGCCTTTTGCCTACAATCGGTTCCACCAATTGCCCAACATAGTTATCCGGCGTTTTCTCCTTTACTCCGAATTCTTCGGGTTCGTAGGGTGGGCAGGTATAGGTGCCGAAAAGGATATCCATTAGCGGGGAAAGATTAGCGTAGTTGCCGCGGTCACGTTCTTTGTCGTGATGCCAGTGATGCAGTTCGGGCGCACCGATGAGCATCTTCAATTTACCGATCGACAGTCGCACATTTGAATGGATATAGATGGCCCATATTCCACGGAATGCAATGGGCAGTGTCAATGCATCCAGATTGAAACCGAGCAGGAATGCCGGCAGGTTGATGATGCCGATCGTATAAATGCTGTCGAGGGGATGTTCTCTATGCGCGGCCAGCCAGTCGAGATGTGTGGAACTATGATGTACTTTGTGAAAACGCCAGAGAAAATCAACACGATGTTGCAAACGGTGCGCCCAGTAAATCAAAAAATCACTCAACACGATTACTTCAATTGCCTGCAGCCACAGAGGTTGTTCTCCAATTATCTTTCTGAAGTTCTCCGGGACAATGCCCTGAAGCCAGCCGGAGAAATATTGCAAGGTTCCTAATACCAGGCTGCTCCACAAGAGATATTGTCCCAGAAAAAAACAAAGATCCAATACCCAGCCTTTGCGGAATATTTTCTGCCCGGGTCTGGCAGGGAATGTTTTTTCCAATGGAATGAAAACAAGTCCGAGGAGCAGTAAACTCAACCCGGTTGCGGCCAATGTCAGCAAAATATAATTGAAACTCATTTGGACAGCCGCTTTTTTGTTTTCCTGGTTTTTGTGCTATCAAATCCTTTGAAAATTTCTGTCAGTGTCACCGGTTCAAGCACCGGATATATATCGGACTGGTCTATGGTAATCGCACTCTTGCTCGACGACATTATACGTTTTGGTTGATCCTCGCGGTGTTTTATTTGCTGGTAAACGCGGGTGAGTTCATAAGGTTTTACCGGCATCATCGTTTTACTGGAATACATCATAGTGCGGTTGCTGTCAGCATTCGCCGCCCCGCTTGCTGCCAGCGAATCTTTTACAGGTATAGTATCCCGCGAAGGATCGTTGCCGATCGCATAAAGCAGACCGCTATCATTGGCAATCGCAGTAACCATTCCCGAACGGAATAGCAAAAAAGCCGTTGCGAGACTTAGTGAACCCGCAACAACAATAATCTGTCGGATTCGCAGCTTGGTCATAAGCAGTGGTGGTTTAGTCAGAATTTTTCCCAATATAATTTATAATCACAGCAATGGCGGATGCAAGCCAGGCACATGGTGTCTTTTAACCCGGGATTAACGAAGGGAAATTCCTGCAGGGTCAATCTTCATCGAACACCCATGAATGTTTTTTACTTATAACTGATAACGGCAGTTTCTATACTATTGGCAACTAATTACTAGCGGCCGATTGTTATTTTTCGATACTTCACTAATGGTTAAACATTAATTTAAATGGTAACTATTATTTTTTAAAGGATTTTACATTACTTCGTACTCCAATCGTCCTGCTATGAAACCAACCCTGCGCACCCGTAAACATACGTTGCACTCACTGTGCTTCTCCGCTTGCCACTCCGCATTTCTGTCTTTAGTTCTCTTTTCCTATAAAAGCTAAATCCTTCTAAAATCTAAACCGTTATGAAAGAAACGCGCCATCTACTGACGCTTTTTTGCATGCTGTTGCTCGTAACCGCATCGCGTGCACAAACAAATCCAAACGACATCTCAGGTCTGCAACTCTGGCTCGATGCGTCCGATCCTAATGGCAATGGTACTGCACCCGCAAACGCGTCGGCCATTACCACCTGGAGCGACAAGAGTGGCAACAACCGCCACGCTACACTTTTCAGTGCAGGCAGCGGAGTCACCAATCCCGCGTATTACCAGAACCAGATCAATGGCAAAGCTGTTGTGCGCTTTACACGAACATCTGCCACGGCCGGCGTCGGATTTTCCTCTCCTACGGACATCCGCGCCATGACAAGTCCCGAACTCACCATTTTTACCGTATACAAACAAGGCACACGGTCCGGCGATCAGGCCGTATGGGGTAATGATGATGGCAACTGGGATCGTTTTTTCTTCAGCTCCCGCTCATCTACACCGGACGACGGTGCCGTTTCAATCGGTAACGTAACTCCCACGACAGTAAATGTAGCTGGTTCAGGCACGTTGAGTGCCGTGCAATGCCTCACGGCTGTTTATAGCAAAGCCGGTGGCACCAACGGCTCGGCGATTTATCTCAGCGGCCAGTTGGTGCAACGCTTCACAGATAATACCACCAACGGTACAGATGCCCTGAGTGTTCTTCGTATCGGTCTCGATGGTGACAATAATTTTTATCAGGGCGATATGGCTGAAGTGATCGTTTACAATCGCAAACTCACCGATTGCCAGATCACACAGATCAACCGTTATCTCAATATCAAATACGGGGTAAGTTTTTCTGCGGTTAACATTTCTGCAGGAGGCGCTACTACCTTCCAGGAAGGCGGTTCTGTTACGCTCAATACAACTGCTCCTTCAACTTCCCGTCAATGGTTGCGTGATGGTGTTGCCATCAGCGGAGCTACCGGCGCGTCTTATGTTGCAACGGAAACGGGTAGCTACCGTGTTACTGCCAATACCGGTTGCCTCGATACTTCCGCCGCTATCAACGTAACAGCTACTATTCCTTCACAACCCAACAATGCCCTGGCGCTCGACGGTGTGAATGATTATATCGATCTCGGTACCGGCATTCCTGTTAACAATATCCGCACCCTGGAATGCTGGGTGAAATTCAACAACTTCACAGATAACCAGGAAATCATTAACAAATCAAGTGTAGGCCGAGGCATCGAACTCCTCGTGTATAATAACCGTCTCGCCTTTTTCTGTATGAATAATGCAGATGTCAGTTACATTAATCATCCTACCGATAACATGGTTACTGGCAGGTGGTATCATGTGGTGGCAACCTGGAACGGCACCGACCGCACCACCATGCGCCTTTATGTGAACGGTATTTCGGTTGGTACCAGGACAGATGCCGGTAACATCAACGCAGTCGGCCTCGCCGAACCTACTGCCCCTGCCAAATTACTCGTGGGAGACTGGAACGATTTCTCGCGCCCTTTCAATGGTACGATCGATGAAGTGCGGATATGGAACACGGTAAGAACAGAGGCCCAGGTGAGAGCCAATGCTTACGACACATTGCCCCGCAACACGGCCGGTCTGCTCGTTTACCTGCGCATGGATCATGGTACATCAGGCGGAACCAACACCGGCTTCACCACTGTTAAAAATTATGTAGCGGCTGGACCAACGGCTACATTGGTTAACATGGCCCGCACGGGTACTGTATCCAACTTTGTGGAAAGCTATGGCATGGTAGCCCCGATGCCCGTTGCCGCCAGCGGTATTTATTCAACCGGGTTTGTGGCCAATTGGACCGCCCCTGTAGTGGGAGAAGTGAACAATTACCTGCTCGACGTTTCCACCGACCCGGATTTTGGAAGTTTTGTAACTGGCTATAACGCACGAAATGTCGGTAACGTGACCAATTTCACTGTTACAGGTTTGACACTTGGCGTAAATTATTATTACCGTTTGCGTGCCAATAAAACGACATTGGCTGACCAGGGTGCTAACACTTATGCCTATACCAGCGTAAGAACCGCTGCGGCATTGCCTGCCAAATGGGCTGAATTTACTGCAACGGCGCAAGGAAGCAGTGTGCTGTTGAAATGGGCTACACTCAGCGAATTCAATACTGCTTATTTTATGGTGGAAAGAAGCAATGACGGCCGCCAGTTTGTGGCCCTCGGGCGCGTAGAAGCTGCCGGTGAAGCTACTGACAAAAAATTCTACCAGTACACAGACGCCAATGCTGTTGCCGGTGTGAACCATTACCGCATTCGCCTGATTGATAGAGACGGCACGTCCACTTATTCCGATATCCGCACGGTGCAAGTGCGCGATGATAACCGCATGCTGGTGTTCCCTGTTCCGGCACGTGACCATCTGTTCATTGAACTGAAATCTCCGTCTGCAGGTGCCAGCGAAGGCCGTATCATCAGCATGACGGGACAGGTGATGATGCGTTTCCGCATGAACAGTAACCGAGAAAAGATCAATATCAATAAGCTTCAGGCCGGGTCTTACCTGGTGCAATTTGACAACGGTGTCAGTGCACGGTTCGACAAGAAATAATTTCGGGAGGATTTAAGATTGGATCTGTGAAAGGATGTCTCGATGAGGCATCCTTTTTTTATGAATGTGATGGAGGTGTAGAGATGGATCCGTTTCCGGCATACTCGCTGGGTGTTTGACCGTATTGCTTTTTGAATTCGCGGCTGAAGTATTTGCTGTTCTCGTAGCCAACCATGTAAGCTATTTCGTATACTGTATATTGTTGTTCGAGCAGCAGTGTTGCCGCACGCTTCAGGCGTAATGATTTTACAAAATCATTGGCGCTTAGTCCCGTGATGGCTTTTATTTTTTTATAAAAAACGGGCTGACTCATCAACGCTTTCTGCGCGAGCATCGCTACGCCAAAAGCCGGATCTTCCATGTTTTCATAAACGATTGTTTCGGCATTCTGCAGAAAAGCCTGGTCCAATGGATGCAGGGTAGAAGCAGGTGCCGCCTTTTCCGTTTTTTCTTCTTTATTAAGGCCTGCCGCGAATTGTTGCCAGTATTTTTCTTTTGCCAATAAAAGATTTTGCACCTGCAACTCGAGTATGCGCGTACTGAATGGTTTGGTAAGATAACTGTCGGCGCCGGTTTCCAAACCGCTGATCTGGTGTTCGACCGCTGTTTTTGCGGTGAGGAGTATTACGGGTATATGGCTGGTGCGTATATCGGATTTCAGGTTGCTGCAAAACGTGAGCCCATCCATTTCCGGCATCATTACATCGCTGATTACGAGATCGGGAATGTGTTCGAAGGCATAGGCCAGTCCGTCTGCACCGTTGGCTGCTTCCGCAATCTGGTAGTATTGCTCCAATGTTTCCCGGATAAAGGTGCGGATGGCTTTGTTGTCGTCGACCAGCAATACCAGCGGTTTACTGCCGGATGGGAGCGTAGCGGAGTTGTTTTCGGCAGGGGCGCTGGCCGACGGAATCACGGTAATAACCGGTTTTGTATTGGCAGGTTGCAATGGCTCTGCGGGCAGATGTTGTACGCCTTTTTGCAGTACCACTTTGAAGGATGTTTTGTATAATCCCTGCTCGTTGATCTTTTCCGAACTGGCGGTGATCGTTCCTTTGTGCGCCTGCACAATACTTTTCGACAAGGCCAGTCCGATGCCGTAACCGGTATTCTGGTGGCCGTGATCGTTTTCCTGGAAATAGTTCTCGAATATTTTATCGATATTTTCTTTCGCAATTCCTTTTCCTGAGTTCGCGACCGTAATGCTTACGGATGTATTGTCTTCTGTGATGTGAAGCGAAACAAACCCCTGGTCAGGTGTGAATTTGAAAGCATTGGAGAAAAGATTGAAGAATACTTTTTCAAGTTGTTCGCGGTCGAAAAACAGCTCAACCGGCTGACCGTTGCCTTCGAAACGCTGTTCGATATCCCGGCCGGCTGCCATTTCCGAGAAGCTTTTATAAATGCCTTCAACAAATGAAACAATGTTGTCCGGCGATGCGTGCAATACAAGATTACCCGTTTCCGCTTTGCGGAATTCCATCAGTTCATTTACCAGTTGCAATAAACTTTCGGCGTTGGTGCGGATGGTTTGCAATAATTTTTTTTCCTGTGATCCGGCATCCGCTTTCATTATTAATTTTTCCGTAGGACCGGTGATCAATGAGAGGTGGGTTCTGATTTCGTGGGAAATATTGGTGAAGAAATTCAGTTTCAGTTGTGTGAGCAGGTTGTTTCTTTTCATCAATGCACGCAACAACAGGTAGCGCGCCACGAGAAATACAAGCGACAATGCTGCCAGTACATATAACGTGTATGCCCACCATGTTTTCCAGAATGGCGGACGTATAATGAGCTGCATTTCGATAGGTTCGCTCCAGATGCCATCATTGTTGCTTCCTTTTACAATCAATGTATAATGGCCGGGTGGCACATTGGTATAACTCGCTACAGGTTCATTGGAATAGATAAAAGCTTCATCCAATCCTTTTAGTTGATAGGCATATTTATTTTTTGATGCTTTGATAAAGTTCAGCGCAGCAAATTCTATGGTAAAGGCATTCTGGTTATGTGATAATACCAGCTCTTTAGTAAAGCCGATTTGTTTATCCAAAAGCTCTCCGGGTTTCACTTCTTTGTTGTGCAGGCTCAACGAAGAAAAGACCAATGGGGGAGGCGTGTTGTTCTGATGAATGGCTGAAGGAATAAAGGAGGTCAAACCGTGGTAGCCGCCGAAATAAATAGTGCCTGCCGGATCTTTGTACCAGGCGTTGTTGTTGAACACATTTCCTGCAATACCGTCTTCCGTTGTATAAACATTGCACATTCCCGTCGACGGATTATAACGAGCCAACCCTTTAATGGTACTGATCCATAGTTCGCCGTTATCGCCCTCCAGGATGCCGAGTACATTGTTGTCGGGCAATCCTTCGGCAACGGTTACTATCTTTTGCTTATTGCCCTGCATGTCAAACGAGATCAGTCCCTGTTCACTGGTTCCGGTCCATATATGGTTATGGCTGTCTTCATAAATACAGTTCACGCCGGAAAGTGTACTGTCTGCTTTTACCAATTGCCGGCCATTGTTGCCTGTAATGTAAAAGCCTTTTCTGGTGCCGATCCAGGTATGGTTGTCCGAAGTGGTCAGTAAAGAAAGTACGGATTGACGTTGCAGCGGTTGCAAGGCTTCGGGAAGTGCAACGGGTGTAAGTTGTCGCTGATTTTTTTGATACAATTGCAGGCCCTGCGTTTCGGTGCCGGTCCATAAACGGCCCTCGCTGTCCTCGAGGATGTTGGTGATTTCAACGCCCTGCAGGTAGGGGTCTGCCGCATTGTAGAAGTAGCGGATGAATCCATTTGTTGACGGATCAAAGCGGTTGAGTCCTCCGCCATGTGTTCCTGCCCATATATTTCCCTGCCGGTCTTTGTAGATTACTTTTACGAGGTTCGAACCGGGACTCTTCGGATCGTTGTTGTTGTGTGTGTAGTAGGACACCGTTCCGTTTTTATTGATCCGGTTGATCCCGCCGCCTTCCGTGCCGATCCACAGATCATTATTGTTGTCGCGCACAATCGAACTCACTACATTGTTATTCAGTTTGGGTACCGACCTCGTTGAATAAACAGTAAAAGGAGTGTGGTAAGAAGCGAGGCTGTTGACGCCGCCGAAAAAGGTGCCGATCCACAGCGAGCCGGTTTTGTCCATATATATACTATGAACGGAGTTTTGGCTGATGCTACCCGGGTTCCAGGGATCGTTAATATAGGTGTTGATGTTGCGGGTGACGGGATCCATCATGGATAATCCTTCCTGCGTGCCGATCCAGAGTTTACCCTGCCGGTCTACCAATAGTTTGCGGATATGGTCGCTGGCCGGTTGGTTTGGCGAAACATATTTTTTAAAACCATTCGTTACCGGATCATACAAATGAATACCGCGATGGGCCGTACCGATCCAGAGCTGGCCATTTCGATCTTTCGCGATGGTTTTTACCTGGTTGTCGACCAATTTGGTGGCGCCGGCATCCTGGTTATAAATTTCCTGTATGGAAAATTGATTTCCTTCTTCGCGGATGCGGGCCAGTCCCTGATCGGATCCTACCCACAGGGTGCCGTTTTCTTCATAAATGCAATTGATATTGACGAATCTGAAGCGGTGGCCGGTAAGTTCATTGAAGGGGATCAGTTGCGACGATTCATTTAATAGATATAAGGTATTGCGGGTGCCGGCCCAGATACGACCACGGCTGTCTTCAAAAAGACAACTGATTTCGCGGTCGCGGGTGGTAGTTTTGGCACCTGGTGCAAAAGCCACGGTGTTGAAATTATCGGACGACGGCTGGTAATGATTCAGTCCGTTTAAGGTGCCGATCCAGAGCCTTCCTCTTTTATCGGTGAGGAGGCTTAATATATAATTATTGGAAAGGCTGCCCGCATCACCCGGAATGTTTTTATAAACCACCACTTTCCGCGAATCGAACCGGTTGAGGCCCTGGCGCGTGCCAAACCACATGAAGCCGCGATTATCCTGTGTGATGGCAAGCACGGAATTTTGTGAAAGGCGGTCCGATACATCCAGGTGGGAAAAGACGGGTTGCTGCCCTGCACTTTCAAAAAAAAGCAACAGCAGAGCCGGAGCCAGCAACCATATTCTCTTTGATTGTTTCATTCGACAGACAGACGCGGGTGTTCAATTTAGGTTATTTTTCAAATCGTCACCGTGTCAAAAAGAGCCTTGATGATAAAAACATTGTTATGAACCAGGCAATTACAGGCAGTATTTTAAAATTTCACCCTAAAAAGCGGATTTATTCACCCCGGTTGTTATTGATTATGCCGCAAATTCGCCGGGGATTGCCAACCATTTAATGTATTGCTTATGTCATTGAAAACTTACGGACGGTGTTGCCGCTTTTTGACGTTGCTTCTTTTATTAGTATGCGCTCTTCCGGCGCTGGCCCAGAAAAAGATCGCGGGCGTTGTCCGGGATACGGAGGGCAAGCCGGTGCCTTCTGTTACCGTCAGTATCAAAGGAAAAGCCCTGGCGGCCCGCACCGGCACTGAAGGCGATTTCGCTATCCAGGCCGCCGTCGGCGACACACTCGTTTTCACCGCCATCAATTTTGAACCTGCCACCCGCGTGGTGAATGATAAAACGGATTACGCGGTTGTTTTGACCGCCAAAGTTGGCGAACTCGATGACGTGATCGTAATCGGGTACGGCACTGTGCAGAAACGCGATGTAACAGGTTCGGTTTCCAAAGCGCCGGTTGAAGACATGCAGAAAGCGCCTGTCCGGTCATTTGATGAAGCACTGGCCGGCCGCGTGGCGGGTGTCAATGTCTCCTCGGTCGATGGACAGCCCGGATCGGCCATTAATATTACCATCCGCGGTGCCAACTCCGTTACCCAGGACAATTCTCCTTTGTACGTGATCGATGGATTTCCCATCGAAAGCCCCAACAATAACTTTCTCAATCCGCAGGATATCGAGTCCATCGAAATTCTGAAAGATGCATCCGCCACAGCTATCTACGGTTCACGGGCGGCCAATGGCGTGATCATGGTCACTACCAAAAAAGGAAAGGCAGGACCGCCGGTCATCACACTCAGTTCTTCATTTGGACTCCAGAAAGACTACAACCGCATGGAATTGCTGAGTCCTTATGAGTTTGTGAAATACCAGCTCGAGCGCTCACCTTCCGATGCCAATAATGTATACCTGGCTAACGGCCGCACCATTGATTTTTATAAAAACATTCCTGAAATAGACTGGCAGGATCAGTTGTACCGCACGGCCCCGATGAGCAATCATTCCATTTCCGTCAGCGGCGGCAACAACATGACCAAATATTATATCTCCGGCAACCTGTTCTCGCAGGAAGGTGTGATGGTCAATTCCGGTTATCGCCGTTACCAGGGTACGATGTCGATCAACCAGACGCTTTCTCCCAAACTGAAAGGTGGCGTATATCTTAACTACGCTTACAACAAACAAAACGGTGTTTCGCCTTCTGCTCCCGGTAGCGGCAGCTCTACGGCCTATACATTGTTCAGTGTGTATGGTTACCGCAATTTTTCACTCGATGGAAGTACCGATCTTATGGATGATCTGTTCGATCCTTTCATCGATCCCACGCTCGATCTGCGGATGAACCCCGTTGTCAATCAGCAACACTTGTTGCGGGAAAATTTCGGACGTAACACGATCATTAATGCCCATCTCGAATACAGTATTCTGAAAGATCTTAAGCTGAAGATTACTGGTGGGATCAACAGCACCATTAATCAGAATAACCAGTTCAATGACACCTCAACGGTTTACGGAAACAAACGTACGCTGCTGGGTTCGCAAAATGGTGTGAATGGCAGCGTCCTGTTTTACCAGAGTTCTACCTGGATCAATGAAAATACGCTCACTTATTATAAAGCGATCAATAAAAAACATCACCTGACCTTGCTCGCCGGTATGTCGGAGTCCGGTAATAAATCTTCGAGCCACGGATCGGCAGCCACGAACCTGCCGAATGCGCAACTGGGCATCAGCGGACTGGATGAAGGAACGCCGCAGGTGGTGCGCGCCACCTCTTCTGCATGGGGGCTGGTTTCGTTTCTGGGAAGAGCGGATTACAAATACCGCAATAAATACCTGTTGTCGTTTACTTACCGCGCAGATGGCTCCTCCAAATTTTCGCGCGATAACCGCTGGGGATATTTCCCGTCCGGCGCGCTGGCGTGGAAGTTCAATGAAGAAAACTTCATGAAACAGTTTGCGCATATCCTTTCCGAAGGCAAGCTGCGTGTGACGTATGGCCTCACCGGTAATAACCGCGTGGGCGACTTTACCTATCTCTCCGCTATCAATCTTGCTTTCAATCCGCAAGGTTATACATGGGGGAATGTAACGCAGTCGGGTGCTGTGCCTTCGTCGTTCGGGAATGCGAACTTGAAATGGGAAACAACGGAGCAATTCAACATTGGTGTAGATCTCGGCTTTTTGCGCAACCGCATCAATCTTACGGCTGATATTTACCGCAAGACAACCCGCGATCTGCTGCTGTATGCCAACATTCCTTTATCGCTTGGCTATGCACAAGCCAACCGAAACATCGGAAGCGTGCGTAACCAGGGACTGGAGTTGACGTTGAATACCGTCAACATCGATCGCCGCGATTTTAAATGGAAAACCGGTTTCAATATTACTTTTAACCAGAATAAGATCCTGCGGCTGACCGAAAACCAGGAAGCGATCCTGTCTGCCGCACCTTTCGATCAATACTTCCGCACCATTCCCGCCTTTATCTCCCGCGTAGGAAATCAATTGGGCATGATGTACGGATTTATTTTCGATGGCCTTTATCAGTACGATGATTTTGATGTAACCACTACGGGAAATTATATCCTGAAAGACCATGTGCCGACCAACGGCAACACGCGTGCTTCCATCCAGCCGGGTGATATTAAATTCAAGGATATCAACGGCGACCTGGTGGTGGATGCTAATGATTATGCAATCATCGGCAGGGGCTTGCCCATACATACGGGCGGTTTTACCAATGAAGTGAGTTACAGGAATTTTGACCTGAATATCTTTTTTCAGTGGTCGTATGGCAACGATATTATCAACGCCAACCGCTATATTTTTGAAGGAAATATTCTTGGTCGCACCCATCTCAACCAGTTTGCCAGTTTCCTGGATCGCTGGACGCCGGAGAACACTAACACCAATATTCCACGTGGCGGTGCTGGCGGTTATGGCCCTACAACACCTACCGGTACCAATTCCCGTGTGATTGAAGATGGTTCCTATCTGCGCCTGAAAACTGTGCAGCTGGGTTACAATTTTTCACCGAAATCATTACGCTTCTTAAAGATCAAAGCTGCCCGTATTTATGCGTCGGCACAAAACCTGCTGACCTGGACAAAATACTCGGGTGTGGATCCCGAAGTCAGCATCTTCAATTCGGTGCTTACGCCAGGCGTTGATTATTCGGCTTATCCGCGTCCACGCACGTATATGTTCGGACTTAACATCACCTTTTAACTTCCATCATGAAAAATTGGTCATATATGAAAATATTATTACTGCTACTGCTGCCGGTGATGCTGATGTCGGTGTCTTGTAACAAGATCCTCGACAAAGAGCCAACCGATTTTATTCAGCCGGGTAATTATTATAATAGCGAACAGGACCTGAACTTTGCGCTTGCCGGTACGTATGATCCGCTCGGCAGCGATTATTTGTATGCGAGCGGGCTCTGGTTTCAGTTTGGCCTCTGCAACGACGAATCGTTTTATCCGAATACGGCGAATTCGTTTTCTGCGCCGATGTTTTATCAATTTGATTATACCAATCCTTTTGTAAGCGGATTGTGGGAGCAATGTTATATCGGCATCGAACGAGCCAACCTGCTTATCGCCAACATCAACAGACCGGTGATGGATGAGCAGCGCCGCCAGATCATATTGGGTGAAGCACTGTTCCTGCGCGGGTTCTATCATTTTCTCCTGGTAAGCAATTATGGCGGTGTGCCGCTGAAGCTTACACCTACTTCCGATATCAATTCGGTAAACATACCGAAAGACTCTGCGCGCAAAGTATACGAGCAGGTATTGATTGATATGAAAGCGGCAGAAGCCAAAGTAGCGAAAGCCACCGTGATCGGGCATGCCAGCCGGATATCTCAAACGACTGTACAGGGAATGCTTGCAAGAGTCTGTTTGTACATGGCCGGTTATCCGTTGCAGGATCAATCGAAATATGCAGAAGCATTGAGCTGGGCACAGAAAGTGAAGAACAGCGGAGAGCACGGTCTCATTACGGCCTTTGATGCAACAGTGACCAATAACTCGGGCTACGGACAGGTATTCGTGAATCAGAGCCGCGACATCTATGATGTAAAAGAAAGTATGTGGGAAGCGGATTTTTATATGAATGCGCAAAACACGGCATTCAATGAAGGCGGCAGGTTAGGAACTTACCAGATCGCCTGCCAGAACCTCGATACAGGATTTGCATCAGGGAATATCCGTACCACGATCAAATTGTATAATCTGTATAAAGCAGGTGATCTCCGCCGCGATTGGTCTATTGCTCCCTTCTCTTATACGAGCACGGCAACAACCGCCACACGTGTGTATTATGCAGCCACTAATATCATCGGGCGCGAGAGCGGAAAATGGAGAAGATACACGGAGCCGTCTTCTTTTCCGAAACAACAATATAAAACCGGAACAAACTTTCCGATCCTGCGATACAGCGATGTGCTATTAATGCTTGCTGAAGCGGAGAATGAGGTGAATGGCGCCACTGCCGAAGCATACGATGCCATCAACCGCGTAAGAAGAAGAGGATACGGCGTGCCGGTTGATCAGCCCAATGCAACGGCAGACCTTCCTGCGGGATTGTCGCAAACAGCTTTTCGCCAGCAGGTTTATGACGAGCGTGCCCGTGAGCTTTGTTTCGAAGCATTGCGCCGTCCCGACCTGATCCGCTGGGGATTGTTCAAACAAACGATGGATGCCATGATCACCGAGATCAATGCATCGAATGCAACAGTTACCAACAAGAGCCGCTGGATCCTGGGATATACAACCGCCGCTTCATCGCCGCGTTACACATTGTTGCCAATACCGGCACTCGAGATCAACATCAACAAAGCCATTACCCAAAATCCCGGATGGTAAGTCCGTTAAACTAATACATTACCCATGCAGAAGTATCTATTCTTCTTTTTGCTAATCGCTATGGCCTGTTCCTGCAGCAAACCTTTCAGCAACGGTACCGCTGAATTTTCGGTGAGCACCGAACGGCTGAACCTCAACGCAGGCGATACCGCGCGTTTCAGTTTTACCGGAAACCCCGATATCATTACTTTTTATTCCGGAGAGCCGGGCAAAAGATTTGCTTACCGCAACCGCGTGGAAGCACAGGGGCAGCCGGTGGTGAACTTCAGCACGGTCCGTGCCAATGGTACGCAGCCGAACACGTTGCAGTTGATGATCTCCAGTGATTTCAAGGGCGTGGTAAGAGGCGACACACCTTCCACCAAATCAAATATAGCGGCAGCGGTGTGGACAGATATTACTTCGCGTGCCACCCTGTCTTCCACTGGTACTGCTGCCATTCCTTCGGGAAATATTGATCTCTCGGATTTTGCCGCCGCAGGCGTTCCTGTTTATTTTGCCTTCAAATATGTGGCGGCAGCCGGGAGTATTCAACCACGCTGGACAATTACTAACTTCACTATCCGCAACGTACTCGACGATGGTACCAGCTATGTGATTGGCAACATGAATACTTCCAATTCACCGTATACCAATTATGGGGTAACGACTTACAGCCCGGGTTTTGCTGCCTACACACTGCAGAATAATTTCAACTGGTCGGTGAGTACGGCTAACCTGATGATTACCGGAGCCACTACGGCCGGCGCGGCAACGGCCCCGGCAGAGGCCTGGTTGTTTATTGGTCCTGTTAACCTCCGGAAAGTAACGCCGGATATCGGGCAGGTGATCAAATCCGGATCGCAGAGCATCGCCGACCTGAATTTTTATTACCGCTATAATACAGCGGGGAATTATAAGGCTACTTTTTCCGGCGGACGCGTCAGCAGCGAAGAAAGCAGCCTCACAAATCATACGTTAAACCTCTCTGTTCAATAAGATTTTTTTTAAAACCGTAACAATGAAATATCGTTTTGCCGTGTTGTTGCTTTTGCTCGTGTCCGTATCTTTTATCCGGTACGATGACCGCCAGTTTTTGCAGGACAACTTTGCCTTTGCGCAGGCGCAAACCTGGAACATGCTTTCAGAGGCCAATAAGACCGATACACTTTTTCCCCGTACCACAGACGATAAAGGACAACTTAAGCTGAGCAATAAATATGAATGGACCTCCGGCTTTTTTCCGGGAACCTTGTGGTATATCTACCAGGCAACAGGCAGTGATTCCATCCGCCGGCAGGCACTTGCCTGGACGGCAAAGCTGGAGTCACTGAAGACATTTACCCAACATCACGATCTCGGTTTTATGATGTATTGCAGCTATGGTAATGCTTATCGCCTGACAAAAGATGAAAGCTATAAAACACTGCTGATACAATCCGCGCATTCGTTGAGCACACGATTCAGTGAAAAGACCGGCAGCATTCGCTCCTGGAATAAGTTTGGCTCCTGGGATGGAAAAAATAAATACGATTACCCGGTGATCATAGACAACATGATGAACCTGGAATTATTATTTTTTGCTGCGAATGCATCCAATGATCCACGCCTGCGAAAAATTGCCGTTACGCATGCGGAAAATGTGATGAAGAACCAGCTCCGCGCCGATGGCAGTTGTTATCATGTGGTATGTTATGACGAGCAAACAGGGAAGGTTCTGGCGCGCGAAACGGCGCAGGGTTATGCTAACAACTCTACCTGGTCGAGAGGACAGGCCTGGGGTATCTATGGTTTCACCATGACTTATCGGGAAACACAAGACAAAAAGTTCCTGAACACGGCCATCAAAATGGCCGACTATTATGTGAATCATCCGAATTTGCCCTCCGATAAAGTTTGCTATTGGGATTTTAATGCCAATCAAAACGGCTATACACCGGGCGCACGTTCCAAAGCGCCGATGACACCCGCCAACTATCGTGATGTATCGGCAGCGGCTATAACGGCTTCGGCATTGCTGGAGCTGAGTACGTTTGCCGGCGAGCGCGGGAAGGTATACAAAGATGTGGCGGTTAAAATTCTGCATGCATTGAGCTCTGATGTATATCGTGCGTCCCTGGGCGGCAATGGTGGATTTTTACTGAAACACAGTGTGGGTAGCATCGCACACGGTTCCGAGATCGATGTGCCGCTGGTTTATGCAGATTACTATTACGTTGAAGCATTGAACCGGTATAAAAATCTCCTGGACGGTAAAAAGCTGAACTGATCATTACCAATAAAAGAAAATTGATGCGGAAATTTCTGTCAGGCATATACCTGCTGCTGTTGTTCGCTGGCGCTGTAAACGCGCAGGCTGTTGCACCGGATTGGGGGAAAATACCGGCGCATCCGCGGTTGCTGTTGCTCAAAGGCGAAGAAGAAAGCCTCAGAGCACTTGTGAAAACGGATGCCTCCTGGAAAAAAGTTCACGATGAAATCATCCGCGAATGCGATTCGATCCTGCAGAAATATCCGTTGAAGCGCGATATGATCGGCCGTCGTCTATTACAGGTGTCCCGTGAAGGCATCCGTCGTATTTTTTTTCTGTCGTATGCTGCGCGTACCACCGGTAAAAAGAAATATGCTTCCCGCTGCGAAGAAGAGTTGCTCGCCGTCTGCAATTTCCGCGACTGGAACCCGGATCATTTCCTGGATGTAGCGGAAATGACCCTGGCCGTTTCCATCGGGTATGATTGGTTGTACAACGATTTGCCGGAAAAGTCAAAAGCAGTGATCAAAAAAGCCATTATTGAAAAAGGATTGCTGCCGTCACAAAATTCAAAATACAATGGATGGTTGCGGGGAAACAACAACTGGAACCAGGTGTGCAATGCGGGCATTACTTATGGTGCATTGGCCGTGTACGAAGAGCAGCCGCAGGTGTCGCAGGAGTTATTGCTCCGCGCATTGACCAGTATAGAAAAACCGATGGCGGAATATGCACCTGCCGGTAATTATAAGGAAGGCTATAGCTATTGGGGCTATGGTACATCGTTCAATGTGTTTTTTATCAGTGCCCTTGAAAAGATATTCGGAACGGATTTCGGATTGGCGGAAAAACCGGGCTTCATGGAATCCGCTGCCTTTTATCAACACCTGATCAGCCAGAGCGGATTGCCGTTTAACTATTCCGATGCGGGCGGTCTTGAAGGTTTGCAACCTGCGATGTTCTGGTTTGCCAACCGGCAAAAAGATCCGTCGCTTTTATATATAGAGAAGCAATACCTGCAGGAATCGAAATTCAACGCACGTACCAACCGGTTGTTACCTGCCGCTTTGATATGGGCGAATGGAATCAGTGCAGACAACATCACTTTACCCAAAGTAAAAACCTGGTCGGGTAAATCAGATAACCAGGTAGTGATGATGCGGTCGGGGTGGCAAAAGAACCAGGGCATCTATGTCGGCTTCAAAGGCGGCACACCATCCGTCAGTCACGGACACATGGACGCCGGATCGTTCGTGATGGATGCCAATGGCGTGCGCTGGTCCGCCGATCTCGGCATGCAGCAGTACAATTCGCTTGAGTCGGCCGGGCTGAGTATCTGGGATATGTCGCAGCACTCGGAACGCTGGCAGGTATTCCGTTATACTAACTACGCGCACAGCACATTGACGGTTAATAATCATCTGCAGCAAGTGAAAGCCGATGCACCACTGATAAAGTTCTCCGACGATTCGCTCAATATGCGCGCCGTGCTCGATCTGTCGGCTGCTTATGCCGGCGATCTTACCAGGGCACAACGCGGCATTGCCATCGCGAATGGTCAGTATGTGAATGTGCGCGACGAATTACAAGCCGGTGACAGCATTTGTGTAATCCGCTGGGCCATGCTCACACCGGCAACCGTTTCACTGGTCGACGGCAACCAGGCCCAACTGACGTCGAAAGGACAGAAAATGATTTTGAGTGTTATAGGTCTTCCCGATGTAAAACTCACTACCTGGCGTACCGACCCGCCACGGAGTTATGATGCGGTTAATCCGGGTACCACACTGATCGGATTTGAAGTGACCGTGCCTGCCAATACAAAATTGGCCTATAATGTCATGCTGGTTCCCGGCGAAGGGATCACCATCCGGAGATCGGACCTGAAAAGTCTGGATCAATGGTAAAGGACTGATCATTCATCCTTAAAATACACAACCATGAAAGTGCTTGCCATTGGTGGCTTCGGCCGCCCGGGGATTCTTATTGCCGGAATCCTGCTCATGACCGCGTGCCGTAAACCGGTTGCAAATGAGCCTGTCATCCAAACGGAAAGTGATGCAACGATCGACGCACGTACCAACGTTTATGCTTTTCTCCGGGGTGCCGATATCGGGTTTCTTACGGAAATGGAAGACGACGGTGATCTCTTTTACAACACCACAGATCAACAGGATCTGTATGCGATCCTCAAAGAAAGAAATATCAACGCCATTCGTTTACGTGTATGGGTAAACCCTGCCGGTCCTGATTTTTACAACGGTATAGCCGATGTAGTGGCCAAGGCCGTCAGGGCAAAAAATGCCGGCATGAATCTCATGATCGATTTTCATTACAGTGATAGCTGGGCCGATCCTAAAAAACAAAATATTCCTGCCGCCTGGACCAGCTACAATCTTACACAAATGAAAGCTGCCGTGGCTTCTCATACTACGGCTTGCCTGAATGCGCTGGCAACGGCAGGAGTTACGCCCGACTTTGTGCAGGTGGGCAATGAAGTAGACTATGGTATGTTGTGGCCGATGGGTAGCATAACAGCGGGAAACATGGCGAATTTTGCGGCATTGTACAAAGCCGGATATGACGCGGTGAAGGCATTTAACGCGGCGATAAAAGTGATCGTCCATTTCTCCAAAGGAAATGATAATACGAACTGCAAGTATGTACTGGATGGCCTGATCAGCAACGGTGCTACCTTTGATGTAGTGGCGGTGTCTGTTTATCCTACCGTCAATTATGCTGCGGTGATGAGCAATACCCACGCAAATCTGCAGGACCTGGTGGCGGTATATAACAAAGAGGTAATGGTAGCGGAGTGCGGTTATTTTCAAGCTGATCCGAAAACTGCGCGTACGATGATCGAAACACTGATCGATAATGTCAGCAGTTTGCCCGGCAATCGCGGTTTGGGAGTGTACTACTGGGAGCCCGAAGCTTATGATCACCCGCCAACCAACCGGAGTATTTTTCATGCCACGCTGAAACGCCCGACCGTAGGCATGGATGGGTTTTCTTATATAAACAATCCGGGTTTCGAACTGGATACGGTTGCCGTAACAAGTGCCACCGGTTGGGTAACCGGCGGCAGCAATCCCGATGCAAATTACACAGAGACCAATCCGCATACCGGCGCATTCCGGTTGACACACTGGAAGAGCAGCGCTTATAATGTTAGTACCAGTCAAACCATCACAGGCCTTACCAACGGGCTTTATACTTTCCAGGCCTGGGTGGTGAGCCCTGCTGCGATGGTGAGCAATTATCTCTTCGCAAAAGATTATGGTGGTACACAGATCAATCAAAACATCACGGTAAGTCCCGGATGGAAGAAAGTGAAAATTACTAATATCAATGTAACGAACGGGCAATGCACGATCGGGTTACAGACCGCAGGCAACGCTACTTATTGCAGCATGGACGATGTGGAATTCTGGAAGCAGTGATATTTTGCGGGTTCGCAGACAAAAAAGAAGTCTTCACGGAGGACTTCTTTTTTTGTTGGAGCAGTTGGGTACATTTGAGTTGTAGGTTTTAAGTAATAAGTTATAAATAAAACAGCCAAGCCCTTTCGAGGGCCGAAGTATCGGCCTCAGGGAATGGGCCATACCTGTTTTATTGACGATTGACGGCTTCAAGAGCCTCAGCCAGCCGATCCATTCGCCTATTGACGCATTCACCCTAAACTCAAACCAATGAAAGCTCTTCTTCTTGCAATGCTGCTTTTAACCGCTGTGTGCGCATACACTCAGCAAAGAGATACGATAATCAGCGGCAACTGGCAGGTGATCAATCCCGTTAAGCATAAATGCTGGGGTAATTCCACTTATCTTTCACAAGGTGTAAATTTTGCCCGCAACAAAGAGTTTGAGCTCGGGCTTGGCCGTACAAAAGGGCTTAACGTAATTGCCGCGCAGGGATTTTTCTTCATGACAATGAGAAGCTGGGGTGTCAACTATGCACTGACCGATGTGGCACATAAAACCATGCGTCAGAGTATCAAAGGTTTCTGGGAGTTTGGATTTGTTCCTACCTTTTTCATCGGTGATTTTTTATTGCGTGGAGAATATATTTATCAAATGAGTGACGGGCAACATTACCTGCGACCTTCCGTTGGGCTGACTTTTGTGTTTGTGGATGTGGCCTACAATTATTCCTTCCTGCTCAATCAGTCCCGCCGGGAAAATCTTTACCGGCATGGAATTTCCATCCGGCTGAAACAATTCATCGGTATGAAAAACTGGGAACGCAAGCGTTACCTGGGCACATCTCGTTTTCGTAATAATAATTGAATATTTATGCGCCTTGTTTTATTACTGCTGTTGTTAAATACCGGTGTCTGTCTGGCACAACGCGACAGTTTGTGGACAGCGGATAGTACTTACTGGCATATTAAACGGCCAACACGCAGCAAATTCTGGGGCAACTCTTTTTACATTGGCGCGGAGGTCAATTTTGCCCGCAAAACCGAGTATGGACTGAGTTTCGGACGCGCACGCGGTGTCAGTTGGGATCACGGCCGCGGCCTGGTGATGGTACGCGTGAAGAGCTGGGGGCTGGGATACAGCGTCATGCCGGTAAAGGGAATGGTGCACCATTCCATCAAACTATTTGGCGAGTACGCTCAATTGCCACCATTATTGTTTATGCCATTCAGCGCCCGCACCGACTATATTTATCAGCTTACCAACGGGCAACATTATCTGCGTCCCTCATTCGGGTTGTCCCTGCTTACGATCGATTTGCATTTTCATTATTCGTTCCTGTTAAATGGCAACTGGCGTGAAAACCTTTACCGGCAGGGCTTTACCATCCGGGTCAAACAATTTCCGGGAAGACGGAATAAATGGGAACGGAGAACGCACTTCGTAAAGGGACGTTCTTACCTGAACGGGTAAGTCAGCTGAATTTTTTCCGGGTAAATCAAGTAGTTTAGCTGCCAATGGAGTGGCTTTATTCATCCGCGTTTACCATCGGTTTTTTCCTTTCCTTTTTGCTTATTACCAAGCGGGAAAAGTCGTCTGCTGATTATGTCCTGGTAATATGGTTGCTGCTCGTCAGTGTATTACTTGTTTCGCGCTATCTGGTGCAAACAAATGAATACCTGCATTTTCCCGATCTCACAGTATTTGGTATTCCACTTCCGCTGACGCAGGGACCATGCCTGTATTTATATGTACGTTACCAGACGCAGGCGCGACAGTTCCGGTGGAAAGACATGCTGCATTTTTTACCGCTGCTCGCTTTCGAGTTACTATTCATTGATTTTTATTTTCTTCCCTTCGGGGAAAAGGTATCGATTGTGCAGGAGAGTGGCCGGGGTTATGAAGTACGGTTGCTTATCAACCTGATCAGTATTTTTATCAGCGGACTCGTTTATATTTCGCTGGCTTATTTATTACTCCGGAAATTCCGCCGCAATCTCAAGCACGATTTTTCCAATACCGAACGCATCAATTTCAATTGGCTGCTTTACCTGATCATTGGAATGGCCGTTGTATGGATCGTCGTTTTGTTTGTGCAGGACGATATGCTGATCTACGGATCGGTGGCGATCTTCCTGTTGTGGATAGCCTACTTCGTTGTGCGCCAGGTACAGGTGTTCAGTTATACAAGAACCACTTACCGTCACCCGGAGCCGGCAGTTGAAGCAACGGCTACACCAACGATACCACCGGCGGCTAATGAAGTAATTACCTCCGATCCGGAATTGGTTCGTCTTTTTGCGCAGCTCACGTTTACCCTTCACGAAAAACGTCCCTACCGCGATCCGGAACTTACGCTGGCCGATCTGGCGCGTCTGGCAGGAATGCATCCGAATACTTTGTCCAAAGTCATCAATTCGCAGACCGGCAAAAGTTTTTATGACCTGATCAACGGCTACCGGATCGACGCCTTCCTCGACGAAGTGCGTAAAGAAGAGAACAGCCAGTATACATTTATGTCCATTGCCTACGATTGCGGTTTCAATTCCAAAGCTTCCTTCAATCGCAATTTCAAAAAACACACGGGTCTTACACCGACGGAGTACCTGAGGAATAATTTGGCAATTTGATGATTTGAAAATTTGGTGATATAGACGACGGTCATCTGATTTCTACTCTCAAACAGCGAGCAGGCGATGGGTGGTGTTCTCCTAAAGAATTTGTTTCCCGAACATCTTCAAATTTTCAAATTCTCAAATCATCAAATTAGCGGGTCTCATCCCTCATACTTAACGTCTCATCTTACATACCAGTCTGTTTATCAGTCGACTGTCTATTCGTCTCATGCTATCTTATGCACCTTCTGCGCGGACAGTGACCGCTAGTTTTGCTGCCTAAATTTTTATTTTATGCAAAAAAAAATGTGCTGTCTCTCGGGCCGTATCTTGTTGATATTGCTCGCGGCGGCTGTCTTCACCGGATGTAAAACCTATCCGCTGGATGAAGATGGAAACCTGGTGCCGGAGACTGTTGACGAAGATCCATCGCTCCCTTCCGCCCTTATACACGGAGCTTTGTTACACACCGAAGCTTTTGGTGCGGTAGATAGTCCGCTGGTTGTTGCCCTGCACGGTGGCCCCGGGGCCGATTACCGGTACCTGCTTCCTTTTAAAGATCTGGCAGATCACGGCTTCCGTGTGGTGTTCTACGATCAGCGGGGTGCGGGTCTTTCACAACGTTTCAACCGCGATACCTATATCCGTGAAGGACGCGAGGCGGTCAACCACCTGGTGTACGACGAACTCAAGGCCGTGATAGACCATTACCGCGTCAAACCCAATCAGAAAGTCTTCCTGCTCGGCCATTCCTGGGGCGGCATGCTGGCAACCGGATTTACCGGCCGTTATCCCAACCTGGTCAACGGACTGGTAGTGATGGAACCCGGCGGACTCACGTGGGCAGACGTGGAAACTTATATCAAAGAATCACGGTCATTTAAATTTTTCAGTGAAACACTCAACGATGTTACCGCACTGGATCAATTCCTGACAGCCAAAGATCATGAATTAATGGACTATAAAATGGGGCTCACCGCAACGCGTAACGATAATACTGGTCCGGAATATGTAGCGCCGTTCTGGCGAAATGGAGCCGTGGTGTTCAACGCGCTGATTGATATGGGCGAGAAGTATAAAATCGATTTTTCCGAAGGAATCGGCAATTACCGGCAGCCTGTATTGTTTTTTTACAGCGAACTCAATAAGGTATATACAGATAGCTGGGCACAACGCATCTCTTCCGCTTTTCCCATCAAAGAATTAACGAAAGTTCCGGGTGTGGGACACGACGGTATTGTTACCAATGCAAATGCGTGGACAACTGTTACCCTGCCCAAATTGATCACCTATTTTAAATCACGATGACATGCAAACGACTTCTTGTATCAGATATATAACGGTGATTTCCATTTTTCTATTGACCACACACGCCATGCATGCGCAGGTAAACAACTGGTCGGCAGACAACAAAGAAAAACAGCATATCGTGGGAACGGCATTCGGTGCGGATTTTGGCGTGGTCTCCTCTTTTGTTTACGGATATAAAACGCGGATGCTGAAACGTCCGGTAATTACGGGTATCGAATTTTCTTTTCCCTATGGGGAAAAAAAGATGGACGACTGGAAAGTAAAAACAGGCGGACAGATCAGGGTGATCGGAACGGGGCCTTGGGCTCTCTCGGCAAGAGTGCAGTTTGTAACACGACGATACCAGAATGATCTGGTAAGAATGATTGGTTTTGGAAGCGACCTGGCACTTACCGGCGGTTATTACAAACGCAGATGGTTTGCAGCAGCGGAAGCAGGGTTTGATAAAGCGATTGTGACACAGCTTGGTCATACGGAAAAAATGCGTGAGAACTATGCAGCAAGAGACGGCTGGTACATGGCGACTGGTGGTAATTTTTATTATGGCGTTCAGGCCGGCTTTCATGCGGGACGTCGCTGGTTGTTTTACCTCCGCGGTGGTAAAATGATGGAGCAGGATTTAAAACATTCTCCTACATTGCCGCTATATGTACAGATCGGAATAAACCGGACATTTCATGCCGGAAGGAGATAGCTGTTGATGGTTTATTTTATAACCAGCACCATCGTGCCGGCAATAATCAAATACGCACCCACTGCATTTTTAAGCGTTCCGGTGTCAGAGCGTAATACGCGCCCGGTACGACTTGCCGATGGGAATAGAATAAACACCGAGATCCAGCCTGGTTTTGGAAAAGGCAGTGATCTTATCCATTGATACGATGAAGGAACGATGTACGCGTTGAAACATTGGCTGTGGCAGCATCTCTTCCATTTCCATCGTGGTGATCTTGGAAATATATTCACCGCCGGTCGTAACAACCTGTACGTATTCACGTTTGCTTTCCACATAAAGTATCTTGTCGAGTTCCAGCCGGATCTTTTTCCGGTCTACGGGCAATAAAATGCTTTCGGGAAGTTTGGCAGTATTGGCAGGTAAGCCCGATAAGGAAGGGATGGCTTTGGTGACGGCCTGGCTAAACCGCGTAAAAGAAACCGGTTTAATCAGGTAGTCCCTTACGTTCAACTCATAGCCTTCCAATGCGTATTGATGATAAGCCGTAGTTACAATCACCGCCGGCGCGCGGTGCAGTGTACGCAGAAAACTAAAGCCCTTGATACCGGGCAGATGGATATCGAGAAAAAGGATATCTATTTTTTGTTCCTGCAAAGGAACCAGCGCCTCCATAGCGGTGCGGTAATGTCCGGTAAACTTTAACTGGGGTATTTGCGCAATGTATTCCTGCAACAGTTGCGCTGCCAGTGGTTCGTCTTCAATAATGATACAATTATAAACTTGCATGTGACGACAGGTTGATGATGAGTGAGGCGTTAAAAGAATCCGTTCCCGGTTTAAGATCCAGTGAATAATCTGTATACAATAATCGCAGGTGCTGCTGCAGGTTATGCAGCCCTATACCGTGGTAACCGGGGTGTGGCAGTTCTTCAGGTGAATAAGAATTTTCTACTGCAAAATACAGATGTTGCTCTTTTATGCTCAGGTTGATATGAACAAAAGGACGGTGCTGTGTTTCCGAAGTGCCATGTTTAAAAGCATTTTCTACCAGGGGCAGCAGTATCAGCGGCGGGATCAGCGCATTGTTATTTTCCAGGTCATGGGCAAAGGTCAGTTCGAGTGAACCATCATACCGGAGTTTCTCGAGCTGGAGATAATCTTCGATGATGGAAATTTCTTTTTGAACGGGAATGCGGTGCGCACTTGTTTCATAGAGCATGTAACGCAAAAGGGTGGATAATCTCAGGAGACTTTCCGGTGCTTTTTCGGAGTTTTTGCGCGAAAGTGCATATATATTATTCAATGTATTGAAAAGAAAATGCGGATTGGTCTGTGACTTCAGGTAATTAAGTTCGGATATTTTTCTTTCTACTTCCAGTTGTTTGTGCGCGAGACGTAGTTGCACGGAATCGATATAAAGACGGATCGACGCAAAGTAGGCCAGGCTGAAAAATTCGAAGATAAGCGTGCGGGCAATAAAATCGGCGCTGCGGAGATCGCGGGGATCGTTCTGTAAAATATTGATCTTGCCACCCAGCCATATCCAGGCAATATAACCAACTGTCATGAGTAGCAGGGATGATAGCACCACAACAAGAAAAAGCCATTTATTGCGCCTTTGCCGGAGCAAAGGAAAAGCAAAATGATACAACGTAAAACCGGTGGCGCCGATATAAAGAACCTGCCAGAGATAGTACTTGAAACCATCCCAGAACTTCTGCATACCGGCAAACTGCAGCACGATCACCCAGAATCCCAGGTAGGACAGAATGATCAGAATACTTGTGAACCAGGACTTTTTTATGATGCCGTTCATTAGAAACAATTTGCCGCTCGTAAATTATGTGATTTCCGCTTTCTGCGGTGCGAAGAACCATGGCGCTCTGTCAAAGGTCTACAAAAACAAGATTTGGGTCGACTAATAATGTTAAGTAGTGGAAATTGGTTTTCATTTTCTTCTTGACCGGTAGAGGGCTTTTATTCAGGTTTGTAAAAAAATAACATGCTTAAGAAAAAGACAATGGTGGTACTTGTGTTGGCAATGGTCTGCTTCGTAACCAATGTGTCTGCCGGCGATACTATCCGCGTTAACCGGGGAATGTTGGAAACGGCGGCGCTGAAGCCGGGAGTCAATCATTACCTTGTTTATATCAAAATGTATAAAGATAAACCGTCATCTTATCAGCACATATGGACAAGAAAAGTGACCCGAACGTTGCTGAATAACCGGCCTGTAATAAATATATATCAGTCCTGGGAAGACCAGGACTCTGTATTGCATACGGCTTCGTCTGCCAATGATGCGGCCACCATGGAGCCACTGCGACATCAGTTCTGGTGGAAAAATACAGGAACGGTAGATGTTGATTTTGTGCAGAAACGTGTACGGGAAAATGCAAAAGAGATTTCACAGAAAGACACGGCTGCTGCCACCAAAAAACGCTGGAATGCTTTTGTTACGGCCAAAGATTCATTTTGCCTGAACTGGCACCTCGACCTGGAAATATTTCCGCTGCTGCCGTTCCGTGAGGGTGTCGTCTTCGAAATTCCGTTCTATGATCCCGGCACTACTGCGCCACTGACCAAAGCGCATTATACAGTGGCCGGTTCGGAAACGCTCGAAACATTTGACAACTGGAAAGTGGATTGCTGGGTACTGACCCATACGGAAAAAGGGAACCAGGAAAAATTCTGGATCAGCAAACGTACAAGGGAAGTGATCAAGATGGAACAGTTGATCAATGATAAAATATACCGGTATAAGCTCAAATTAGATTATAAAGGCTGAAGGAGAGAGGAGTAAGGTGTAGGGTGTAAGGTTGCCTGGGTTCGTGCCCTCACGAACCAACAAAAAACGGGATGTTGCGAATTGCTACACCCGAATTCCGGTGCGTGAATACACATACCAGGAAATAGGAGAGTTCCAACTCAATAAGATTTCCTATATTTGCATCATTGTTGCATTTATAAAATCTTACAATGGATCACTCCGAAGTAATCATCATAGGCGGCAGTTATGCCGGTCTCTCCGCGGCCATGGCACTCGGCCGCTCATTGCGCAGCGTACGTATTATCGATAACGGAAAACCCTGCAACCGCTTTACACCCTTCTCCCATAATTTTTTGCTGGGCGATGGTGTACCGCCCGCTCAATTACGCGAGGAAGCACGCCGACAGGTAGCAGCTTATTCAACCGTTACATGGACAGACGGTACCGTAACAAGTGTAACCGGCGTCAATGGAAATTTCATCGTCAGTACGCAGGAAGGAAATTTTGCCGCAGGCAAAATTTTATTTGCCACCGGCGTTTACGATGAGCTCTCCAAACCGGAAGGGCTGGAGGCCTGTTGGGGCAAATCCGTTTTGCATTGCCCCTATTGCCACGGCTATGAAGTAAAAGGCCGCCTCACAGGTATTCTTGCTTCCGGTCCTGCCGCTTTTGAAATGAGCCGCCTGTTATCCCAATGGACAACAAAATTGATCCTGCTGACCGACGGCGGCCCCGAACCGGATGCAGAACAGGAAAGATTGATCCGCAAACACGGCATCGACATCATCCACGATAAAGTAGTACGTCTTCATCATGATAACGGACGATTACAAGGCGTAGAGTTTGCCAACGGACAGGTATTGCCGCTCGAAGTAATGTATACACACGCACCAAAGCGACAACATTGTCCGGCTCCTGAGCAACTGGGTTGCCAATTGGACGACACGGGAATGCTGGTGGTAAATGATTTCCAGGAAACAACCGTAAAAGGAGTTTATGCGGCCGGCGACAATTGTAATCTAATGCGTTCGGTTAGCCTTGCCGTAAGTGCCGGCTCCAGGGCCGGCGCGCTTATTAACAGAGCCCTGGTGGAAGAAAGTTTTATATAAATGACCGTTTTATCAAATATTCCCTAGTTTTGCAACTAAGTAGCAAAAATTATTGCAAAACAAATCATCCATACGGTCCTTATTAGCGCTGATGCTGTTGCTGATTTTTACGATCAGTACCACACCACGCCGCTACTGGCACGACATCTTTGCCGGTCATACCGACACGGCAGTGTGTGATGTTCCGCTCGATGGTAAACATCACCTGCGCGATGCAGGTATTCAATGCGATTGCAACAAACTCGTTGCTACTTCTCCCTTCACCGAACAAGATGAGATAGCGGTCACTGTTGTTCCGCGCTCATTTTATACACCTCAGCAGACGGACTGGACTTCGGTGATCCTGACCGCTGTTAATCGTGTGCATGCCCAACGTGGCCCGCCCTCACTGGGCTGATCTCCCTTTACACGGCAGCAATGAGCTGCCCACTCTTGTTTATTCAATTTTTCAGCTTTGAAGTATTTATTGTTTCTCTTTCTGGCCGTCTGGGCCGGGGAGAGCTCCGCACAAACCTGTGCGTTAACGCTATCAGGACACGCCGAAGACCTTGATACACGTGAAAAACTGGCGGCCGCTACCGTGAAGTTGCAGGAAACAGGTCAGCAGGTACTCACGGATCAGAACGGAGATTTCCGTTTTACCAATCTTTGTCCCGGCACCTATACGCTGGAGATCACGCACGTTAGCTGTGATCTTCAAACAAAACGTATTGTCCTTTCACGCGATCAACACCTCGATCTTTTGTTGCCACACGCGCGCAAAACATTAGGGGAGATCGTTGTGGAATCACAACAACCCAAACCAGCAGGACGTCAGCAGATCACCGCCCGTGACCTGGAAGAAACGCGTGGCAAAACACTGGCCGAAGCACTCAGCCGCATCAACGGCGTCACGTTGTTGCAAACAGGTTCCACTATTTCAAAACCAGTCATACATGGTTTGCACAGCAGTCGTTTGCTCACGATCAACAACGGCGTAAGACAGGAAGGACAACAGTGGGGAAATGAACACGCACCCGAGATCGATCCATTCATTGCCGGAAAATTGTCGGTGGTAAAAGGCGTGGATGAACTGCGATACGGTTCCGATGCCATTGGTGGTGTTATTCTGGTAGAGCCACGTCCTTTGCGCGATCAGCCCGGATATGCCGCTGAAGTGAACACGGGCTATTTTACCAATAACAGGCAGTATGTGGTGTCCGGTGTGTGGGAGCAGCAACTGAAGAAAGTGCCGGCATTCCGTTATCGTTTGCAAGGTACATTCCGCCAGGGTGGCAATATCAATACGCCCGATTACCGGCTCAATAATACCGCCTCCCGCGAAGCGAATTTTTCAGTAACTGCTGGCTGGAAAAAAGAAAAATTCAATACCGAAGTTTTTTATAGCCAGTTCAATACTAAAATAGGCATCTTTCCCGGTTCACACATTGGCAACCTGACGGATCTTTTAAATGCAATCAATGCGGAAAAACCCGATCCTGTTTTCCTGGGCCAACAGACTTATTCGATCAACCGTCCCTATCAGCAGGTAAGCCACCAGCTAGCAAAAATAAAATCGGGCTTTTCTTTGGGTGAACATAAGTTTACCGTCTCTGTAGCGGGGCAGTTTAATCACCGCCAGGAATACGATATCGTAAGGAGTTCGTCCAACACACGTCCGCAACTTGATCTCTCCATTGCTACGTTTACGGAAGACCTGAGTTGGGAACATCCGCGTATCGGCAACTTCACCGGTGTGGCCGGTGTGTCGTTCATGCAACAGGACAACAGCTACAGCGGACGTTATTTCATTCCCAATTATTTTTCCAATACGATTGGTGCTTATGCGTTGGAGAAATGGCGTAAGCATAAATGGGAATTGCAGGCAGGTGTTCGTTATGATGCGAAGAACATCGATACGCGCCGCCTGAAATTCAATGGCGATACACTCGATTATAATTTTTCTTTCTCTACGTTGGCCGCATCCGTGCAGGCGCAATACCGGCCGTCTGCTCCGTGGAGCATACAGACAGGCATCAGTTTGTCCACCCGCGCACCTTATGTGAATGAATTGCTGAGCGATGGTATTCACCACGGAACGGCTACTTATGAAAAAGGAAACATTTTTCTCAAACCCGAACGTTCGCTGAACAGCACAGCCGGTGTGCGTTATGATGCACCGTCTAAAAAGTTCAGTGCTGACTGGCAGGTTTATGCCAATTATATCCATGACTTTATTTACCAGCAACCGCGTCCGGATGAACCCGTATTGACCATTGCGGGTGCGTTCCCGCTGATTGAGTACACGCAGACCAATGCACTGCTGTATGGAACCGATCTGGCATTGACCGCCAAAATCCTTCCACGTCTCGAGTGGGAAGGAAAACTTTCCATTCTCTATGCCAAAGACCGTAGCCGCAACGACTGGCTGATCTGGATGCCGGCTAATCGTTATACCAATGAACTTACCTATCAGTTCAAGGATAAAGGACGCTGGAAAGACAGTTATATATCGGCCAGTTGGCAGCATGTGGATCGTCAGCGGCGCGTGCCGGACGAAACAAATGGTAAACAAGACTATAAAGCACCTCCTGCCGCTTATGATCTGATAGCGCTCAATGCTTCTACTACAGTGAAAGCCGGCAGTGTGCCATTGACGTTTGGCATAGGCGTGCAGAACCTGCTCAATACGCGCTACCGCGATTATTTAAACAGCATGCGCTATTTCACGGATGAGCAGGGGCGCAACATCGGCTTTCGTTTACGCGTGCCGATCAACAGTAGTAACAAACAGTAATCATAAATTCTTCTCATTATTTAAAATCAACGAAAATGAAAAAACAGCTGATGAAAATCGCCTTTGCAGCATTCGCAACGGGCCTGGTATTGACCTCTTGTAAAAAGGATAAGAACGAAACAGAAACAAATGATGAAGAAGTGATCACTACCATGAAGCTCACCTTCGTACCCGTGGGCGGTGGCGCTACGCTTACTTATCAGTTTGAGGATGCGGATGGTCCGGGCGGACTGGCTCCTGTGCAACAGGATATTGTGCTGGCTCCATCAAAGACTTACAACGTGAGCGTGCAGTTGCTGAACGTTACGGCCAATCCTGCAGATGACATCACTACCGAAATCGAGGAAGAAAAAGATGCGCATCGCTTCTATTATATTCCTGCTGCAGGAAGCAATATCACGGTTTCCAATCTTGACAACGACAGCAACGGTGTGCCTGTTGGTCTCACCAGTACCTGGACCACCACTGCCGCAGCAACCGGTTCTATCCGTGTCGTACTGCGTCACTATCCCGGCAATCCTCCCGGTAAAGCCACTGCAGATGCGGTAGACAGTCCGAAGTCCGGAACAGATATCGAAGTAAACTTCGTTACCCGCGTACAATAAGAACAAAAAAGTCCCCGCTAACGGCGGGGACTTTTTTAATGTGTAAGTATGGAAATGTGTAGATGTGTAAATGGACGGATCGTAACTTCCCTTGTAGTTCATTTTCACATCATTTCCCGAAGGGATAGGCACATTTTCACATTTATATTATCTGCCCATCCATCCGCCATCTACGGTAATAATGGAGCCGTTCATATAATCTGAAGCAGGAGAACTCAGGAATACAAATGCTCCTGCCATGTCTTCGGGTGTGCCCCAGCGGTTCGCCGGGATACGTGCGAGGATGGCTGCATTGCGCTCTTCATCCGCACGGAGCTGCGCCGTGTTATCGGTAGCAATATATCCCGGAGCTACACCATTGATGTTGACGCCTGATTTCGCCCATTCATTGGAGAAGGCTTTCAGTAGTGAGGATACCGCACCTTTGCTCGCTGCATAACCCGGCACGTTGATCCCGCCCTGGAAGGAAAGTAATGAGCAGGTAAATACGATTTTTCCTGCGCCTTGTTCCACCATGCGTTTGCCTATTTCACGTGTGAGAATGAATTGTGCATTGAGGTTGATGTTGATGATCGTGTCCCAATATTCATCGGGATGTTCGGCTACCGGCGCGCGCATGATATGCCCGGCATTGTTGATGAGAATGTCGATGCGTGGATGATCGGCTTTTACTTTTTCAATAAATGTATACAGGGATTCGCGGCTGCTGAGATCGGCCTGGTAAGCGTAGAACTTACGTCCTGCACCGGTTACGGCCTTCTCCAGCGCGGAACCTGCAGGTTCCAGCTTGCTGCTGACACCAATGATATCGGCTCCCGATTCTGCGAGCGCTGTAGCGATCGCCAGTCCAATGCCCCGGCTGCTGCCTGTTACGAGGGCCAGTTTACCATCTACGCGGAAATTGAGCATGTTTTCTTTTTTTATAAAAGATGGATGATTGTTTATTGAAGTTCCTGCACATTTACGGGGTCCATGTCTGTGAAGGCCATGTTCTCACCGGCCATTGCCCAGATAAATGAATAGCTGGCCGTAGCGGTGCCGCTGTGGATGCTCCAGCTTGGCGACAGGATAGCCTGCTCGTTGTTCAGGAAAATATGGCGCGTTTCATGTGGCTGTCCCATGAAGTGGATGATACGCTGACCTTCCGGCAGATCGAAGTAGAAATAAGATTCCATTCTGCGGTCGTGGAGATGCGCGGGCATCGTATTCCAGATACTTCCTTTTTTGAAAGTGGTTACACCCAATACCAACTGGCAGCTTTCGATGCCATCCATATGGATATACTTGTTGATCGTGCGGTGGTTGTTATTGTCGAGGCTTCCCAGTTCGGCTGGCAATGCTTCGGCAGGTTTCATCAGGCGTGTGGGACATTCTTTATGAGCAGGGCAGGAGAAGAAGATGAACTTCGCCGGTGCGTCTGCCGCTGCGCTTTCAAAGAGGATATCTTTTTTGCCTTTGCCGATATAAAGACAATCCTGTTTTTCCAGGTCGTAGGCTTCGCCATCAACTGTGATGCGGCCATTGCCGGCAATGTTGATGATGCCGATCTCGCGGCGGTCGAGGAAGTTTTCTGATTTCAATTGGTCGTAGGTGCCAAGCTTGAGAGAACCTTTAACGGGATAAGCTGCTCCCACGATCATTCGATCGTAATGCGTATAGGCACATTCAATTTTGTCGGCTACCACCAGGCTTTCCAGCAGGAAACGGTCGCGTATCTGCTGCGTGGTATAACTGACAAAATCTTCGGGGTGTACCTGGTGAATGATCTTCATGCTATTTTTTTTAATGTGAATTGATCGTGTTATTGGTTTCGGTTACAAAGCCATTCTTCTGCAATTCGCCGGATCCGGTGAGATTGTTCTGCGCGAAACGGTGACGCGCTCTTACAATATCCTTATAGCTGATCAGCGTTGCCGAAGGGTTGGCATTGGTAAATTGGTTGGCAAAGATATCGGTTATCTGCACGCCTGTGAACACAAATAAAGGTGCGTTGTCAGGCGCTTTGCAATCCGTGATGCTGTTGCGGCTGAACGTCAGTTGCGGCCCGAGCGTGCTTTCGTCGTTGCCGCCACGATATACCTGCAGCAGGATGCCGCGTTGTTTTTCAAATATATTCTGGGAAATGGTAATCTTTTCCGCATTGTAGTAGCCTTTGTCGTCTTTCTCTTCATCCATGATGAAACCGCGGCACTGGTTATTGGAGAAAACACTGTTGCGCACCACGAAACTGTCGGCCAGCATCGATTTATAGGCATAGAAAATGCTGCTACAGCCATTGGCATCCGAAAGATTGCGTACCGCGCTGTTGCGGATTTCGAGATTGTAGTGTTGTGCACTTCCTTCGTGATTGCTGGCAATGAAATGCGTTGCTTTTACACCTGCGCCATCGAGGCGGATCTGCTGCAACACAAGATGACCATTGCCAGCAATTTCAAAAGCGCTGCGCTGGCCTGCCGGTGTTGTGATATTGACAAATTGATTGGCGCCGGCGGTGAAACGTGCGTAGCTGCCGATCACAAACGGACGCGTAAGATCGTATTGTTTGCCGGTCAGTTTTATAATTACAGGGCGATTTTTTTCCAATGCTTTGTACACATCATCGGCCGTGCGGCAATTAACCGTAATGGCAGCAGGCTGCTTGCCGGTTGCGTTGATTTTGATCCACGGCGCGCCACAGGTGGCAATGTTTTTACGCAATTGCTGAATCAATCCGCCGTCTCTGAAACCAACCTGCTCGGAGAGCGGGTGACCCAAACGCTGATTGGCCACCTGCTGCAGCGAATCGCTCAACGTAGCCATCTGGTTCATCGCCGGTAAGGGCAATGAATACAGCGCATAGCTTTTTCCGTTGAAAGGTGTTTTGGCAAAGCCGTTGTCGACTTCCTGTGTTACATTTTTATTGACGGTATTGCCAGCGAAATTGAAACCATTCGTGGCGTCGAATGCGCGGTAAATAAGCGAATCGCTGTTGTTGTAGAAAATATTGTTGACCAGCCACACATTATCAGGCGGCAATGTCCTTTCGGCATCGCTGCCTTCACAGAAAGAAGCGGGTGTGCAATCGATAAACGTGTTGTTGGCGATTACCGCATCGGTTACCTGTACATACCGGTGCGCAGGTGAGTTCGGAATGCCGTTCATTACGGAAAGCGGTGAGCGGAAATCGACACCGCGGCATTGATAGAAATAATTGTTTACCACCCACTGACCTTTGTTGATCACGCGTACGCCACCGGTTCCCGGTTTGCCATTTCCCAGGAATAAATTATCGGTAACGGTATTGTTATCCCCGTGGCGCAATACCACGCTTCCCTGTGATTCTTTGAAAACATTGCCGCGTACTACGTTGCCGCCGGACTTGATAGAAACGATTTCTGTTTCGCCATCACAGTATTCAAAATAGTTGTCGGTGATTTGTGTGTTGGAGTTGAACTGGCAGTGTTGTGATACGCCGACACGGATGATCTCGCCGGAATTGGAGCCCAGTGGCGGGCGGCGGCCGAAATGGTTGTGATCGATGGAGTGATGGTTTTCGCGGCTGCGGTCGTCATCGAGAATGACGGCCAGCAATACGCCCATGTTCTTCTTGTCGCGGAAACTGCAATGGTCGAGGCGGTTGTTTTTTCCGGAGAAAGAGATCCAGTAGTTCTCATCCATGCGGCGGGGATTGTTGAAGTCGCTGATCACCGTGTTGGTAACGCGGCAGTTATTGGCTACCGTGTTTTTGTTGGCGCGGAAATCAATCACAGGGTTGCTGCCTGCAAAACCATTTTCAAAAAGCCAGCCATCCACGATGATACAGGTGCCGCCGATCTTCAGCCAGGAGTTGCCGGTGAGGCGCACTTTACCGGCTGTTTCCGCTTTGAAAGTAATTGGTTGTTTTTCGGTGCCTTCACATTTCAGCGTGATGCGGGTATCTTTCCAGTCACCGTTTTTCAGGATGATCACATCGCCGGGCTGCGCTTTGTCAGCGGCGGTTTTCAGTTCAGCGGGCGTTTTTACAATGATGGTTCCTGCATACAGGGCAACACTCATTAACAAACCGGTAAGGACAGACAGCAATCGTATCATAGTTCGTTTATTTAGTTCTTCCATTTTTTGTTACAATTCGTTGGGATGATTCGCGGACGATCAGTTTTACTTTCAGCACTTCTTCCACGTGACTCATGTCGCTTTCATTGTGCATCGTCTCGATAAAAAGTTTGGCGGCGATCTTTCCGAGTTCGAAGGCTGGTTGATCCACGGAACTGATGCCGGGCGTTACCAGGCTTACAACCGGTTCGTTGTTGAAGCCGACAAGTCCGATATCCTGCGGCATGCGCAATCCTTTTTCCTTGATGGCAAGCATGGCGCCGATGGCCATGCGGTCGCTGATCGTGAAAATGGCATCGGGTCTTTTTTTCATCTGCAGCAATTCCTGCGTGGCGAGGTAAGCGTAGTGCTGATTGAAATCACAATAGATGATGAGATCCTGGTCCGGTTTCATCTTGTATTTTTTCAAGGCACGCAAATAACCGTCGAGCCTTTCATTGCTGATACCGAGATTTTTGGGTCCGGCAAGAATGGCGATGCGTTTATAACCTTGTTCGATCAGGTGCTCGGTAGCCTGAAAACCGCCGTCTTCATTGTCGATACGTACACCCGGCGCCTGCAGGAAGGGCGTCATGCGGTCAAATACGACCATCGGCATTTGCTTTTCCTGGATTTTGCGGAAGTGATCGAACACTTTTGTTTCACTCGAAACGGAAATGATGAAACCGTCCACCAGGCTGTCGAGCAGGCGACGCATGTTAACGATTTCACGTCCGAATGATTCATTACTCTGGCAAACCATCACGGTATAACCGGCTTCCAGCGCCACTTCGTCTATGCCTTTGACCATTGTGGCCAGTACATAATCCAGGTTGGGAACCAATACACCGATGTTGTGGGTTTGTTTCTGTTTAAGGCTCAGCGCGAGCTTGTTCGGCTGATAGTTGAGTTCTTCGGACAACGCCATTACCGCTTTTCGCGTCTCGATGTTTACATCCGGTGCGTTGCGCATAGCGCGTGATACCGTTGAAATAGAGATGTTGAGCTGACGGGCAATGTCCTTGATTGTAGCGGGTTTGTTCATATGGCAAAAGTCATCAGGCGATAAAGCTAGGATAAAGATGGTTACGGAAATCCCGGTAGCGTTGCCGGTAACGTTATCGGGAATTAATTTTTGTATTTTCTTAAATTGCAGCGCTGTTTTTGTGGATATTTTCTATCAATCCGGCGGATTATTAAAAAATTTCCAGAACCGGATAAAAAAGCTACCGGCACAAAACGGCTTAATATTACAACGGAAAGTTTGCCATTCGATCCATTCTCCTTCTCCTGTTAAAAGAGCCGGCGGGATATGCTGGCAAACTGACCGGTATTATTTTACTCTTTAATTCTGTTCAATCAGTATGTATTCATTAAAAGGAAAAGTAGCGATTGTAACCGGTGGTGGCCGCGATATCGGACAGCAGGCTTCGCTGAAGCTGGCTGAGGCCGGCGCTAAGGTTTGTGTTAATTATTTCGGTAGTAAGGAAGCTGGTGACGAAACCCTGCGCCTGATCAAGGAAGCAGGCGGTGAAGCCATTGGTGTGCAGGGCGACATGACCAAGGCGGAAGATGTGGCCAAATTGATCGAAGCCACTGTGGCTGCATTTGGTCAGGAAATTCATATTGTAGTGAACGTAGCAGGTGGTATCCTGGGTCGCAAGCTCCTCGGTGATCTGGACGAAGAATTCTGGGATGCGGTTATGGCTGTGAACCTGAAATCCGTTTATATGGTAACAAGAGCTGCACTGCCACATATTCCTTCTGGCGGAGCCATCGTAAACTTTGCTTCACAGGCAGCCCGCGATGGCGGCGGTTTTGGTGCGCTCGCTTATGCTACCGCAAAAGGTGGTGTGCTTACACTGACCCGTGGCCTGGCAAAAGAACTCGGTCCGAAAGGTATCCGTGTGAATTGCATTTCCCCGGGCATGATCAATACTACTTTCCACAACACATTCACCAAGCCTGAAGTGCGCGCCAATGTTGCGGCTGCCACTCCTTTGCGCCGTGAGGGTGAAGCACGTGAAGTAGGTGATCTCGTGCTCTTCCTGGCCAGCGACGCTTCCTCTTTCATCAACGGTGAAAGTGTGGAGATCAATGGTGGAACTTATTTTGCATAACCGGTAACGGCCGGTAGCCATACCGGCCGTTCCTTAATACTGTTTGCTTTGCGATTGCTGATTGCCTTTATCTTTTTATCCTTTGCTGGTGCCGTACAGGCGCAGCACCCGGTAACCTTTCTCAACCGTCAGGATGCGCTGGACGTCAGGATGGGACTCAACCGCTACCCGGTTCTTACTTCTTCTTATAATAATATCAAGTCGCAGGTAGATGCGTGGCTCGGAAAGGACGTCGATGTTCCTTACCCGAAAGACCCTGCCGGTGGTTATACACACGACCGTCACAAAGCCAACTATATACTGATGTTCAACGCTGGTCTGTTATATAATATAACAGGCGACCGCCGTTATGCCACATTGGTAAAAGATATTTTATTAAAATACGCCGTACTAAACCCGGCCTTGTCCAAACACCCGCAGGCGACAAGCAGTTCACCCGGACATATTTTCTGGCAGGCGCTCAATGATGCCAACTGGCTGGTGTATGCAGGTATTGCGTATGATCTCGTGCACAACAGTCTTACTTCAGCTGAGCGCAAACGCATAGAAGAAGGCGCTTTCAAACCGGAAGTTGACTACCTCACCAAAGATCTCGCTTCCTGGTTCGACCTTATTCACAACCACGGTGTGTGGGCCTGTGCCGGTGTAGGCATTGTTGGTATCGCTACCGACAACAAGGATTATGTGGACATGGCGCTTTACGGCACAAAGAAAGACGGGAAAAGCGGATTCCTGGCACAACTCGACGGGCTCTTCTCTCCCGATGGATACTATACGGAAGGACCTTATTATGTGCGTTATGCCATTCTTCCCTACTATCTTTTTGCCAATGCACTGCATCGTTCAAGACCAACGCTTGGCATCTTCCGCCACCGCGACAGCATCCTGCGCAAAGCACTGCTCGCCGGGCTGCAGCAGACAAATCTGGACGGAACATTCTTTCCGCTCAATGATGCACTGAAAGAAAAAGATTATACCACCAATGAACTGGTAACGGCAGTAGACATCGCCTGGGATGTATACGGACGCGACAGTGCATTGTTATATGTGGCGGGTAAACAAAACCAGGTATTGCTCAGCCGTGGCGGAGCATCTATTGCCAAAGAAATGGCCACTTCCAAAAAAATGCCGGAAGCCTATCCTTATCGTTCGATTGAATATACCGATGGTGTAAAAGGTGATGAAGGGGGCATAAGCCTGCTGCGTGCGGGAGCCGGTAACGAGCTGACAACCCTGATCTATAAATACTCTGCTCACGGTCTTTCACACGGGCACTATGATAAACTCAACTTCAATCTTTTTGATAAGGGAAATGAGATCATCAGCGATTATGGTTCCGTGCGTTTTATTGGCGTAGAACAAAAATACGGCGGCCGCTATCTGCCGGAAAATACAAAGTATGCCTCGCAGACGATTGCGCACAATACCCTGGTGGTAGACGAGAACAGCCATTTCAACGGAAAAGAAGAAATCGGTGAAAAACATCATTCCGATAAAGTGTTCAGCGATATCAGCAGGAAAGCGGTACAGGTTGTAGCGGCTAAAGAAGAAAATGCTTACAGCGGTGTGAAGATGAACCGCACGCTGTATCTGCTGGATCTGCCCGGCGGACAACGACTGGTGGCCGATCTGTTCAGAGTAAAATCTGCGGCAAAACACCAATACGATCTGCCATTCCATTACAAAGGTCATCTGATCAGTGCGGGTACGAAATACGAAGCATTCACCCGTCAGCAGCAGGCGTTGGGTGAAAAGAACGGTTATCAGTTCTTGTGGAAAGAGGCGCAGGCAAATGTAAACGATACGCTCGCGCAACTGACCTTCCTGAATGGCCGTACATATTATAGCATCTCCTCACTCATTCGCGGTAAAGCTTCTTTGTTCTTTACGCGTTCGGGAGCTGGTGATCCTAATTTCAACCTGCGAAGCGAACCTTCTTATATCATCCGTCAGCAGGCCGACAACGCCACTTTTGTAAACGTGGTAGAGATACACGGCAAATTTGATCCGGTAGCTGAATTCTCTTCCGGCGCTTATTCTGCCGTTAAACAAATCAAATTGATCACCGATACAGAAGCGTATACGGTTGCGGAAATCATGATAGGAGGCAAGCGATTGCTGATCGCACAGGCCAATGCCGATGTAAAAGCAGGCACGAGACATCAATTGCCGGACGTGGGCAACTGGCAGGGACCGTATGCCGTATGGTACGACGGCAAACAATTATAATAATCAAAAATTAAATCATAACAAACCACACAAAATGGGAACTAGCGAGACAACTGTAAAGGTGTTTATTGAGGACAACGAACTGGATTGGGAAATCGTGGGCGAAGGTGTGAAACGCAAGATCATGGCTTACGACGAAAAACTGATGTTCGTGAAAGTGTCGTTTGACACCAACGGCATCGGTGTATTGCATCAGCATTATCATTCACAGATCACACACGTGGAGAGCGGTGTATTTGAAGTGGAGATCGATGGTGTAAAAAGAATTCTGAAAGCCGGTGATGCCTACATCATTCCGCCAAACCTGCTGCATGGCTGTGTATGCCTGGAAGCAGGTGTATTGATCGACATGTTCAGCCCCATGCGCGAAGACTTCATAAAATAATCAATATGACTCATCTCTTTTCCCTGATCATTGCAGCAGCATTGCTGGGTTGTGCCAAGAGTAATACTCCTTCCGGGGGCAACGAGCCTGTAACACCGGCTCCCGTTGAGCAAACGGCCAGTGCTCCTTTGCGTACAGTGCACGTAAGTACGGCATCGCAACTGAAAGCCGCATTGCTCGATGCGCGTCCGGGCGATGATATCATTCTTGCCAACGGCACCTACAGCGGCAAGTTTGTAGTGGCCGCGGGAAAAGATGGTACCGCTGTCAATCCCATCACTTTACGTGGTAGCCGCCAGGCAGTGCTGGATGCAGGCAGCATTCAAACCGGTTATGTACTGCACCTGCAATCTTCTTACTGGATCGTAAAAGGTATCACACTGACCAATGGCCTGAAAGGATTGATGGCGGATGGTATCCGCAATTGTGAGATCGACAGTCTTGCGGTGAACAACATCGGTGAAGAAGGTATTCACCTCCGCAAGTTCAGCGCCCTGAATACGGTACGCCGCTGCACGGTATCCCATGTAGGCCTGAAGACACCTGATTATGGTGAAGGCATTTATATTGGTTCTGCAAAAAGCAATTGGGCCAGCTATACCAATGGCCAGCCCGATAAATGCGATTCCAACCAGGTGCTCAACAATCATATTGGTCCGAACGTAACGGCAGAATGTATCGATGTGAAAGAAGGCACAACCGCGGGCATCATCCGCAATAATTATTTCGATGCCACTGGTATCACGGGTGCCAACAGCGGTGATAGCTGGATCGATGTAAAAGGGAATAACTACCTCATTGAAAGCAATACGGGATTTAATCCCGGCGGCACCATTTTCAAAGACGGTTACCAGGTACATGTGGTGCTTTCAGGCTGGGGCAACAACAATATTTTCAAAAGCAATCAGTGCACGGTTAATACCGCAGGCTATGGTTTCAATATACAGTTGAGCGGCAGCAACGGCACTACAACAGGAAACAAGGTTTACACTTCCAATACAGTTTCGGGAGCAGGCAGTGGCGTGGCAAACATTCCGCTGACGAACTAACCGGATCTAAAACAAAGGCATGAAAGTAAAGGGACTTCGCTGGTGGATCATCACGCTTATTGCCGTGGCTACGATCATCAATTACATTGACCGTAGCGCGATCAATATTATGTGGCCATACATCTATAAAGAATTTGGGATTGCTGATGAAAACAGCAAGGCTGCGCTCGGTCTCATCTCCAATTTCTTCCTCGTGGCTTATGCAATAGGACAGACGCTGACCGGTAAGATGATGGATGCGATCGGTACCCGCATGGGTATGGTGGTGTCTATTGTTGGCTGGAGCATTTCCATTGCCTTACACGCGGTAGCCCGTTCGCTGGCGTCTTTCAGTGTGTTCCGCATGCTGTTGGGCGTAAGTGAAGCCGGCAACTGGCCGGGAGCGACCAAGAGCAATGCCGAATGGTTCCCCGTCCGGGAGCGCGCCATTGCGCAGGGCATTTTTGGTGCCGGCGCTTCCATGGGCTCCGTAGTGGCCGCACCGGTAATTGCAGGGTTATACCTTTCCTACGGATGGCGCGCCACTTTTGCGGGCATAGCCGTATTGGGCATCCTCTGGGTAATTCCCTGGCTGCTCATCAATAAAAGCACACCGGATAAACATCCCTGGATCACCAAAGAAGAACAGGATCATATCCTGGATAAAGATACTGCAGGTACCAACGGAACTGCCGGTGTCAAAGTGCTTAGTTGGAAAGAACTGCTTCGTTTCCGTAATACCTGGGGTATTATCACCTCGCGTTTTTTTATCGACCCCATCTGGTGGGTGTTTGTGATCTGGCTGCCTACTTTCCTGAAAGACCAATTCGAATTTGACATTAAACAAGTGGGAGCGTTTGCCTGGGTGCCTTACCTGTTTGCCGCAGTCGGCGGATTGCTGGGAGGCTTTTATTCCTCGGCGCTTGTACGGAGAGGTGTTGCACCAGCAAAAGCACGCAAAAGCGCCATTACCATCGGCGCGGCAATTATGCTGGCTGCCTTGGCCGCAACAGCGTTTTCGCTCGATCAGTTGTCTTCTCATGTAAACCTTGCGATTGCACTGATCAGCGCCACACTTTTCGGGTTTCAATTTTTGATCAACAATCTTCAAACCTTACCTGCTGATTATTACCATGGCAAAAACGTGGGTACCGTATCCGGACTTGGCGGCACAGCCGCTGTGCTGGGTACTATTATTATCAATTTCCTGGTACCCGTCATCACCAAAACCAGCTACATCACGCTTTTCGTGACGGCTGCGCTCATGGTGCCTTTAGCCTGGTTCTGTATCACTTTTATTACCACCAAAACCAAAAGAACTTAACTGACGGGAATCTGTCCACCATTTATTAAAAGCTGCTATATGAAAAAGTTTGTATTTATCTTCCTGGGTTTGCTCACTGCAGGCCTGGTTCACGGTCAGGCGACCTATTATTGGGTTGGCGGTGCCACCGGCAACTGGACGTCCGGTGCCAGTTGGAACACGCAACTCAATGGATCGGGTACTTCGCGTTCTTCGGCCAATACCGCCGATCGCCTTATCATCGACGGTAGTAATATCGGCGGTGCTGCTCCGGCCACCGGTATCGTAACGCCGGCCATCACCAGCTCACAAGGCTTCGGACAATTGGTATTGCAAAACAATGCCACGCTCGTTCTCGGTCGTGCAAGTTCCGGTACTTCTACTTTTACCGTTAACGGCGATGGTACTCCCGATGACGACCTGGTGGTAAATACAGGCTCAACCCTGAGCATCAGCAACAATGTAGCCGGACAAAGCTTTGTATTCCAGGTTGGCCTTGCCGGCACGCCTGCTACTGCGCGCATAACCGGTACGGTTAATATCAATGGTGTGTCTTCCGGGCGCCTCGTAGCCATGAACAGGGGAACGGTGGTGTTCGCCAACGGCAGCAATGCCAATGTAAACATGACAGCCGCTTCTTCTTATCCTTTCGGCAGTGCTACGCAAGGTGTGGAGAAAGGTGTGGTGTTCGAGGCAGGTGCCAATCTCAATTATCTCGGAGGTTTCAGCCCGATGGGTAACCAGCAGGCATTTTCTGCTATAGAATTCCGCTCGGGTAGCAACTGGTATCATAAGGTCAGCAACCCTGCAAGCTCAGGTTCTTTTTTCAATACAAAATTCTTTGCTAACATCATTGTGGAGAATGGAGCGGTACTCGCAGCGGATGGTCCTGTTTATCGCATAGAAAACCTGGATGTACAGGCAGGCGGAAGTTTCATTACGCACAGCTCCGGTCATACTTCGATCGTAGGTAATGTGATCGTGAACGGTACCTTCTCTTCGCAGGCCGCCGTACGCAACAATATTGTGGTGCTTGGTGGCGCCAGTCAGACTGTATCGGGTTCCGGCGCATTCACCATTCCTTACCTTACCGTTGCGGCTACGGCGAATGTGACGTTACAACGCGATATCACGGCGCTCGATACGGCCGTTAATATTTATGGTAAAATAAATTTCAATACGTATAAACTGGTTGGTGAAGGCACGTTCACTTCCCGTGTAAACGCAACCGCTACTTCCGGCAACGGCGACCTCGCAGCAGGTTCTTACCAGATCACCGGAGTAAGCAGCATCGGCAGCATCACCGGCCTGAAGATTACCGGCCCGGGCATTGCTCCCAATACCTCCGTTGTAGGTTTTTCCGGCGGCAACAGTACTATTTCTTTATCACAACCTATTTTGTCCAGCGGAACAGGTGTGGCTTTTGTATACAGCAGCGATACCGCCGTACTCACTACTTCCAATCCGAACGGTATGGACAGTCTGACTGGTTCTGTTGTGGTGAGAAATACCAAAACCTTCCAGAACGGAACAAGTTATGTGATCAATGCAGCTACCAATAAGCCACTTGGTGTTACATCCGGGTCCGGTGACGCTGCGGTGAATGCCGGTTATGTTCATATCAATGCACCGGTTACCCTTAATCGTACCCTGAGCGTCTATCATCATCTTACATTGAATAATAAACTCACGGTACCGGCGAATGATACGGTACATATCCGTGCCGGCGCCTTCATTGACGGAAGCATTGGTACCGGATATGTTGTTACTGCTGCCAACTCAACCAATGGTGAAGCGGGAGTATTGCAGTATGATGGTATCACCACTGCCACCGTACTACCCGTTGGTTCTGCAACTTCTTATCTGCCCGTGACTGTTACACCATCTGCGGTCTCTGATTTTTTGGTTAATACTTTCGAAGGCATTACCAACAACGGCCAGCCCAACGGTACGGCCTTTACAGCAATCGAAAAACAAACAGTAGTGGATGCAGTTTGGAATATCAACCGCTTATCCGGTTCGGGTAGCGCAGATGTTCGTCTCGGTTGGACAGCCGGATTGGAAGGCTCAGCCTTTACCACACTTCCCGGTTCTGATATCGGTGTGATCCGCAACATCGGTACAGCTTTCTCCCTTCCGCTTGGCACAGGAGACAATACCAATAATACGGCTTCCGCTTCTGTGAGCACGTTTGGTGCTTTCAGTGTAGGTGCTATACCACAGGTTGATCCGTTTGTGTTCAATCCTATTCCTGATAAAATTTATGGTGCGGCAGATTTCGGCGGCGGTGCTACCAGTCTCAATACCACGCAGCCGATCACTTACTCCAGCAGTAATACTGCGGTAGCTACCATTGTAGCGGGAAATATTCATATTGTTGGTGCAGGTACAACGACCATTACTGCTTCACAGGCAAGCGACGGTGTGTATCCGGCAGAGAGCGCTACGCAAACGTTGACCGTTTTGAAAGCGCCGCTCACTATTAAAGCAGACGATAAATTAAAAGTGCAGGATGATGTGATGCCGACGCTCACCGCCACTTATACAGGGTTTGTATATGGCCAGACACCTTCAGCCCTGCTCACGCCGGCGACAATCACTACTACCGCTACTGTTAACTCGTTGCCCGGTACTTATCCGATCAATGTTGCGGGAGCTACTTCCAATAATTACCAGATCACATTTGTACCCGGTACGCTGACCGTGCAGCCGCGTCTCACGCAGACCATCACCTTTAATGACCTGATCGTTAAAACCTATGGTAATGCAGCGTTCCCTGTGGTAGCGACTTCTACCAACACTACTATTCCGGTCACTTTCACCAGCAGCAATCCTGCTGTGGCAACGGTGACGGGTAATACGGTAACGATCGTTGGCGCAGGCACCACTACTATCACGGCAGCGCAGGCAGGCAATGTGTTTTACTTCCCGGCTACCAGCGTGAGCCGCACACTGACTGTGAACAAAGCCAATCTCACGATCCGGATAAACGATACCAGCCGCCTGCAGGGACAACCCAATCCTGAATTCAGGCTCACTTACACAGGTTTTGTAAATGGTGACAATGCGAGCTCGCTGACTACGCCACCAACAGCTTCAACTGTTGCTGACATTAACTCAGCAGCCGGTTATTACACCGTAACACCGACCGGTACGGTCACCAACAACTACAACGTAACGGCTGTGGCCGGCCGTCTGACCGTTTATCCTGCCGCGGGTAAGGACGCCGTGGACATGAATGTGTACATGAGCAGCAGCACAACGCTGACCGCGCGGGTCTACGTAACAGAACCGGCTCTTGCAGATGTGCAGTTATATGATCTGTCAGGCAAATTGGTAAGGCAACGTAACTCATTCATGCCGGCCGGATTTGTAAACCTCAACATTCACGTAGCGGATATTCCGTCCGGTATATATGTGGTGGTGATCCGCAACGGCAAACTGGACCTGCGTAAAAAAGTTCAAATCATTCACTAATACATCAAGCATAATACATGTTGAAAAAAACAGGTTACTGGCTGCTGCTACTGATGATGGGTTGTTCGCTTTCAGCCTTCGCGCAAAAGAAGCCGCGTGTGTTTGCACTGGATGCTGACCGCCTTGCCGCGGCAAAACGCCGCGTTGCTTCTTCGGATGCGGCATTGATGCCGGCTTACAAGAAGCTGCTGAAAGAAGCGGACAAAGGATTGAAGTTCGGACCGGTGAGTGTGATGGAAAAGGCAATGACGCCACCGAGCGGTGACAAGCATGACTACATGAGCCTGGCACCTTACTTCTGGCCCGATCCTTCAAAGCCCGATGGCCTTCCTTACCTGCGTAAGGACGGCCAGACGAATCCGGAAGTAAAAGAGTTCAAAGACAAAGAATACCTGCCCCGGCTTTGCGATATCGTTTACCAGTTATCACTCGCGTGGTATTTATCAGGTAACAGCGCTTATGCAGAACATGCTTCAAAACTACTGCGCGTATGGTTTCTTGACGAAGCCACCCGCATGAACCCCAACCTGAACTATGGTCAGATGGTCAAAGGGGTAAATGACGGGAGAGGAGCAGGTCTGATCGATACGCGTCATTTTGTTAAGCTGATCGATGGAATCGGTTTGCTGGCAACTTCATCACAATGGAAGGTGGCTGATCAGGCTGGCATGCAACGCTGGTTCGCTGATTTCCTCACCTGGATGCAGACCAGCAAGAATGGCCGCGATGAAATGCGCGCACCCAACAATCACGGCGCCTGGTACGATGCACAACGCCTTTCCATGGCTTTGTTCATCGACAGTACACGCCTCGCCAAAGTGATTGTGGAGAATGCGGGCAAACGCCTCGACGTCCAGCAGGATGAGCAGGGATTGTTTCCAAAAGAAATGGAACGGACCATCTCCCTTCATTACAACGTATTTGCAATGGATGCCTTTTTTGAAATAGCAAAAATGGCCACGCATACAGGCATTGATTTCTGGAACCATAAAACGCCATCAGGTAAATCACTGGCCAAAGGTTTTGCCGCCCTGCGTCCCTATCTCGAAGAAGAAAAGAAATGGGAAGGTCAGCAGATCAAACCTTATCCCAATGAAGAAAGCTTCGGACTGCTGATGGAAGGTGACCGCTTTGGTTGCAAAAGCTGCAAGGCGAGCGTGAAACGCATGGCCGGAGACAAAAGCGAAAGCTTACTGATCAATTTGCTCTATCCCTGATATATACTAACACTAACTAACGACTCTGATAAGAAAAAACTCAAAACAATGAAAATGTTACGATGCTTGTCCACGCTGTTCGTTTTGCTGTTGCTTGGGGCAGCGGCATCCGGACAGAATAAAACCATCACGGGTAAAGTGACCAATTCGTTCGGCGAAATAATGCCGGGCGTAACGATTACCGCTCCCGGGAAGAAGGTAGTGAACACTACCTCTAAAGAAGACGGCAGCTACTCCATCGCCGCGGCAGATGCCAAAACGCTGATCGTTTCTTATGTGGGTTACGAATCACAGACCATCGAGATCGGTGATAAGAAAGTGATCGACATTACCCTGAAACAAAGCGCGGCTTCAATGGATGAAGTAGTGGTGATCGGTTATGGTACACAAAAAAAATCGCACCTGACAGGCTCTGTTTCAAAATTCAGGAATGAGAAACTGGACGAAACACCGGTATCCAGGCTCGACCAGGCACTGCAGGGTAAAATTGCCGGTGTGCAAATCCAGAATGTCAGCTCTGAAGCTGGTTCGGATCCTAAAGTGCGTGTGCGGGGAACAAGCTCTATCAATGCCGGTGCAGATCCGCTCGTAGTAGTGGACGGTCACCCGGTGCCCGATGGTTTGGCTTTTGTAAACATGGCCGACGTGGAATCGGTAGAAGTATTGAAAGATGCGGCTTCTGCAGCGATCTACGGTTCGCGCGGCGCGAGTGGTGTAATCATCATTACCACCAAGAGCGGTAAGGCTGACAAACCTAAATACTCCGTAAAGTTTTCTACCGGCGCCAAAACTGCGTACAAAACTTATCCGATGATGACTACCACCGAGTATACAAACATGCTCTTTTACGAAGCATCATTGAAAGCAAAAGATCCGAGCATTACACCGCCCACGCCCACACAGATCATTGCCAACAACGAAAGAGCAGCCTACATCATCGAACAAACGTTGCTTGGTGGTCAGGGTACCGACTGGCAGTCGGAAGCGCTGAGAAATGCGACCGTTCGCAACCTGATGGTGAACGTCTCCGGTGGTAAAAAAGATATCCGTTACTTCATTTCCGGCGGCTACCAGCGCGATCAGGGGCTGATGTATCACAGTGAATACGATCGTTTCAACCTGCGTACAAAACTCGACGCCAACCTCGGCAAACGCGTGAAGATGACGTTTAACCTGAACCCTTCTTATATCAAGCGTGAGCGTCCGTCAACCGGTTACATAGATTTCGTTCGCTTCCAATCATTCCTCCCGGTATATCACACAGATGCTACTGCGGCTTTTGTCAACCAGACTCCGACATGGGCCAATATCCGTCCCGGCGATTTTGCACAGGCACGCCATTTCAACGGACGTATGTACAGCGGAATGATGCCTGATGGCTCTATCTGGACAAGCACCTCAAACGTAGACCCTTTCAATACGGCGAATAACTCACCTAAATCAGTACTGGAAACACGCTCGATTACTTCCAACGACTACCGTATGTTGAGCTCTGCCGATTTTACGGTTAATATCCTTCCCGGTCTTGATTTCAAAAGCATGGCCAGCTTCTACGTGAACTATACGGTAGGACTTGACTTTGCCAAACGTAATTCCAACCGTGAAGGGGATATCAACAAAGGTATTTATAACAACCGCCTGTTCACCGATATACTTTCGGAAAACCTGTTGACCTATAACAAAAAGATCAAAGATCATTCGTTCAACGTGCTGGCTGGTTATACCGTGCAGCAAACCAAGATCAATGATCAGCAGATCACCGGTGTGGATTATCCCAGTGATAATATCACTACCCTCAACACGGCGTTGCAGATCGATCAGAATAAAACGGCAACCTTTAACCTGCGCAACCAGATCGGTCTTCAATCTGTACTGGGCCGTGTTACCTATGCTTATCAAAACAAGTATCTGCTGGCTGCCAGCTATCGTACCGATGGAAGCTCTTACTTTGCTCCCGGGAAAAAATGGGGTGCGTTCCCGTCGGTGTCACTCGGCTGGGTGCTGACCGAAGAGAAGTTTATGAATAAGGCTGACTGGATCAGCAACCTGAAACTCCGCGGAAGTTATGGTGTAACGGGTAACAACCGTATCGTAGATTTCGCCTTCGTGGACCTGCTGTATGCAGCCAACTATCCGCTGGGTGCGCAAACGGGTACATCTGTTGTAGGTCAGGTACCATCACGCGACATCCTTTCCAACCCTGATATCACCTGGGAAAGAACATTTCAGTTCAATGGTGGTATCGATATCGGTGTATTCAACAATGCGGTGAACCTTTCCATAGACGTTTATCAATCCAAAACAGATCAACTGTTGTTGCGTCAGGCTACCATGGGTTTTGCGGGTGTGCCTTTATTCTGGAACAACATCGGCAGGCTGCGTAACCGCGGTATCGAATTTGAACTGACAACAAATAATATCCGTAAGAAAGATTTCCGCTGGACAACATCAGCCAATCTTTCCCATAATCGCAACAGACTGCTGAACCTGGCGGATGAAAAATTCCTGACCAACCTGGGTGAGCGTTCAGAAATCTACCGCAATATTGTAGGTGGTCCGCTGGTACAATACTTTGGTTATAAAACCGACGGTGTATGGCTTTCACAGGCACAGATAGATCAGGCTGTCGCGGGCGGTCTCACCACTTCACTTTCCAACATGCTGGTGCCCGGTGGTTTGAAACTCGTCGATTATAACGGCGACAACCGTATTGATGAGAATGACCGTACTTATATCGGTAATCCTTATCCCGATTTCACCTGGGGCATCGTTAACAACCTTACCTATAAGGCTTTTGACCTGAGCTTCATGTTACAGGGAAGCCAGGGTGGTCAACTGGTGAACGGCGATCCTAACTATAACGAAACAAAACGTTACAATAAAAATTACAACCAGAACCGCTGGATCAGCCCGATGTTCCCCGGTGATGGCAAAACGCCTTATTCTACCATCGGCTTCAACTGGATGCTGACCGATTATGTAGTGGAAGATGCATCTTACTGGGCGCTGCGTGAGGTGATCATCGGGTATACACTGCCAGCCAAATTGGTAAAACGCACATTCCTGAACTCGGCAAGATTGTATTTCTCCGGACAAAACCTGTTCTTCCATACACCGAAAAGCTATCGTGGTATCAATACGGAAGCCCGGTTCAATTCCGGACCGTATGCAGGTTCTCTGCTGGATGGTTATCAGCGCGGAAGCTTTCCAATGCCACGTACCATTCTGTTCGGTATCGATGTTAATTTTTAAACCACGCTCAATAACTACAATATGAAAAAGCTTCAATATCTCTTGCTGTTTTGCGGGCTCGGTTTAATGAGCTGCAAAAAAGTGATCGATCTTTATCCGCAGTCAAACCTGAACACAGGTACTTATTATACAAACGTGGAGGAAGTGAAGGCCGGTCTTACCGGTGCTTACAACGGCCTTCAGCGCCCGATGTTGTATGAATGGCAACTGACGGAATTGCGGACGGATAACTCCAAACAGGGTGCACCTGCGAGTACGGCTTCTACCAACCGTGAGCTGAGTGACCTGGATATGTTTATTCCCAACACATCGCATCCCACTATTTACAATTACTGGCTGGCTACTTATAACAATATCCGCAATGCCAACATCATCCTGCAACGTCTCGGTGTGGTGTATGATCCTGCTGCGGGTAGTATTTCACTTTCACCAATCACTATTCCGATTACGGAAACCGATCGTAAACAACTGGCCGGTGAAGCACTTTTTATCCGTGCGTATCACTATTTCAACCTGGTGCGTTTGTTCGGTGGTGTAATGCTTGTATATGAGCCGATCTCTCCTGCGCAATCAAAAACCATGAACCGCGTACCGGAGGCAGATATTTATAAATTGATCCAGGCTGATCTTACTACTGCTTCGCAGTGGATGAATCAACTGAAGTTCACACAAATGGCTTCAGCCGATCTTGGCCGCGCTACGAGTTGGGCGGCAAAGGGTATGCTGGCAAAAGTATACCTGACGCTGAACCGTAAAGCGGAAGCGATCACCTTGCTGCAGGATGTAATGACTAACAGTGGTTATAGCATGCAGGGTTCTTATAACAATGTATTTTCGATCAACAACGAGATGAACTCCGAAATCATGTTTGCCGTACGTTACAAGGCGGGTGGGCTTGGACTGGGTTCGTCTTTTGCCAACACCTTTGCACCGCTGGGTACAGGTTCCAATGTGATCAACGGTGATGGAGACGGTCTTAACTATCCCACTGCGGATCTCGATACCGCGGTAGTGGCAACAGACGGGCGCCGTGCTTTGCTGATTGCTACCTATGGTACAGGCGCCACGACCAAATTCTATACACGTAAATTCTTCTCTTCCGTGATCATTACCGATGATGCAGAGAATGACTGGCCGGTATTGCGTTATGCCGACATCATCCTGATGCTGGCGGAAGCACAAGGCTATTCTCCTGCCAGCGTGGGATTGATCAACCAGGTACGGTCACGTTCATTGCCGGCGCTCGATCCTGCCGTGATCAACACCACCGCGTTGTTTGAGAAAGCGCTTGCCGAAGAGCGCCGTATCGAGTTCGCCTTCGAGAACCAGCGCTTCTTTGATCTCGTGCGCTTCAATACAACCATGACTACCATTACTGCCGAACAGATCATGAAAGATCACTTTGCGGATGAGTACGCCACGCACTACAGCCGCTACCTTGATCCTACGCCAACGCTGGCGCAGCTACAGGGGTATGTTACGCGTCAGAAGTTGTTGCTGCCAATTCCGCAGCGCGAGATCGACACGAATACGCAATTGGTGATCGAACAAAATCCGGGTTATTGATGAGCCCGCAACGAAAAAACAAATCGCCTCGTCATTGTTTTATTGCATTAAAATAAAAATATGAAAAGAACATTTCTGGCTCTTATGAGTATCTGCCTGGTTAGCTTGACGCTGCATGCGCAGGATACCACGGCATTTAAACCGGTAGAATATCCCGATGGATTCACTTCGCAACTGAATGTGGTATATGCCAAAGCGAAAGACTGGGAAGGGAAGATGGACTTGTACCTGCCTCCCAAAAGCGCCGGTCCTTCCGCTGTTGTGATTAATATACATGGTGGCGGCTGGAATAAGGGTTCGAAAGAATCGCAGACAGGTTTCAGCACATTTTTTAAAATGGGATTTGCGGTAGCAAACATCGCTTACCGTCTCACAGGTCAGGCTACTGCTCCGGCTGCGGTTGAAGACGCCCGTTGTGCATTAATTTACCTGATCAAAAACGCAAAAGAGCTTAATATCGACGTTAACCGCATTGTGGTAATGGGCGGCAGCGCGGGTGGCCACCTGGCCTTAATGGCCGGCCTGCTGGGTAATGATCATCGTTTCGATGGCAATTGTCCGGGTGTTGAAAATATTAAAGTGGCTGCCATCATCGACAAATATGGTATAACTGATGTGTGGGATTGGGGATATGGAACACGTATTACCAGCAGGTCGGCCGAACGCTGGTTAGGCGACAAGGCAAAGGACAAAAAATTTGCAGCGTCGGTTTCTCCGATCACTTACGTAAACAAAAACAGCCCTCCCATATTTATTGTACATGGCAATGCCGATCCTATTGTTCCTTATGAGCAGTCAGTAGAATTGCACAAAAAATTGAAAGAACTGGGCGTGGAAACTGAATTCATCACCGTTGAGGGAGGGGAGCACGGAAAATTCACGAAGGAAAAAAATTCAGAGCTGAACAAGTCGATTATCGCGTTTTTGAAGAAATTGGGCATCGCAAAATAATTGATGTTACTACATCGATTGAAAAGCCGGCAATGAGTGCCGGCTTTTTTTTGTGTAGGCTATTAAAAAAAATCGAATGACAATAGCCGGGTTATTGCTAATGGATAGTCGAGGAAAATGGTAGGGAATGTTCTTTAGCGTAATAGATATGTAAAAAAATAAGCATGAAAGCGGTTGCAGAAAACCGCAGAAAATAATCGCAAATTTTAATTCGTGTGTGGTTTTTTTATTAAGATTTTGTTATAACATTGCGACGACTTTATTTACAGCTGTTCGTACTACATCACTACTGTTATTGGTCTGAATATCCGAAAAACCGCTTAGCAACCATTAAATGCATGTCTCCGGACAGCGGGATATGCATCCACCACTAACGATGCTCTGATCTTCCGTAAGGAGGGCCGGGGCCATATTAAGGCAGGGTTAGGCACGCAGAAAAATCACTAACAAGATTGCGGGGGGAGCAGTGTTTCTTATAGAACGCTGGGGGGATATGTTTTGCCCTGTCTGAAAGAACTGAAACGGCTACTTTATACATATATACCAAAACGGTCGAGTTCTTATGAGAAAAATCTACGTAACTGCATGTTATGGCAAATCCCTTGTGCTTGCGGCGCTGCTATGCCTTTTCAATTGCATAAGCTTTGCGCAAAACACAGTGGTCATCAACACGGGAACGGCTGGCACACCGCAATACAATGCCGGTCCTGTTTACCGCTCTTCTGCCGCCAGCGCCTATGACGCAAGCAGATATGTTTATCTGTACACTGCCGAAGAATTGTCTGCTGCAGGCATCGGCTCCGGTGCCAGCATCACCCGATTAGGATGGGTGAAAAATAACACCGCCACAACCACAGGCGGTGGTGTTATGCGTATTTATCTGAAGAACTCGGCTGCTACTGAGTTTGCGCAAGCCTCGGAAACCTGGGCCAACCTCAACAGCGGGGCTGTATTGGTATATGAAAATCTCAACCAGGAAATTCCTGCAACAGCAACGCCCAACTACATTACCTTCAACCTCACGGCGCCCTTTGTGTACACCGGGGGCTCGATGGAAGTATCGGTGGAATGGGATGCCAACCAGATTACAGGCAACCCCAGTACCGGCACGTTCGACTGGATGTGGTCTACTGTACCAAACCGTATTTATGGCACAGGGCAAACGGTTATGACCAATGCCGCTACCCTGAGTTCAACATCCAACTCCATTTCCGCCATCGATGATCGTCGTCCTTTCATACAAATCACTTATGGCGCGAATGCTGCCTGTACCGCGCCTCCCACACCCGGTACTACAACGGTAAGTTCAGCCGCCGTATGCGCCGGTACCCCGGTGAATTTTTCGTTGACGGGTAACTCCTTCGGCACGGGCCAGACTTATCAATGGCAGACATCTGCCGCAGCCGGTGGTCCGTTTACTGATGTCGGAACCTCGCAAACCACGCCGGGCGCCACATTCAACGCACCGGCCGGTGTTACTTACTACCGGGCGGCAGTTACCTGTAGCGGCAATACTGCCTACTCCACGCCGATAGCCGTTACCGGTTATGCAGGACTTCCGGGTGGTACTTATACGATCAACTCGGCCGCACCCACACTGGGCAGCAACTTCAATAATTTTACCGACGTTGTAACAGCGCTTACCTGCGGTATACAGGGGCCTGTTGTATTCAACGTAGTAACGGTTAACGCTACTTACAACGAACAAATGATCCTTCCGGAAGTAGCCGGAACCTCCGCAACCAATACGATCACTTTCAATGGTAATGGCAACACACTGGCATTTGCGTCAGCCAATACCAACGAGCGCGCGGTGATCAAACTCAACGGAACCGATCATGTAACGATCGACAGCTTCAATATCGTTGCATCTGCCGGTACCTATGGTTTTGGTATCCAACTGATTAACGGCGCGGACTCCAACACGATCCGCCGGTGTACGATCGATGCCAATATCACTACCACGTCTACCAACTTTGCCGGTATTGCTGTCAGCGGCAGTGCCACCTCGGCCACTACTGCGGGCTCTCTCAGCGATGGCAACCTGATCGAAAACAACACGGTGCGCGGTGGCTACTATGGTATCACCGTAATGGGTACGACAACGGCAGGTAACCAAATCCAGAATAACACGGTTCGCAACAACAGAGTGACCGACTTCTATTATTACGGTATTTATTCGACCGGCACTAATAAGCTCGTGATCGAAGGCAATGATCTCGAACGCCCTACACGCACAGCCGGCACAACGGTATACATGGTTTACTACACCGGCGTTACCACAGGTACACGTTTTTCCGCCAACCGCCTTCATAACCCTTATGGCAGCAACCAGGCTGCCGCCGGTGACGTGTATGTACATTATATGACAGGTGCGGATGGTACGAGTGGCAACGAGAACCTTATCAGCAATAACCTGATCTATGACATGAACGGGGGAGGCCTTATCTATGGCTTCTATAACGCCAGCTCCGATTATGTGCGTTATTATCATAATACCATTTCCGTTGACCGCCCCGCCAGCACTTCAACAGACCTGACGCGCGGCTTTTACCAAACCACGGCGTCCGTTGGCATCGAATACAAAAACAACATTGTTGCGATCAACCGTGGTGGAACGGGTGTGATCACGGCCATTTACATGAATACGGCTACGACAACATTTGTTTCAAATAACAACAACTTTATCGTCGCCGGTGCATCGGCTTCCGTTGGTTATTTCGACGGTAACAGCCGTGCGACATTGGCAGACTGGAGAACGGCTACCACGCAGGATGCTGCATCGGTATCTGTGGATCCTCAATTCCTCGATCCGAACAGCGGGTTCTATTATCCCAACAATTCCGCGATGGACAACCTCGGTACTCCCGTTGGTGTAACGACGGATATTACAGGGGCAACGCGGAGCACGACCACACCGGATATCGGTGCGTACGAATTTGCTCCGGTAGGTTGCGTTAACCCGCCGGTTCCAGGCACCGTTACTACCACACAAAGTCCCGTATGTACCGGCACTACCTTCACGCTTGGATTTACGGGCGGATCGATAGGTGCGGGTCTCACTTATCAATGGCAGCGTAACACAGGCAGCGGCTGGACAGATATTGCGGGCGCTACCAATACGACGCTCAGCCTGACTCAGTCGGTAACAACTTCTTACCGGATCACAGTTTCCTGTAATGGAAATACAGCCGTGCCTTCCGCTCCGCTGGATGTGATCACGCCCCCCGGCATGGCAGGTAACTACACCATCAACTCGGGTGTGGCTACAGGCGGTACCAACTTCCAGTCGTTCAACGACGCGAACAGTGCATTGCGCTGTGGCATTTCTGCTGCTGTGGTGATCGATGTGGTGGCTGCTACCGGACCTTACAACGAGCAACTGATCATGGATGAAATTCCGGGTGCCTCGTCTGTGAACACGGTTACCTTCCGCGGTAATGGCAACACGCTTGCCTTTGCCGCTCCGACTTCTGCCGACCGTGCGGTGATCCGCCTCAATGGTACCGATCACGTAACGATCCAGGATCTGACCATCGTTGCAGGTACTTCCTCTGCTACTTACGGCTGGGGTATTCACCTGACCAACAGCGCAGACAGTAATACCATCCGCAATTGTACCATCAATGTGGAAGTAACCAGCACTACGGCTGCGAACTCCGCAGGTATCGCCATCAGCAATTCCGCAACATCCCCGACTACAACCGGCGATGCCAATTGCGATGGCAACACGATCGATAACAACACCATCACCGGTGGGTACTATGGTATGACCATGGTGGCGAATAGCGGTTCTGCGTTCAACTCCTGGAACAAAATTACCCGCAACAAGATCCGTGATTACTATATCTACGGCCTTTATGTGAATGGTGCCTTTGATGTGCTGATTGACAGCAACCTGTTCGAACGTCCCGCACGTGCAGGTGTGTCGACGCATTATGGTATTTATTTGACGGGCATAAGTGCGAGCGCAAAAATTTACAGGAACACTATCCGCAATCCTTTTGGCGCGGCACCTACCAGCACGTCCGTATTTTACGGAATCTATTTTACCAGTGTGGATGCATTGGCGGGCAGAGAGAACGTGGTGGCCAACAACCTGATCCATAACCTTACCGGTAACGGCAGCGTGTACGGTATCTATAATGCAGGTTCCGACCTGGCTTTGTATTATCACAACACCGTTCACCTCGATGGTGCTTCTTCCGGCGCAAGCGACGTGATCCGCGGGTTCTATCAGACGACCGCTGCGGCTGACCTGCAATTGCGCAACAACATGTTTACCATTTCCCGTGAAAATCCGGGTGTGGCCAAATACCTGATGTACTGGAACGAAGCAGCAACTACCTATACTTCCGACAACAACAACTTCTATTACTTTACCACTACAGGTGATAACCATGTGGGGTATATTGGCGCAAGCAGTTATACCACACTCGCCGCATGGCAGGCCTCAGTTGGCAAGGACCTGAATTCTTATTCCAATGATCCTTTGTATGTTAATATAGCTGCCGGCAACTTCGAGCCTTCCAACGCTTCGATCAACGACCGCGGTGTGGCCGTTGTGCCACCCATCACGGTTGATATCCGCGGTGCCGCACGTAACGCAACCACGCCTGATATCGGTGCATTCGAATTTGCTCCTCCTGTGTGCGTAAGCCCACCCACGCCCGGTATTGCTACCGTAACCGAGACTCCGGTTTGCGAAAACTCACTTGTTACGCTTGGTCTCGATGGACAAACAACCGGTGACGGACAAACCTATCAGTGGGAAGCTTCCACAACGATCAACGGTACCTATGCTCCGGTGAGCGGTATATTGACCAACCCGTCATTTACCGTAACGGCTACTTCTAATTTCTACTACCGTTGCGTAGTAACCTGTAGCGGCAACTCGGCCACTTCCACACCTGTGCTGCTGGCGGTAAATCCTGCACTACCTGGCGGTACCTATGTGATCGACCAGAACGGCGGCGGCGACTTCCTGAATTTCACCGAAGTGAAAGCGGCATTGGCCTGCGGTATCACGGGTCCTGTAGTGTTCAACGTAGAACCGATGAGCGGTCCTTATGTTGAACAATTCCTGCTCGACACAATTCCGGGAAGCTCTGCCGTTAATACCATTACATTTAATGGTAACGGCAACACGATCCAGTTCAGTTCTTCTGTTGCCGATGCGCGTTCCGTAATCGGTCTGCGCCGCACGGACTATGTAACGTTCGACAGCCTCGTGATCGATGCTACCGGAACCGGTACATATGGATGGGGCGTATTCATGACCAACAACGCGGACAACAACACTTTCCGCAAATGCCGCCTGATTCTTAACAATACCGCAACGACTGTAAACTTCGCAGGTATCATCATCAGCTCGTCTGCAACTGGTGCTACCACTTCCGGTGCCACGTTCTGTGATAACAACCTGTTTGAAAACAACGAGATCTCCGGTGGTTACTATGGCATTACCCAAATGGGTGTAGCCGCAACACCATCTGTTGGCAACAAGTTTATCGGTAATAAAATAACAGACTTCTACAGTTATGGTATTTATGCCGGTATCTCTACTAACCTGGTGATCCAGAATAATACCATCAACCGTTTGTCTCGTACGGCGGTAACAACCTTCTATGGTATCTATCACACCGGAACAAGCAATAACTCGCTGATCTCCGGCAACCGTATTCACAGTCCGTTTACCGGCGCGCCAACCAATACCAGCGCTATGTATGGTATTTACCTGACGGCCAATGATGCTCCTTCGAATGCGCCCACGCGTATTGCGAACAACCTTATGTACGATTTCAACGGCGCGGGTACGATATACGGCTTCTATAACAGTTCATCCAACAACGCACGCTACCTGCATAATACTTTGTCGTTTGAGAATACAGCTAATACGTCAACCAACGTCACGTATGGTCTGTACCAGATAACAGAGGCAGACGGCATCCAGGTGCGTAACAATATCATTACTATCAGCCGCGGCGGTACAGGTGCGAAGTATGGCATGTACTTCAGCACCGCGCTCACGGCATTTACGTCGGATAACAACAATATTGTGGTAAATGGTGCGGCTGGTGCCAACAACTTTGGTTACGCCGCTACCGCTGCGCAGGCTACCCTGACTGCATGGCAGAATACTACCTCGCAGGATGCGAACAGCCGTACCGACGATCCGATCTATACCAACCCTGCTGCCGGCAACTTCCGTCCAACGCAGGCTACATTGGATGATAAAGGTGCACCTGCGGGCGTACTTACCGATATCGAAGGTATAACGCGCAGCACCACCACGCCTGATCCGGGGGCGTATGAATTCACTGTTATCCCTTGTACGGCACCACCGACGCCGGGTGTTGCTGTGGCAAGTCCCGCCTCGGGTCTTTGCCTTGGTTCTTCGATCCAGTTGACATTGACAGGCAACAGCGTTGGTGGATTCCAGCGTTATGTATGGCAGGTGGCTGAAAGTGCTACAGGTCCCTGGACCGATATCAGCGACAGCCTTTACAGTCCTGAGTTCGAATACACGCTTCAAACCGCTGCCGGTTACTTCCGCGCAGTAGTTGTATGCGGTACAGGTGTGGCCAATTCAACAAGCGTACAAATCAGCTTCAACCCGCTGTTGCTGGCAGGTGATTATACCATCGATCCGGCTGTGGCTACCGGTGGTACCAACTTCCAGACATTCAACGAAGCGGTGGCGGCCATGCAGTGCGGTATCACTGGTTCGGTTCGTTTCCACGCCGTACCTGGTACCTACAACGAGCAGGTACGTATCCCTAAAATCTACGGTGCCAACGAAAACAGTACCATCACCTTCATGAGCCAGAACGGCAACCCTGCTTCTGTAACATTGACTTATGATGGTACTACGGCGAATAATTATACCCTGTTGCTCGACAGCGCTGTGTATGTAACATTCCGCAACATGACCATCGTTGCGCAGAGCGCCACCAACGGACGTGCGGTGCAATTTGCCGCCACTGCCGCCTATGACAGCATCGTTAATTGCGTGATCAATGTTCCTGCATCTTCCAGCACTTCCACAACAGTGGTGGGCGTATTCGGTGAAACATTGACCGGTAGCGACCTGGTTGTAAAAGGCAACACGATCAGCAATGGTTCTTCCGGTGTTTACCTGTCCGGTTCTACAACTAAAGTACCGGTTCGGGTAGCCATCGACAGCAACAAAGTAACCGGTTCTTATTACTATGGTATCTATGCCGGTAACATCAATGATGTATCCGTTCGCAAGAATACCATCACACGTTCCGGTGTTCAGAATACAAGCTCTTATGGTATCTATTCAACCAATTGCGACTCTGCCTACGGCATCAGCAACAACAGAGTCGATATCATCAGCAGCGGTGTGACTACCTATGGTATTTATCTTACCGGTAACCAGGCTGCAGCCAATGACAAAGGCGAGTTTTCTAACAATAAGATAATTGCCAGCGGTACCAATACAGGTAACCAATATGGTTTGTATGTTACATCCTGTACATACGCCAAAGCCGCTAATAACGTGATTTCTATTGCAACAAGCGGTACTACGGCTTATGGTATCTATAGTACTACTACGGGTGGTATCCGCTATTATAACAATACAGTTCAGAATGCTGCCACGTCTGCGGCAAGCGCTACGAACATTGCAGGTTATTTCAACCAGACAACAGGTACAGCGGGTCAGACTTACCTGGTAAACAATATCTTCAGTCATACCAATGGCGGATGGATAATGGATGTGCCCAACCCACGCTTTATCTACAGTGACTACAACATGTTCCATACAAGCGGCACTACGCTGATCCGTACCGGAACAACCATCCATGCAAATCTGCAGACATGGCGCAACACGGCCGCATGGGACCTGAACTCAATCGTCTATCAGCCTGCATTCTCAGGTGCGTCTGACGATCTGCAACCTGATCTGGCAAGTCCCAACGTATGGGCTATCCACGGACGTGGTGTGCAACTGACGGATAACGCTACCGATATCAACGGGGCTGCCCGTCCGACAACACTCACTGCCGGTGTACCCGATCTCGGTGCTTATGAATTCCTGCCGACTTCTACACCTGTTGCATTAACGGCTATTCCCGCGGCACCTGCTGCCAACATCACACAGGTATTTATGCTGGGAACAGATACTGTAACCAAAATCTCGTGGGGAAGTGTTGTGCCGTCAACCGTAACCGGTCGCCGTTACTCCGGCGTACAACCGCCGTCACTGTCGCCTGGTCAGAATTATATGTATTTCTATACAGACTTTGATCATACCGGTACTGCACCAACAGGTCATAAGGTGGAACAATTCTATATCGATTCATGGCAAGGTTTCATTGCCCGCCAAAGCCAGGTGAAACTGGGACGGACCAATGCTGCCAACACATGGGAAGTGTCTGCGACAAGTACGGTAGACGATCTGCTGAATATTATCAGGGAAGACAACCTGACAACATTTGATAAATACACGGGTCTCACCGACGGTACCACACCGCCACCACCACCGATCGTACTCGATCCTTCGGAGGCCAGTAACACCGGTACACAATTCTGGGTAGGTTACGGTCATCAGTACTACATGACTGGTGCCAACAGCCAGGAAATGGTACTTTACCTGGGCGCAGGTGCAACTCCGGCCAATGTAACGGTACGTGTGTATGGTACACCATTTATCAAAACCTATACTGTTCCTGCCAACACGGTGATCGCGTCCGACTTTATGCCGAAACAGGGATTGTATGATTCCCGTTTGCTGGAAGAAGGGTTGTCTGATAAAGGCATCAGTATCCAGAGTGATCAGCCGATCACGGCTTATGCCCACATCTATTCCGGTTCAAGCTCCGGTGCAACCATGCTGATGCCAACCGGCACTTATGGATATGAGTATTATGCATTGACCTCACGTCAGGCTTATACAGGCGATTCTTATTCATGGTTCTATGTGGTTGCCGCTTACGACAGTACGGTGGTCCAGATTACTCCGTCCGCGCTGACACGTGGTGGAAGAAATGCAGGTGAAACATTCACCGTCAGCCTCAATAAAGGTGAAGTATACCAGGTGATAGGCGAGAAGTTTGCTTCCAACCAGGGATATGACATGACCGGCAGTATTGTGAAATCCATTGCCAACAGCAATGGTAAATGTTACCCGATCGCCATGTTCTCCGGAAGCAGCCGTACCGCTATTGGTTGTGACGATGGTATTCCAACACTGAACGGTGATAATATCATACAGCAAAACTTCCCGTACAGGGCATGGGGTAAACGTTACCTCACCGCTCCGACGTCAGCTTCCGCTGCGGCTGCAACCATGCACACCAACATTTTCAAAGTATCTGTGAAAGATCCAAGCACACAGGTATGGGTGAATGGTACACTGCAGACCAACCTGATCGACGGGCGTTACTATCAATTCAATACAAACCAATCATCTTATATTGAGTCTGACAAACCTGTAATGGTGGCGCAGTTCATGTCTTCAACATCAGAGTGCGGTAACCCTGCAGTGCTCGATCCTGAGATGATCTATATCAGCCCTGTTGAACAAGGCATTAATAAAGTAGCGTTGTATCGTAATAAAATGTATGCGATCACGGTGCAGTACCTGACATTGATCATCCCGACCAATGGCCTGAACTCACTCACCATCGATGGCAGCAATACATTTGATCATGTATACGATCACACAGTGCCCGGTTATAAAGTAGTAGTAAAACGCTGGCTGGCTACGGAAGGACAGACCTTTGTACAAAGTGATTCTGCTTTCACCGCCATCACTTACGGCCTGGGCAGCGTGGAAAGTTATGGTTACAACGCAGGTACCGCTGTGCGCAACCTGTTCAGTACACCATCGCTGACCAACGTATTCAACCCGAATGGTACTTCTACACCATACACTTGTAAAGGAACACCATTCCGCCTCACCTTCCAGACATCCGTGAAACCGACGCAGATCGAATGGCTGCTGAGCCAGGTGCCACAACTGACACCGCATGCAGATAGCATTCAAACCAATCCTGTGCCGGCTGACTCGGTATTGATCAGCGGAACATGGTTCTATCAGTATACACTCCAGCAGGATTTTGTAATCAGTCAGGCAGGGGAATACAACCTTCCGATTTTCATTACACACCCCGAGATTGACGGATGTAATGCAAGAATGGAAACGAATATGAATATCCGCGTATTGGAGTCTCCGGTGATCGACTTCACCACTACCGGAAGCTGCGTTGGAAATGCCGTTCAGTTCAACGGTACGGCATCAACAGCGAACAGTACTCCTATAGGTGTGTGGAACTGGAACTTTGATGACAATGGTGCAACGGCCAACACGCAGAACCCGACGCATACCTATGCAGCCACGGGAACATACGATGTGGCTTTCAATATCATCGCACAGGATGGTTGTATCGCCAACATCACCAAAGAAGTAACGATCGGTGCTGGTCCGGCGGTAGTAATCACGCCAGATTCATTGTCAACCTGCGTTGGTTCAAGTGTAACCTTCAATGTACAAAGCCCTGTAGCAGGTGCAACATACAGATGGTATGCCTCTGCAGCAAGCAGCGCAGTGCTTCACACCGGCAGCAGTTGGACGATCACTAACGTAACCGGACCTGTTTCTTACTTCGTGGAATCGAACCTCAACGGATGTATCAGCCAGACAAGAAAAGAAGTGAAGATCACCATACTTCCTTCGCTGGCCACACCTGTAGCGGTCGTTGACTTTGCAGGAACAAATGAGATACGCTTCCGCTGGGAGGCCATCACCAACGCAACGGGATATGAAGTAACAACAGATGGTGGCACCACCTGGACGATTCCTTCATCCGGCGCATCAGGTCTTACACATACCATCACCGGTCTGCAGACAGGACAAAGCGTAACGCTGCGGGTACGTGCTCTCGGCGGATGTCTGCCGGCTGAGTCACTGCCGGTGACAGGCACAACGGTGACGGATCAGATATTCGTTCCCAATACATTTACACCGAATAACGACGGACGTAACGATGAATTGAAAGTGTATGGTAACAGCATCCGCGACATCCATGCAGCGGTCTTCAACCAGTGGGGCGAGAAGATCGCCGAGGTGAAGAATCCGGGACGAGACGGTGATGGCGGTTATCGTATCTGGAACGGTACACACAAGAATAAGCAACAACCTTCCGGTGTGTACATGTATGTGATCGATATCATACTAACAGATGGTACACGCGTGCAACGCAAAGGCGCAGTGAACCTGTTGAGATAATACAGGATTGGCCGGGGAGGGATGACAATCCCTTCCCGGCATTAATCCAATGCTAACAAAAAGAAACCCGATATGCAACGCATTAAACAGAAGCTTCACATGAATAAAAACCGGGTGGCGAGACTAGGGCTGTTGTGCTTCGGTCTTTTGTGGATGACCTGTGTGCAGGGACAGAAAGACCTTTCCAACCGGGGAAAGGAATTCTGGGTGAGTTATCCGTTCAACTGGTTTTTTGAGAATGGCAACTCCCAGGAAATGGTGCTGTACTTCAGTGCGGAGGAAGATGCGGTTGTTACACTTACCTCGCATGTTGGCGCTAATACCTGGACGCGTACCTATACCGTGCCTGCAGGTACGGTAACGATCTCCGATTACATTCCCAAATCAGGTTTGTATGACAGCCGCCTGTATGACTTTGCTTATCCCGCAGGTAATGGCGGACAAGGTGTTTACAACAAGGCTATTCATATCGAGAGTACCACTCCAATCGTGGCTTATGCACACTATATAGGCAGTGCAACATCCGGTGCTTCGATGTTATTCCCTGTGGAAGCATACGGGTATGTGTACACTACACTGAATAATAAAAATTTTTATGGAAGCCAGCCAGCCAATACGTATTTCTATGTAATGGCCTCGCATGATAATACGGTTGTGGAGATTACTCCCAAAGTACTTACCCGCTCTGAATTGCCGGCAGCGCCGGGTGGGCGCCCCGCGGGTGCTCCCTTTACAGTGACATTGAACCGGGGACAATCATTCCAGGCAATTGCGCGTGTAACGGCCGGAGATCTGACGGGTAGCAAGATCAGAAGTATTGCCAACTCGGCGGGTGTTTGTTATCCCATTGCTGTATTTGCCGGCACCAGCCGTACCGGTCTTGCCTGTTCGGGCAATGGTGGCAGTGGCGACTTTATCATGCAGCAATGTTTCCCTTCGCAGGCATGGGGTAAAAGATATTTTACTGCGCCGACAAGTAATTCAACAGGAGCAAACAGCTTCATGACAAATATCTATCGCATTCTGGTGAAGGACCCTACCACAGTAGTGAAAAGAAATGGTACGCAGATTCCTATCGGTACGCTTATCGGAGGCGACTATTACGAATACAACTCCGGCACAGCCGATTACATTGAAGCTGATAAACCCATCATGGTCGCACAGTATATGCCATCCACCGGTGGTTGCCCCAATACAAGTGGTGATGGCGATCCGGAAATGATCTATATCAGTCCGATTGAACAAGCAACCAAGCGTGTAGGTTTTTACAGAAACGATGAAGAGAATATCAACACCAATTATCTTACGCTCATCATTCCAAACGATGGCACAGCACTCTCTTCCCTGCGCATCGACGGTGATCCGTTGAGCGCCATACCTGCCGTACAACGGCATACTTACACCCATCCGCAAAATTCAAGATATACAGTGGTGGTAAGACGCTGGCTGGCCAGCAAATCGCAGTCCGTCGTTTCCAGCGACTCAGCCTTTACTTCCATTACTTACGGTATTGGTTCCGTAGAAAGTTATGGCTATAACGGGGGTACGCTCATCAACAACCTCAATGCCTACAGTTCCATTCAAAACCCGCTCGATCCCACCCATCCGCAACACGAATTTACCTGTGAGCAAACGCCGGTAACCATTTCCGCACTCATGGCCTATCAGCCGACACGTATGGAATGGAAACTCAGTACGCTCGCCGGTATCGTTACACCTGCTGCTGATGTGATAGATAATTCGCCCACCTCTACAGGTACGCAATTGGTGAATGGCGTTACGTATTACAAATACACCCTGCCCGGCACCTACCTGTTTAATACACCTGGCGAACATGAGATTCCAATCCTGGCTACACACCCCAGCATCGAGAACTGTAATAATACGGAAGAGGTTAAAATTTATATTGAAGTAAAACCAAAGCCTAAAGCCGATTTCTCCATCGATCATCCCACAGGATGTTCACTGGATACGGTTTTCCTGCATGCCGTTAACGCTACAACCGATGGCTTTACCCTGAATACATGGAACTGGTCTTTCCCGGGTGGCGCTACCACCACGGGCAAGGATACTTTACATGTTTTTGCCGCCGGTGCCGCGCAGCCGGTCACGTTATCTGTTGTAACAGCAGAAGGTTGTGCTTCGGATACCACAAAAGATATTACCGTGTTTGCTCCGCCGGTTTCAGCTGTTGCGGTAGCTCCACCAGTTATCTGCGAAGACAATACGGTTAATTTCACGCCCACTGCCTCTTATGCCGGACCTGTTGCGGTCAATGGCTGGTATTGGAATTTTGGAAATGGCAACACGGCTGATCTGACTACTGCCACCCCCGCGACAGTTACGTATCCTGATTATGGTAATTACACCGTTAAACATGTGGTACGTGTAAGCCCGCTTTGCGTTAGCGATACCGTTGAAACAATAGTAAACGTTCACGCTAAACCCCGCGTCGATATTGCTTATCCCGCCGGTTGTTTACCCGTAACTGGTGAAGTACAGTTTACCAATAACACCACGACCCCCGACGGTCAGACGCTTACCAGTCATAGCTGGAATTTTGGTGATGCCAATGCCACGCCAGCCAACCCGAATACATCTGCCGCCGTAAGTCCTACACATATTTATACAGCTTATGGTAATTATGATATCAATTACATCGTTACCAGTTCCGAAGGTTGTGTGAAAGACACGATCATCAAGGCCACCTTTAATGTTTCGCCGGTACTCGATTTTCCTGCGGTGGCTGCGGTGTGCGAAAACCAGGCAGCATTTGCTCTTCCGGCCGTTACGGTTACCAATGGCGTTCCCGGTACAGGCGCATTCAGCGGCGCGGGTGTGGATGCATCGAACGGCACATTCAATCCTGCAACAGCGGGTGCGGGTTCGCACGTCGTTACTTATACCTTTACCTCAACGGCCAATTGCGTGATCACGGCTACCCGTACGATAGTAGTGCATCCGCGTCCGACGGCGGCATTTACTATTCCGGCTGGGGCCTGCCTTCCTGCAAGCGGGCAGGTAACTTTTGATAATACCTCAACCATCGTTGGAGAAGATCCGGCTACGCTTACATGGTCCTGGAATTTCGATGATCCTGCGGCGACACCGGCTAACCCTAATACGTCAACTGCTTTTGAACCTTCCCATAATTTCCAGGAAGGCAGCTATGATATCAGTCTCGAAGCGGTTTCGCAAAACGGATGCCGGCATACGATCACAAGCACGCAGGCATTTGCACTCACACCGGTGGTGACCTATCCTGCGCTCGCCGGTATCTGCGTCAATGAAGCCGCTGTTTCCGTCGCTACCGCTACTGCCACTGTCGGAGGTGTTCCACAGACCGGTGGTACTTACAGCGGACCAGGCACAACGGCTGCAGGTATGTTTGATCCTGCTGCTGCGGGTGCCGGTATACATACCATTACTTATTCATTCACTTCTGCGGGTGGCTGTCCTTCGACTGCTACCAGCACTATTGAAGTATATGCCAAACCGGTTGCCGCCTTTACCTTCCCTTCAGGATGTCTGGCAGCAGATGGTTCCTTGCAGTTTACGAGCACCAGCACCGGCGCTACGTCATGGTCCTGGATGTTCGATGATCCAAATGCAAGCTCCGGTAACGACAATACATCGGCCCTGGAAAATCCGGTACACCGTTTCCGCGAAGGCACCTACGATATCGAACTCGAAGTCGGTTCGGCAGATGGCTGCCGCGACAAGACTACCGTACAGGCAGTGCTTGGCGTAACGCCGGTGGTTACTTATCCTGCGCTGAGTAATGTATGTGAAAGCGCTCCGGCCTTCTCCATTGCCTCTGCTACCGCTACGGTGGCCGGTGTAACGCAGACAGGAGGCACTTATAGCGGTCCCGGTACAACGGCTGCGGGTATGTTCAATCCTGCCACTGCCGGTTCGGGTACGCACACTATTACTTATTCCTTTACTTCGGCAGGTGGTTGTACGTCAACAATCACATCCACCATCAATGTATATCCGCGTCCGGTTGCTTCCTTTACGGCAACTCCGGGTGTGTGTCTGAATGACGATGTTACTTTCCAGAGCACATCCACGATCAGTTCGGGTGCTATCCAGACATGGAACTGGAACCTGGGCAACAGCTCTGCGCCGAGCTATACGAATGATGCGCCTTTTGATGTAACCTACGCCACTGCCGGTAACTATACGGTGCAACTGACTGCAGTAAGCGATCAGAACTGTACCAGCCTTCCCGTAAGTCAGACCATCACAGTGCATCCTTTACCGGTAGCGTCCTTTACGCCGCCGGGTGATATCTGTCTGCCGGGCAGCGCCTCCTTTACCAACACCAGCACAGGTGCGGCAACCTATCTGTGGAATTTTGGTGATGGCACCGGTACATCAACCGTTAAAGATCCTTCGTACACCTATGCAGGGGCGGGAAGCTATCCGGTAACACTCACTGCTTATTCTTCTTTCGGATGTGAGCATACCAGTGCACCGGTGGTCGTAGATGATTTTTACGAAAAACCTGTAGCCAACTTTGCTGTAAACCCTTCAGAGCTTTGCCAGGGAACCAATACGGATTTTATCAATCAGAGCACGAATAACGTTGGTACCATCACTTCCTGGAAATGGGATTTTGATGACGGTTCTCCTGTATTCACTTCGGCAAATCCTGTAAAACAATTTGCCAACCCTGGCACCTATGATGTAACGCTTACCGTGAGCAACAACGCGGGTTGCGTATCCGATCCGTTTGTGCGCACCGTGCGTGTGCACCTGCAACCGAAAATCGATGCCGGCCGTTCATTTGTAGTGCCGATGGGAACGCCGGTCCGCTTTGAAGCCACGGCCAACTCTCAATCACTTACATTCAACTGGACACCGGCTGCGGGACTGGATAATGCAACCATCCTCAATCCGACGATAACAGCAACGGCCGACCAGGTTTATACCCTGACCGCAACAGGAGACTATAACTGTACGGCAACGGATGAGCTGACCGTGAAGATCCTGAAACCGATCAGGGTGCCCAACGTATTCTCTCCGAATGGTGATAACATTCACGACCGCTGGCTGATCCCGAACCTGACGGATTATCCGGGCGCGACCGTGGAGATATTCAACCGCTATGGTCAGCAGGTATTTTATACTGTGGGATACAATACTCCGTGGGATGGAACATACAAAGGCAAAGACGTCCCTGTAGGAACTTATTACTACGTGATCAAATTGGAAAACGGATTTAAACCACAAACCGGATCAGTAACGGTGATCCGCTAAGAAACAGAGCATCATGAATAACCAACCGGGACGTTCGTCCAAAGGCGTCCCGGTTTTATAAAAACAACGACAATGAGAAAATTTTACCGGCTTGCGATGTTGTTATGGGTAATGGGCGGCAGTTTCAACCAACTGCATGCACAGATTGATCCGCACTTCACCCAGTATTATGTGTACCCGGCGTGGCTCAATCCTGCATTGACAGGCGCTTTCGACGGGCAGTACAGGGTTTCCGGTATTTACCGGAACCAGTGGGGGAATATCAGCAGCCCGTTTTCAACACCGGGCATTTCGCTGGAGTTTACCACCGAAAAGAACATCAATGTCGGGGTGAGTGTATTGAACCAGACTGCCGGTAATGGCGGTTACAACTATACGACTGCTTATGGTAACGTATCTTATACCGGTGTACGTTTCGGTCGCAATGAAACGCAACGTATCACTTTTGGTATACAGGCCGGATTGATCCAGCGCCGCTGGGACCGCAGCAAGCTCACCTTCGGCGACCAGTGGAATCCGATCACGGGCTATAACCCCGGCAGCGCTTCACAAGACCTGATCACGCGCACATCTGCCGGTACTTTCGATGTAGGTGCAGGTATCATGTACTTCGACGCGGAACCAGGTAAAAAAGCAAACGTATTTGCAGGTTTTTCAACTGCACACCTTACACGCCCAGAGGATAAATTCAGCGCCAACGGCGAAGGGAAAATTCCGATGCGTTATACGGCTCATGCGGGTGTACGTCTGACCATCAATGAAATGTTCAGCCTTACGCCAAACCTGTTGTACGCACGCCAGGGAACAGCGCAGGAAAAAATGGTAGGTGCTTATGCCACTTACAAAGCAACATCCGAAGTAGACCTGATGCTGGGTGCCAACTATCGTTTCGAAGATGCGATTTCACCTTTTATCGGATTCACTTATAAGAACATGGTGCTGGGGGCAAGCTATGACATCAATACATCGGATTTAGGTAAAATGGCGAATGGTGCCAACAGCTTTGAAATATCGCTCACGTTCATTGGAAGAAAAGCGACCAAGACACCGGAAATCGAATTTGTCTGTCCGCGTCTCTGATGCTGTTTTGCTATCACCGTTCACAATAACAACTACTCAAACAAGTAACACTACATACGGATGAAAAAACTACTCTTTACTGCTGCGGTGTGGATGCTGGCTATGACAGTGCACGGGCAGTTTGTGTACGATTACCTGAATGCTGCCAATAAATATTTTGAAAAAGGCGATTACTATTCGGCGGCTCAGTATTATGAAAAGTATTTTAATACCGGTAAAACAGGCGGCCGCCAGGAGTTCAGTCCGTATACCCCGCAGACGGTTTCTGCCAAAACAACGGCCAAGCCCACCAACCAGGAAGTTGGTATCTGGCGGATAGCCGAAAGCTACCGTATGCTGAATTATCCTGCCAAGGCAGAACCTTACTATCGTCAGGCTTTGGAGATCGGCGCAGATAAATTTCCGCAGGCCGCTTATTATCTCGGTACCATGTTGCGCGCATTGGAACGTTACGAAGAAGCTGAAGCGACTTTCAAAAATTTTATCAGTACCTATACCAATGAGGATGCTTACCGCAAGGAAGCACAAAGGGAGATCGTTAATCTTCAGTTTATACAAGCGCAACTGAAAAAGAAGGACATCAAGTATTACACACTGACCAAGGCACCTGCCGATCTCAACACACTTGGCGGAAGTTATGCGCCGGTTTGGATCAACAACTCATCGCTTTATTTTACCTCCACACGCCCGGCCGACAGCAGCGAAAAGAAAAAAGATTACACGAATAAAATTTATGAAGCGGCTTTCACTGAAACCGGTATCACTGGTGTGACCAAAGTAAACATCAACCAACCCCGTGACATCGAGCAGGGAGTAACCGCCGCTACTCCGGATGGACAAACCTTGTTCATCACGCGCTGGACAGGCACTGGCGCCAAAAAACAAGCGGCTATTTATTCATCCGTAAAAAATGCCAATGGCTGGAGCGAGCCGCAAAAGCTGGATGCCTCTGTTAACGAAGCTGGCTCAAGCAGCCAGGAGCCTTTTGTAACGGCTGATGGAAAATATCTTTTCTTCTCGAGCAATCGTGCCGGCGGCAAAGGCGGATTTGATATCTGGTATGCCGAACTCGATGCAACCGGTAAACCCGGCGTACCGGTAAACGCAGGTGATCAGGTGAATACTTCCTATGATGACCAGGCGCCTTATTATCATGAGCCTTCCCAGGCACTGGTGTTCTCGAGCAAAGGAAGAGTAGGCATGGGAGGATTCGATTTCTTCCAGAGCAAAGGTGCTATCGGACAATTTCAGGAAGCACAGAACCTCGGCTATCCCGTGAACTCTGTGAAAGACGATATTTATCTTGTGAGCAAAGGCGGACCGAAGAACATGCTGGAAAAGATCCTGCTGAGTTCTGACCGTGATGCGGCCTGCTGCCTCGAATTATTTTATCTGCAAAAAATCCGCCCGCTGCGTCAGATCTCCGGCAAGGTTGTTTCCTGCGATGGCAGCAAACAATTGCCCGGCGCTACACTCGCGGTAATCGATACGGTTTCCAACACTACTGTTTACAATGCCACGATCGGTGCAGATGGTACGTATCATTTTACCCTGGAAGATTACCAGCCGCTGAAAGTGGAAGCATCAGCACCCGGCTTCCTGACCAATTCGATCCGTATGCAGGTGCCGGCTGATATCGAAGAAGAAGGTATTACCAACCCCGTTCTTTGTTTGTTGCCTGAGCCGCCGAAAGTAAACGAATCATTCATCGTAAGAAATGTTTATTACGAATACGACAAATCGGAAGTGAAGCCCGAGTCTTATCCCGCGCTGGACGAACTGGTACGTATGATGGAAACCTATCCTGAACTGGAAATTGAAATCAGTGCGCACACCGACAGCAAGGGTACCGACAAGTACAACCAAAAACTGTCTGAAGCACGGGCACGCAGCGTAGTTGCTTATCTCGTTGCCAAAGGCGTGGCAGAAAGCCGCCTGAAATCGAAAGGTTATGGCGAAGCACAACCGATTGCTCCCAACACCAATCCTGACGGCACGGATAACCCTGACGGACGCGAGCAAAACCGCCGTACCGAGTTCAAAGTGCTGAAAAACTAACCTGGCCGTCCCGGCCAATGGCCGGCCGGGACGCTTTTATAAAACCCGGAATTTGTGATGAAGAAGCTGTTAATCCTTGGAAGCTGTGTGTTGATTGCTTTTACAGCACGTGCCCAGCAGAAACCGCATTACACGCAGTATATACTCAACCAGTATATTGTGAACCCCGCACTTACAGGTATCGAGAATTATACGGACATCAAATTGAGCCACCGGCATCAATGGACCGGCATACAGGACGCGCCTGTGACCAGCTATCTCACGATCCACGGACCGATTGGAAAAAAAGACTACCGCACCACGGCCACTTCTTTTGAAGTACCGGGCGAGAACCCGCGCGGAAAACAATACTGGCAGGATTATACCTCGGCAGAACCGCACCATGGAGTGGGATTGCAGGTGATCAACGACGTAACCGGCCCGCTCAGCAATTTTTCCGCGTACGGGACCTATGCTTATCACATCGGTCTTACACCGCGTACAAGCCTGTCAGGCGGATTTGGCGCTGGCATCAGCCGTATCAGTCTTGATGCCGAGAAACTGGATTTCGGATCAACCGTGGTGGATCCGGCTGTGTACGCGCAGAATGGCGTGTTGAATAAAACCCGTTTTGACATGATGGCGGGATTGTACCTGTATTCACCGGATTACTTTATCGGATTGTCTGCACAACAGATCGTACCATCGAAAATTGATTTTTCCAATAATGCCATCCGCCCGAAAGAAGGCAAGAGTGTGCCACACATCTTTGCCACGGCGGGTTACCGGTTCCTCGTAGGATATGATTTCAATCTCATCCCTTCCATCATGGTGAAGTATATCAACCCGATGCCTACGCAGATCGAGGCCAATGTAAAACTGCAATACCAGGATTTTCTCTGGGTAGGTGCGGGATACCGTTATAAAGATGGTTTCAATGGCATGCTGGGGGTAAATGTTTCCAATACGGTGAATGTGGGTTATGCTTATGATTATACCACCTCCCGGTTAAATAATTTCAGTAAGGGTACGCACGAGATCATCCTTGGCTTTTTACTCAACAACAAGTATGACGACTCCTGCCCCCGGAATGTTTGGTGACGTTAAGTGTATGTAGTCCCTTTAAAGAGAGCCTCCGGGCTCTTTTTTTGTGTCATCAGCCATTATGCTAACTTTGCCGCAATTGACGCATGAAACATTACCTTATCACCGGCGGAGCCGGTTTCATCGGAAGCAACCTCATTAAAACGCTGTTGCAGCGCACCGAATCCCTGCGCATTACCTGTATCGATAATTTCGATCCGTTCTATTCCCGTACATACAAGGATGCCAACCTTGCGCAGTTCAGTGCCGATCCGCGTTTTGAATTGCTGGAACTTGATATATCCGCCTTTACCGGTGAACAACTGGCAGCCCGTATCGACAGCAACGTCGATGTGATCGTGCACCTGGCGGCCAAAGCCGGCGTACGTCCCAGTATTGAAAATCCGCTGGCCTATCAGCAGGCCAATGTAATCGGGCTGCAGAATATGCTGGAGCTGGCACGGATAAAAGAAATCAGGCAGTTTGTGTTTGCCTCCAGCAGCAGTGTGTACGGTGTTAACGATCATTATCCCTGGTCGGAAGATGAGCAGCTGATGCCGATCAGTCCCTATGCCAGTACGAAATTGTCCGGTGAAATGATGGGGCACGTTTATCATAAACTGTATGGTATCCGTTTTATCGCGCTGCGGTTCTTTACCGTGTACGGTCCCGGCCAGCGTCCCGATCTTGCTATTCATAAGTTTACCAAAGCCATTACAGAAGGAAAAGAAATTCCGGTGTACGGCGATGGCAGTACCAGCAGGGACTACACCTATGTAGAAGACACGGTGCAGGGCATCATCGGGGCGATGGAGTATACCGGTTCGGGATTTGAAGTGATCAATCTCGGAAACAACTATACAGTTACACTTTCGGAATTAATAGCAGCCATTGAAGCCGTGACCGGGAAAAAAGCAATCATCCGCCGCGAACCGGAACAACCCGGCGATGTGCCGCGTACGTTTGCCAACATCGGCAAAGCACAGGAGTTGCTGAACTATCATCCCAAGACGCGATTGGAGGAGGGGTTGAGGAAGTTTTATGCGTGGTTTGGCAATAAGTCAATCAGTGAATAAGTCAATAGGTGAATGAAGATTTTCCCCATGTTTCGCGTATACACGAACCATGGGGAAGTGTGGTCCCTGAAGCCAATACTTCGGCCTCTCGAGGGGCCACCAGTTCGAGGAATCCATTCCCTGATTGACTATTCGCCCTTGTTGGTCTCCCGACCAACAAGCAAGCGTCAGGTAGCATTGATGGGTTAAGGCCAACTTCGTACATAACTCAAGGATGAGCAGGCCCGTTTGGTCTGGAGACCAACGGTGACGTGATGTTGGATTGACAAGGTTTAAAATCTTCCGAACACTTATGGTGTATACACGAACCAAGTGGGAAACCTTCATTCTTGTTCCCTGATTGACTATTCGCCCTTGTTGATCTCCCGACCAACAAGCAAGCGTCAGGTAGCATTGATGGGTTAAGGCCAACTTCGTACATAACTCAAGGCTGAGCAGGCCCGTTGGTCTGGAGACCAACGGTGACGTGATGTTGGATTGATAAGGTTTAAAATCTTCCGAACACTTATGGTGTATACACGAACCAAAGGGGAAACCTTCATTCTTGTACACTGATTGACTTATTGAAAACGAATCCCCGGCCAACGGCCGGGGATTCGTTTATTGCCTTAAAGTGCGAGACCTGCCAGTTCCAGGCTCTTCTTCTTGAGCTTACGGATCTCAACGGTTTCGATAACAGGATCAGGTGCGAGGATCAATGAGGTATTATTATCTTTCCACCAACGCTGATCTTTCAATTCGCGGAAGCCGATCACACCAACCAGGTATTTTCTTTCCTCCTGTGCATGCCATTCCTCGATCCACTCAAACTTTTCACGCGGAATATATTTCCAGTCGTCGAAACTTACATACACCCGCAGGTATACTTCTTCGCTCAGCGTATGCGGCTGATGATGGTAGAGTTTCTTGTATTCATATTTATATTGATAACGCAACGCAGCGATATCACTGAGCACGGCCGATGCGGTAGGCAGACTGCCCGCACCTTTTCCATAAAAGAACTGTTTATCGGCGAAACCACTTTCGATCACCACACCGTTGTATTCATTTTTTACAAAAGAAAGATGGTCGTCCTGTTTTACAAACTGCGGCAGTACAAAGGCGGCAACCTGACCGTTCTGTAATTTCTGCGCCTGTGCTACCAGTTTGATCTGCTGGTGACGGGCCAGCGCGACCGCTGCATCACCGGCATGGATGTTCTGGATGCCATTGAACAGAATATTTTCGGGAGGCGCGGTAATGCCGTAAGCATGGGTAAGCAGAAATGTCCATTTGTTCACTGCATCATAACCTTCCACGTCGAGCGATGGATTGCTTTCGGCGAAGCCCAATTGTTGCGCCAGTAATAAGGCCTGACGGAAATCCAATCCTTCTTCAAACATTTTGGTGAGGATGAAATTCGTAGAGCCGTTGACGATCGCGCGGATGGAGTGGAGCAGATCGTTGTCGTAATATTCTTCGAGATTACGGATAACAGGAATAGAGGCGCAGGCGGCAGCTTCGTAGAGCAAAGAGCGGCCGGTTTGTTGTTGCAGCGCGAGCAATTCATCGAGGTGCTCCGCGATCATTTTCTTGCTGGCGCTTACTACGTCTTTGCCATTTTTCAACGCTTCGGTTACAATGGCAAAGGCAGCGCTGGCATCATCGATCACCTCCACGATTACATTGATCTCAGGATCGTTGAGAAGAACGGAACGGTCGGTAGTAAAGAGTTCTGCAGGGGCATTGCGTTGTTTCTCCGGGTTGCGGATGCACACTTTTTTCAGTCTTGCACTGAGTGATGGTGTTTGTTGTAAAACTTTGTAAAGGCCTTCACCTACCACACCAAATCCGAAGAGGCCGATGACGAGTTGTTTATGCGTTTCCATGTTGCGAGTTGTTTTTATGCCTTTGTGCCCGTGGCATTACCGGTATTTATTGGTGACAATTTTAAGAGGCGGTACATTTTCAGCGCGGATGAATTTCTTCAGCGCCGTTTCTATTTTTTCATATTCAAGCAAAAAGCCATCGTGACCAAAATCACTGGAAATGCTTAGTAGATCGGCATCTTTGATGTGATCGCGCAGGTATTCCTGTTCAGTGATCGGATACAATACATCCGACCGGATACCAATGACCAACGCTTTTGCACGTATCTGCGATAACGCTTCTTCCACGCCACCGCGGTTACGACCCACATCATGACTATCCATGCTTTGTGAAAGACGGTAGTAACAAAGTGCCGTAAAGCGGTTGGTCAGTTTCAATCCCTGGTAACGCTGGTAGTTATCAGCGGCATAACGCACATCTTTGGAGAGCGGAACAAAAGATTTGTCGCGCGGTTGCGTGATGCCGTAGCCATTGTAATGACGATAGGAAAGCAGGGCAATGGAGCGAGCAGCGGCCAATCCTTTTTGCCCGGCATCTTCACGTCTTTCCAGCCAGGTACTGTCGGCTTCTATGGCCATGCGCTGCGAAGCGTTGAAAGCTACGGCCCATGGCGATAAAGCAGCATTGGTAACAATGGGAACGATGTATTCGAACAGGGACGGTTCTTCAATGGCCCATTCGAGCAATTGCATGCCGCCGGTGCTGCCACCGAGCCCGATATGGATCCGTTCGATGCCAAGATGCAATCGCAGGTGGCGATAAGTACGGATCATGTCGCGGATCGTGAAAACCGGGAAGTCGCTGTAATAAGGTTCACCTGTTGCCGGATTAATACTCAGCGGTGAAATACTGCCATACGGGCTTCCCGGTTTGTTGACACAAATGATAAAGTAACGCTCGGGATCAAAGAACTTGCCTTCGCCCACCAGTCCCGGCCACCATTCGGCAGGACTGCTGTTGGCCGTCAACGCGTGGAAAATCCATACCACGTTCGACTTGTCTGCATTCAACTGACCGTAGGTTGTATACGCCAGGTGAAACGAAGGCAGGGAAATGCCCGATTCGAGTTCAAAAGGTTGTTCGTATCTGAATACTGATTCCATGATCAGGCTACAAGGTCTTTAGCGAAAACTTTAGAAAATGCCTGTTCGAAGTCGGCTTTGATATCGTCGATGTGTTCGATACCTACGCTGATGCGTACCAGGTTGGGCAATACACCCGATGCTTCGCGTTCGCTGTCGGACAATTGCTCGTGCGTGGTAGATGCAGGATGAATAGCCAGTGTTTTGGCATCACCCACATTGGCAAGATGGCTTACGAGTTGCAGGGAGTCGATGAACTTACGGCCATTCTCCACACCGCCACGGATACCAAACTGCAGCACACCACCGGCGCCACGTGTGAGGTATTGCTGTGCAAGCGCATGATAAGGGCTGCTTTCCAAACCGGGATACCATACAAACTCAACCTGGTCGTGTTGCTCGAGCCACTGTGCCAGCGCGAGTGTGTTTTGTACATGGCGATCCACACGCAGCGACAATGTTTCCAGGCCTTGCAACAACAGGAACGAATTGAAAGGGCTGAGGGAAGGACCGAAGTCGCGGAGACCTTCCACGCGTGCGCGGATCGCGAAGGCGATATTGGGCAGGCCAAGCGGGTTGCCTTCACCAAATACATCCCAGAACTTCAGCCCATGATAACCTTCGGAAGGTTCGGTGAACTGCGGAAACTTGCCATTTCCCCAATTATAATTACCGCCGTCAACGATCACGCCGCCGATGCTGCTGCCGTGACCGCCGATCCATTTAGTAGCGGATTCTACCACCACGTTGGCTCCGTGTTCTAGCGGGCGGAAAAGATAACCACCGGCACCGAATGTATTGTCGACAATCAGTGGCAGATCATATTCTTTGGCGAGGTCAGCGAATTTTTTAAAATCGGGAACATTCAGTCGAGGATTGCCGATGGTCTCGAGATAGATGGCTTTAGTGTTCTTATCGATATGCTGTACAAAGCTTTCGGGATTGTCGCCATCTGCAAAGCGTGCTTCAATACCCAGTCGTTTGAAAGCAACTTTGAACTGATTGTAAGTGCCGCCATATACATAGCGGGTGGAAATGAAATTATCACCGGCCTGGAGGATATTATTGAGGGCGATAAACTGTGCGGCTTGTCCTGATCCCGTAGCGAGTGCGGCAACACCTCCTTCGAGTGCGGCGATACGTTTTTCAAACACATCGGTTGTCGGGTTCATGATGCGCGTATAGATGTTACCGAATTCGCGAAGCCCGAAAAGGTTGCCGGCATGTTCAGTATTGTTGAACTGATAAGACGTTGTCTGGTAAATAGGAACGGCGCGTGCATTGGTAGTGGGATCGGCTTGTTGGCCGGCATGCAATTGCAGCGTTTCAAAGCGAAGTGCGTTGCTCATAATAACGAGGTTTTTTATGTAAGTGAAAGGTTGAGGAAAAATGTTGCGTAACGATGTGCAGGGGTAACGCGCCCTTCCGGGGTAGAGTGTAGTATATGCCTTACGGCATACAACAAATACAACGACAACAAGCCAGTTGGCTGAAGAAAGAAATAATATTTCTGTTGTGTTGTTGCATGATGATTACTCTACTAAGATACTAGACATTTTTCCAGCTTCCCAAATTTTTGTTTGTTAAATTTTTTTAACCGTTAAAAATGAACAGGTGTTTGTTTGTATGGTGATGCCGGTAACAGATGCAGACACATAACGTTTCGTCATGGATGCGGTTCACGGGCAACGGTACAATAACCTGTTTTTACAATTTAATTTGGATCACTTGCAGAGAGGGGAGAACAACGGCCGGGTGGGCATAAAAAAAGCTCACCCGATAAATTCAGATGAGCTAATAATATTTTGCGCTGAGGCATTGTAATAAAGCTTGGAATCTGACTTATCTGTCCCCGTTTCCGGGGTTGGAATTGGCACCTTTTCCTGGTAAAACCAGGAGAGGTTGTCAAGGCGTCTGCGGGCCATTACCCTCAGCCTTTCTTGATAAGTGATTGAAAGAACTGGCGCAAAGATAACGAGAAATATCATTCCACCAAAAAAGCATAAAGCCACCCGAAGGTGGCTCCATGACATTTGCTGAGCTGATAGACAATTTTTATTTTCCTCCGAAGCGATAGCCCAGGGAAATACCGAATACGGTGTTTTTAACTTTTGCGTCGCCGCCATAGGCGTTGGTGTTCACCAGGCCAAGTTGTGCATTCAGTTGTGCAGACAGGCGGTTGGCGAATTCATAACCAAACAATACGTTGGCTCCGGCATCGAAAGGCTTCGAGTAGAGACCGTCGTAGTTAAGCGGATTGTCGGGTGCATCTTCAAATTTGATGTCCACGTCGTCGCCGTCATTGTTTTTAAATTTACCGGTAACACCGTAAGCGAAGTATGGCCCGACACCCAGTAACAGGCGACCGGTTCCCAATACAGGCTTATACAGGAAATTAACGGGTAATTCAATGTAGCCTAAACGATAGGTACCATCAATCAGGGCATCTTTGTCGGTTTTAGCGCCCTTGAGTGAGAACAACAGTCCGGGTTGTAAATAGAAATCTTCAGCAACCGGAATTTCAGCGTTAACACCTGCATGAAATCCTGTGGTGATCCTGTTTTCCAGGTTGTCGTCATTGGCATCTTTGCCGTTGAGATTAGAGAAGTTCACACCGGCTCTGATGCCGAAGGTAGTTTGTGCACTTGCGCTCATTCCCAGGATAGTTAATGCGAGGACGGGAAGGATTAACTTGATTTTTTTCATATTAAAATGATTGGTTAAAACGAAAATGAAGGAAGGCTAATAGTCAATGGTAATTAGTCAATGGTGAATCGTCAATGATCTGCACGGCTTGTAACATGTTTCGATACTTACTTAATACTTACAACTTATTACTTGACCCTGAGACCTTACGCCTTCAACCTTATACCTTACTGTCCGGCTTCTTTCTGCGCGTCAGCTTTCATTTTTTCGTTGGCGGTGATCAGGAATTCTACGCGGCGGTTTTGTGCGCGGCCCTGATCGGTATCATTGCTGTATTTGGGTTTGGTAAGGCCATAGCCGATTGTGCTCAGACGCTCGAGGGGAATACCACTGGCGCTGATATAGTTTGATACCGTTGATGCTCTTCTTTCAGATAATGCCTGGTTGTATTTTTCCGTACCGCGGTTGTCTGTATGCCCCTGGATCTCCACGTCGGTATCGGGATATTTTTTCAGGATTTTTACCAGGTCGTTCAGGGTTGATTTGGCTGTAGCGGAAAGATCTGACTGGTCGAAGCCGAATAATACAGCGCTGCTGAATTCAACTACGATACCCTCTTCCACACGTTCCACTTTTGCACCAGGTACTTCATTTTTGATTTCTTCGGCCTGTTTATCCATTTTCTTACCGATCACTGCACCGGTAACGCCACCTACGGTTGCGCCGATGATGGCCCCAAGCGCAGTATTACCAGCCGCACGGCCGATGATACCACCTACCACTGCGCCGCCACCCGTGCCGATAGCCGCACCTTTTTGTGTTTTGTTCATTGAATTACATCCGCCCAGGAAGAGGCCAGCGAGGGCAAGCGCCATAAAGTACTTGTTTACTTTTCTCATAATAAAAAAATTTGCGTTTGAAATGTCCTGGTTCAGGGGGCCAAAAGTATGCCAATGCAGAATGGGGTCGGTATTCCCTTGATTTAAAATGTGTTACACCGACTTAAAATCGCCGCTGGCAGTGGTTTAGAATTCAACGGGGCAAAAATAGTGGCACATTTTCATTCACCGATGCAAAGAAATCTTAAAATATTTTATTTGTTTTTTACAGGGCATTGTTCATAAAAATAAAAGAGGCTGCATCTTTTCAGATAGAACCTCTTTCATTATTTGCTGTATGATTTTTTTCAGACAGCTATCTATATTCGTCAGTCGTGTGTTATTGCTGTGGCTGTGCAGGTGCTTGTGTGGCAGGCATGGCCTCATCAGTGGTAGCTTCCGCAACCGGTTCCATGATTTTTGTACCTGTATATTTCCATGTCTTAGCTACAGGCGCTTTTTTAACAGGCTTCTTGGCTGTTTTCTTCGGAGCTGCTTCAGCTTCTGCAGCTGCTTTTTCTTCTGGTGTTGCAAATACGGCAGCAGGATCTTCTTCGTTGTATTTGGTGCCGAGTACAATGTTCACTGTGTTGTTGTCACGATCATAGATCAGTGTTCCTTCAGGAATTGTTTTAGCAGCAGCTTTTACAGGAGTTTTTGCTTTTTTACCGGCTGTTGCTTCTACAGCTTGTGTTTCTTCTACTACAGCTTCGTCAGCAGCGGGAGCTTGTGCAGGAATTTTATATACTGCGGGAGATTTTTTCAGGAATGCTTTTATTTTTCCCTGAGGAAGACCTTCAATCCATACAATGCCTTTGTTTTCAGGATCGATGGTAACGGTCAGGTCAACATTATTACCGTCTTTATCGGTTACCTGGTATTTACCAATAGCAGGGAATACTTTTTCGGTGGTCAGCGCGCCGGGCATGGGCAGCAACTCAGCAGACTTGGGTTTGTAGTTGGCATACACCTGTGCAGTGCTGGAAGGCATAGCGGTTGTAGTCAGTGAGTCTCCGGTCTGAGCCTGAGCAGCGCCAAACAAAAACAGGAAGGCGGCTGTATATAAGGCATTCTTTTTCATAGATTAACTATTTTAGATTTATTAAATAACCTGGTGTCGCACACACCTATTTAAATATTATGCCAAAAACCGGTTTTGGTGGATAACCTTCCGGATTTTTTCAAAAACAGTCTTTCCCATTTTAGCGGATTACGCCCTTTTTGTGGAGCTTTTGCGTAGTATCTTTGCACCTTTCCCTCCTTATATATTTATGAAGCAAACGAAAGAAAGTAGTAGCAAGCCGGCTGTTGGAGAGGCCATAGAAGTTTTTGGTGCACGCGTACATAACCTTCGCAATATCGATATATCCATTCCCAAGAATGAACTGGTCGTGATCACGGGCATCAGTGGCAGCGGCAAGTCGTCGCTCGCTTTTGATACCATCTATGCAGAAGGCCAACGACGTTATATGGAAACGTTCGGTGCTTATGCGCGGCAGTTTATCGGCGATATGGAACGGCCCGACGTCGACAAGATCACCGGCTTGTCTCCCGTTATTTCCATCGAACAAAAAACAACCAATAAGAACCCGCGCTCGACTGTTGGTACCATCACCGAAGTATACGACTTCTTCCGGTTGTTGTATGCACGTGTGGGCGAAGCTTATTCTTACAATACCGGTAAGAAAATGGTGAAGTGGAGCGAGGAAGAAATTGTAGCTGATATTTTTAAAAAATACGATGGTAAAAAAATCAGCCTGCTCGCGCCACTCATCCGCGGCCGTAAAGGTCATTACCGCGAATTGTTTGAAGATATTCGCAAGAAAGGTTTCCTGAAAGTCCGTATCGATGGTGAGGTTACCGACATCGTGCCCAAGATGCAGGTAGACCGTTACAAAATCCATGATATCGAGCTTGTGGTCGATCGCATGCAGGTAACCGATGATATGCGTACACGCCTCAGCCAAAGTGTGCAGTCTGCACTTAAGCTGGGTAAAGATTTATTATTCCTGCTGGTGAATGACCAGTCGAAAGTAGTACAATACAGCAAACTGCTGATGTGTGAGGATACCGGTATTTCTTACGAAGAGCCTTCACCCAATTCTTTTTCCTTTAACTCACCTTATGGTGCCTGCCCCGTTTGTAAAGGCCTTGGTACAACTTTTCATGTGAATCATGAAGCGGTGATTCCCGATACATCCCTGAGCATCAGCGAAGGTGGTATTGCTCCGCTGGGAGAGGAAAGGGAAGCGCATGTATACAAGCAGATGCAGGATGTAGCGAAGAAGAATAAAATATCGCTTACCAAAGCAATTAAGGATCTTCCCCCAGCGTCGCTGAATATTTTGTTGTATGGAAATGCAGAAGGCAACGAGTCTGAAATTGATTTTGAAAATTACCAGGCAGATGCCGACGCGCCCTACGAAGGCATTATCCATATGCTGAAGCGCTGGTTCAACAACGGCTACAGCGAAGGGCTTCGCGAATGGGCAGAAGGATACATGCAACTGATGCCTTGTGAATCCTGCGGCGGCGCCCGTTTGAAAAAAGAAAGCCTCTGGTTTAAAATAGATGGCCGCAATGTATCCGAACTCAGCGCCATGAATCTCGATAATCTTGCGGCCTGGCTCGACGGCATCGAGCTTCGCCTCGAGAACAGACAAAAAACAATCGGTAAAGACATTCTCAAAGAAATACGCGAGCGGCTTCAATTCCTGCTGGATGTGGGGTTGACTTATCTCACACTCGACCGTTCTTCCAAAACACTGAGTGGTGGCGAGTCGCAGCGGATACGCCTTGCTACGCAGATCGGTTCACAACTGCAGGGGATCACTTATATTCTTGACGAGCCGTCGATCGGTTTGCATCAGCGCGATAACCACCGGCTGATCGAAGCGCTGAAAAACCTGCGTGATATAGGTAACAGCGTATTGGTGGTAGAACACGATAAAGACATCATGCTTGCGGCAGATTACCTGATCGACGTGGGACCGAAAGCAGGCCACCATGGCGGACAGATTGTAGCACAGGGTAAGCCATCACAATTACTAAAACTTGATACGATCACGGCCGGTTACCTGAATGGTAAACGCCGCATTGAAGTGCCCGCCGAACGCCGCAAAGGCAATGGTAAATTCCTGGAACTGAAAGGTGCCAACGGTAATAACCTGCAGAAAGTAAACGTGAAATTTCCGCTCGGAAAATTTATCGTGGTAAGTGGCGTAAGCGGAAGCGGTAAGTCTACCCTGATCAACGAAACATTATACCCGATCCTCTCGCATCATGCCTTCGGTACACGCATCACGCCGTTAGAATACAAATCGATCAAGGGACTGGAGCATATCGATAAAGTGATCGAGATCGATCAATCGCCCATCGGGCGCACACCGAGAAGTAATCCGGCAACCTATTGCGGATTCTTTACGGAGATCAGAACCTTATTTGCTTCGATACCGGAAGCTAAAATCCGCGGATACAATGCCGGTCGTTTTTCATTCAACGTAAAAAGCGGACGTTGCGAAGTATGTGAAGGAGGCGGTATGCGCGTGATCGAAATGAATTTTTTACCCGACGTATATGTGCCTTGTGAAAAATGCAACGGCAAACGTTATAACCGCGAAACGCTGGAGATCCGTTACAAAGGTAAATCGATCGCCGATGTATTGGAAATGACGGTGGAAGAAGCTGTGGAGTTTTTCCAGCCGGTGCCTTTTCTCTACCGCAAGATCAAAGTGCTGGAAGAAGTGGGGCTTGGTTATATCACGCTCGGCCAATCCGCAGTAACCCTGAGCGGGGGAGAAGCGCAGCGCGTGAAACTGTCGACCGAGCTGGCCAAACGCGATACGGGCAAAACCTTTTATATCCTGGATGAGCCAACAACCGGTTTGCATTTCGAAGATATCCGTCATTTGCTGGATGTATTGCAGAAGCTGGTAGACCGCGGCAATTCGGTGCTGGTGATCGAACACAATATGGATGTGATCAAAGTAGCAGATCATGTAATTGACATGGGGCCAGAAGGTGGTGATGGGGGAGGAAAGCTATTGTTTGAAGGAACGCCGGAGGAGTTGGCGAAACATCCGGAGAGCCATACGGCGAGGTTTCTGAAGGAGGAGCTGAGGTGAGTGGTGAATAGTGAATGGTGAATAGTGAATGGTGAATTATGCATTTACTTATAACTTAAAACTTATAACCGGCTGTTTAACTTAAAACGAAAAGGTCCGCACAAGCGGACCTTTTGTATAGCAGGTAGTATTGGTTTAAAAATTGGAAGGCGGATTATTGGGAGATGTCGGATCGTCTTTTTTGATATCGGGCAGTTTTACGCGGCCCAGCATCCAGAGCGTGCCTACAATGCCGGCGGCAAGAGACAGCCAGAATCCGATTCCAAGCAATCCGATCGATCCTCCTTCCACGAGCAGGCGAATAAAAATGATCAGCGCGCCGGCCGCAATAGCAGCAAAAGAACCTTGCGCGATCTTTCGCATATCACCTTCAAAATCGCTCTGTTTATTTCCCATAAAACAGGCTATCACTACACCGATAACGCCGAGAAGGGTCAGGTAACCCCAGCTCCGGAATCCGTTAGCAGAAGTGGAGCCGAAAGGCCCGAAATCAATAGAAAACCAGGGAAGAATTAATCCGAGAAGTGCGGCCGCGGCCAGAATCAGCGCGTAGAGTTTGCGCTTGTGGAAATTGAGATTTTCCATAAACAAAGGTTGGGTTTAAGGTAATTCGCCTACTCATTGGCTTTTCGGCATCCGCCCCTGGAATGCGCCAGGACGTTAATGTTACTCCTAATGTAATATCATTTTTCCAGATATCATCAGACCGGAGCCGGAAGTTTATGAACACTGCATAAACAGGCAATAAAAAACCCGTAAGAGCAACAGGTAAAATCTTTTTTCGGAGTTTTTAGTTTTTCATCCGGATAAAGGATCAACCGTCGTCTTACGGGGCCTTAGTTATGGTATAAAAAGAACTACACGTGAGGAATATCCCGGGGCGGCGGGCAGAAAGTGTTTAATAAAATGGATTACAAATTAAGAGTACCAATAGAGAACGGATTAGGTTTATTCAACCAGGGTATCAGATTTTATTAAGGTTTCTGCTCCGCTTGTGCCGGGACAAAAAGTTGATGGTTTAATAATAAACCGGACAGCGCAGTTGTTTACGGGCCCGTGCACCCGGACCTTTCTGGCTGTTGAGCTGTACACCAAAACGTACCAGCGTTGTAAAGAACGCATCGTTGTCTTTGGGATCGCCACGCTGGAATGTCTGGATATTACCAGGGTTGGAAACCGCAGATGAATAAGTGCCGCGATAATATAAACGGTTGGCACGGGCTGCATCCTGCGCAGACAAATAGGTGCTGAAGTGAACAGGATCGATATAACCCGTGCTCACATCATCTACATAGTCGGTGAAAAGTTTGCGGTGCAATATTTCAAGACCTACATACATGTTGTCTTTGATATAATACTTAAAGCCAAGTCCCATCGGGATCTCCATCTGGATGAGGCTGTAAGGTTTGCTTTCGGGATATTCAGCCATTCCCTGTCCTTCAAGACGGAGCGGCTTGAGTTCCACCCACTCACCATCGAGCTGGGCTTTGGGATTGAAACGGAATGCTCCTATACCGATCACTCCGTAAGGACGGAATTTGCCGGCCAGGCCTTCATAACGTTCGATGAATACAGTAGGATAAACTTCCGCTGCGAGGTAGGCTTCCCAGATGTTTGATTTAAAACTGAGATTACGTTGCAGACGATCCACTTCGGGGCCACCCTTATTCGGCGCATAAGCGTCATTACCTTCTACCACACCCTGGTTCAACGCAAAACGGAAAGCCAGGAAATCTGCAGGACTATAACTTACATGAATTGATTTGCCAAGTTTGATCAGCGGGAAATCGACGTCTTTTACAAACGATCGGCCAATGCCGGCGGATCCTCCGAGGTCGCCGAGAAATACCATAGGACCGAGTCCTATACCAACTTCCCATTGACTTGTTTCTGAATAATTTTGGCTATTAACCCTGGTAGCGAAGGAAATAAGGAGCAGGGGTAGTACGATGGCACGCGCCATAAGTACAGCTTGCTTCATAGATATTAGATTTTTTCGGTTTCTCTTATTGGTTTCGACGCTAAAGTAGAGAAAGAAAAAATCTGCCACTAGTTTTGTTAACAAATTCTTGCAGATAACTCCTAAATCGAGTTGTTATACTTCGGGGTTTTACGATTCGTCCCTGCCACGGATCAGGGTCTTGTCATTTCTATATGATCAATTCCGTCTTCGTCATATACCTCGCTTGATTGCTCAAAACCAAGGCTTTCGTAAAATTTTTTCAGGTAAAGCTGTGCACCGATCCTGATCGCACGTTTACCATATAATGCTTCCGTTACACGAATACTTTCTTCCATCAGTATACGACCCATTCCCTGGCCGCGTGCTGCGGGTGAAGTAACCACTCTTCCGATAGAAGGATAGTTATCATAGGAAAGACCCGGAGGCACGATGCGCGTACAAGCTGCCAGATGATCCCCCTGCCAGCCCAGCAAATGGTGACAGGGCTGGTCTTTATTATCCATATCAAGAAACACACATTGCTGCTCTACCACAAATACTTCAGAGCGGAGGCGGAGAGCGGCATACAGTTCGTCAGGTGTTAGTTCCTGAAATGTTTTGAGCGTCCAGCGGATGGTCATTAATAATTGTATTTGTCTTTCCAGAGTTGTTTGAGGTAACGGCGGAGTTCGTCTTCCCGTGCATTTTTCCCCGGATCATAAAAACGTGTGCCCGATAATTCATCCGGCAGGTATTCCTGCGCAGAGAAGTTATTGCTGTAGTTGTGCGAATATTGATAGTTCTGGCCGTACCCGATGTTTTTCATCAGTTTGGTCGGCGCGTTGCGGAGATGCAAAGGCACGGGCAGGTCACCCTTACGCTGCACCGCGGCTATGGCATCGTTGATCGCCATGTAAGAGGCGTTGCTTTTTGGTGAGGTAGCCAGGTACACCGCGCATTGCGAGAGAATGATGCGTGATTCAGGATGCCCGATCTTATTGACCGCATCGAAACAGGCATTGGCCAGCAACAAGGCATTGGGATTGGCATTGCCCACATCTTCACTCGCGGAGATGACCAGTCTTCTGGCAATGAATTTTACATCTTCGCCGCCTTCGATCATACGCGCGAGCCAATATACCGCACCATTCGGATCGCTGCCACGGATGGATTTGATAAAAGCAGAAATGATATCGTAATGCTGCTCGCCACTTTTGTCGTACCGCGCCACTTTTTTCTGTGCCACGTCCATCACGAGTTTATCAGTGATGACGACCGGCTTGCCGGCGGCACCTGCCGATTCAATCACGAGCTCAAAAAGATTGAGCAGTTTGCGCGCATCACCTCCGGAAATATTAATCAGTGCGCCGGTCTCCTGCAGGGTTACTTCCCGCTGGCGGAGCAGTTCGTCTTTTTCCAGGGCTGATTGAAGTAGTTGTACAAGGTCTTTTTCTTCCAATCCTTTTAATACATATACCTGGCATCGGCTGAGCAAGGCGCTGTTTACTTCAAAAGAAGGGTTTTCGGTGGTGGCACCGATCAGCGTGATCGTTCCTTTCTCCACAGCGCCGAGCAAGGCATCCTGTTGTCCTTTGTTGAACCGGTGAATCTCGTCGATGAACAGGATGGCTTCGGGTTGCAGTTTCGCGCGTTCTATTACTTCACGTACATCTTTTACGCCGGCGCTGATGGCGCTGAGGGTAAAAAACGGAACGTCCAGCGTGTGGGCAATGATATTGGCCATCGTGGTTTTGCCGGTGCCGGGAGGTCCCCAGAGGATCATCGAAGGCACTTTGCCTTTTTCGATAGCTGTACGCAAAATGCTGCCTTTACCGACCAGGTGTTGCTGTCCGGCGAGATCATCCAATGTAGTGGGGCGTATACGTTCTGCGAGCGGGGTCATCTGTGCCTGCAAAGGTCACTATTTTTTCAATGCGCAGCGCCATTTTCCTGTTATTGCTGTTGCTGCGCCGGGAAAGGGGCGATGTGTTCTTCGGGAACTTCTTTTCCTTCGACCGTCTCCATCTGCACGTTGTTGATTTCTTCGAAGATATGCCCGTCTTCATAGCCCACCGATACGTATACGGAAAGCGACTGGCGTGCAGGTCCTTTGAATGTTCCCTTGACGGGCGTACAGTCGTTGAAGTGCCGGCCGACAGCCAGTTTTACGTGGTGATTGGTCACCCATACATTATTCGTAGGGTCGATGCCGCACCAGCCGCTGCCGGGGATCCAGGCTTCGATCCAGGCGTGGGTAGCGCCTTCGCCGCGCATGCCATTCCGGTTTGGACAAATATATCCGCTTATATAACGGCAGGGGATATGCAGGTAACGCAGTAACTCAAGCATGGCATGGGCAAAATCCTGGCATACACCGGAGCGGAGTTCCAATACTTCACTCACGGTTGTCTCGATGTTGGTAATGCCTTTGATGTATTTGAAATGGGAGAAAATAAAACGGCTGCAATTTTCTACAATGGCTGCTACGGTCATGCCGGGAACAAAGAATTCGCTGACGGTGGCTTCCAGCGTTACGCGCAGATCGGCGGCCTGTACCTGCGCCAGCTCGAGTAAACGCAGGTTGCCGGTTATTTCCTGCCGCAGTTGTTCGCGGGTAGCGGGGTTGGCGGCGGGTGTTTCTCCGGTGCTGAGTGTGCGGATTACCATCTTGCTTTCGATTATCAGTTCGCGGTGCGAAGAGAGCAGGTTGAACATGCCCACCTGGTTGCCCCAATAGTCAGTGATGCCCAGTATTTCGGGGTGTTCGGTGATATTGATCTGCTGGTGCAATACTTCCTGTTCGGTGCAGGCGTAGGGATAGATCCGTATTTCGTTTACGCTTTCTTTTACCGGCCGGTCGTATTCGTATTTCGTAATGTGATGGATGTTAAAAACAGGCATGAAAGGTTCTTAGGCGTAAGAAAAATAGATCCTCGTTAACTGATTGGAAAATTCAACAAGATCCTGGCGCAGCGGATACAAAAAACCCTGTACGCCGGTTTCCTGGATTGTGTTCAGGTCGGCAAATTCCACTTTGCTGCAGATTCTGCCAAAATTTTTTTGCAGCCGTTCACTTCCTTCCATTTTGGTGTCGTCGATGATGAAGTCGAGATAGCGGCGTATGCGGCTGAGTGAGTAGATGAGCGATCGTGGAAAATCCTGGTTGAACAAAATATGATCGAGCACATTCATGTTGTGCAGACCGCGGGTGTATTTTTTTAGATACAATTCATAACCCGAAAGAGAAAGCAACAGGTGCCGCCAGAATAAAATATCCTGAGCCGCTCCCAGCTCAAATTGAATTTTTCCAAAATGAGCGAGGCTGTTGTCGATGGTGAGAATACACCGTTCGATGAATTTTCCCAGGTTCATGAAATTCCACCCCTGTCCGCGTGGCATGGTGTTGTCGGCTACGCCGTAGTAAAGTGTGTTGCACTGATCCAGCCTGTCGATGATCTCGAGTGCACGCAGACCTGTGATCTGCTGCGTTACGGTCGGCGCATTTACTACATGGTAAAGCTGGTTGATCTCTTCCCATACTTCTTTGGTAATGTTGTCCTGCACACCACGCGCATTTTCACGCGCACGCGACACAAGTACACGGATGGAGTTGATGTTGGACGTATTGCAGATGAGGTAGTCCAGGGCAGTTTCCATCTGGCGTCCGAGTTCGAGTACTTCCTCCTCCTGTGTGGCACCGCAGAGTTGCAATACATCCCGCCAGGTGAAGTCGGCTTTTTCGCTTGCGTCAAAAGATAGAATATAACTGGTGCGGATAATGCGCGTGAGGCAGTCCGAACGTTCCATATAACGGTTGAGCCAGAATAAAGAGTCAGCGATTCGACTTAACATACGGTGGGAAATTCAAAATTAAAAAGTCAAAATTCAAAAGGGTGAATGGTCAATCGTGAATGGTCAATCGTCAATAAGTGAATGAGTCGTTGACCTATTGACTTATTCATTTATTGCCTTTTTTTACCTCATGCCCTATACCTTACGCCTTCTACCTCATAAATCCACTACCCAGGTATCCTTACTCCCGCCTCCCTGAGATGAATTCACTACCAGCGAGCCCTCGCGGAGTGCTACACGCGTGAGGCCGCCGGGTACAATGCGGATGCCGGCCGGACCGCACAAGGCATACGGACGAAGGTCCACGTGCCGCGGCTGCAGTTTGCCATCGATCAGGCAGGGGACGGTTGATAGCTTAATGATTGGCTGCGCAATGAATTCACGTGGTGTTTCGAGTATGGCTTCCTTCACGGCTTTCAATTCCTCTTCCGAGGCTTTGTCGCCCATTACCATACCATAACCGCCAGATTGATTCGTGCGTTTGATCACCATGTTTTCCATATTGGCAAATACATGTTCGCGCGCCTCTCTGTCTTCCATGCTGTAGGTAGGTACGTTGGGCAGAATGACGTCTTCGTTGAGGTAATATTTGATCATGGCCGGCACGTAGGCATATACGGCTTTGTCATCGGCCACACCATTGCCTACGGCATTCACGATGGCGACGTTTCCTTTGCGGTAAGCGCTGATCAGCCCCGGTACGCCCAATACACTATCCGGGCGGAATACCAGCGGATCGAGGTACTCGTCATCGAGACGGCGATAGATCACATGCACCTGCTGACGTCCGGCTGTCGTTTTCATATATACCTTATGATTGTCTACCACAAGGTCTCTTCCTTCTACCAGCGGAATGCCCATCTGCCGCGCAAGAAAAGTGTGTTCGAAATAAGCAGAATTATAAACGCCCGGTGTGAGCAACGCCATGGTAGGATTGGACAGATGTCCGGGCGAGAGGCTGCCTAAGATTTCATGCAGCAGCAGCGGATAATTGTTCACCATCCGTGCGCGGCTTGCGGTCAGCATGCCGGGGAATATGCGTTTGGTTACTTCCCGGTTTTCCAGCATATAAGACACGCCCGACGGTGTACGCAGGTTGTCTTCCAGTATATAAAACGTGCCATCCTGTCCGCGGATCAGGTCGATACCCGAAATATGAATGTACAGGTCATGCGGCACGCGTACGCCATATACTTCGCGCGTGTAGTGCGGGCAACTGGCGATCAGTTCTGCAGGAATAATACCATCGCGGATGATCTGTTGTTCTGAATAGATGTCTTTCAGGAAAAGGTTGAGCGCTTTTAACCGCTGTGCGATTCCCTGCTCAATGTGCCGCCATTCCGCACCCGTAAGGATACGGGGAATGATGTCAAAGGGAAATATTTTTTCAATCCCCGCATCATCGCTGTACACGGTGAACGTGATGCCCTGGTTCATGAACAACTCTCCGGCCTGTTTGTCTTTCTGCAGCAGCACTTCAGTGGACAACTGGCTGATGTCTTTGAAGACCTGGCTGTATTGGTCCCGGATGTGTTCACCGGTACACATTTCATCCCATGTCCCGGCATACGGGAGGTATTGCTCAAATAATTGCGTTCCGTTCATGACAGTCAGTTGGCGATAAAAAAAAGGTTGCCTCACATCAATGATGTGTGCAACCGTTATATCGAATATACTGATTCCGTTAGTAAAAACGAAACCTGTTTTTATCAGGGATTGTGTATTTGCAGAAATGCGGCAATTTTTGTAGCTGTGAATGAAGTCGAAAGCTGAAATAAACTGAAGTAATTAACTAGTTATTTTTTTCTCTGCCAACCCTTTGTCTTATATCAGACATTATTACTTCTCTGAATGAGGTAAAAACTGCGTAATCAGAATCATGTCCGTTGTTTAATGGCGGATCAATCCTCAATTCATAAATAATCATGCCCCAAGTGTTTAATGCTAAATCATCGTCATAAGAAACATAAGCCTCATGACCATTAATCGCGTTCCTCCAGCACTGTGCCACACCTGGTACATCATGTTCAGGCAATGGGTAGCAATCGTGATTTGTTAAATGCAGTATTAGTTCGGTTCGTAGCATAACTTACATTGTTACTGGTTCAAGAACGAGGTTATTTTGCATGTCTGCTATTCTCTTCTCAAACGAAGCTAATAACAACTTCAGTTTTCGATCGACGTCTTCCAAAGAAGTCCCCTGCACTATTAGCCCAGGAAAATCGTATACAAAAGCAGTGATAATGTCGCTGTTTTTGTTTGACATCGCAACGGCGAAATTTGTGTTAGTGGTCATGATATAAAAGGTATGGTGATTACTGTTGTGGATATCAATAAAACAAAAATATACAAAAAAAGTTTGTATCTGCAAGCTCAATATATAACTGTTTATAAAATAGAGCTATATCATGAGGAGGTTTGCCTCTTTTTATCAGGGATTGTGTATTTGCAGAAATGCGGCAATCTTCAGATAAGAATCGGTAGCACTGGGATCGCCCCACCCATGTCCTTCATTGGGGTAAAATACATATTGGTTGGCAACGCCGGCTGTATTCAGTCTGTCGCGCAGTGCAGTTGATTGCGATGGCGGAACAAGATCGTCGATACCGCCCTGTAAGATCATGGTGGCGGAAGACTGGGCCGTTACATAATTGATCGGACTGCTGGATTGATAAAGGGTGGGATTGGACGTGGGCGTTCCGCCCAGAGCTTGTGGCAATAGCAGGGCAGCGAGTGCGCTGTTATTATATAAAGCGGTTAAATCCGTGGGACCAAAGAAGTCAACAATCGCTTTGGGGCGCACGGGGCTGGTATGTTTGTATCCCTGTAACAATGCCAGGTGTCCGCCGGCACTGGCTCCCAGGTAAACAAATTTTTCCGATATCTGGAATTGCTCCCGGCGGTTGTAAATATATTCTATCGCGGCTTTTACGTCTTGTTCCTGGGCGGGAAAGGGATTTACATTACCGGCTGCTGCGAGGCGGTAATTGATATTAAAAATGGCATAGCCTGGCAATAATTGCTGAACGCCCGCAATGCCCGCGGTAAAATCGCTTTTGTCGCCACCTGACCATCCGCCGCCGTGGATCATTACCAGTACTTTTGTGGTGCTGCTGCTCCGTTGCGGCGGCAGGTAAATATCCATTTTTTGCTGGGCATGACTGCCGTATGAAACATTGATCTGGGTATCCGGCACATTTTCGCTGTCGTTATCTTTTACGCAACTGGCAGCCGTCATTACAAGCATAAGCAGGGGCAGGAGTTTTTTCATGCAAAAGGTTTAGGTTGGAAAATTAAATCCTTACGGAGCAAAAAAGCAATAATTATTCCTGTTTTGACCCGGCAGGTATGGTTTTAGTTCTTTTTTACGTCAAAAATTCAATCTTAGCGCCTTAATCTCTTTGCAGCTTTGCATGAAAGAGCATCTATTTCACGCAAAGGCCGATAAGGGCAATGATGCAAGAAACTACTTATAACTTAATACTTAAAACTTATAACGGCTGTTTAACCCTTTTTCGTATTTTGAAAATTATGTTATCAAACATGCGGGCCGGAAGAATAATTGCCCGGAGTCTGATCGGCTTTTTTATCGGGCTGTTCATTTCCGGAGGATCAAACGCTCAGGGGATCAGTGTAGAGGAAAACTATGCGCGTAACGCACCCGGTATTGCCATGGTGCAGGCCGTCTATTCTGCAACGGTTTATGCCAACAAAGTGGCCGTCAATGAACCGACCTTCAACCGCCTGGTTGATTCGGTGAAACGACTGGATCATGGCGGCGGTCTCTCCGGTGAACAAAAACTCGATATCGTGATCCGGGAACTATACGCCAACCCCATCCGTTACTTTTCCCCGACCACCGAATATTACACGCAACAGCACCGCGTATTGTCCAATGGCACGGGCTTCTTCATTACCGGTGAAGGCCATCTTATCACCAACTGCCATGTGATCGAACGGGACAGTGCTTTTATCCGCCGAAAATTTTTACTGTCTACTTTCCAGGAAGTGACAGATGCCAATATCAATGCACTGGAATCTGCCTGGCAGATGACCTTGAGTGAAGAACAACGCAACCTGCTTTATGATGTGTACAGTTTTGTGTATTCCCGTATGTCCCCGCTGGTACTGAACAACCTGCGCAAAGAATTGAATGTATTGTACCGCATCGACAATGGTGATGAGCACATGGCGCGGATCAAAAAACCAGCAGAGGTATTGATAAAAGGAAAAGCGATGCCGGGTAAGGACGTGGCTATCCTGAAAATAAATGACGTGCGCAATCTTCCGGTATTGCGTATCAGCAACAGCACCCAGCCGCGTATTGGCAGCCGCGTATTGGTGCTGGGTTTTCCGGAACCTGCGGGCAATAACGTATTCCTGGCGCTCGATGCAGCTACAGAACCAACGTTGACATCGGGTGTGGTGAGCGCTGTAAAAAAATCAGTAGGAGGCTGGCCCGTGATACAAATGGATGCATTGATCGCACATGGCAGCAGCGGCAGCCCGGTTTGCGATGAAAAAGGCGATGTGATTGGCCTTGCCACCTTTGGCTCACTCGAACAACGCACCGGTACGCTGGCCAGCGGTTTTAATTTCGCCATACCCCTGCCCGTAATACAGGAGTTCATAGACTCCGTTAAAGTAAAGCCGCGCGTAAGCCACGCCAGCCAGGTCTTTAACCAGGGGTTGCAGTTTTTTTACCAGAGTTATTATCGTAAGGCTTTGAGTAAATTCAAAGAAGTGCTGAACATTAACGGTAATTATCCCGGGGTACATCTGCTTATTACCGAATGCGAAAAGCGCATGGCCGCGGGCGGCGACCGTCAATCATTTATCGAAAAGAATTTCTTCCGCATCATTGCCTTTGCCCTCGTGATCGGCGGTGTTTATATTATCTACCGCCAGCGGAGACAATTACGCTTGTCAAAGGAAATGCCTTCCTGATCATTAAGCGATGCGCTGTAATTGCGTAAGACGATGATAAATGCTCTCTTTCGATTCGATCAACTGATCATGACTGCCTCTTTCCACGATCTCTCCATCCTGCAGGATAATAATTTCATCCGCTTCCTTGATCGTACTTAAGCGGTGTGCAATAACGAGCGTGGTACGTCCGCGCATCAGGTTGTTGAGCGCTTCCTGTACGGATTTTTCGGATTCGGTATCGAGTGCGGAAGTGGCTTCGTCGAGAATAAGAATGGAAGGATTTTTAAATACTGCGCGGGCGATGCTCAGACGCTGACGCTGGCCGCCGGAGAGGCGTATGCCGCGGTCACCGATGTTGGTCTGATAACCGTCTTCGGTTTGTTCGATGAACTCGTGCGCATTCGCTACTTTGGCGGCGTAGATCACGTCTTCCATTTTTGCATCGGGTTGTCCGAGTGCAATGTTGTTGAAAATGGTATCGTTGAACAAAATGATCTCCTGCGTTACAAAACTCATGTGACTGCGCAGGGATTCCATCGTATAGTCTTTTACATTTTTTCCATCAATGAGCACTTCGCCACCGGTGGCATCATAGAAGCGCGGAACCAGGTCCGCAATGGTAGATTTACCAACGCCGGAAGGACCCACGAGGGCAATCGTTTTTCCTTTCTGCACCACCAGGTCGATTCCTTTCAACACGGTGCGGTCGGTATAACCAAAAGTGACATTGCGGAGTTCTATGCTTTCTTCAAATGAAGTCAGCGGAACAGCACCCGGGAGGTCTGCCACTTCCACCGGTTTATCGAGGATCTCGAGAATACGTTCACCCGCAGCTTGTCCCATTTGTATATTGGAAAGTGCCACTACAATGGCTTTCGCCGGACGGATCACCTGCGAGAAGATGGCAATGAAGGCAATGAAAGCACCTGCCTGCAGCCCGCCCCCGGGTGACAGCACCAGCCCGCCGCCATATACAAGGATGCAGGCTACAACGATAACGCCTGCCGCTTCGGAGAAGGCAGGAGCCAGTTCACGTTTGCTGAACGAGGCAAGACTGGCCTTTCTGTAAAAATCATTTTCCTGCGAAAAACGGCGCAATACAAAGCCGGTAGCATTGAATGCGCGGATGATGCGCATGCCCATCAATGTTTCATCGATAAGTGTCAGCAGGCGTCCGGCAGATGCCTGTACTTCTTTGGCTTCGCGTTTCAATTTTTTGGTAATGGCGGCAATGGCGACTGCCGATATCGGAATAATCAGCAGCGTGAACAGTGTCAGCTTTGCACTGATGGCAAAAAGCGCTACGAAGTAACCGATCATTACATAAGGTTCTTTAAACAACACTTCGATAGAACTGGCCGCGGCACCTTCGATACCATACACATCGGTATTCAACCGGGAAATAAGGTCGCCTTTGTGTTCTTTGGTGAAGTAACCGAGGTGCAGCCGGTTGATTTTATCAAACAAGGCTTCTCTCAGTCTTTTTACCAGCAGCGTACGCGCATTGATCATGCAACGTTGTGCGAGGTAGCGGAAGATATTCGTAAGGATTACCGCCGCCACGATCATGCCTGCCAGGAAATATAAAGCATAGGCAGGATTGCTGGTCTTGAAAGAATAGACGAGGTAATAAAAATAATCTTTGAAAAAAGAGGCGGAGAAATGGAAATCAGGTGCTGTGGCATATTTCGCAGCATCTGCGGTGTTAACCGGATCAAATAAAAAGTTGAGCAAAGGAATGATCAGCGCAAACTGGAACACACTGAAAAATACGCCCAGTAAGGTAAATACGAAAAATGGCACGATAAACCGGCTGAATGGCCGGGCATATACTAACAGTCGACGATATACTTTCATACTTCAGGTGGTGGCGTCTAACAAGGGTTTAATATAATGTTCTGTAAATATTCAGGTACTCAGCGGCGGCTTTGTCCCAGCAAAACGACTCACTGTGTTGCCGTATTGCGTTGTGCATGTTTTCATCCCTGTATTGCTGCATACCGGAGGTAAACACTTTCTGCATGTGTTGCGCAGTAAAATCACGGAAGTAAAAAGCAAGATCGGAACCGATCTCCGGAAGAGCGGTGCGGTCGGATAGGAATACGGGTTTACCGACAGACATGGCTTCCGCTACCGGCAGGCCGAATCCTTCCGCGATCGATGGCAACGCAAATGCATAACAATTACGGTAGTACCATGATTTTTCGTACTCGGAAATATTACCGAGCAGGCGAAGGTTATTGTCTACTTTCAACTGACGGGCAGACTGGTGTATAAACTGCATGTATTCAGGATCATCGGGGCGTCCCGCGATCAACAACTCCATGTCCTGGTTTTGTTCCAGCAAGGGAAGTAATACATGGAAATTTTTCTTGCGGCAGATGACGCCCAATGAAAAGAGAAAAGGGCGTTCCGGTTTATAAGAGTTGCGCGACAGCCCAGGCATTTTCAAGGTATTGGTGCCATTGTGAATAACATACACCGGTTTGTTGCCTGTATCGCAATGCGTTAATACATCCTTACGACAAAATTCGGAGATGCAGACGATCACATCCGCGCGGTTGATGTTCTGCTGCAAGTGACGCAAATGCTTGTCACGCCTCGCCTCTGACTTTCCTTCATAAAGAAAATTAAGATCATGAATGCTGAGCACTACTTTGATCCTGCGGTTGCGTTGCGGTATATAAGACGAACTCTGGTAAGTGGAATGCCATATATGGAATCCTCTTGTAGAGGGCATGAAGAACTTCTGTAACGAGTTTTGGGAAATATGTCCTGCATGGTCATTGAGTGCCGGGCGTACGGATGAAGGAGCGAAGTAAGTGAGGTGCTCACTGTGTTCCAATTTCTTTTCGAGGTGCCTGCCAAGGTTTAAACAATAATGGTACAGACCCGTATCAGCATACTTCATGCGTTCGCAATCAAAAATGATATTCTTCATTTCAGAGCGTTTAGTAAAATCAAAGCCAATCGTGGTGGAAAAAAATGGTGTGGCAGGCAAAACTTCCATTTAGGAGCAAAAGTCATACCTGACTACTCTGATCACCGTGACAACGTGCTTTTAATTACCGTTGCACGAGGTAAACTTTATTTTTTGAGACGATAATTTTTGAAGTTTTCTAACTAAAGTGGCAAGATATATGCGTTCTTTTGCGAAGGCTTTGATCCAACTATAACTCCCTATATGGCTTCAATTATTCTTGATTGTGATCTGATGCGGTTTCCCCACTCAGGGTTATATCATTATTGTCTTAACATTGGTCTGGCTGTAAACAAGCAGTTGGAAGCGGCGGGAAAAGAACCGATGAAAATGTACGTTCCTCCTGCTGAGAAAGATGCGTTCGGGCGTGGTAGTCATACGATTGTAGAAAAGAAATGGCATAAAATCTGGAAGCCTTTTCTGCATGGTTGCAAGGTATGGCATGCACCTTTTCAATCGGGGCGCATTATTCCCGATAGGCGTAAACATCCGGATACCAAAGTAGTGCTGACCATTCATGATCTCAATCCTTTGCACGAAGGCAAATCACCGGAAGAGCAACGGCGCAGCATCGCCCACACACAATCACTGATTGATCGCAGTGACGCGATCGTATGTATATCGGAGTTTACGAAAGGGGATGTGTTAAAAAATTGCAAAGTGGGCAACAAGCCTGTTTATGTGATACACAATGGCACCCACCGGGTAGCAAGTGATACCATTCCTTTCCAGCAGCCGCTGGTATCAAGACCTTTTTTATTTGGTATGGGTTATGTGAATACTAAAAAGAACTATCATTCGTTGCTGCCGCTGCTTCATCACAATCCGGAGCTTGAATTGGTGGTCGCGGGAAGATTGGATGAGCCTGATTATATCACTAAAATGCAGCAGCTCGCGAGTGATATGGGCGTATCCGATCGTTTGCGCCTGACAGGTCCCGTATCGGAAGCGGATAAGGCCTGGTATTTGCGCAACTGTCTGGCATTCGTGCACCCGTCACTCGCCGAAGGTTTTGGTGCCCCGGTTGTAGAAGCCATGATTTTTGGTAAACCTCTTTTCCTGTCCAACCGCACCTCCCTGCCGGAGATAGGTGGTGATGTGGCCTTTTACTTTTCATCGTTTGACGGCGAACACATGCAGCAGGTTTTCGCGTCTGGCATGCAACGTTATCAGTCAACCGATCTGTCAGCCGCATTGATAAAACGTGCTTTGCAATTCGATTGGGATAAAAATGCAGCTCAATATATTCAGGTATATCAATCATTATTATGAATTCAATACTGGAACCTGTTGCGCTTACTCCGCAACGTGAATGGAATACATCACTCGTGTATGAAACATCGCGTCGCAAATCGGAATTGTGCAAGGCGCGCGACTGGCATACTGAGTGGTTCAAACGTTGGGTGAAAGAACTCAACGAGCCCGCACGTTACCATCGCAAGCAATGGGAATTTGTTTATGTGATGCAGGCATTGTGGGAGAGAGGCTGCATTGCGCAGGGAAAGAAAGGATTGGTATTTGCCGTAGGTACCGAGCCGGGGCCTTCGATCTTTGCCAATTACGGATGCGATATCCTGGCAACAGATATATTTCCCGAACAGGGTAAAGAGAAAGGTTGGGAAAATGGTGACCAGTTGTGCTTCGGCGTAGAATCGCTGAATAAACGCGGACTCACCGACGATGCCACATTGAATAAACATGTGTCTTATCGTGCCGTAGACATGAACAATATTCCGGAAGACCTGCGCGGTTTCGATTTCAACTGGTCGAGTTGTTCTTTCGAACACCTGGGCAGCATCGATCTCGGGCTGGCATTTTTAAAGAATCAATTGAAAACACTCAAGCGCGGCGGTTGGGCCGTACATACCACGGAGTTTAATATTTCTTCCAACGATAAAACACTGGATACCGGCAGCACTGTTATCTTCCGCATGCGTGACCTGGAACAACTGGCGGAAGAATTGCGGAGAGAAGGTCACCTGGTGGAAGAATTCGATTATTCATTGGGAGGCCTGCCCGAAGATTATGCGGTGGACGTGTTTCCTCATAGCGAAGACGTGCATCTTAAGCTGCAATTGAATGAGTTTACGGTTACTTCCATCGGTATCATCATACAGAAAGGAGGAGGGAGAAGAAGGATATTTGGATGGTAGAGTTATAAGTTGTAAGTTTTAAGTTGTAAGTAAACAGCCGTTGTAAGGTGTAGGGTAGTAAGTAGTAAGTAGTAAGTAGTAAGTAGTAAGTAGTAAGTAGTAAGTAGTAAGTAGTA
>CALATA010000007.1:0-267958 GCA_937888905.1 uncultured Sphingobacteriales bacterium
AAAAGCTTTTTTCTTTTGTTTTCAAAAATTGCACTTATCTATTGAACTCAGCAATTTTCAAACTATCAAATCTTCAAATTATTTCTTACACTGTCTGCACACTCCCTCCGCTACAACCTCAATATGTGATAAAGCATAACCACGTGGTAATTTGATATCGGGTGTAACTACATCATCCAGGCAAAAAGTTTGTTTGCACTGCTGGCAGATGAAATGTACATGATGATCATGATGATGACCTTCGGAACAATTGTCTTTGCACAAAGCATAACGCACGGCATTATCGGCTGTGGGAATCGTATGAATGATCCCTTTCTCCGTGAAGGTCTGAAGTGTACGGTAAACGGTTACGCGATCAAAGCGCTCGCCGGCTTTCTTTTCAATATCACCATGCGACAAGGCGCCGTCATTGCTGAGAAACAACTGCAGGATCTTTTCGCGGCTGGCGGTAAGACTGAGGCTGTTGCGCTTGAGAATATTGGTAATATCTTCTTTCATTACTTGTTGCTGTTTATTGCTTCAATAATTTTTCAGCATCGCTGATCAATTCTTTTACTTCGGCTTTCTTCAGGCCGTCGTAGATCTTGCGCACTTTTCCTTCGCGGTCCACGAGCGCCCAGAATTGCGTGTGCATGAAATCGTCCTGGAAATTCTGCAGGTTGTTGGCCGGATCATCGATCGAATAACTGAGCCGCGCCATATTGTAAAGACTGTCTTTGCGTCCGGTCAGGAATACCCAACGCTTCGTGTCCACTTTCATGGAATCCGCGTAATGACGTAAGACTGCAGGAGAATCCACTTCCGGCTGGCAGGTATGCGATAAGATCAGGAAGTCCGGATTTTCTTTGAAACGATCATATACCAGCCGCATGTTGGTATTCATCATGGGGCAGATGCCGGGACAGGTAGTGAAGAAATATTCCGCTACATACACTTTCCCTTTCACATCCTCATTGGTCACAGGAATACCGTCCTGGTTGGTAAAGCGAAAAGGCTTTACCTCACTGATCGGATTTACTTTGCGTTGACCGAAGCCGGGGATCAATGCCGTCAACATAAAATAAAACCCGAGCATCAGCGCGCCGAAAAACAGTCCGTATAACAATTTCTTTTTCATATCCGGGGTCAATTGTGAATTGTCAATAGTGAATAAAGCGAGAACAATCTCTTGACGCTTTTGTTGATATTCACGCAAACAAGCGGTGTTGAAAACAGAAACACCCTTTTTTTGCAAAGTTAAGCCAACTGAAACGGAAGACCTGCATTTTGGTAGTTTAACGAAACTCCTGCATATCTATTTTGCAACATTGTTGCTTTTTGTGTATTTTTGCTGTCCTTTATGAAATTCAGGATCAATTGGGACGCATTGGGTATCGGGGCTTCATTGGCCTGCGCGATCCACTGTGCGCTGTTGCCCCTGATCATGAGCAGCCTTCCGCTTTTCGGCGTCAATATCATTGACAATCATTACTTCGAAGCGGGAATGGTGCTGCTGGCACTCATTGTGGGTGTTTATTCATTGTATCACGGTTATCGTCTGCATCATCACCGCCAGTTGCCGGTTATTTTATTTTCCGTTGGAATGGCGCTCCTCATTGTCAGACTCCTTTTTGCACATCACAATCATTGGCTGCTGATCCCTTCGGTTGGTTTCATTGTGGCCGCGCATTTCCTCAATTTCCGTTATTGCCGCCAGCATGACCATGCGCACGAGGAAGACTGCAATCATTGATAATTCAAAATTCAAAACGCAAGTGGCGTGAATCGTGAATCGTCAATGGTGAATGGGTGAATAGCTTTGAGCCTTTGCGCTCCCTGAGGCCGATACTTCGGCCTCCCGAAGGGTTCACGCAAAGACGCCAGGGAGCCGGGATACAAAGAATACTTAGTACTTAATACTTATAACTTATTACTTAGGCCGAAGCTTCGGCCCGAAGTATCGGTCGGCTGTTTATCTTCGCACTATGAAAATGCAAACCCTCCTCACCGCTCTTTTGTTGTCCGCCGTGCTGCACGCGCAATCAGCGGATGAAAAACAAATACGCACCACGCTTGACCGGCAGACGGCTGCCTGGAACAGCGGCAACCTGGAAGCGTTTATGGACGGCTACTGGCGAAGCGACTCCCTTATGTTCATTGGCAAGTCGGGCGTTACCTACGGCTGGCAGCATACGTTGAACAATTACAAAAAAGGGTATCCCGATACCGCCGCCATGGGCAAGTTGCATTTCGATATCATCCAGGTAAAGCGTTTATCGGTGATCTATTTTTCTGTGGTAGGAAAATGGCATCTCACCAGATCGATCGGTGACCTCAGCGGACATTTCACTTTACTCTTCCGCAAGATCAATAACAAATGGGTGATCATCTCGGATCACAGTAGCTGAGTGCCGGTTGATGCGGCGGCTGATCTTTTTATTTTATTAAGAAAAATAATAAAAGCAATAACCTGCATCGTCATCATTTCAGGCCATCAGTTCTTTTGTTTACTCTGCCGCATACCGTAACTTCCCCTTATGAAAAAATGCGCGCTGTCATTTCTTGCTTTCCTGCCTGTTTTGCTTTTTGCCCAAAACATTCCCTCCTGCGATCTGCTGATCAAAAACGGTAAGATCGTTGACGGTACGGGCAACAGTTGGTACTACGGAGACGTGGCCATCAGCAACGGCCGTATTATTCAAGCGGGCACCGCCTTAAAGTTCAAGCCCGCACGCACCATCGATGCCACCGGTCTGATTGTGGCACCCGGCTTCATCGATGTTCATACACATATCGAAGACGATGAAGTGAAAGATCCTACCGCCGCTAATTTCATTTACGACGGTGTTACTACCGTGATCACCGGTAATTGCGGTTCTTCCAATGTCAACATCGGCAAATACCTGGGCTGGATCGATTCATTGAAGTTATCCATCAATGTGGCTTCACTGATCGGGCACAATGATGTGCGCAAGGCCATCATGGGAAGAGCCAACCGCGACGCCACACCTGCCGAATTGGAAAAAATGGAACAACTGGTCGACAAAGCCATGAAAGATGGTGCGGTCGGTCTTTCTACCGGACTCATTTACATACCCGGTACTTATACCAAAACTCCCGAGATCGTTTCGCTGGCCCGTGTTACGGCCCGCTACCACGGCGTTTATGCCAGCCATATGCGCGATGAAGGCGACAGCGTTACGGCAGCCATCGAAGAAGCGCTCACCATTGGTCGCGAAGCAAATATTCCTGTACAGATTTCGCATTTCAAATTAAGCGGTCAGCAAAACTGGGGACGCAGCCGTGAAACCGTCGCTATGGTAGAAGCCGCCCGCCGCCAGGGGATAGAAGTGACCATTGATCAGTATCCTTATACTGCCAGCAGCACTTCCATCAGTACGTTGATCCCCGATGAAATCCTGGCCGACGGACAAGACAGCATCCGCGCGCGGTTGCAGCGCCCCGAAGTGCGCGAGTACGTGATCAAAAGCATGCTGGCCCGTTTGAAAAAACGCAAACTCAAACATTTCAATTATGCCGTAGTGGCTTATCACGCCGCCGACACCTCTTATAACGGAAAAAGTATCGAAGAGATCAACCTGCTCAAAGGCCGCAAACACAAAGCCCGCGAAGAGGCCATCACCGTGCTCGATATCATGATCGCCGGTGGCGCGAGTGCCGTATTTCATGGTATGGGAGAGGAAGATGTAAAACGCATCATGCAATATCCTTTCAACATGTTTGCGAGCGATGCTTCGATCCGCGTGCTGAATGCCGGCATGCCGCATCCGCGGGGCTACGGCACCAATGCACGTGTATTGGGTAAATATGTGCGCGAAGAAAAAGTGATTTCACTCGAAGAAGCGATCCGCCGCATGACCTCCCTGCCCGCACAAAAGTTTCAATTGCATGAACGTGGTTTGCTTCAGCCGGGGTTTGCTGCAGATATCGTGGTGTTTGACGAAAAACAAGTAACCGATGTATCCACGTTTTCAAAACCACACGCTTATTCCAGAGGCTTTCATTTTGTGATCGTCAATGGCCAGGTAACGGTCGACCAGGAGAAACATACCGGCGCCCGGTCGGGAAAGGCCTTATACGGCCAGGGAAAAACCCTTTAATAATCAACCGTTATCAGTTGCGCGAAAATCTGAACGTATTATTTCGGCGGAAAAGCTTGCCGGGAATGGATTTTTTTTCCTTAACTTACTGTACTCACAAGCCATCAGTCAGTATTTCCTTCATTCCTAAATGAAAATTTGTATGCAAACCTCAAACGAAAAAAAGCAACCCTTTTTTGCACGTTTCCTGGAAAACCAGGACAAGCAGACAAACCCTGATGGCCGCGTAACTTCCAGCGAGCAGCAATCCGCAGAAGCATGGATAACCAAGCCATGGCTCGACATGGAGCAAACGCAGAAGTATCCGTCGGACGGCGACGAAATTTAAGCCCGGGTAAACAACATCAACACTTATCTGTCTGCGTATGCAGCACGGACAAATTCTCTCGTTCCCAATTTTCACTAACGTAAAAAAAATGCGAAACATGGAAGAAAAAAAGCAACAGCCCTTTTTTGCAAAATTCCTGGAGTCACAACACAAGAATGTGCCGCAGCCGCAGGAAAATGCCAACGGTGAACAACTGGAATCCTCCATCACAAAACCGTGGCTGGATCATCACGATGAAACACACAAGTACCCTTCCGACGGCGACGAAGGAGGTGTATAATCATTAACGTCAACATGCTGAGGCTGCCGGTCTTTTCCGGCAGCCTTTTTACTTCACGGCTGCCCCTTTATGATCCTTTACATCACGCATTCACAAGACACCTACACGGTCGATATTTTCAAAGAATATCTAGAACGCCGCCATATTCCCTGCTTCCGGCTGGATACCGACCATCTTGCTACCGGCTACCGGTTTGCATATTCCGATGAAAAAGGTCGGCATCGTAAAATGACATTGACGTCGGCAAGTGGAGCAATACTCGATCTTTCACAAGTAAAAGCCGTGTGGTACCGCAAGATCTGGCACCTCGATACACCCGAAGAACTCGATGAAGATTTTCTCGCCATCTATCGGCAGGAATATAATACCGTATGGCAATTGCTGGTGGATGAATTGAAAGACCGTCCATGGATCAACGATTTTCATCACGCTCAATATGTGATCGACCGGAAGATGTATCAGTTGCAAAAAGCAAGAGCAGCCGGTCTGGTTGTTCCCGATACGATGTTCACCAGCGACGAACAGGCTGTCCGCGATTTTTATCATCGCCACAACGAGCAGGTGATCATGAAGCTGCACGGCGGATTGCAACGCAATATGCATGGGCGCGGCGCATTTTTCCCGGCAACCTTTTTGCAGGAAACAGACCTTGCGGGCTTGCAATCGCTGATCTATTGCCCGATGATTTTTCAGCAGGCCATTAACAAAGCTTATGAATTGCGCGTAGTGTATATCGCCGGTCTTTTTTTTACCGGTCGTATCGATACAGCCGTTGTTGCTTCGCAATACGAAGATGGCTCGGCTACCACCGACTGGCGCACGCATACAGGAGCATCGCAGTGGCAATCGTATGAATTGCCCAATGCTCTAAAAGAAAAATTACAAGCGCTGATGCAATCCCTGCAGTTGTCTTTCGGCGCCATCGATATCATTCGCCAGCCGGATGGCGAATATGTTTTCCTGGAAGTAAATCCGCAGGGCGAATGGGGTATGCTGCAACGCGATCTGCATTATCCGATCGCTGAAGCCATTGCAGATGCATTGATGGAGAAGGTATAAGGTATAAGGCGTAAGGTGTAAGTTTTAAGTAATAAGTTATAAGTTAAAACAGCCTTTGTGCTGGTTCGTGAAGACATCACAACTGTTGGGAACGGTATAAGTTAGCGCCCTTGTTGGTCTCCAGACCAACAAGCAAGAGCCAGGTTGCTTTGATAGGTTAAGGTCAACTTTGTACATAATTCAAGGATGAGCAGGCCCGTTGGTCTGGAGACCAACGGTGGCGTAAGGCCCGAAACTTCGGGCCGACACTTCGGGCTAAGGTATGAGGATTAAGAAGATGCCCTTGTTGGTCTCCAGACCAACAAGCCCAACCAACAAGCTTACCAGGTATTTTGCCTGCATAAAAAGATCAATATGAGTAAAAAGAAAATTTTAATTGTCACCCATAGCCGTGATAACGAATGCATCGGGCACGTAACGAGATTTCTCGAAGAGGCCGGCACCGAAGTAGTGCGCTTCAACGTAGACCTTTATCCGTTGCACCATACGCTGACCACCTCCTTTATTGACGGTGATTGGAAAATAACCCTGCACACCGACGGCGTGGCGCACGAGCTTGAGTCCCTGCACGCCGCTTGGTTCCGTCGTGCCTACAATATCACGGGTGACCTGAAAGACATCCTGGACCGCGAGTTTTACCAGGCCGCCGTTGGCGAGATACGGCAAACGATTTTTGGTATGATCGAAGGACTGCGTTGTTATACACTCGGCCGACCCGCAACCTATCGACGTCTCGATAGCAAGGAACAACAACTATTGGTGGCCCGCGAAGTGGGTTTGATGATTCCTGCCACCTGTATCAGCAATGATGCAAATGATATCCGCGCGTTCATGGATCGCGTGGGTGGCGCCGTGATTACTAAAATGCAAAGCTCTTTTGCTATTTATAAAGAAAAAACGGAGCATGTGGTATTTACCAATCAACTCGAGGCCGCTGATGCCGATGACCTCGAGTCCGTGCAGTACTGCCCGATGGTATTCCAGGAAAAAATTGAAAAGAAAAGAGAACTGCGGATCACAATAATCGGGGAAAAGGTTTTTGCCTTCGGTGTTGACTCGCAGCAAAACGAAGAAGCCAGGTTGGACTGGCGGAAAGAAGGCGTGGCACTCATCGACAAATGGGAACCTTTTGCTTTGCCTGAAGAGATTCAGCGAAAATTATTGCGGCTTATGTCCATTCTCCGCATAGAGTACGGCGCGATCGACATCATCATCGATCCGCAGGATAATTATTATTTCCTCGAGGTCAATGCCGCCGGCGAATATTTCTGGCTGGACAGGCTCTGTGATCACGACATTTCAAAAGCGATTGCCGGTTGGTTGCTGGCGCAGGGAAAGAATTGATCAGTAGTTCAACAATTTTTCGATGCTTTCGCCCAGGCGTGATTTGGCCATGAATCCTTTTTCCAGTTCTATATTGAAGGGGACCGGCGTATCCCATGAAGCGCAACGCATCACGGGTGCATCGAGCCATTTGAAACAGTGTTCTGCGATCCACGCCGCTATTTCTCCGCCAATGCCACCGGTGAGTGTGTCTTCGTGCAGCAACAATACGCGACCCGTGCGGCGCACCGCATCGCGGATGGCCGTATAATCCAATGGCAGTAATGTTCTGAGATCGAGAATGTCGATCGATATTTCGGGATGTTCGGCTGCATAGTCTTCCGCCCAGTGGACGCCACTTCCATAGGTGATGATGCTGATCTCGTCGCCGCTTCTTACCTGGCGTGCTTTACCGATCGGCACTTCATATATTTCATCCGGAACCTGCCCGCTAACACTTCTGTAAAGTGCTTTATGTTCAAAGAATAAAACAGGGTTGGGATCATTGATCGCGGCGATCAGCAATCCTTTTGCGTCGGCAGGGGTGGAGGGGTATACTATTTTCAATCCGGGTGTGTGCACAAACCAGGCTTCATTGCTTTGGCTGTGAAAAGGGCCTGCTCCCACACCGCCACCTGTAGGCATCCGCACCACCACGTCCGCATTTTGTCCCCAGCGATAATGGATCTTTGCCAGGTTGTTAACGATCTGGTTAAAGCCTACGGTTACAAAATCTGCAAATTGCATTTCCATAACGGCTTTATGTCCTTCCAGGCTTAAACCCAATGCTGCACCAACGATGGCGCTTTCACAGATGGGCGTATTGCGTACGCGTTCTTTGCCAAATTCCTGTACAAAGCCTTCGGTGATCTTGAAGGCGCCTCCGTATTCGGCAATGTCTTGTCCCATCACCACGAGATTCGGGTGCTTAACCATCGACTGCTGCAATCCCTGGCGGATAGCATCGATGAACCGGAGTTCGGTAGACGGTTCGTCTTCCATGCCGGAATGATCGAGTACACGTGCACCGGGTGCGGACTCCGCGTATACATCATTTACTTCTTCCTCTTCATCCACGGGCATCGGCGGTGCTTCAAAACCTTTTACCAATTCTCTTTCTATTTTATCGCGGAATTCCTGGCGGATTTCATCGCGGAGTGTTTCCGTCAATACGCCTTCTGCGATCAGGTATTGCTCAAAATTATCGACCGGGTCTTTTTGTTTCCATAATTCGAAGAGATGCGGCGGTACATATTTGGTGCCGCTGGCTTCTTCATGTCCGCGCATGCGGAAAGTGATGGCTTCGATCAGGTAAGGTTTCTGGTGTTTAATACAATAGTCGCGCACACCGCGGATTGTATCATACATCTGCAGAATATTGTTACCATCTACCTGCACGCCTTCCATGCCGTAGCCTTTGGCCCGGTCAACGAGGCTGATGCAGCGGTATTGTTCGCTTGTAGGCGTACTCAGTCCGTAGCCGTTATTTTCTATCAGGAAAATGACGGGCAGGTCCCAGACGGCGGCCACGTTGAGCGCTTCGTGGAAGTCGCCTTCGCTGGTACCGCCTTCGCCGGTGAAGGCCAGTGATACTTTGGATTCCTGACGGAGTTTATGTGCCAATGCCACACCATCTGCAATAGCGAGTTGCGGACCGAGGTGGGAGATCATTCCGCAGATATGATGTTCTTTATTGCCGAAATGGAAACTGCGTTCGCGGCCCTTGCTGTATCCGTCGCGGCTGCCCTGCCATTGTTTGACCAGTTTATCAAGGGGCATATCGCGGGTGGTGAATACGCCGAGGTTGCGGTGCAATGGCATGATCCATTCATCTTTGTCCAGCGCCATGGTAGCACCAACGGCTATGGCCTCCTGGCCGATACCACTGAACCATTTGCTGATTTTTCCCTGGCGCAGCAGGACGAGCATTTTTTCTTCTATCATCCGGGGCCATAACAGCTTCCGGTATATGTCGAGCAATTGTTCTTTGGAGAGATCCTTCCGGTCGAAATTCATGGAAACATGCTTTGCGGGTAAAATTAACGTAAAAGGGCGTGGGCTTTACGGAGCGGGGAAAATATTCCGCTTAACCAACCATTTTTCGCAGGTTATTGCGGGTACTCTCATTGGGCAGTGCGTTGCTGCAGATGCGGCATAGTTTTTTGCTTTATGTTTACACTATGCAACAATCCCGAGCCTGTTTGCTTTTCGTTTTTACGTCGGTCCTGCTGATAATGGTCCTTTCGACCCCGATGTCTGTTTCTGCGCAACGCCGCAAACCCGTACCATTCGACAGCAGCTATTACCAGACCTATCCTAAGCTCATCACCGGCCGGGTATTCTTTTCACAGAAATATACCAGTCTACGCCTTCGCAATACTGACAATAACCGGATGTTGCACTATCAACCCAATAATGCTTTGAATGCGGGCGTGGGAGTGACCTACGGCATCCTTACATTGAACGTGGGCGTTCCCCTGCGTTTCGTGGATCCGGACAATAAAGACAAAGGCAAGACCCGTTCCCTTGACCTGCAATCGCACATTTATGCACGCAAATGGGTCGGCGATATATTCGGACAATTTTATAAAGGCTACTACCTGCGGCCAAAAGGAAAGGCAGCGGCTCCGGATGAGGCTTATTATACGCGACCCGATCTGAAAGTACAGATGATCGGCGGTGCGCTGTACCGTCTGTTCAACTCCCGTCAGTTTTCTTACCGCGCCGCATTTTTGCAAAATGAATGGCAGAAAAAATCAGCAGGTTCCTTTCTGTTAGGTGGTGAAGTATACTATGGCACTATTCGCGGCGACAGCGCGCTGGTGCCTTCGGAATATGCCGACGTGTTTCCGCAGCAGGACGTGCGCAAGGCGCGTTTCTGGGAAGTAGGACCAGGGGCCGGCTATGCTTATACCTGGGTACTGAAAAAACATTTCTTCCTGACAGGCTCCGCTACTGTCAACGGTGACCTCAGTTTTATAAAGGAATTTGAAGAGGACAATACAAGCCGCACACGCGTGACCTTCAGCCCCAACCTGATTTTCCGTGCGGTAGTGGGCTATAACAGCGATAGATGGACGGCCAATATTTCGTGGTTTGGAAACCGCGTGTCTGTTGGCAGTGCAACGGATGATTACCGTTATATTGTTTCCACGGGAAATTACCGCCTTACAGTTGCAAAGCGGTTCAATCCCAAAGGTATTTTGCGTAAACGTCTGCGCAATGCAGAAGAGAAATTGCCGATCATCAGCACAGAAGGTAAATAATCTTATACAACTACCAGTTCATAGAAATCTTTCTCTACGAGATAGCGGTTGGCCAGTTCCTGTAATTCCTGCGGCGTGATGCTTTTGATCGTTTCAATGGATTTATAGAAATACTGATCGTCGAGTCCGTTGAGGATAAGATTTTTCCACCTGCCGATGATCTGGAAAGGTCCATCCAGGTCGCCGAGGATACTGCCGATCATGAAGTTTTTAACCAGCGAGAGTTCTTCATCATCTACCGCTACTTCGCGCAGCTCCTTCATTTCCTTATATACTTCCGCAATGGTGGCTTCGCAAACTTCTTTGCCTGCTTCTGTGCTGATCATCCATGCAGAATCATGAATATGGTTGAGCAGGTAACTGTGAATACCGTAGGTATAACCTTTGTCTTCACGTATATTGCTCATCAGCCGCGATCCGAAGAAGCCGCCGAACAGACTGTTGAGCGTTTGCACGCGGATAAAATCGGGGTGATGGCGATTCGGGAATTCGCGCGCGATGCGGATAGAGCCCTGTACACCATCCGGATCGTTGCTGATGCGGTATTTCTTTTCGGTTGCCGGTTGCAACGCGTGTGTGGGAAGGGTTACAGGCTGTGTGGGCAGATCGCCGAAATATTCATTGAGCAATGCTTCGAGGTCGGATGGCAGTTTGCCTGCGACGAAAATAATAAAACGTCCCTGCTGGTAATACTGGCGATAGAATTGCAACAGCTCCTCGCGGTTCAGGGTGTCGAAATCTTCATCTTTGGTGTAACGGCCATAGGGATGTTCTTCTCCGAAAAGATACACATCGATCAGGCGTCCGGCTACAAAATCGGCTTTGCGAAGGTTCACTTTCAGTCGCTGCTTCATGTTTTGCTGGTAGATGGATAATTCTTCTTCCGGCATTTGCGCATCGGTCACCAGTTCGCGTACAACGGGCAGCAGTTCGCGAACGTGTTTGGTAAGTGTGTGCAGGGAAAGCGTGGACGTTTCATTGTAGCAGGCGCGGCTGAGATGCGCACCGTAATATTCAAAATGTTCGTTTATCTGGAAGGCATTGCGCTGGCGGGTACCATTTTTCAGTAAAAAATTGGTAGTGGCCGCTACGAGGTTTTTCTGTTCAAACCAGTTGCCTGCATAAAAGACGAGTTCAAGCGACATGAGTTCTTCGGCACCGGCATTTACACTATAAACTTCTACTCCGTTTTTAAGCGTCCATTTTTCGCAGGGTTGCAGTTTGGGATTAAAATCGACGGCATCTACAATTACGGGAGCTATGGATCTGTCTGGCATGTTGTTGATTGAAAGGTAACTTACTGTTTGGCGTAATAATAAAGCGTGCTGCTGTTTTCGGGGCGGAACAAGATCCTGCTTTCCTGCAGAATATCGGCACCGGTTACGGCGGCGTATCTGTCGAGCTCCTGGTTCATGAGTGCGGCATCGCCGAGTATTTCATAATAAGCAAGGCTGCCCGCGCGGCTCATCACGCTCATGTCTTCGAAAGCGATCATGCTTTCGGTTTTGTTCTTCACTTTCTGCAGTTCTGTATCGGAAACTGTAGCTGTTTTCATTTTTTCGAGTTCTGCCTCCACCGCTTTTTCTGCCTGCTCCATCGTTACACCTTTCACCAGCTTGCCGCTGATGCAGGCGAGGCCGGCATCGGTGCTGCCGAAATGAAAACATTCGATATTGCTGAACAAGCGTTGTTCTTTTACCAGCGATTGATACAACCGGCTGGAAGCGCCACCCCCGAGAATGTCGGTGAGCAGATCAGCGATGTAATAACGCTTGTCGAGACGTGAAGCCATGTGCCAGCATTTGTAGAATGCATCGACAGGAACGGCCGCATGCATTTCTTTCTTACGCGCTTCGGTTTGTTCGGGCTCCTGCGGCAGGTGGCGTTCATATTTTTCCCCGGCGGGGATATCGCCAAACCATTTTTCTGTCAATGTTTTTACCTGTTCGGTCGTTACGTTTCCGGCAACCACCAGCACCGCGTTTTGCGGACGGTAATGTTTAAAGAAAAAGGCTTTTACATCTTCGAGCTTTGCGTTTTCGATGTGGGCCAGTTTTTCCCCGATGGTCATCCAGCGGTAAGGATGTTCTTTGTAAGCCACGCTGCGCAGCGTGTGCCACACATCTCCGTAAGGTTTGTTGAGATAATGTTCTTTGAATTCTTCGCAAACTACTTTGCGTTGTACTTCCAGGCTTTTTTCATCAAAAGCCAGCGACAGCATGCGATCGCTTTCGAGCCAGAAAGCTGTTTCCAGGTTTTCCGACGGCAGGGTGATATAATAGTTGGTGAGATCGTTTGTGGTGTAAGCGTTGTTTTCTCCGCCGGCCATTTGCAATGGCTCGTCGTAATCGGGAATGTTCACAGAGCCTCCGAACATGAGGTGTTCAAAAAGATGAGCAAAGCCGGTGCGGTCCGGATCTTCATCGCGTGCGCCCACGTCGTACATCACGTTCATCACGGCCATGGGCGTGGACGTATCCTGGTGCACGATTACGCGAAGCCCGTTGGAAAGTGTAAATCGATCAAATTGTATCATGGATGTATTTTATCTACTATTACTTTTTGCGTGTATTGCTGCTCACCGTTGCGTACGGTGAGCAGGTATAATCCGCTGTTGATCTTTGTCAGCGGAATGTTGATCAGTCCGGCTTCTGCCTGGTAGTTCATCTGCATTTGCAGGCGGCCAGTCATGTCGGTCAGTTTTATTTCCACCGGGTTATTGACGTTTTCTGTCAACTGCACGCTCAGGGTATGGCGGGCAGGATTGGGATAAACGCTCATTTTGTTGGCAGCCGGAATATGAACGGTGAAAACTTCGCTGTACGTGAAGCGGCCGTCCCGGTCTACTTTTTTGAGGCGGTAAAATACTCTTCTTCCGCGAAAAGCCTGAACCGACTCGGTAAAATGATAAGCAGGCAGGCCGGTAGCCGATACCTGGCCGATGAACGTAAAGCTTGTGCCGTTGAAACTTTTTTCTACCTCATAACGGGAAAGATTACGTTCATTATCAACTTCCCATGTTAAAACAATTTTATCGCCGGTTAGTTTACCGGAGAACAACAGAATATCTACGGGCAGCGCGCCGAGTCCTGTGCAGGTATTGTTCCAGACAAGGTCCACAAATTCCGGATGATCCACATACGGGTTGCGGTTTCCCTGGAAATTGTATCCGCCGTTGTTGCGGACAATTTCTTTGTTGCTTACCGGATCCTGCCGGTGCCATTTGATCATCAGCCGCAGGTAATTTATTTCCACGCCGGGGAAAGTGGCCGCTGTCAACGTTGCGGCGCCTTCGGTGTTGTAATTTTTCCAGGTGCTGAGATTGGTTTCATAGCGCGTGACCATATAGAGATAAGCGCGCGCCACATCCCCTTTATACTCATCGATTGGTTCAAATACTTCTCCGTTGATGCCGGCAGTGGCAGAAGTGCCAAGTTTGCTGAGGTTGGACGAAGTATAACTGGCGGAGGCCACCACACCGTATTTGTGATTGGACCGCTTGTTATTGACCCAACCATCAGTCGGGAAAATATGATGATAATCAGTAATCGCGGGTGCGGCATCGTTGAACCAACTTGCGGGGAAACTGTGTTCGCGGTTATAGCAATCAGCTTCACTGTCGTATTGGCCACATTGATCGCTGCCCGGCGTATAGTAATAATTGGCCGTGCCATTGGCTTTGAAGGAATACATATCCCAGATCACGTTGCCGGCACCGGCAGGATTAGGAATGACATCCGTGCTCAGGTATTGTGTCCAGAGGTCGCCGTAAGTGCGTGGTGAGTGTCCGCTTGTGATGATCGTGGAAAGTTCGGTTTTCAGTGCCTCACAGGTTTTACCGGTAGTGGTGGAATAATAACCCGCGGGTTCACCGGTGGTGTTGTCGTTGGTGGAGATGGTGCCGTTACCTGAAGTGGTATTGTAAAGTGGTCCGCCGGTGCAACTGAAGCCGCTTACCGCAAATACGAAGAAATAATAAGGGGTGTTGGGGCTGAGGCCGGTGGCTGTGAAACTGGTGCCTGCGCCAAACTTCACAACTGTTCCGCTGCCAAACGCAGAACCCGGAGCATAACTTGTCATAGCCGCGGGTATTGCACCCAATGTTGCGGAAAAACTTTGCACCACCAGGTAGCCATCAGCACCTGCAACGGCAGTAAAACTGCCGCTCACCGTACTGGCAGTGGCATTTAACGTAAGAGAACCCGGACCTGTTGCCGGTGCGGCACAAACCGGCGGGGCACTGGTCGTTATATTGCCGCTCAGCGGCGCCGTGGTAAGATAAAGCGGACCGCCGGAGCAATTTTGATTATTGAGTGCGAAAACAAAAAAATAATAAGTAGTAGCGGGACTCAGGCTGTTTACGGTAAAAGAAGTAGTGCTGCTGTTGGCCACCACCACTGCATTGCCAATTACATCTTCCGTGGAATAAATGTTGCCGTTAACGGGAAGGCCGGTCAGCGAAGGTGCCGTACTCGTCAACACGAGATACTGATCTGCGGCAGGTGAAGCTGCGGTAAAAGAAGCGGCGATACTGTTTTGCGTAACGGAATTGAAAATGAGTGATTGCGGTTGTGCTGTGGGAGTGGTACAGGCCTGTGCCCCGTAGCCTGTCCATACCACGTCATCCAATGCAATACGTGTAGTGGTCGAGGCATTACGGAACTCCAGTTTGAAATTGCCGGCAATATTGATACCTGATATCGTTGTTGATTGGGACGTGCCGGTGACGGCTGCCGTTCCGACTTGTGAATTATTCACCCAGACCTGAATAGTCGCGTTGGCGTCAAAAGGTAAGCGGTGACGAAACGTAACGGAGCCGATACCTCCGGGGATGCCATCGCACGAAACGATGCCATTGCGATAGCAGATGGCTTTATTGCCGCTGGCCGTGGCCCATTGATCTGTGCGCGAATCGGTGGCAGACCAGGGAAGTCCGTTGTCGCCCGTCCATTGACGAAGGGCATAGCTGCCCTGGTTGGTGGGAATGTTGATGAAGGTTTCGCTGCCCTGGCACCAGGCCACGATTGCAGTGAGGGCGGTGAAGGCAAGCAGAAGGAGTTTTTTCATAAAAAGCAACATTTAGACGCGCGCCGGTAGCGGGTTGCGGCCTGCGCGGCGACAAAGATGGGAGGAAAAAATGAGGTAAAAAAAAGAAGCCCGGCCTACCGGATCCGCTTTATCGTGAACTCCACGGTGATGAGTTGCCCGTTCCGGCGGAGCAATAATTTGATGTGCTGGCCTGTCGCCTGCAAGGCCACCTTATACTGGTTAAGGTTCTGGGAAAAATTATTGTTGATGGCCAGTACTTGGTCACCCTCCTTGATTTTCGCCCTGTCCGCGGGTGAGCCCGGCGCCACATCGCCGACCGTTATGACGCCATTGATGAGATAAAGTTCAAGCCCGGAATAGGCATAGTCGAATGGTTCTTTGAAATGCGTATTGGGAGTGAGGTAAAACTCTCTTTTAGGATAATTAAGAATGCAGTTGAACCGCCGCAGCAGGTCGTTGCCGATCAATCCGCCCAGCTGCGGATACGACGTTACGTTGTTCTCATCATCAAAAATATAAACCGGCACGCGCCGGAAGCGGTAGGGGCCGAGCCGGAACTCTTTGAGCAACGTCATTTGCATATCGATCTTGCCGCCAACGCCTTCGCCTTGTTTGGGATAAAACTTCCGCTTGCGTCCGAGCAGGGTGCTGTCTTTGATGAAGTCGGAGGAAAAGAGGACACATAATCCCGCCCCTACATCATATAAAAAGCGGGAGTTGATCGTGCGTTCGTCGCGGACGCGGGCCGTGACCAGCGGAAGATTATTGATCTGTGGTTTGAAAAGGGTGCCGCCCCTGGGATAGCGGATTATTCCCGGGCTGTAAAAGTCAATGAACAGGCTGTCGTAGTTGATCTGTAAGATGTACCGGCTGAGGATGGAGTAACCGATGATGCCATCGATCTTCTCGCCGTACACTTCGGTAAGGATATTGTAATCGTTGACATGAAAATTCAGGCTGTCGATAGTAAGGTCGTCGAGGGTGAGGCTGCGGTTGTGCAGGAAACCGACTCTTCTCATACCGGCAATGCCGCGGATCGTTTTTTCGGGCGGGCCGGGTTGCAGGCCGAGATAAACTGCTGTAGCCGAATCCAGCGAAATGCCACTGCTGCCGGTGTCGAAAATAAAACTAAGTGTGTCGGTGAAAGGCTCGAGCCGGGCTCTGAGCACCACTACGCCGCCGGTGAAAAGTCCGATAGGCGTGCGGCTGAGGAAACGGGCTGGCGGTTCCACAAACTCCTCCTGTGCAGCCACGGGGCTACAGGGCCAGTTAAGCCCAAGGAACATAAGCAGGTAAAGCAATCGCGCCGGCATATGGCAACCGTTTTTTGACAGGCATACTCAATTTAAGCTTTTTCCCCCGCCCGGCCCCGAGTCATCAACCGACGGCAAATAATGCCCGCCGGACGGCAGCTACGCAACCTTTCTGACCTCCTTTTGTTTTACATGGTATAACTTTGCAGCCGATAATCCCGTTTATGCAATTGGAAGAACTTTATAAGAAAGCTGCCGGCTTCGGCTTCCTTTCCGTTGAGGAAGGCGTATATCTGTATCACCATGCTCCGCTGGCCGATCTGATGTACATCGCTGATGAGCTGCGCAAAAAACAGGTGCCGCACGGAAAAGTAACCTGGCAGATAGACCGCAACGTGAACACAACGAACGTGTGCATTGCCAACTGTAAATTCTGCAACTTTTTCAGAATACCGGGTCATGCGGATGCCTACATCACCGATATGCCCACGTATCGCCGGAAAATTGAAGAAACACTCCGGTACGGCGGCGATCAATTGCTGCTGCAGGGCGGTCACCACCCCGAACTCGGATTACAATTTTACGCCGATACCTTCCGCCAATTAAAGCAGGAGTTTCCGCATGTAAAACTGCACGCGCTCGGGCCACCCGAGATCGCACATATCACCAAACTTGAAAAAAGCACCCACCACGAAGTATTGTCAGCCCTTAAAGAAGCGGGCCTCGACAGCCTGCCCGGTGCCGGCGCTGAAATACTGACCGACCGCGTACGCCGTCTCATCTCCAAAGGAAAATGTGGCGCGCAGGAATGGCTGGATGTGATGCACGAAGCACACAAGCTGGATATCACCACTTCTGCCACCATGATGTTCGGACACGTGGAAACGATCGAAGAGCGCTTCGAACACCTTGTAAGCATCCGCGAAGTGCAAAGCCGCAAACCCGAACACGCCAAAGGGTTCCTGGCATTCATTCCCTGGACCTTCCAGGATGTGGACACTTTGCTGGCAAGAATCCGCGGTGTTCACAACCTGACCACTCCCGACGAATATATCCGCATGATCTCCCTCAGCCGCATCATGCTGCCGAATGTGAAAAACATCCAGGCAAGCTGGCTGACGGTTGGTAAGCAAACGGCACAACTGTGCCTGCATGCAGGAGCCAACGACTTCGGCAGTATTATGATCGAAGAAAATGTGGTAAGTGCCGCCGGTGCGCCTCACCGCTTTACCTATAAAACCATCCAGGATGCGATCCGCGAAGCCGGCTTTGAGCCGCAACTCCGCAATCAGCAGTACGAATGGCGCGAAATACCACAGACGATTGTGGAGCAGGTGGTCGACTATTGAGGTAAAAGGATATGGTATAAGGGATAAGGCGTAAGGTGTAGGGTGTAAGGAGTTGCTGTTCTTTGCGCCTTTGCGTGAAAGAGACGCGCGGGCTTCGCAAAAAATATTCACCATTGACCATTCACGTGTTTTGAATTTTTACTTTTGAATTTTGACTTAATATGTCGGACGGAAAATCATTTAGCTGGTTCAGAAAAATTGGTTGGGCAGAAGGGGTTTCTTTTCTCGTGCTTTTGCTGATCGCAATGCCGTTGAAATATTGGGCGGATATGCCTAAGGCTGTAACCATTGTTGGCGGACTGCACGGCGTGCTATTCGTTGCTTTCGGCATTATGGCACTCGAGGTAAAACGCGAGTATAAAAAAGGCTGGGGATGGGTACTGAAAGCCTTTGTCGCTTCCATCATTCCATTCGGTACGTTTGTAATGGAAAAACAATGGAAGAAGGAAGAAGAGGCAGCGGTCAATAAGTGAATGAGTCAATAGTGAATGGTCAATGCTTTTCGTTTCCTCCTTACGCCCGATACTTCGGGCTTCTACCGGCTGTTTACTTACAACTTACTACTTAGCACGTATAACTTATCGTCAACCATGGAACCAATACTGTTCAGGGAAAAACAATACTTCCGCGGCCGTCACACTATTCCTTTTTATGTGCTGCTACTGGGGTTGATCCTGTTGTTTGCGTACGGTATCTTTCAGCAACTTGTTTTGGGAAAACCTTTTGGCGACAAACCCGCAACGGATGGTTTACTCATCGCGGGCGCCCTGCTCCCCCTTTCCCTTTTATTGCTTTTTCATTTTTGTTTTTTAGAAACACAATTGACGCGGGAAGGCGTGTACTATCGCTGGAGTCCGTTCCGAAAAAAATTCCATTTCATCCGCTGGTCTGATCTGAAAAAAGCAGAAATGCTCGACTATGGCTTTGTCGGATACGGATGGCGGCTGACAGGCCACGGCACCGTTTATACATTGGGTGGCAAGACCGGTCTCCATCTGGTGAAAAAATCCGGCAGCCGCCTCACGCTGGGTACACGGCAGCCTGAGAAAATGCGGGAGGTGCTTATGCAGGTGAATCGTGAATAGTCAATGGTGAATATATTTTGTATCCCTGGTTCGCGTTTTCACGAATCAGCATTGAGATACCACAACTGTTCGGAAAATTTTAAAACCTGTCGTTGCGTTATGTACGAAGTTGACCTTAACCTATCAAAGCAACCTGACGCTTGCTTGTTGGCCGGGAGACTAACAAGGGCGCTAACTTATACCTCACGCCGCCATTACGATTAAAAATGAAAAGAGACTCGTGGGGATAAACGTTCCGAAAAAAGGCACTAAGGCTGTTTTAACTTAATACTTATTACTTACCACCTAATACTTATGGCCGAAGCTTCGGCCCGAAGTATCGGGCGGCTGTTTAACTTACCTTCCCGTATGCGCGATTTCCGTTTAAAAGTATTTCAGGCCGTAGCCGCTCATCTCAGCTTTACCAAAGCCGCAGCAGAGCTTTTCATCACACAACCTGCCGTTACCAGGCATATCCGCGAGTTGGAAGAGGAACTCGGCGTTAGCTTATTTGAACGCAAAGCCAACCGCGTTCAACTTACGCAGGCGGGCGACATTCTCCTTGCACATGCGGGACGCGTGTCTGACATCTACAAACAGATCGATTTCGATATCAACCAGCTTCGTCAACGGTTTGCCGGCGCGCTGCAACTCGGCGCCAGCACCACGATCGGGCAATACGTGTTGCCCTCGATGCTTGCCGGATTTTATCAGGCCTTTCCCGATGTAAAGCTTTCGTTACTCAACGGCAATACACAACAAATAGAAGCCGCACTGCTCGATAAAAAGATCGAGCTCGGTTTTGTAGAAGGCAAAACAAGAAACACCCAACTCCGGTACACAGCTTTCCAGGAAGATGAACTGGTAGTTGTTGCGCATGCGCAACAACCTTTAGCCAAACAGGCTTTCCTGTCGCTGAAACAACTGGCCGCTTTGCCATTGGTGTTGCGGGAACGTGGCTCCGGTAGCCTGGAAGTGGTGGAGCATGCACTGGCGTCGCATGATATGCGGCTCGATAACATGAACCTTGTGATGCATATCGGCAGTACGGAAGGCATTAAATCTTTTCTGCGTCATACCAATTGCCTCGGCATCGTGCCGGTGGCAGCTTTGCAGCCGGAATTGGTCGGGAAAGAATTCCGGATCATTTCAGTGAAAGGATTGTCTGTCCCACGTACTTTCTATTTTGTTCACCTGCAGGGCAAACCTTCCGGTTTGTCTGCCACACTTCTTCAGTTTATCCGTAAACGTTATAACAGAAAGTGATCACGCATAACAAATGTGTATAGGGCCATGCGGCAGGGTCGTTGCAATTTTGCAACATGAAACGAAACCATTTTCTTTTTACGGCCGGTTTGCTTTGTTGTCTTTTTCCTTTCGTGTCTGCACCGGTTGCTTTGCTCGCAGGCATTGTCATCGTTTCAATTGCGGGTCATCCTTTTGAACAGCACAGTGCCAGGATCACGCGGTTACTTTTGCAAATCTCTGTTGCGGGTCTTGGTTTCGGCGTGCCGGTTACGGCTGCCTTGCAAGCCGGAGGAGCAGGCTGGTGGCTGGCTGCAGGATCAGTAATGGTGACATTGGCAGCCGGATGGTTTGCCGGACGTTTGTTTCATCTTCCCAAACGTACAACGGCATTGGTTTCTGTAGGCACGGCTATTTGTGGCGGAAGCGCTATCGCAGCCACGGCACCGGTTATAAAAGCCTGCGAAGAGGAGATCGCGGTTGCCCTGATCACGGTATTTATTTTAAACGCAATGGCACTGGTGGTTTTTCCCTGGATAGGACAACTGTTATCGTTGACGCAGGAGCAGTTTGGTTTCTGGGCAGCTATTGCCATACACGATACGAGTTCTGTTGCGGGCGCCGCACAGAAGTATGGAGTGGTTGCGTTGCAGATAGCGACAACCGTTAAACTGATACGTGCCTTGTGGATCATTCCGTTGACGGCTGGCATAGGTTGGATAAAACACCGCACCCTCCGCAGTTTACGCGTGCCATGGTTTATGCTGGTTTTTGCGGTTGCGGTTTTGTTAAACGCATGGCTGCCACTGCCTGATTTTTTTACGAAAGACATTGTAGCGGTCTGCCACCGGTTGTTGGTTGTTACATTGTTTTGGGTAGGTGCTTCGCTTACGCCAAAACTCTTGCGCAGAGCGGGTTGGCGGCCGTTGCTGATGGGCACGTCGATATGGATTTTTATTGCGGCAATAAGCCTTTGGGTTATTTGTAAAACGATGTAAAAACATACAAGCACTTGTATTGTGTCTGTTGTACTCATTCAGAGTTGACGTGATTCTGTATCTTCATCACGCATTCGGATGAAGCCGTCATCTATTGTCCATACCGGAGGCCGGCCGGGTCCGGGTATATTTTTTTTGTCTGTCAAAATCATCGTTATTATGAGAAAAACTTTACTCAGTCTTTTTCTTTTTTCCTTTCTGCTTCAAAGCAAAGCAAACTTTGTAACGCCCGGTACAGGTGTTACACTTACCCTCACGGATCTTGTTAGTCTTTCCGGAGGCATTGTTACCTTCAACGGTACGGATTACATCATCAATGACACCGTTGAGATCCGTAAGACGGATATTCTCAACATTGCACAAAATGCCAACGTACGTTTTGCACCCAACACTTTTTTGTGGGTCAGAGGTGGCGCAACGCTCATCGTGAATCCGCCCACCGGTGTTACGTTCACCGCGCAGGATCCTGCGACCGGATTTTTGGGGATGCGTATCGATACCAGCAACAACACGTCGCTTAAAAAACTGACGTTCGAATATGCCGTGTCCTGCCGTCTGTCCGATTCACACATCAGGATCGACGACTGTACGTTCCGCTATAACAACAACAGCAGTTCTACTTCTTTCGGCAATGGTGCAATAGCGCTGTTCCGCTCCAGCCCCATGATCACCAACAGCCGTTTTATCGATAACAAACGCGCGGCAATTCAGGGTGGTGCCAACATCTTCAATGCGCCGAAAATGATCGGTTGTACATTCAGGGGAAATGGTACGGCTGCGCAGAACGTTCCGCAGATCAACCTTGGTGCTACCAGCGCCGGTAACGACACGGTTAAAATTCTTAACTGCCAGATCATCGATGCCGGCTCAGTTATGACAGGCGGCATTGGCTTTCTTCCTTTGGGAAATACTTACGCTGTTATATCCAACAACCTGATCCGCGGCAACCGTTACGGTGTGTTCCTGAATGGTGGTGCCAACGTTAACGCGCTGGTCAGCTACAATGTTATTGATGGAAATAATATCGAAGGCAATTCCAACACAGGTGGTAGTGGTATCAGTCTGAGCGGCGGCAGCGCGAGCAGCAAACAGAACACGATCATCACGGGCAACATTTTCAAGAATAACCTGTGGGGCATTACCATCGTAGGCTCCGGCGCCACACTCACCGGTCCTCAGCCTAATTTCGGTAACCTCAATAATGCCGATACAACCGATGATGGCAAAAACTATTTCATCGGCAATACCAACAATACTACGCCCGGCATCAGTGTGTACAACAATTCATCTGATCCGATCATGGCGCAAAACAACTACTGGGGTGTAGGTGATGCAACAGGCGTGGAAGCTACCATTTTCCATAAAACCGATAATGCTACGCTCGGTCTTATTACCTACAATACGTATATCCCTTCACCCATTCAACTACTGAACTTTACCGCGGCGCTTACGCAGAGCCAGACCTCGTTGCTCAATTGGTCAACTTCGGCAGAATTGTTCAGCAGCAGTTTTGAAGTGCAAAGCAGCATCGATGCCATTACGTTCAATACGATCGGCACCGTAGCGGCGGCTGGCAACAGTAATACCGTACGTTCCTATACTTACGAAGATGCAAGTCCCAACTGGCAGAATGGTTCGGTCTTCTACCGTCTTCGTATGGTTGACGCACTCGGCCGTTTTGAGTACTCTCAGGTGGTGGAAGTAAAACTGCCTCCGTTGAATGGATTTAAATTATATCCAACCGAAATTCCTGCATCAAGGAAAGTAACTGCGGAATTTAATAGTCCTGCGGCACAACAGGTTCAATTCCGTTTCTACTCGGCCACGGGTCAGTTCCTCGGACAGTACAATGCAACGGCTGTACAGGGACGCAACCGGGCCGAAGTAACCGTTCCTGCCATCGGTGCACGCGGCTATGTATATGTACGTGTGCTCGGTCAGGGTATCGAGACAACAGTACCGCTGAGAAATTGACCCTGGGGTTCCCGAAGGCGCTCCCTGAGGCTCCCGAAGGGAAAGAGGTTGGTCCGGATAATTTCCGGGCCGGCCTCTTTTCTTTTTGCCGGAATACAAGAGCGGATTAATTTGGAAGGAACAATAAATCATTTCGTATGCGGAAACTAATCTATTCGATTAATATTACCCTCGATGGCTGTTGTGATCACACCAAAGGAATGGCCGGTGAAGATGTACATGCCTATTTCGCGGATCTGCTGCGCGAAGTGGATGTGTTTGTTTACGGACGCAAGACCTATGAGCTGATGGTCCCGTTCTGGCCCGATGTGGCAAAAAATCATACCGGTCCGGCCGACTCAATGAGCGAGTTTGCGGAAGCCTTTGTTTCCGTTAAAAAAACTATTGTTTTTTCGCGTACGCTGGAGAAAGCAGACGATCCGAAAACAAACATTATTAATACCGACCTGCGGGAAGCGATACTTAAACTTAAGGAAGAAGAAGGTGGAGACATGCTGCTTGGCGGAGTGGATCTGCCTTCGCAACTCATGGAACTCGACCTGATCGATGAATACCGCATTATGGTGCAGCCACTGATCGTAGGGGAAGGCAGACGGTTGTTCGACAGTGTGAGCCTGCCGGAAAAGTTATCATTGAAACTTGCTGAGTCGAAAACGCTCAAATCAGGGTGTATAGCGCTTCATTATGTCAGATAATCAGGCAAAGCCGATCACTTCCTTCACATGCAGCGCTTTATCCAATAAAGTAAAACACGCTTTATAGCCCGGTTCAATTTTGCCGAGTTTATGATCAAGCCGCAGCACGCGCGCAGGATACAATGAACACATACGCAACGCTTCGCTCTCAGCGAGATGTACATGCGTTACCAGGTTGTGCAGACATTTTTCCATGGTGAGGGCAGAACCGCTGAGAATACCTGCCGCTTCATATTTATCGCCCGCAGGTGTATGTTGATAAGGTCCCTGGTCCGTTTCGGTAACGGCATCCGTGATCGCAAAAAGCCGTTCGCCCATTGCAGCCTTGGCAATACGCACTGCAGCATAATCCACATGATAACCATCGGGAATGATGCCCGACATGATCCGTTTGTCGTCCATTGCGGCACCCGCCAATCCGGGTTCCCGGTGATGAAGCGGACTCATGGCATTGAATAAATGCGTAACGGCGGTGATGCCCCGGCTGAAACCGTTGACAGCCTCGGCATAAGTAGCGTTGCTATGTCCTGCGGAGAGAATGATGCCTGCGTCAAGCAAACGCCGGATGATATTATCCGTGCAAACTTCGGGAGCTAGTGTAATCATTTTAATCACATCAGCGCCATAATCAAGCAGGTGGTCTACTTCATCTTCTGTTGGCGAATGAATGAGCGATTCAATATGTGCACCTCTGCGCACGGGATGCAGCCACGGTCCTTCGAGGTGGAGACCATAAATACCTTTCCCGCCTGCTGCATGATAAGCTTTCACCGCATCGATTGCTTTCAGGCAAACCTCCTGTGTATTGGTAGCGATGGTGGGCAGGCATAATGCCGTACCACCGCGGCGGTTGCTTTCATTTAATAAGGAAAGGCTTTCCGTGTTCGGGTAAGCAGATAGTAATCGTTTTGAAGCACCATAAAGCTGCACATCGATGAAAGCGGGCACCATGGAAATGCCCGGCAGTTTTGTCACAACTGCATCATCAGGAAGAAGGTTGGCGGGAATAACGGCAGTTATTTCCGTGCCGGTTGTTACTACGGCATGACCGCTCAACCAGTTGTCGCCGGTGAACAGTTGACCAGGAATATAAACCTGTCTGTTGCTCATTGTTTCCAGAATCGTCCCAGGAATCCGATATAACTTTCTTTGCGTGCGGGCACGGCTACGATCTTGCTCCCGCCACCGGCGACTGTATCGGCAACAGGCTCAAAATAAGTAACGGTGAAGGTGGAATACAGGCCGCTGCTGCTATGTTCGATCGAGGGCGGACTTTTTAGCTGGCCGCTTTTTTCCAGGTAAGCAGTGAAATCGTTAAGCCCCGGCCTTGTAATAAAGGACGCGAGAATGACGCCAACGATAAAAAGAAATACGGTATTGCGGAAGGTCTTGCGCTTCATTGTCCAAAGATAGCTTTTATGCTATTGCAGCAGCCTGGTATTAATTCAATTGGAAATAATCCGGCCTTTTCCGGCCGAACGGTTGATGGCAATGATGATCAGCCCGGCTATGCTGAATGCCCCCAATATAAAAAACATATTGATGAATACCTGTGCATAGCCAAGCGTATCGACATTGAGGAAAGGATAAGGGTACCAATGCACAATGGAACCTCTTATCAGGGAATAAAGGGTGTAAAAGAAAGGATATATCAGCCAGTACAAGCATTGGCTCCACCGGAAAAAGGTGCGCGGCGTGAATAGAAACCAATAGATGACAAACAAGATCGGCACCGCCACATGCAGCAGGTTATCGAGGACCCACTGAAGTCCTGTATAGTCAGCAAGGCCCCGAAGCAGCGTATTATAAACAAGCCCGACAATAAATATATACAAGGCGATTGCTGACTGCACGCTGCTTTTTGCGAAGAAAATGCCGGGCTGTGAACGCGGCAGTAAGAGTGAAAAACTAAGGCAGACGGCCACCATCAGATTACTTTGCACCGTAAAGAAACTGAGAAAGTCAACAAGCCCGAATATGGTGATAATCCATTGCGCTATTAGGGCAAACCAGGCGACCACCAGTATGAAGATACCGTACAGCAGTTTGTTGGAAGACATCAGCAGGTTTTTAGTTTAGCGGTCGCTTAGGTACCGGCACTGTTTGCCATGTTTTAAAGATACAAAAGCAACGGTCTAAAGCAAGTGCTGAGTTTCGGTATCCGCTAACCCGTTACAAATCGATAGCCAATTCCTTTTATGGTAATGATCTCGAGGCTTGGGTCTTCCCGCAGGTAACTGCGCAGTTTGGTGATGTATACATCCAGGTTGCGGCTGTTGAAAAAGGAGTCGTTGCCCCAGAGCAGATTGAGCACGTCGCGGCGGTCGATCACGCGGTCGCGGTGTTCGTACAGCAAGCGTAACAATTCGCTTTCGCGGTAGGAAAGTTTTCGTTCTGCCGTATTGTTGGAAAGTACCTGCCGGTTGAGGTGAAAATGAAATCGTCCGATGGTGACCGAATCGGAGGAGGTTTGCGCTGGTGCATCTACGCGCCGGCGTAAGGCATGCTGTATGCGTACGATCAGCTCTTCCACGCTGAAGGGCTTGCGGATATAATCGTTGCCACCGACAGAGAATCCTTTTATCACATCTTCTGTTTGCGTCTTTGCCGTCAGGAAAATGATGGGTATGTCTTCATTGAGCTGACGTATTTCATCTGCAATGGCGAAGCCATCTTTGTTGGGCAGCATGATATCGAGCACGCAGATATCAGCCCGGCTGCCGGCAAACACCTCCATTGCCCGTCCGCCATCGGCTTCCATTACCACTTCAAAGCCGCGGCTTTCGAGACTTTCCTTGACAATTTTGCCCAGAAACACTTCGTCTTCCACATAAAATATTCTGATCGGTTCCATGCATTTTATTTTGGGAAATGGATGATGAATCTTGTGCCACCACCGGTCCTTGGTTCAATATGGATGGTGCCGTTGTGCTTGGCTACCACCTGTGCCACATAACTCAGGCCGAGTCCGTGGCCTTTGGCATTGTGTGTGTCGCCATGCGGCACGCGGAAAAATTTCTCAAATACTTTTTGCCGGTATTCGGGTGGTATGCCGATGCCATTGTCACTCACTTCAAGTGCCAGGTCTTTTTCAGTACCCTGGAGACGAACGGCTATCTGCGGATGTTCGCTGCTGTACTTAAGTGCGTTGTCCACCAGGTTGAACACCAGGCTTTGCAAATGAAGTTTGTCACCCGTAATGGTGCATTCGCCGCTGGTTTCGATGGAAAGAGACGCCTGTTGTTTTTCCAGTTGCAAACGCATGGACTCCGCTACTTCTTCCACTAATTCCTGCAGGTTGACAAGCTCCGGTCTCAGTTCAATTTCTTTTTTCTCAAACATGGAAAGCTTGAGGACTTTATCCACGAGCAGCGACAAACGTTGCAGTTCGTTGCGGGAGATATCGAGGTATTCGCGCGTACGGGCGGGATCGTTGAGCGCATTGAAATTGCGCAATGCTTCGATGGCCACACCCACGGTGGCGATCGGCGTCTTGAGTTCGTGTGTGATGTTGCTGATGAATTCCTGTTTGATAGCAGCCAGGCGTTGCTGCCGTTTGAGGCCCGCATAAAGCAGGAAGAAGGAGAGCAGTGTGATGGTAACAAGACCCAGTGAAAACACAATCGGCAGACTCAGCCTTTTTAATAAATAGGGCGTTGTATTGCCAAGCGAGAACTCATAAGAGGGAATGTGGGGATAAACTGTACTATCCTGCTCCTTTTTATGAAGAATGGAAAAGGGCACACGGCTGTGCATGGAGTCCAGCCTGTGGTTGAGTTTGTTCACAATCAGGTTCAGCGGCAGTGTATCATACAAAATAGAATCAATGCGGATGGCTCCGTTGAATCCGCTGTCGCGGTAGGAAAACTTAACCGGTCTTACCGTCATCCTACCGGGCGTGCGCTGAGGTGTATTGTTGCGGCGAAATATTTTTCGCAGCGTGTCTATGCTGATGGCTGTCAGTTGGGTTCTTTTCTTTATAGAATCGAGCGCACGAGAAATGTTTTCCGGTGATGCCCCGCCACTTGTAATAACGATGCGCTTGATGTTGTTGGGGTTGATGGAGTCCAGCGGGAATACAGCGCCGGGTGAATCAGACTGGGCTGTTTTGCGGAAAGTGATGATCATGCCCGAATTGCCGGATACTTTTACATGCACTGAATCTTCGGGGAGTTGTTTGCTGACGGCTGCTGCAATTCTCGCTGCGCGTGCCTCCGCCGGCCCGGGCGTTTTTTTCGTGCCTGCAGAAGATTTTGTTGCCCTTACTTCCACGTGGTTGGTGTCTTTGATGATGCCGGTGATTTTCGCCTGGATCGATGAATCCTGCATCTGGCGGACCAGATCGCTGAAGGCGGTATTGACTTTTATATCAAGCGTCTTTTTTTCACGCTGAAACGTATCGGCCAGCCAGTATGCCTGGAAGCCTGTTACCACAAGGATAGCAGGAATGATCAATGCCAGCAACCACGCCGTTTTCTTCATACTTCAAAAGTAAAGGAATGCCTTTGAGCGGGGTAGTATTATTAACGTTTATTAACCTAAAACCAAGGTGCCTTAACTTATCGGGAATAGGCCGGCACTTAGCTTTGGACCCTGACAGATACCACAGGCTGTTGTCCATTTATTTAAACAAAAAAACGATATGAAACGACTGTTTATTCCGGCGATTATTCTGCTTGCGGCTTCCACGCTTCATGCACAACAGAAAGAAGGTCGGATTATCTACGAACGTACCCTACAGACACAGATCTCGATTGCCGGCAACCCTGAACTGGAACGACAGTTATCCAAGCCGCGTGTCAATCGCCTGGAAGTGAATTTTAAAAACGACCAGATGACCAGCCTGCAGTTGCCCGACGACAGCCAGGATCCAGATATGGGTTCGGGCGGAGGGTTAACTATACGTACGGTGGGCTTGGGCAGCAGCGATATTATTTTTTGTGACTTTAAAAGAGGGCTACGTATTGAGCAGAAAGAAATGTTTGAAAAAACCTATCTGGTTACCGACAGCATCAGAATGGCCAAGTGGAAACTGAGTGACGAAACGATGGATATCCTCGGACATCCCTGCCGCAAAGCAACGACCGAACGCATCATGAAACGCACGAGCATGCGCATGGACAACGGAAAAATGGAAAACAAGGAGGTCATCGATACAAGCCTGGCCATTGCCTGGTATGCAACGGACATACCTGTGCCCGGCGGTCCGGAGATGCAGGGTCAATTGCCCGGTATGATCCTGCAACTTGAAATGAATAACGGGAAATTAATCTACCGCGCGGTGGAGATAAATGCGAAAGCCACGGCTTCGGCCCTGAAAGAGCCGACCAAAGGCAAAAAAATGACGGCAACGGCATTTGCGGAAGAACGCAAGAAGATGACCGACGAACTGCGGAAAAATAGTGGTGGCGTAATACGCATCGGCGGATAAAAATACAAGCCATCTTTGCTCGGAAGCGGTGCCGTCCTGGTGCCGCTTTTTTCATGTTAAGCTCAACGCGGAAAGTTTATCTTTACGCCGTTCTTGGAATGTGAAGCCCGGATGCCGTGGAAAACGTTAAGGGTTGCCTGCCTGCACAGTTCAAATAATTACCATGAAGAAGTACAGGAATCTATCTTTTTATGTGCTGACGATTACGGGGTTCTCCGCGTTGATCTGGTTTATTATCCATCGTGGTGAAAAGCTCGAATCCGGCACAGCTGCCTATCGTCAGCCTCAAGCTGCGGGCTCTTCATGGGATCAGTTTCAACAAACTTATCTCGACAACCTCACGCACCCGCTGGCTATCCTGCTGTTGCAGATCATTACCATTATTGTAGTGGCCAGGGTATTCGGCTACCTTTGCAGGAAGATCCGGCAGCCTTCCGTAATTGGTGAGATCATTGCAGGTATATTTCTGGGGCCTTCCTTTATAGGGACCTATTTCCCGGAGTTTTCAGCTTTTCTTTTTCCCGCCAAATCGCTTCCCAACCTGCAATTCCTCAGTCAGATCGGCCTGATCCTTTTCATGTTTGTGGTGGGAATGGAACTCGATCTGAAAGTGCTGCGCAATAAGGCCAAAGATGCTATTGTGGTGAGCCATGCGAGTATCATATTCCCTTTTGCGTTGGGCATCACGCTGGCCTATTACATATATACAGAATTCGCCCCACCGGGGATACGTTTCCTTTCCTTCTCCTTATTCACTGGTATTGCGATGAGTATAACGGCTTTTCCGGTACTCGCGCGCATCGTGCAGGAGCGGGGTTTGTCGAAAACGCGACTGGGTACGGTGGCCATTACCTGTGCGGCTGCAGATGATATTACTGCCTGGTGTATCCTGGCGGCGGTTATCGCGATTGTAAAAGCCGGATCTATTTATAGCTCCGTGTACACAATCCTGATGGCAGGTGCTTATGTAGTGATCATGCTTAAGGTAGTACAGCCGTTTTTGAAAAAACTCGGAGAAAAATATTCCAACCGTGAATCACTCGGCAAACCTGCCGTGGCCATCTTCTTTATGATCCTGCTGATCTCTTCTTATGCTACCGAAGTGATCGGCATTCATGCCCTGTTCGGGGCATTCATGGCGGGTGTGATCATGCCGGCCACCATCAGCTTCCGTAATATTTTCATTGAAAAAGTGGAAGACGTTTCGATGGTATTGTTGCTGCCATTGTTCTTTGTATTCACCGGTCTGAGAACGGAAATTGGCCTGCTCAACGATCCGTATCTGTGGAAGATCTGCGGTTTGATCATATTGGTAGCCGTAGTGGGCAAGTTTGTAGGAAGCGCCCTGGCTGCACGATTCGTAGGACAAAGCTGGAAAGACAGCCTGGCCTTGGGTGCATTGATGAACACCCGCGGATTGATGGAACTGATCGTACTGAACATCGGTTATGACCTGGGCGTAATGACGAAAGAAGTATTTGCCATGATGGTGATCATGGCGCTGGTAACCACTTTCATGACCGGACCCGCACTCGATCTGATCAACCGGTTCAGCCGTTCCAAATCGGCCGACGATCCAACAGCACCACTGGAGAAACCGCGAACCTATAATGTATTGGTGTCATTCAGTACGCCGGAAAAAGGGGTAGCCCTGCTAAAACTTGCCAATAGCCTTATCCGGAAAAATATTGCACAGGCGTCGGTAACGGCCCTTCACCTTTCATCGAGTGCCGAACTCAATGCGTTTAACCAGGCCGAAGTGGAAAAAGACAATTTTGAACCGATCAGCCAGGAAGCAGAACGCCTCAATCTTCCGGTTGCTAATTTATTCAAACCCACATCCGACATCGAAGGAGAGATCATCGGCACAGCGAATTCCGGCCAATACGATCTGTTGCTGGTTGGCGCCGGACATTCCGTATTCGAAGGCACACTGCTGGGTAAACTGTTAGGATTCACCAACCGCATCATCAACCCCGAACGTCTGTACGATACAATCACCGGTAAGGAAGGCTTGTTTGAAACCGCTGTATTTGACGAACGTATCCGCCAGATCACCCGCGGCACCAAAGTGCCGGTTGGTATCTTCCTGGATAAGGGCATGGAAAAGGTGAACCGCATCTATATTCCGTTCTTTGCCATGAGCGATAGCTTCCTGCTGATCTATGCACAGAAGCTGATGCACAACAGCGAAGCCCTGGTAACCGTGCAGGACGCTTCCGGCATCATTGCGCAGAATCCGGAGATACGCCATACGATAACGTCGGTAGAACAAGACCTTTCGGGGCGCATCCTGATCACCGGTGATCAGACGATAACCGAAGATCAACTCGGCCAGCAGGATCTGATGCTGATCAGTTTCGAAAGCTGGAAAAAAGCGGTAGAGGCTCAAAGCGAGTGGTTGTCGCATTCACCGTCGGTGTTGGTGTTGAAACCATAGAAAGGCGTAAGGTGTAGGGCTTAAGGTTAAACAGCCGTCCGATACTTCAGGCCGAAGCTTCGGCCATAGGTATTAAGTTTTAAATAATAAGTTATAAGTGAAACAGCCGATTGACGATTGACGTGTCACGATGGCGCTTTTGAATTTTGACTTTGAAAAACATTCTGATCATAGACGATGAAGAACAGCTCCGGAAGTTGCTGAGCCGGATTATTGCGCTGGAAGGTTTTTCGGTTACGGAAGCCTCTACCATAAAAGCCGCAACGATACAACTGCAACAACAGCAACCCGAAGTCATTCTCTGCGATGTACGCCTGCCTGATGGCAACGGCGTTGATTTTGTGGCAACCGTAAAAAAAGCATATCCCGGCACGGAGATCATTTTGCTTACCGCATTCGGCAATATTCCCGATGGGGTGAACGCCATGAAGAAAGGAGCGTTTGATTACCTGGTAAAAGGAAACGACAACGACCGCATCATTCCGCTGCTGCACCAGGCCGTAGAGCAGGCACTGCTCAACCGGAAGAATGCGGTAAAACTGGAATTGACCGACAAATACAGATTTGAGACCATCATCGGCCAAAGCAAAAGCATACAAACGGCGATCAACCTCGCCAAACGCATAGCCCCCGGCGATTCCACTGTACTGTTGTTGGGAGAAACCGGCTCGGGTAAGGAAGTTTTTGCCAATGCCATTCACCAAAGCAGCAAACGAAAAGACCAGCCTTTCATCGCGCTCAATTGCAGCGCTTTTGCCAGAGACCTGCTCGAAGGAGAACTGTTCGGTCACAAAGCCGGCGCATTTACGGGAGCCACCAAAGACAAAAAAGGATTGATTGAAATGGCCAACGGCGGCACACTCTTCCTGGATGAAATAGGCGAGTTGCACATCGACCTGCAGGCAAAGCTGCTGCGCGTGCTGGAAAATGGTCAGTTCATCAAACTCGGCGATACAAAAGTTTCATCGGCCGATGTGCGCATCATAGCAGCCACCAACAGGGATTTACAGACCGAAGCAGGGCAGGGGCGTTTCCGTGAAGATCTTTATTATCGCCTCAATGTATTCAGCATACCACTTCCCGCACTGCGCGAACGCAGAGAAGATATTCCGGCACTGGTTGAAGTATTTCTTCAACAACTCGCTAAAAAAAATCAGGCGCCTGCACCGACCGTGAGTGCGGAAGCCATGTCCTTGCTGAAAAAATATTCCTGGAAAGGAAATATCCGGGAATTGAAGAACGTGCTCGAAAGAGCATTTGTGTTACAGGATGACCAGCTGATTCTCCCGGAACATCTGCCTTTCGAGATACAACAACATTCGGTTGCTTCAACAGCCGGCCTTTCGCTCGCGAATGTGGAGCAACAGCATATCCGCAAAATATTACAGGCAACACAATGGAATAAAACGCGCGCTGCCAAACTACTCGAGATCGGACTGGCCACACTTTACCGCAAAATGGAAGAATACCAGATATCACCGGATCTATCAAAATGAAAAAAACCTTCTCATTTTGAGAAGGTTTTTTTATGCCGGCACAGTTTCGCTTTTTCTGACATCATTCTTTAACTGGTTGCTTCTCATTTCCTTAAAGGACTAATCGCTTTGCCAAAAAGCGTGCGGTATCTCTTTTGCCATTTGCCAGCCGTGGAATCAAGCACTTTTTATTCAAACAACATCTCATGCTCACGGTAATTCTTTTAGCAGCCGGCCTGCTCATTTTCGGACTTTTTTATAAATGCATTGACTGGTTTGAAAAAATTTAAAACTATGATGAACCTACTCTTTATTCTCTCTCTGTTTGTCTTCGGCTATCTCCTTTATGTATTGATCAAACCCGAAAAATTCTGATTTATGACCAGCGAAATTACAGGTGTCGTATTCACCTTTTTATTGACGCTGCTGCTGGCTTATCCCCTCGGCAAATACATTGCGCGGGTATTCAGCGGCGAAAAAAGTTTTATGGATGTTATGAACCCGGTGGAGCGTTTCTTCTTCCGGGTATCGGGCATCGATCCCAAAGAGCCGATGAACTGGAAACAGTTTCTCAAAGCCATGCTCACCATCAATATGCTGTGGCTTGTGTATGCCATGTTGCTGCTGGTGTTCCAGGACAAACTTCCGCTGAATCCCGACGGCAATGGCGGGCAAACACCTGATCTTGCTTTTAATACTGCTATCAGCTTCCTCGTCAATTGTAACCTGCAACATTATTCCGGCGAATCGGGACTTACTTATTTCACACAGTTATTTGTGATCACTTTCCTGCAATTTGTAAGTGCCGCCACGGGTATTGCTGCGCTTGCCGGAATGCTGAATGGTCTTAAACATAAGACAACACAAAACCTTGGCAACTTCTGGAGTTTATTTACGCGGTCCATTACCCGCATTTTATTACCGCTCTGCATCGTCGGTGCGGTACTGCTCGCCTTCAACGGCACACCCACCAGTTTCGATGGAAAAGATACGATCACTACTCTGCAGGGCGATTCTGTGCAGGTGTCGCGCGGACCGGCGGCAGGTATGATTGCTATTAAACATTTGGGTACGAATGGTGGCGGCTGGTTCGGAGCCAACTCTGCACATCCGTTGGAGAACCCGAATTACTTTACCAATATCCTGGAAATGGTCATGCAGGTAGTGATACCGGTGGCATTGCTCTTTGCCCTTGGTTTTTACTTGAACAGGCGCAAACTCGCCAGGGTGTTGTTTGGTGTCATGACCCTGGGCATGCTTTGCCTGCTCATTCCCACGATCATGGCGGAAGTCGGCGGTAATCCTGCCATAGAAAAAATGGGCATCATGCAGGCGACCGGAGCCATGGAAGGTAAAGAAGTGAGGTTTGGTGCCGCCGCATCCGCATATTGGAGTACGGTAACTACGATCATCTCTACAGGTTCTGTGAATTCCATGCACGATAGTTCCATGCCGGTTTCGGGACTGATGCAATTATTAGGCATGATGATCAACGCTTTTTATGGCGGATGTGGGGTGGGTATATTAAACTATCTCATTTATATCATCATTGCCGTTTTTATTTCCGGGTTGATGGTAGGGCGAACGCCGGAGTTCATGGGCCACAAAGTAGAAGCCCGCGAAGTGAAAATTGCCGCGTTAGTTACGTTGCTGTCGGCATTTCTCATAAAGGGATTTGTAGCAGTGGCCGCGTATATGGTAGCGCATCATCCGGAAATGGCCTGGGCGGTAAAGCCGGGAAGCTGGCTCAATAATCCCTCCTATCACGGCTTTTCGGAAATGTTGTACGAGTACACCTCAGCCAATGCCAATAACGGATCCGGCTTTGAAGGGCTGGGCGATAACAATGTGTTCTGGAATGTAACGACAGGCATCGTCCTGATCCTCGCGCGGTTTATTCCGATTATCGGTCCTGTTGCCATCATCGGTTTGCTGGCGAATAAAAAATTCATTCCCGATTCTCCGGGTACACTCCGTATAGATTCCTGGACCTTCGGCATCATGACGTTTGCCGTGATCGTTGTCATCAATGCATTATCATTTTTCCCTGCATTGGCACTCGGACCACTGGCGGAATACTTCTCTTTATACTAACAGCTAATTACAAGCATAATGAAACAACATAATAAAGTAAGCCTTTTCGAACCTTCACTTGTAAGCACGGCCATCCGCCAGTCGCTCGTAAAGCTGCACCCCGGATTGATGATCAAAAATCCGGTGATGTTTACCGTAGAGATCGGCACGGCCGTCATGTTGATCGTTTCACTTTATCAGTTGATCACCGGTGATCTGTCGCAAGGCGCTGCCTGGTATAATTGGGTGATCTTTTCTATTCTCCTGTTGACCGTTCTCTTTGCCAACTTCGCAGAAGCATTGGCAGAGGCGCGCGGCAAAGCCCAGGCAGAAAGCCTCCGCAAAACGCGTGAAGAAACGCCGGCTAAAAAGATCGCATCAGATGGAAAAATTGAAACCCTCTCTTCTTCCATGTTGCGCCTCGGCGATCAATTTGTTTGTGAAGCAGGAGATATTATTCCGATGGACGGAGAGATTACCCAGGGTATCGCCACCATCGATGAATCGGCTATTACCGGCGAATCGGCTCCGGTAATACGCGAAGCAGGTGGCGACAAGTCGTCCGTTACAGGCGGAACAAAAGTGCTCAGTGACCGCATTGTTGTGAAAGTAACCACGCAACCCGGCGAATCATTCCTTGATAAAATGATCGCACTCGTGGAAGGTGCATCCAGACAAAAAACGCCGAACGAAATTGCACTGACGATCCTGCTGGCATCGTTCACCCTGATCTTCATTATCGTATGCGTGACGCTGAAGCCTTTTGCAGACTACGCCAACACACCGATCACAATCGCTGCTTTCATTTCACTCTTTGTCTGCCTTATTCCCACTACCATCGGCGGCTTGTTATCAGCTATTGGTATCGCGGGTATGGACAGGGCACTCCGGGCAAATGTGATAGCGAAAAGCGGTAAGGCAGTGGAGACCGCAGGCGACGTAGATGTATTGTTGCTTGATAAAACCGGCACCATCACTATCGGCAATCGTAAAGCCACCCACTTCTACGCAACGGAAACGGAAGATGAAAATGAATTTATCCAAAAAGCTTTGCTGAGTTCTTTATCGGATGATACGCCCGAGGGAAAATCTATTGTGGAGCTGGCACATGCCAAAGGCGTGAATGCGCAGGCAGCAGCAGGATCGCAGTTTGTACAATTCACGGCAGAAACAAGAAGCAGCGGCGTGGACACACCCGATGGTAACAAAATCCGGAAAGGGGCATTCGATGCTATCCGCCAGATGGCGATCCAGGCGGGACATACGGTATCTCACACTACCGAACAAAAAGTAAAATCGATTGCGGAAAATGGCGGCACCCCGCTGGTGGTAGCCGTCAACAATAAGATAAAAGGCGTAATCGAACTGCAGGACATCATCAAACCCGGCATACAGGAGCGCTTTCAACGTTTACGTAAAATGGGTGTGAAAACGGTAATGGTAACCGGCGACAATCCCCTGACCGCAAAGTACATTGCCGAAAAAGCCGGCGTGGATGATTTTATCGCGGAAGCAAAACCCGAGGATAAAATGAATTACATCAAAAAAGAACAGAACGCCGGTAAACTCGTAGCCATGATGGGCGACGGCACCAACGACGCACCCGCATTGGCACAGGCCGATGTTGGCGTGGCGATGAACAGCGGCACGCAGGCCGCCAAAGAAGCCGGTAATATGGTGGATCTCGACAACGATCCTACCAAACTGATCGAAGTGGTGGAAATCGGCAAGCAGCTACTGATCACCCGTGGTACACTTACAACATTTTCCATTGCCAACGACGTGGCCAAATACTTTGCGATCGTTCCGGCGCTGTTCATTGCCTCCATACCGGCATTGCAATCGCTCAACATCATGGGATTGAAAAGCCCGGAGTCGGCGATTCTTTCAGCGGTTATTTTCAATGCCATCATCATACCGATGCTGATACCACTCGCATTGAAAGGCGTGAGTTATAAACCCATCGGCGCTTCGGCATTACTCAGAAGAAACCTGCTCATCTACGGTTTGGGTGGCGTGATTGTTCCTTTCATCGGCATCAAGCTGATCGATATGTTGCTCGGTTTATTTATGTAAGCATTAAAAAAATACAAACATGAAAAAGAATCTTTCAATATCACTCCGTCTCACACTGGTCATGATCGTGCTGTGTGCAGTGATCTATCCATTGGTGATTGCCGCTGTAGGCAAACTGACACCGGGCGGCGGCAAAGGCCAGACTGAAAAGGTCAATGGCAAAGTAGTGGGTTATTCCAATGTGGGACAAAAGTTCACGGAAGACAAGTATTTCTGGGGACGTCCCAGTGCGGTCGATTACAATGCGGCGGGCTCGGCCGGATCGAACAAAGGCCCGTCCAATCCTGATTACCTGCAACTCGTACAGGATCGCATCGACAGCTTCCTGGTGCATAATCCCGGTGTAAGAAAAGAAGACATTCCTGCGGAAATGGTAACGGCATCGGGCAGTGGTCTGGATCCGCATATATCTCCCGCGTCTGCATTCATCCAGGTAAAAAGAATAGCTGCCGCGCGTGGCCTTGCAGAAGAAAAAATAAAATCTCTGGTCGATGCGCAAACCGAAGCACCGCTGGCTGGTGTATTCGGGCCATCAAAAATTAATGTGCTCCAACTCAATATTGCGCTCGACGAACTAAAATAAATCAAACATGAAACTCAGGATTACAGGCGCTGCCGTTTTATTATCACTGGCAGGTGCAGCGCAGGATACTACTACGCAAACTTCTCCACTGACCATCAGCGGTTACGCAGAAGCATATTACAGCTACGACTTTAATAAACCGGCGGATAACAATCGCCCCGGATTTTTGTACAGTCATAACAGGCACAATGAATTTACGGCCAACCTTGCTTATATAAAGGCGGCGTACAATACGGAACGCGTAAGAGCCAATATTGCCCTGGCGGCGGGTACGTATATCAATGCCAACTATGCCGCGGAGACCGGCGTGATGAAAAATATTTTCGAGGCCAATGCCGGATACAAGCTCAGTACAAAACATAATCTTTGGTTCGATATCGGCATTTTTCCCTCACATATAGGTTTTGAAAGCGCAGTGAGCAAAGACTGCTGGGCATTGACCCGGAGTCTGATGGCGGAAAACTCTCCTTATTATGAAAGTGGCGCCAAACTGACTTATAGCACCAATGATGGTAAATGGACATTCAGTGGTCTTGCACTGAATGGCTGGCAGCGTATCAGACGAGTGGATGCCAATTCAAAAATGAACTGGGGAACGCAGGTTACGTATAAGCCGACCAGCAAGATCACGCTTAACTACAGCACTTTCTATGGTTCCGACAAACCCGATTCCACCAGGTTGAACCGGCTCTTTCATAATGTTTATGGCATCTTTCAATTTTCGGATCAATGGGGCTTTACCGCAGGACTGGATATAGGTACCGAACAAAAAGCCAAAGGCGGAAGTGAAATGAACACCTGGTATTCGCCGGTTGGCATATTGCGGTTCACGCCTGTATCGAAATGGGCATTCGCCTTGCGTGGGGAGTATTACGAAGATAAAAACGGAGTGATCATTGCCACCGGAACGCCGGACGGATTCAGGACGTCCGGTATTTCATTCAATGCAGATTATCTTCCTTTTTCCAATCTTGCCTTGCGGGCAGAAGCACGATGGCTGAAAAGCAAAGACGCTATTTTTTCAAAAGACGCCGTAGCAACCGATAACACAACCACAGTAACCTTCTCTGCGGCGGTGAGTTTTTAATAACACTATATGACGGGCAAACTAAAAATTTATATCGGCATGAGTGCGGGTGTTGGTAAAACTTACCGCATGCTCCAGGAAGCACATAACCTGTTGCGTAACGGCGTCAACATAAAAATCGGTTATGTGGAAACGCATGGCCGGGTGGAAACGGAAGCGTTGGTGGAAGGCTTGCCCGTCATTCCCCGTAGAAAAGTATTCTATAAAGGCAAACAACTCGAAGAACTCGATGTGCAGGCCATTCTGCTTTTACATCCGGCTGTTGTGATCGTCGATGAACTGGCGCATACCAATATCCCCGGCAGTAAAAATGCCAAGCGCTGGCAGGACGTGATGGATATTCTTCAGGCCGGCATTGATGTTATTTCTGCCGTGAACATACAACACATCGAAAGCATCAACCAGGATGTGAAAACGATCACGGGCGTGGAAGTGAAAGAACGTATTCCGGATAAAATGCTGCAGATTGCAAATGAAGTCGTGAACATCGACCTTAGCGCAGACGACCTCATCACGCGGTTGAAAGAAGGAAAGATCTATGATGCGAGTAAAGTACAACAGGCGTTGCAAAACTTTTTTAAACCGGATAAAATCCTTCAGCTACGCGAACTGGCATTGAAAGAAGTGGCAGGTCAGGTGGAACGGAAGGTGGACTATGAAGTAACGGCCAAAGAAAAACCCTGGCGCCACGAACGGCTGCTGGCCTGCATTTCGTCGAACCATCTCATTGCGCAGCACATCATCCGCAAAACGGCGAGGCTGGCTTCTTATTACAACAGCAAATGGTATGTACTTTATGTACAGACCGCCAGGGAATCGACGGATAAAATATCACTGGCGGCTCAACGTCACCTGATCAATAACTTTCAGAATGCTACGGAGTTGGGGGCAGAAGTATTACAGGTGAAAGAAGAGAACATCGCCCGCGCTATTATCCATGAAATTCAAACAAAAAAGATCACAACCGTCTGCATCGGCAAACCACATATTAAACTCTGGCGGATCATTTTGCGCACAGGCGTTTTCAACGGCTTATTGAAAGCCCTGTCGGAAAATGACGTAGACCTGGTAATTTTGTCCTGAACATGACAACGGTAAAGAAAAGGATTCGACTGGGAACTTTGTTCCTTTTTCTGCTGACACTGCTTTCCTGCGGTGTGGGCATCTTTCACCTTGTGCGGCTGAAAAATGACGCTACACTCATTTTAAAGAATAACTACGAGTCGCTGGATTATACGTATTCCCTGCAACAGATCATGGATACATCCGGCGAGGGCAAAATCTTGCCGGCGGCATTTGACAGTGTATTAAAAAAACAGGAACAGAATATAACCGAGCCGGGTGAACAGGAGGCAACACGCCGCGTAAGAGCTGCTTATGAAAAATATAAACTCGATACAGGTAAGGCAGGTCTTACCGAAATACGGGCGGCCTTACACACGGTGCTTCGTCTCAATATGTCGGCGATCGAAACAAAGAACATCAAAGCGGGCAATACCGCCAACACGGCGCTTACCTATATCACCCTGCTGGCCGCCATTATCTTTCTGATCGGCTTTACCTTCTCTTTCAATTTTCCGGGTGTACTTACCACGCCGATAAGCACATTAACAGAAGGCCTGCGCGAAATAGCGCGGAAAAATTATCATTTCCGCATCCACCTCGATCGTAAGGATGAATTCGGCCAGATGGCTGAATCATTCAATGACATGGCCGAACGCCTGGAATATTTTGAAAACAGCAACCTCAATAAACTGATCTTCGAAAAGACCAGGGCCGAGGCGGTGATCAACAGCCTGAAAGAAGCCAGCATCGGCATTGATAAAAATGATGTTATCCTGTTTGCCAACGACCAGGCTTTACAACTGCTCGGTATGCAGACGACGGACGTAGTCGGAAAATCTGTTGAGCAGGTAAGCAGCAGAAATGATCTGTTCCGTTTTTTACTGGAGGACAGGGGCACCCTTCCCTTCAAAATTGTACTCGATAATCGTGAGAACTATTTTACCAAAGAGATTATCGAAATATCGCAGCAGGATGCGAACAGTAAAGTGATCATTCTCCGCAACATCACTTCCTTTAAGGAGCTGGATGTGGCTAAAACGAATTTCATTGCCACTATCTCTCACGAATTAAAAACACCGCTGGCTTCCTCTGATTTCAGCCTGAAGTTGTTGTCGGACGAGCGTGTAAGCACTCTTACAGAAGAACAACGCGAGCTCATCAACAATCTCAAACAAGACAACCAGCGTATGCTGCGTATACTGAGCGAACTGCTGAATATGTCGCAGGTAGAAGCAGGCAAGATACAGTTGGATATTGCCGAGACAGATCCTGTCTCGATCATAGAAAATGCAGTGTTGTCGGTGAATATAGCAGCGCGGGAAAAGCAGGTGGTGATCGAACGGGTATTTGAAAAAGACCTGCCGCCGGTCAAAGCCGACGCAGAAAAAACCACCTGGGTATTGAATAATTTTCTGATGAATGCCATTAAGTATTCGTCAGAAGAACAGAAAGTGATCCTGCGTATTTACCGGAAGGAGGGAAATGTGGTTTTCTCCGTTACGGATCAGGGGCCGGGCATTCCCGCAGAATACCAGGAGAAGGTCTTTGACCGTTTCTTCAAGGTGCCGGGCTCCAAAGCCGGCGGTACCGGTCTCGGCCTCGCCATCAGCCGCGAGTTCATTGAAGCACAGGGAGGGCAGATATGGGTGGAGAGCGAGTATGGGAAGGGGAGTTGTTTTGGTTTCAGCTTACCGCTGGCGGGAGGTAAGTAGTAAGTAGTAAGTAAAGCAAGCCATGGTTCGTGCATATGCGAACCTTGGCGGCTGTTTCATTCACTTATTCACCTATTCCTCTATCTGAATCTGATCCCGCCCGGTTGTCCCAGGCCAACCTTGCTCAGGCTGTAAGTGAAGCTCAGCATAAAATAACGACGTACCGTATTTACGCGGCTGTCCTCAATGAAATTTTGTACTGTGGTGCGATTGATGCCGAGGTTGCGGTTGAGGATGTCGTTGGCCGTGAACTTCAGTTCTCCGCGCTGACCTTTGAGGAAAAGTTTACTGAGCGATGCACCCCACAACGGCACTTTCGCATTGAAACCATTCGCCCGCTGATTGTTGACACGGTAAAGAAAATCGGTAGAAAAACGGAACTGCTTCGGCAACTCAATGTTTAATTCGGTTTCGTAATCCTGCGAGATGAATTGGTTATTGAGCGCAGGTTGTAATGAATAGCCTGTGCGCGTATAGTTTACGGCAGCGGAAAAAGTCCAGTCAATTTTATCCGAAATATCAAAGTCCAGCGCTAAACGGGGTGCCGCATTGAACATGGAAATGTCATTGCCCTGTCCGTTGATGAACTGACGACCGCGGTTGTACAACAGGGTGGTTCCGGCACGCAGTCTTCCTTTCGTAAACCGCAACGGCATACCATAGCTGATATTTCCCATTATATTATAAACACCATTCACATTCACAGGTCGTGTGCGTTTCACGCCATTTGCCTGCAGCGTATCTGCATTCACGATTTTATTGTCTACGCGTGAAGCATTGAGTGCGGCAAAAAAGCTTTTTCCTTTGAACGTGCTGATGCTGTTATAGTTGATCTGCAGGTTGTGCTGGTACTCCTGTTTCAGATCCGGGTTGCCTTCTTTGATATTGAGCGGGTTGCTGATATCAGGCACCGGTTGCAATTGGTTCACGTTCGGCTGATTGGTGCTGGTACGGTAAAATAAAGTGATGCTCTTGTTGTTGGTGAACTTGTATTGAAAACGTGCGGTAGGGAGGATATTGGTAAATGACTTACGGATAATGGAATCTTTCACCGTTATTATTTCTCCTTCGAGATTGGCCTGTTGCCAGTTGGCGCCAACAAAATAAATAAATTTCCTTTTCTGTGTACGCCAGCGGATACCGGCGTTTATGTATCCATAACGGTTGGTAAAATCATTGGTAAGGGAATCATTCAACTCATCGTATTTACCACTGGCAGAACTATAATCATAGGTTGTTTTTTCTGAACGGTTTTTTGTTTTTCCCTGCGCAACGCTCCACTCCATCAAAGAGTAACGCCCTATCGGTTCCGTGTAAGCCGCACGTGCGGTGTAACCCGACAAACTATTGTCTTTGAATATTTGCTGATCGGCTAATTGCTGCCCGGCCGGGTTACCCGACCTGTCGAAAAACTGGTTGTTTATTTTCAGATCGCCATCGCTGTTTCCGCTGGATAAAGAAGTTTGCACGAGCAGCGACAACGTGCGTCCGCGTTTCCTGAATTTTTTACGGAACAAAGCATCATTATTGAAATTAAAATTGGAACCTGATTGTCCGGATGCGGTAGTGCCCTGGTTGCTGACGCGTCCGTCTTCACCGCTTTGAGTATAGGCACTCCAGCTATCCATGTTGTTGCGCTGATAACCGATCGAGGGTGTGATTTTAAGGGAATGGAATGAATCGATCTGGTAATCTAAACCAAGATTAAGGCGGTGCGTCTGGTAGCTGTTGTCCGTTCTTGTGGAGCGGGTAGAGAAATAGGTAGAATCAGGCAACAGGTATTGGCGATTTACATCGGAATAAGTAAGCGGATTGTAAGCATTGTAGAAATAATTGGAAGTGAACTCGGCCTTTTTTCCGATCAGGTTATTATAATTCACGCCACCACCCCAGATAGTGCGTACGCCGCTGTTGGTGTTGCCCATGGACCGGAGCAGTTCCGCATTTGGGTCGTCGCCGCTGAAGCTGCCGCCGCCCTGCAGCATCCGGCTCAGGTCGCCGCTGAAGTTCATCAGGTCCATGAAGGAGAAACCTTCTTTGTTGGTATTGTTGGTCAGCCCCAATACAGACATCTGCCGTGCCCCCTTGAAGGAATTCAGGTTGAAGCGGCCTTCGAAGCGTCCGTCCGTGCCACCGCCGCCCATGATTTTTCCGAAGCTGCCTTTCTTCCTGTCTTCTTTTAATTTCAGGTTTAATGTTTTCTGGCTGTTGCCGTCGTCAAAGCCGGTGAGTTGTGCCTGGTCGCTCATGCGGTCGTATAGTTGTACTTTTTCAATGGCATCGGCAGGGAGGTTCTTGGTGGCCATTTTGGGGTCGCTGCCGAAAAATTCTTTGCCGTCGACCAGTACCCGTTTTACTTCCTGCCCTTGTGCTTTGATGGTACCGTCTTTTGCCACTTCGATGCCGGGCAATTTTTTCAGTAATTGTTCTACGTTGGCATTTGGCGGTGTGCGGAATGCCGGGGCGTGATATTGGATCGTATCACCGATCATGGTTACGGGTGCGGCTTCCTGTTTTACGATGATCTCATCGAGTACTTTAGTCCGGTCGTGCATCACGATGCGTCCCAACTCTGCTGTTCGCTGCTCTGCTGTTATTTTAAAAAAAACGGAGGTGTTGTGAAAAGCGATATGCGAAAACAGCAAGCGATACTCTCCTGTCGGAAGGTTGGTTATTTCAAATTTGCCCGTGTTGTCTGTCATACCAAAACTCACCAGTGATGAGTCTTTTCTGTTCATGATGGTAACGGTGGCATCCACTACGGAAACGTTGTTCAGGGTGTCCGTAAGAACGCCGCGGACCACGCCGTTGCGTTGCGCATGGAGGGTGGTTGTGACAAAAAGCAGAATAAGCAGGGTAAAGGTCTGACGCATAGCCGGTAGTTTTTTTCCGGTTACGAAAGTATTCTTAGCCCGCTGCAAGGCCGGTTAATTAGCCTTGCTATAATGTTAATGGATGTTAAAGCTTAATCGGCCTTGATATCGCCACGTTCGTTGTCGGCGCGGTCGCGTTCATAAACGATCACGCTGATTCTCCATTCCATCATCACTGCCTGCAGGCTTACTTCCACGCGCAGGTGGCCATAGCGGTCATCGTTGGGGTCGAGTTTGAAAATGACGGAGTAAAAATCTTTTTCTTCCGTAGGCTGTTCATAGGTGCCTTCGTTTTTGAGGTTGTAAGGATTGAGGCGTATGGAAATCTTTTTGTTGTTGAGTGCGCTGTAGAGCTGGCGGAATTTTTTGCTTGCTTCGCTAAAATTTTCGGTCGTCAGCATCGTAGCGCGCCAGGCCACCACGGTTCTTTTGCCTCCTGCGCTGTAGCGGGTGATGACAGATTCTTCCGCGCCTTCCGGCAGAAAAGTACAGGCATACTCAACAGACTGCGGGTTTTCGGCGATCTTTTCTCCCGTGAAACTGCTGAAGCGATTAGGATAATCGTCGAGGATCTTCTCAACATCCTGCGCGACCGAGCGTCCTTTGGCAAAGGGAGATTTTAATTGGGCATTGACGGAAGAAGTAAACAGAGAAAAGCAAACGAGAAAAAGAAAGCAGTGTAGATTGGATTTCATTCAGTTTGGATTAAAAGGTTAAGAACGCTCAAAGCTAGTTATTAATTCAAAATTCAAAAGTCAAAATTCAAAAAATTCTCAATCGTGAATTGTGAATTGTCAAATAGCAACCTTTGCGCCTTAATTCCTTATGCGTCTTTGCGTGAAAAGAGCGTCGGTGTCACGCAAAGACGCATAAGGAGCAAAGGCTTCGCCATATACCCTATACCTTAAACCTTCCACCTTTTAATTAAACCGGATATTCCGGTTCATCATCCTGTTCATGCCGGGTGGCAATGGCATTTGTTGCGGCGCTTTGCCTCCCATGCGATTGATGTTGATGAGGAAACTTACGAGGAAATATCTACGCAATACCATGCTGCGTGTATCCTGGATATAGTTGTCACTGTTGGTACGCGTGATGCTTTTATTTTGATTAAGGATGTCATTTACCGATACGCGGATCTCGCCGTTTTTCTTTTTGAAGATTTGTTTGGCTATCGACGCATTCCACAACGGAATATTCTGGTTGAATCCTTCGGCACGGCCCGTGTTGATCAGGTAATCAAAATCCGTAGAGATGATGAAATCTTTCGGCAGGTTGTAAGATAAGTCGGTTGAATAGGTCTGCGTGAAATAGCTTTCATTAAGTGCTTTGTTCACTGAATACGCGATGTTGGTATAAGTGATGCCCGCATTCAGCCCGATATTGTATTTGTCTTTATTCAGGTTCACGCCAACAGCCTGTGTGCCGGTAAATGTTTTACCGATGTTGCGTTGTTTATACAGCAGGCCTACATCACGCAGGTAAACAAGGTTGTTGGTGAGGTTGACACTGGAGCCTTTCCATTTCGCGCTCTTGAACGGTAGTCCCAATGTAACAAAGGAGAAGGCGCGCGTATAACCATTCATGTTCACCGGACGCGTCAGCTGTACGCCCCGGCCCAGGGTGTCGATCGAGTTCACAATCTTATTAGCTGTTGTGCTGACGTTGATGTTGGCAGCAATGAATTTAAAGGTGAGAATGTTGAAAGTGCTGTAGCCTACGTTGAAGGTATGATTGAATTCCTGTTTCAGGTCGGGATTACCTGTGCTTACGTTCAGCGGATCCGTTACGTCCGGTACGTTCTGCAACTGGCTGATGGTTGGCTGGTTGGTACGGCCATTATATGAGAAGCGGAGGTTCTTGCTGCGCGCAGGTGTGAAATTGAAATTGAAGGTCGGGAACAGGTTTGTATAGTTTGCTTTGCTCACGGAATCTTTGCCGGTGAGCGCCTGGTAGCTTTTGCTTTCCAGGGTAGCCTGTTGTACCGCGAAGCCGAGTTGATAGTTGTATTTCGGTTTTTGTACGCGGAAGTTTGCGCCCACACGGTGTGCATTGAACAGGTTTTCAAACTCGTTGGTCAGCGGCAGGTTTGGACTGTCGTATTTATCAGAAACCGGGTTGTAGTTGAAGGTTTCTTTGTTTGAAGTGTTCTTGTTGAACGTATAAGCGTAGTTGAACTCGAGCAGTTTGTTGAGGCCGAGTGGTTCGGTATACGATGCGCTCACCACGTTATTGCTCGTGCGTGTTTTTTGTTCGTCCTGCTGATTTTGACGGGTGAAATTCAGCGGGTTGCCGTTTTCATCATAAAAATCATTATTAGCGCGCAAGGCGCCGTTGGCCGTGCTGCGTCCCCATGTGTTGGACCAGCCAAGGGTAAGCGTGCGGCCGGTTTTGCGGAAGCGCCTGCGATAAAGCAGGTTGTTGTTCCAGCTGTAACCATCACGGCTGTTGCTGTTGACGCGGTTGCTGGTGAGTGCGAGAAACTTCAGGTTTTGTTGTTCTACATTGGTGAAAGCCGTGTCCTGGTTGCTGTTTTCTGAATGTTGTAATGTCAGTGAAGGTGTATACAAAATAGAACTCAGCGAATCTATCTGCGCCTCGATGCGCATATTGAAACGATGGTTTTGATTGATATTATTTGTAAGCGCCTGACGGTTCAGTCCCACCACAGAGTCGATGTTGGTAGAAGGATCAGTGAAGGTGCTTCGGCGGAGAATGCCTTGTTCCTGGTCCGCATTGGTGCGTGAGAAGAAGTAGCTGCCGGAAGCTTTTACCTTTTTGCCCCACTCATCTGTATAGTTCAGGCCGGTAGAGAATGATTTGATAATGCCGGTAGCGCCTGCGCCGATGTTGCCGAAACCGGCGCCACGTGCGGCTACCATATTGAGGGCGCCGCCGCCTAAGCCGCCGCCGCCACTACCGAAACTGCCTCCTCCTCCTCCTCCTCCTCCTCCTCCAAATCCACCACCGCCACCGCCAAAACCACCCATGGCACCGATCACATCGGAGAAAGAAAACCCGAGTTCATTGACGTTATTGGTATTTAATAAAAGCGACAGACGTTGCGGGCCGTTGAATTTATTGACGCTCAGGTTGCCTTTATAGCGGCCCTGGTCGCCGTAACCCGCCAATGCGCGGCCGAAGATGCCTTTATTGCGATCCTTTTTTAATTTGATGTTGAGTGTTTTGCTTCTGCTGCCATCGTCGATTTTGGTGAACTTGGCCTGGTCGCTCATGTCGTCGAATACCTGTACGCTTTCCACCATATCGGCGGTGAGGTTGCGGGTGGCCAGTTTGGGATCATTGCCAAAAAACTCTTTGCCATCCACATAAACTTTCTGTACCTGTTCACCTTGTGCCTTGACGTTACCTTCTTTATCTACTTCCACGCCGGGCAGTTTTTTCAGCAGGTCTTCTACTGTGGCGTTGGGTCTTGTTTTGAAACCGCTGGCATTGAACTGGATGGTATCGCCTTTCACCACGATCGGCGCTTCGCTTGTTACCACTACTTCCCCTAATGTGCGTATGTCTTTTCCTACGATCACATCGCCGAGATCCTGCTGACGCTTATCATCGGATAAGGTTATTTCTCTTTTGATTTCGTTGAAAGCCTGGTGAGTGATGATGAGGCGGTAGCTGCCGGTGGGTAATCCTTTTATTTCAAACCTGCCTTCTTTGTTGCTGAGTGTGAAGGTGACCAGGGATGAATCCGAGGCCTTGAGTAAGGAAATCGTTGCGTCAACAACGGGCTGGGCTGCGGCGGCGGTATCCACCAGTTTGCCCGTGATCTGGCCGTCGTTTTTCTGAGCCATCACAGGGCCGGCAACTGCCAGTAACAGTAAGGAAAGGATAAGTGATCTCATAAGTAGTTCAGAATATAATAAGCGAAATTATACGTAAGTGCGCATACAAACCTGCGCCGGATAGCCGATCTGCCTGAAAAATGGACAGACGGTAGTTCTAACCGGACGGATCGTCAATCAGTGAATGGTCAATAAGTGAATGGTGAATAGTGAATAGTGAATAGCTGTTTCCATCCTACTCCTTAAGCCTTATACCTTACGGCCTACCAAGTCGCTTAAGGGACAAAGAGCAAAGAACTACTTACAACTTATTACTTAAAACCTATGCCCGAAGTAATCGGGCGGCGTTTCCACCTTAAACCCTCCACCTTACGCCTTATACCTTACACCTCTCGCCTTAACTAAACAAATACTCCACATCCTCCCGCGTGAGGCTTTTCACAAACGAGGTATCGTCTGAAATGATGTCTTTGGCAAGGGCGCGTTTCTTCTCCTGCAACTGGATGATCTTGTCTTCGATCGTGTCTTTACAGATCATACGGTAAGCGAAGATGTTCTTCGTCTGACCGATCCGGTGTGTACGGTCGATGGCCTGTTGCTCGACGGCCGGGTTCCACCAGGGATCGACGATATATACGTAATCCGCGGCGGTGAGGTTGAGACCTACGCCACCTGCTTTGAGTGAAATGAGGAATACGCGGACCGTATCATCGTTCTGGAATCGCTGGATCGCTTTTTCGCGATCGGGTGCCGATGTGCTTCCGTCGAAATATTCGTATGAAATGCCCAGCTCTTCCAGCCTGGCGCGGATGAGCGCCAGCATACCCAGAAATTGTGAGAAGATAAGCGCCTTATGATCACCGATGTTTTCGGTGAGTTCACGGCTGATCTCTTCCAATTTGATGGAATGGTTCTCGAATTTTTCTTCTTCGTTGAGAATGGCCGGTGAATCGCAGATCTGGCGGAGCTTCATCAGGCCCTGCAGGATCGTGAGTTGTGATTTCTGTATACCCTGGTTTTCGATGGAGCCGAGGATGCGGTCGCGGAAATCATTGCGGTAGGCATCATAAATATTGCGTTGATCAGGTTCCATTTCGCACCACAGTACCATTTCCTGTTTGGCCGGCAGGTCTTTGGCTACCTGCTCTTTGGTACGGCGGAGGATAAAGGGGTACAGTATTTTTTTGAGGTGATCCTTGCGGTCGGCCTCTCCGAATTTATCAATGGGAATGGCAAATTCCTGGCGGAAAAATTCCATGGTTCCCAGCATGCCCGGATTGAGGAAGTTCATTTGGGCAAATACATCGAAGGTATTGTTCTGCAGCGGCGTACCACTGAGACAAAGCCGGTGTTTGGCATTGAGCAGGCAGGCGGCCTTGGTTACCTTGCTGGTAGGATTCTTGATCGCCTGGCTTTCATCCAGTACCACATAATCGAAGTCGATGCTCATCAGCAGTTTTATATCGCTGCGCAAGGTTCCATAAGTGGTGATGGTAATATTGTGATCGATCATCTGCTCCCTGTCGCGCGTGCGGAGAGGGCCGTGATGAATACGGTACGTAAGCGTTGGGGTAAACTTCTTGATCTCGTTTTCCCAGTTATAAATAAGCGTGGTTGGACAAACTACCAGGGCCTTCAGGCGTTCGTTGCGGCGGTGATAATATTCCATGAAGGAAAGCGCCTGCACGGTTTTACCAAGACCCATGTCATCAGCCAGAATGCCGCCCCAGTTGATGTCTTTGAGATAATTGAGCCACTGATAGCCGGCTACCTGGTAAGGGCGGAGGATCGGCTTCAGTGTTTCGGAAGGTTCGATCTCTTCGATCTGGTTGAACTGACGCAGGCGATCATATTTCTCTTCCAGTTGAATGCTCAGCTCTTCTTCATCACGGTTTTCATACAATTCGTCCACTACGCTCAGGTGATAACGGGAAAGCTTCAGGTTGTTGCTGTTGCCTTCGCCCACGCGGAAGAGTAATGAATATTTTTTCAGCCATTCTTCAGGCAGGATACCGAGTGTGCCGTCATTCAGTTGTACGAATTGCTGTTTGTTGGCGAGCGCACGTTTTACTTCAGCTACGGTTACTTTCTGATCGCCGAAAATGATATCCACTTTTGCGTCGAACCAATCGGTATTGCTGCTGATGAAAATGCGTGTCTGGGGTTTGGCGGTATTGAAGCGGAAATTGCGGAGCGCTTCAAATCCGAATACCGGTGTCTTCATGTCCTTCATTGCATCTACGAAGAGGAAGAACCAGTTGTTTTTCAACACATCACTGCCTTTCAAAGCGAGGGAACCGTTCTCTTCATCCACGATAAAATTGGAATGAAGGTTCTGTAACTTTTCAATGAATAATCTCTCCGCATCTCGGTTGCGGTGAACGATGGTCACTTTACCGTCCTGCGGCACCACAACTGCATCGCGGTCGCGGGCGCGGGTTTCATAACCTTTGTAAGTGAAAGAAGGCTGGAAGATCAGGTAGTCGCCTTTTTCAACGAGAAAAAGATTTACCTCCGGTTCGCCGTCTTTGATTTCCTGTACGAGACTTTTATCGAAATCAACTTTGTATTCGCGGGTCAGTGGCAAAACAAATTCAGTCAGTTGTTTGGGCCAATTGGCGGCGGAGATCAGCATTTTGCCATTTGTGCCGAATTTTTCCACCAGTTGCATGGTTTCTTTTTCCGGCCAGAGATGGAGTTGGTTGTTATAAAGAAACAGCATGCCGCTGGGGCTTTCATTGTCTTCGAGTTCATACTCGAGATTCCCCAGTTTGGCTTTAACCTGAACGCTGTATTGATCGTTTTCTTTTTTTACATAAAACTTCGGTTGCGCTGAATCGGCAACAGGTTGCAAAGGTTCGAGGTGTGAAGTTTTGAAAGACTTTCCTTTCGGCAGGATGAAGAAGATCGAGCTGCCTTCGGGGTCGGTAAGGATCTTTTTGAGTTTGGGCAGCATATATTCTGCCATCAGTGATTTTGTTTCCTCGGGCAATTCTTCGTCGTCGGCCTGGATGATGTTTTCCCATATACCGGAGAAGGGTGAGTTGCGGCTTACATATTTGCTGATTTCTGCTTCCTGCAATTTTCGCAGTGCACTCAGCATGTTGCGGTCCTGTTCGGGATAAAGATCGGCATTGACATAGCGGCTGATGTCCAGCTTTTCAACATTGCCGGCAAAAGGCATATCGCCATCTGATGCGTCACCGGAAACCACGTCGAGTGTGAAGTAGGGATAATTGGCTTTGTTGAAATTGAAAACGACGGCGAGGCGTTTGGTGGGCGAAGGCGTTTCCGGTTCCTCTACCATCACTTCTTCCTCCTTCGGTTTTTGCGGCAGCAGCACCGGTCGCGGTGTGAGCGCTGGTTGCACCACCCGCTTGATGGAAGGATCGAGCACACGTAGGAAGGGTTTGCCTTCTTTGTATACAAATTCAAACTTGCCTTTGAGGTCGTCGCTCAACGAGTAGCCATAAGCCTCAAGGAGTTTATTTTTTTCTTTATCCCAGTTGCGGATGCTGTCGAAATAATTAGCTCCGTGTTGCTGCAAGAGATGAAGGAGCACGATTATTTTAGGAAGGCAAAGCAGATGATCTTCATCGGCATAATCGCAGCTTGTATCAAAATTTCTTTCTTCGTTTTTCCGGATGATAACGGGATAGGTGCTGCCATTCAGGGTTACTTCGGCTTTCACCATTTCATTTTCCGCATGCAGAATGGTGACAGAATTTTTGCTGAGAAATTTCTCTGCTTCTTCCATGATTTCGGGGGAGGAAAGCAACCGGAGTGTTTTGATGTCCAGTTGTTTCATTTTGGCCACGGTGTGCCGCTGATCGTATTGGGTATCGCCAGCGCGCAGTTGTCCTTTATCGATCAGTTCCTGCAAATAGAACAGGGCCGCTGTTTCATGGCGGCAAATATCTCCAAGATTATAGGGGCAAGTACAGCGCAGTGACAGCGACTGCGGCTCCTTGAACTTCTGGATATATACTTTATAAAAAGTGGAATAGGTATCGTCTTTAACACGGAATACGGCGGACCCGAAAAGGTCGTCGTATTCAATCAGCTCCACGAAGTTGATCGCGTGAATTTTTTTGCCACGACGGATCACTTCATCCGTACCGTGGGTATAGACATATTTGATAAGGTGAGGTAAGGCCAAAACAAGTACAATTTTAACAGGTGATCCAGGTCCTTTGGACAAGGGCAATCGGCAAAAATAAAAGAATAGAAGGCGTATTTCCTTGGAAAACTGGAAGAATTATTAAATAAGGCGCAAGCCCGCCGGATGCCATTAAATTGTCGTATCTTTAGGAGTTTGCCTGCTCTACAACCAATTTTCCTTCCTTGTATATCGGCAGTACGTTGGCTCCGTCGGGGGTGAGGCAAAAATTAATGTCTTCGATCAGTCCGAAACGTTCTACAAGGCGGTGATAATGCGTGAGTTTGGGTGCAAATCCGGCGAGGTTATTCTTGTGTTTGGCATACATGGCTTCGGCCATCAGGGAGCTGTCGCAATGGATGGTGAAATGTTTTTTCACCTGGTTGATTACGGCTCCGGCAAACAGGGTGTCTTCGAGGTTGAAGCGGTCTTTCCAGCCTGCGCAGCCAAGTACCACATTTTTCTTTTGTGCTACCAGGTACTGGCAAACGGCGGAAAGGTTGGGGAAGGAGCCGGAAATGATGGTATCGGCACCTCTTTCGAGTGCCATGTGAAGCAGGCGTGTACCGTTAGTGGTGGTGAGCACCAAGGTTTTATTTTCAATAAACTCACGCTGGTATTCGAGTGGGGAATTGCCATGGCTGAGGCCTTCAGCTAATTTACCGTCGCGTTCACCGGCGGCGATGCCATCGATATTGCGGCTGATTTCGATTGCTTTAGGAACGGAATCTACGGGGATCACACAGCGGGCACCGTTGTACAAAGCGGAGGCGATAGTGGAGGTAGCCCGGAAAACGTCAATAATAACTACTATGCTGCTGCTCAGGTCGTAAAGATGGAGTAAAGCAGGCGATAGCGAGGTGTGTAGCGATGGTTTGTTTTCCATAACGAGGCGCAAAAATACAGTAATTAGGCGAAAGGTGGAAGGCGGAAGGCGGAAGGTATAAGGTATAGGGTATAAGGCTTAAGGTGGAAACAGCCGCCCGACACTTCGGGCCGAAGCTTCGGCCATAAGTAATAAGCGGTAAGTAATTCTTTCCGTCTTTGCCTCTTAAGCGACTTTGGAGGCTGTTAGATATAAGGCTGAAGGCATAAGGAGTAAGGTGAAAACAGCCATTCACCATTCACTATTCACCATTCACTCCCGAGCCTTCGGGATGACGATTGACGATTCACGCCTGCAGCAGCTTCCTCCACTGATCGCTTTCGGCATATTTCCTTATCACTTCGTTGCGGTGTTCGAGCATGCGCTTCATGTAACCGGTCAGGTACACGGTATTCACCATTTTTCCCAGCCAGCCGTACGGCGTTTCAAAATGAAAAAGGTCGATGAGAATTGTTCCATTCTCGCAGGGTTTGAAATAATGTTCATGGCGCATGGAGCTGAAATCACCCTCGGCTTGTTCGTCGGTAAATTTTTCAGGCCTTTTCATCTCGGTAATGCGGCTGCGCAGTAAACGGCTCTTGAAAAGGTGTTTTGCTCTCCATGTGACGGTTTCACCTTGTTCGATCAGTCCCGAGCGGGTACCGGCCACGGGTTCTTCCTTGAATTTTTCCATAGAAATCCGGTGCAGGTCGATGCTGCGTGCGAGATCGAATACGCGGGCTGCCGGAGCCTGGATAAATGTAGTAAGATGAATCGTAGGCATTACCAATTCAAAAGTCAACCCTTCGACAAGCTCAGGGACCGTCCTTCGAGTGCTGAAGTATCGGCCTCAGGGCTGACCGGTTAAGATTATAGTAAAGAATCAGGCAAAGGGTAGCTTGACCACTTTGGCCTGCAGCAGTTTGTCGCGCACCTTGATGAACACGGGTGTGTCGATCGAGGCAAAGGCCGTACTCACATAACCAAGACCAATGGCTTTGCCGAAACTGGGGGATTGCGTGCCGGATGTTACGTGGCCGATTGTGGCACCCATATGATCTTTTATTTCATAGCCCTGACGGGGAATGCCTTTGTCTATCATTTCAAAACCTACGAGTTTGCGTTCCACACCCGCGGCTTTCTGTTGCTCGATGATCGCGCGGCCATTGAACTCTTTGGTGAAACGTGTGATCCAGCCAAGACCGGCTTCGAGTGGTGAAGTGTTGTCGTCGATGTCGTTGCCATAAAGGCAATAACCCATTTCGAGGCGGAGCGTATCGCGTGCACCGAGACCAACAGGCTTGATACCTGCCTCTGCACCTGCTTCAAAGATCGCATCCCAGATTTTGGAAGCGTCATCGTCCTTGTCTTCAAAATAAATCTCCACACCACCGGCACCGGTATAACCGGTAGCGCTGATCAGTACATTGTCTACACCGGCAAACCGGCCTTTGACAAATGTGTAATATTTCAGGTTGAGTACGTCGAGATCTGTCAGGGATTGAATAATGCGGGTAGCGGCGGGACCTTGTACGGCAAGCAGCGCAGTTTTTTCCGAGATATTATGCATTTCCACATCCTTGTCATTGAAACGGCTGATTGCATTCCAGTCTTTTTCGATGTTGGAGGCATTTACCACCAGCATGTAAGTTTTATTTTCTTCTATGCAATAAACAAGCAGGTCATCGATGATACCGCCGTTATCATTCGGGAGGCAGCTATATTGAGCCTGGCCTGCTTTGAGTTTGGAAGCATCGTTGCTGGTAACGCGTTGTATGAGGTCCAAAGCATTTTCACCTTTAAGAATGAATTCGCCCATGTGGCTTACATCGAACACACCGGCGTTTTTGCGCACGGCGGCATGTTCATCATTAATGCCGGTATATGAAATAGGCATGTTGTAGCCGGCAAACGGAGCCATCTTGGCTCCGAGGGCAATATGTTTTTCCGTAAATGGCGTTGCTTTCATGGCCACGAAGGTAATAAGTTGTAAGTATTAAGTTGTAAGTTTTAAGTAAGAGGTAAGCGGCCGTTATGGATCGTGAATAGGTCAATAAGTGAACAGGTCAATGAGTGAATGTTTATATCCGGGGATTGTCAATCGTTAATACCGGCTGTTCACTTATAACTTATTACTTAAAACTTAATACTCTCTCCAACAGACTGTTACTGTATCTACAGGCAATTAGACTTGCCTCATGCCTCTTAAAAACGTATCTTTGCCCTGCTCTTTACATAACTATTTTTTCATTTTTCAAATTTTCAAACATTGCAAACCCTGCAACACCTCACTATCGTGGGAGGTGGGAGTTGGGCCACAGCACTGGTTAAAATTTTCTCGGAGAGTAACATCGTTGTTACCTGGTATCTGCGCTCGCAAAGCCATGTAGATTATCTGCTGGCCAATGGCAGAAACCCTCATTACCTGAGTTTTTTACAACTCAATCTGCAATTTATTCGACCAACATCCTCGCTAGAAGAAGCAGTAGCTGCTTCCGATGATGTATTATTTGCTGTCCCATCCGCCTACCTCGAGCCGGAATTAGCCGCGCTTGAAACGGATATTTTATATAATAAACGTCTTTACGTATCGATCAAAGGATTGGTGTCGGAACGCAACCTGCTGCCTTCTGTTTTTATCGCCAGGCATTTTGACCGCAATGCTGATGAGATCACTGTACTCGCAGGTCCCTGTCATGCCGAAGAGATCGCTATGGACCGACGCACTTTCCTGACCATCGCCGGTACCAATGATACTGTCGTCAATCGCATGCGCGAAGCTGTTCATGTCCCTTATCTGCATGTGATCACCAACGATGATCCGCTTGGTGTAGAATACGCGGCCATTCTGAAAAATGTAATCGGCATCGCCTGCGGCATGGTACGCGGATTGAATTACGGGGATAATTTTTTAGCCGTAGTAGTCAGCAATTCCATGCGTGAAGTACAGCGCTTTCTGCGCGCTGTCGACGACCGGCCCAGAGACTTATACGATTCGGTTTATTTCGGAGATCTGCTGGTAACAGCCTACTCCGCTTTCAGCCGCAATGCAAGTTTCGGACAAATGATCGGCCGCGGTTATTCGGTGCCCATGGCCGAAAGTAAAATGCATATGATCGCCGAAGGGTATCCTGCCGTGAAAGGCGTGTTGCAAATGGCGAGGGCATTGGAGATAGAGATGCCCGTATTGTCGGCAGCCTACCGCATGCTGTATAAACACGCTTCGCCATTCACGGAATTTAAATTATTGGAAACACAACTCAGATAAAAACGAATTAAGCCTATGTTGATATTAGCTACAGATCTGGATGGAACGTTCCTCGGTGGACGAAGTGTTCATAAACAACAGTTATATCGATTGATCCGCGAACGCGAAGACATTCGCCTGGTTTTTGTTACCGGCCGCGGATTGGAGACCGTTATCCCTTTACTCAACGATCCGGTTATTCCCAATCCCGATTATATCATCTGCGATGTGGGCGCAACGATCGTCAACGGACACACCCTTGAACCCATTCAGCCGCTGCAGGCAGGCATCGAACACAAATGGCCCGGACGGCTGGTGATGCAAAACAAATTAAAAAAAGTAAGAGGCCTACGCTGGCAACCGGTGCCACAAGTCCGCCGGTGTTCTTTTTTCTTTGATGAAACCACCGACTTCGACCACCTGCAACGCATCGCCGATGCATCCGGTTGCGATGTATTGAAATCTGCCGGTAAGTTTGTAGACGTATTGCCCGGTGGTGTTAACAAGGGAAGTTCACTTAATCAACTTGTTAAGCTGCTCAATATCGATCCTTCGCATATACTCGTGGCCGGCGATACATTGAATGATCTCTCGCTTTACCAAACCGGTTACAAAGGTGTGGTAGTAGGACGTGCAGAACAAAAGCTGCTCGATGCCACACGCGAAAGTGAAAATGTTTTTCAGGCCACTGAAGCCGGTTGCGGCGGCATATTTGAATCGCTGGCTTATTTCCCTGCATTTGAAAATTATCATGAAGCGGAAAAAGAAAAGACCACGGAAGCAAGCGGCGAAAACCAATTGCTGATGGTCTATCATCGCCTTCCCTACGAAGTGCGCGAAGTCAATGGCCGCTCCGAACGTGTGCCACCAAAAAGCCCCAATGGCATTATTCCTTCATTGATGGGATTCTTTGCCGGCGGCCGAGCGGGCACATGGATCGCGTGGGAGGAAATAGAGAAAAAAGGCAAGGGTCTGAGAAATATCTATCCCGACGAAAAGCGATTCCCCAACCTGCTCGCCGCGCGCATCGGGCTCACAAAAAAAGAAGTGGATCTTTTCTATAAAGTTTTTTCCAAAGAAGCATTCTGGCCCACCATTTTTTCCTTTATCGACAAAGCCACTTTCAATCACAGTCACTGGGAACATTACGTAAAAATAAACCGGTTGTTTGCCGAACGAACGGCAGCCGAAGCCGACCAGGGCGCATCGGTTTGGATACATGATTACAATCTTTGGATGGTGCCGGGTATATTAAGGCAACTGCGTCCCGATTTGCGCATCGCATTTTTCCACCATACCAGTTTTCCACCCGCTGATATTTTCAATATCATTCCCTGGCGTGGTGAAATTGTAGGCAGCCTGCTGCAATGCGATTACATCGGTTTTCATATTCCCCGCTACGCGGAAAATTTTGTCGATGTGGTCAAGAGCCAGTTGCCTGTAAAGGTGTTGGAAGAAATGAATTGTACCGAACGTTTCCTTAGTTACAGTTGCCCGCTGGGCGTAGAAAAAATGACGCGCAGCATCGAAGCGGGCGGGCGCACCGTGCGCCTCGGCGCACATCCTGTCGGGGTTAATGTTGAATACATTACTGAATTATGCGAAAAGCCTTCGGTACTCGAACAGGTAGACACCATGCGTCGTGAGTTGGGTGATAAACAGATCATCCTGAGCGTGGAGCGCCTCGATTATGTGAAAGGGCCCCTGGAAAAAATTTATGCATTCCAGGAATTTCTCGAGCAATATCCTGAGTTCCACGGAAAGGTGGAGCTGATCAATATCTGTACGCCACCGGCACAGGGAATGAAAGTGTATGAAAAAATCCAGCAGGAACTGGAGCAGGCGATCGGTAAGATCAACGGGCGTTATTCGCGTGTTGGCTGGACGCCGATACATTTCTTTTTCCGCTCCTTTCCGTTTGAAGAAGTGATGGCTTATTACCGGCTGGCAGATATCGCGTGGATCACACCATTGCGCGACGGACTGAACCTGGTAGCCAAGGAATATGTGGCTGCGCAGGGATTGCGGGAGGACGGATGTGGTGTATTGCTGCTGTCGGAATTTGCCGGTGCATCGGTTGAATTGGGTTATGCGATACGAACCAATCCGTATGACCGCCGGTCTTTAAAAGAAGGATTGTTGCAGGCATTGGTGATGGATCCCACGGAGCGCAAGATGCGCATGAAGCGATTGTTCGATACCGTTCGGTATTTCGATATAGACTATTGGGGAAATGAGTTTCTGCAGGAACTGGAATCGGTGACACCGGAAGAATCCGCTGTGTTGATGGCCGAGCCTGCATGAGATTGATCATAGAAAAGCCCCTGTTTCACGCAGGGGCTTTTTTGGTTTATGGTTTTGGCAGAGTACTATCAGAACCAGCCGACCATGGACGAGATAGACGATGGCATGCTGAACAAGCTGCTGCCTGTATTTTCCACGTCATCCATGCTTTCATTTTTGCTGGTGCTCTTTAATTGTTTTTCCAGTTCTTGTTTTTGTCTTTCGCTCTCGCGGATATTGCGGTCAACTTCTTCGAGTTGTTTGCGCAATTCACTTGCAGAATCGGTTACGGTACCGGGAGCAGGAGGAGGTGTAGGTTTGGCGGGAGGGTTCTCGTAGCGGTAGTTTTCGCGGTCGCCGTTGTAACGGTTGCCCGGTGTCACTTTTCCCTGTGCGCCGAGCACGGAGCCGTCTGCCTGCATGGTGTAATCTACATCACTCTGCCACCAGGCACCTGAATATTCTCTCCACTCCACACGATTGATAGTGCCGCCGCGGTTTCTGCCGAGGTTCATTTCTTTATTATAAAGTTTACGTCTGATGTTTTCAGAAAAGCGGATCTTTTTACCAACGGGTACTTTAATGATGACGTCAACCCGCTGACCGCGGTATTTGTTTGTGCGGTCAATAGCGAAGCCATTGCCCAGATCGAGGAGGCTGTCGACAGAACGAACCGTATAGGAAATGCTTGCGGCGCGTTCACGTGCGGCGGGAACTGTTCTGCCTGCGCTGAATTTGCGTACCTCAACGTGGTAAAGCGAATCATCGCTTTTTGCCACATCAACATTCACCCAGGCAAGACGCAACGTGTCCGGCGACATATCCCATCCGTCCCACTGTTCGTCAGCCAGCCATCCGAAAGTGCCGTTGTAAGACAACTCGGGTTGCGTTACCGTAACGATCATTTTGCCGGAGGCAGGTTGATTAACGGGAACAGCAACGGTGTCGGCCTGCTCATAATACCTGAAATCGCGGGAGAGGCTGGATGCTAGCAGTGTAGCGGCTACCCAGCCGATGGTCCAAAGGAAACCAAAGGTCCAGCCGAGGTAACGGTTGCCGGAACGTATGCGCATGATGCGGCGAACCAGCCAGGTGATCAAAGCGATCAGCGGAACGAGCAGGAAGAAGATAACGGTGCCCCAGGCATACCACATTTGCGCTTCGCTGGTCCAGAGGAAATTATTAACCGGCCACCATGCGGCACCACCGAAGAGCAGGGCGATGAACGCTACGAGCAAACCAAAAGCGATGGAACCGACGATGATAAAGAAGAATACTTTGAACAGTACGCCGATGGCGTGGGCGATGCCGTAACTGCTGCGGTTGATTGACCTGTGAATATCGCGTCCGATGTCTTTGGAGCGGTCTGCACCGAAGGTTTTCATTCGCTCACTGAAATTTTTGGCATCCTCGTTTACTTCTTTGCTCCAGGTTTTCACTTTATCGCCTACGGAAGAAAGGCCTTCCTGCACTTTTTGCTTGATGCTGTTCAGATCAACTGCTTCGCCGCGCATTTCCATCTTCTGGTATTGGTTACGTGCTTCGGGGAGTACAATCCAGAGGATGATGTAAACAAGGCAGAAGGTGCTGGTGATGGAACCAAAAATAACGTTAGGGAAAAGATCGAAGCCATGGTCCCAATTGAAGATGTGCAATGAACTGAAGATGAGGTTCAGCAGGAGTGGGGCAGCGAAGATCAGGCGTACTTCCCAGGTGGCGCGGTCGAAATAGGCGGCCAGGCCACCGGCTACACCACCGAAGATGCGGTCATCGGGGTTGCGGTAGAGACGTTTGCCATGAAAACCTTCGAGATCTTTGGCAGGAATGAAGATCCAGAGCAGGATATAGACGAGGAAGCCGATACCGAGACCTCCGAGTGTGATAATGGCGAAAAGGATCCGCACGATGGCAGGGTCGATGTTGATATAGGCAGCGAGACCGCTACAAACACCGCCGAGAAACTTATCGCTGCTATCGCGGTAAAGTCTTTTGCCGCGGATGGTGGAAGTGGTGGAGTAAGTGCTGCCGGAGCCTGCCTGTTGCTGACCGCCGGTGTTGCCCTTAGCGGTGTAGGTGTCTGCGTCTGCCTCAGCGCCTTCAAAATCCTCGGGGCGTCCGATGGTGCCGATGATCTGTTGCATATGCTCATCGGTGATGTGGGATACGCCTTTGCGGATTTCTTCGCTCATCAACTCGGCAATACGGCTTTCAATGTCGTTGATGATCTCATCGCGGCCTTCCTCCTGGGCAAAGTACCGGCGAAGACTTTCCATATAGTCCTGGAGTTGCTGGTAAGCGGAATCTTCGATGGGGATGACCCGTCCGCTGAGGTTTATGCTAATGATCTTTTTCATCCTGTGTGTATTTGTGTGTGAGCGGTTATTGTTTGTTGGTTAATGCGTTGACACCGTTGGAAAGTTCCTGCCAGGTTTGTTCGAGTTCTTTGTAAAACAACTCGCCTTTTTCTGTCAGGGAAAAGTACTTGCGGGGGGGGCCGCCTTTACTTTCTACCCAGCGGTAGTTGAGCATTTCGGCATTTTTCAGCCGGGTGAGCAAAGGGTAAAGTGTTCCTTCCAGGATATGAAGGCCGGCGGCTTTCATTTCTTCCACGATGTCGCTGGGGTACACTTCACCACGCCGGATAACGGAGAGGATACAGAATTCCAGTATCCCTTTGCGCATCTGACTTTGTGTATTCTCGATGTTCATGTTAAAAAGTTGAAAAGTGAACGATGATTAAGGTCAGCTGTCGACAGGCTGCTTTTCTCCTGTAACCTTCATTCATAACACAAAGATAGGGTTATGGTTGGTACTTTGCAATACATAGTACCAATTATTTTATAGTAATTTAGCTTGCTATTTTATAAATTGATTATTTTCAGTCGTTTAGATGTTTGATTTTGATGAAATGGGAGGCCGGAGTTTGAGGAATGGTGTTGGCAGAGGATGAATGGTTCGGATTTGCATGAGCCGAATTCCGGTGGGTTTAGATACGCACCGGGGAGACGAAAGATGTGCCCTGGTTGGCATTTTCGCCAACCAGCAAAGAGCAGGATGTTGCGGATTTGCACGATCCGATTCCGGTGCGTGAATACAGGCATCGGGGAAATCAGCGGAGCATTGGCATTTCCCTTTCATCCGGGTCGATTACTGCAAACCTCGACACGCCTGTAATCTTCAACTCATCCAGCGCATCGATCAACAAACGATACTTCGAGCTGGCGGTTGGTTTTACCAACACCATCAGACGGTCGCGCCCTTTGAAATCATCCAGCGCTCTTTGTTTACGGATCAAAATATCACGCAACTCTTTTACTCCTCCGGGAACAGGCTGCATTCTTCCGGCAGGCAATGCTTCGCCCGTAATTCCCTCATAGCAGTACAATTCATTTTCACCGCTTAATAATACCGTCATCGATTCCGTTGCTCCTACAGGTTGCGCCGGTCCGTCTTTCGGCATTGCCAGCGACATTACAGCCGGTTCCTGCATTTGTGCCGTCATGACAAAAAAAGTGATCAGTAAAAATGCGAGGTCCACCATCGGAGTCATGTCGGTACGGGGAGCATGGTGGGAAGCGTGTTTTACGCCGGCCCGCGGTCTGCGCGAGCCTGTAGCAGGTAAATTCAGGTCAGTCATGGCTTTTGAAATAAAGACGACCATGTTGTACTTTTCCATAAGTGCCGCCAATTCTACATTTTTCCGGCGGCATTGTTCTTGCTAACTTTATATGTAAATAAATGGTCATGAAAACAATCCTGGTTCCGACAGATTTTTCTCCCGTGTCCAATAACGCCACGCAATATGCAGTGAGCATGGCCCTTTCGTTGAAGGCGGATGTGCTGTTGCTGCATATGTATGAAATTCCGATTGCTGTTACGGATACGCCGATCATGCTGCTTTCGGTAGATGAACTGAAAGAAAATGCCGAGCAAAAATTGCTGGAAAAAAAGAGAGAACTGGAAGCGCAAACGGGCGGGCATCTTTCCATACATACGGAAGCACTGCTCGGAACAGTAACCGATGGATTGGATGAAGTGGCTGGAAAAAAGGATGTGCTGGCCGTGATCATGGGTTCTACGGGAAGTTCTGCGGTAGAACGTACTTTATTTGGCAGCAATACGCTCACGGCTATCCGTCATTTACAGGTCCCCGTTATTTGCGTTCCTGAAGGAAGCAACTGGAGTGGCGGCATCACACATATCGGGCTGGCAGCCGATTTCCGTGACGTACAGGACACGCTTCCTTCGGCCGCCATTCATGACTGGGTAAATAAACTCAATGCAAAATTGCATGTGCTGAATGTAGATCACAATAACAAGCAGTTTGAGTCGGACACACCGGAACAAACAGCCCTGTTATATTCGGCACTCGAAGATCTCAAACCGCAATATCATTTCATAGAAAATGCCGACATACAAGCCGGCATTCATGAGTTCGCTGAAAAGAATAATCTCGATCTTATTGTCGCCATCCCTAAGAAACACCGTTTCCTGGATGGCCTTTTTCACAAAAGCCAGGTGAAACAACTGGTGCTTGGCGCACAGGTGCCGGTGATGTGTCTGCACCCGGGGAGTTAACCTGATAATGTGAAAATGTGTCGCCTACGGCGATATGTGTAAATGTGAAAATGATTACCCGATAATAGCCAACGCTTGATTTCAAGAACAGTGGGTAGTCCGGTAAACAAAAAATCGATTCATCGTATGGACAAAATCCATTTTCACATGGCCCCTTCCGAAGGAAGGGCACATCTGCATATTTTCACATTACTAAAACTCTGCGCTCTTCGGTGTGCGGGGAAAAGGAATTACGTCGCGGATGTTGCCCATGCCGGTAACGAATTGCACCATGCGTTCGAAGCCGAGACCGAAACCTGCATGCGGCACCGTACCGAAACGACGCGTATCCAGGTACCACCACAATTCTTCTGTTGGAATATCCATTTCTCCCATGCGCTCAGTCAGTTTGTCGAGGCGCTCCTCACGTTGTGAACCACCTACGATCTCACCAATGCCGGGAGCGAGAATGTCCATCGCCGCAACGGTTTTGCCATCATCATTCTGACGCATGTAAAAAGCCTTGATCTCTTTCGGATAATCCATCAGGATAACAGGCTTCTTGAAATGTTTTTCCACGAGATAACGCTCGTGCTCGCTCTGCAGGTCCATACCCCAACCTGTAACCGGGAATTGGAATTTTTTCTTTTTGTTGTAATTGCTTTCACGCAGGATCTCGATGGCCTCAGTGTAGGTAAGGCGTTCGAATTGGTTATTGATAACAAACTCGAGTTTTTCGATCAGGCCCATTTCACTGCGTTTGTCCTGCGGCAATTGTTTTTCTTCCTCAGCAAGGCGTTGTGAAAGGAAATCAAGGTCTTCGCGGTTATGCTCCATGGCATACCGGATGATGTATTTGATAAACTCTTCAGCAAGGTTGGCATTGTCTTCAAGATCATTGAAGGCTACTTCGGGTTCGATCATCCAGAATTCTGCAAGGTGACGCGCCGTGTTGGAGTTTTCTGCACGGAATGTTGGTCCGAACGTATAAATCTCGCCGAAGGCCGTTGCACCTAATTCTCCTTCGAGCTGACCACTCACCGTGAGATTGGTGCTGCGACCGAAAAAGTCTTCGCGGAAGTTAATGGAGTTGTCTTCGTTGCGCGGTGCGCTGCCATCAACCGGCAAGGTTGTAACGCGGAACATTTCGCCTGCACCTTCTGCATCACTTGCCGTGATGATCGGTGTATGGAGATAAACAAACCCTTTTTCATTGAAGAATTTATGTACGGCAAATGCAAGCGCATGTCTTACACGGAAGACGGCGGCAAAGGTGTTGGTGCGGAAACGGAAGTGTGCCACTTCACGCAGGTATTCCAGTGTGGGCCTGTTTTTCAGTTGAATGGGATATTTGTCGGGATCGCTGTCGCCGAGTATTTCAATGGTGTCGGCCTGCAGGTCCATCTTCTGTCCTTTGCCAAGCGAAGGCACGATCCTGCCTGTCACGCGCAGGGAAGCAGAAGACGTAATGCGACGCAATAACGCTTCATCAAAACGGCCAAGTTCGGCTACTACCTGCAGATTATTATTGGTGGAGCCGTCGTTAAGAGCGATAAACTGGTTATTGCGGAAGGTGCGAACCCATCCCATTACCGTTACCTCCTGATGCTGCGGCTCCTGTGCCAGCAGTTCTTTGATCTTGACACGTTTGTTGAACATTGTTACTTTTTTAGGACCGCAAAGATAGTCCGCCAGCACGCAGAAAGAAAGGGTAGGCCTGAAAAATGAGCAAAAACCGGCGTCCGGAAAAGGGCAGAGCCTCAGTGGTTTATGAAGGCGTTTGTGAATTTTTTTTTGTTTTTTCGAAAATCGCTGTATAATTGCAGAAGGAAACGAGGCTTACAAGCAGATTTCTCCCGTTGTCAGCTCATCTGAATCCTGCAGGTTCCTTCAACTAATAATCAATTTTCTTTTTTCATTTTTTCAGTTTGGTCCTCAATTTGATTTGTGATTAACCCCAAGACCCTTGTATGTACGATATTTTGCAATTGAACGATATGCTCGTTCCTGAACTGCTGGATATAGCCGAGCAGTTAAAAATCCCTAATTCCAAGAAACTCGATAAGCAGGAGCTCGTTTATAAAATTCTCGATAGCCAGGCCATTGCCGGTTCAAAAGGCAGTGCCGCCGCTTCAGATGATAAAAGTAAACGCAAGCGTATCATCAAAACATCTACTAATACCGGCGGTACTGAAGAAGCGATTGTAGAAAATGCAGATGACGCCAAACCCGCTGCTGCCGCGGCTCCCGCAAAAAAAGCAGCACGTAAGGAAGAAAGACCGGCACCTGTAAAAAAAGCAGCACGCAAGAAAACAGAAGAAAAAGAAGCCGCTCCTGCCGCTGAAAAACAAGCTACTCCTTCCGCCGCTCCCGATCATTCCGCTTTCATCCAGGAAGCACTGGCTGCCACAGAAGCTTACGGTGAGTCACAACCACAACAACAGCAACACGAAGCTCCCCCCATCGCTAAAGGTCCGCAAGGCCAGCAACAACGCCGCGATCAGCCAAACTTCAACATCGAATTTGATGGCGTGATCATGGGCGAAGGCGTACTGGAAATGATGCCCGATGGCTATGGCTTCCTCCGCTCTTCCGACTATAATTATCTTTCTTCTCCCGATGACGTATATGTATCTCCCTCACAGATCAAATTGTTTGGTCTGAAAACCGGTGATACGGTGCAGGGCACTGTTCGTCCTCCGAAAGAAGGCGAAAAATATTTTGCACTCCTCAAAGTGGATTTCATCAATGGCAAGAGTCCCGAAGAAGTTCGCGACCGCGTTCCCTTCGATTATCTCACACCGTTGTTCCCTTTTGAAAAGCTCAACCTCTTTACACAACCCAGCGACTATTCTACCCGTGTGATGGATCTCTTTACCCCAATAGGTAAAGGACAACGTGGTCTTATCGTGGCACAGCCAAAAACGGGTAAGACAATGTTGTTGAAAGCAGTGGCCAATGCCATTGCCGCCAACCACCCTGAGTGTTACCTGATGGTAGTACTGGTAGACGAACGTCCTGAGGAAGTGACCGACATGGAACGCAGCGTACGTGCAGAGGTAATTGCTTCTACATTCGATGAACCGGCTGAGAAACACGTGAAAGTTTCTACCATTGCACTGCAAAAAGCAAAACGCCTGGTAGAATGCGGACACGATGTAGTGATCCTGCTCGACTCGATCACACGTCTCGCCCGCGCGCACAACACCGTTGCTCCTGCATCCGGTAAAGTACTTTCCGGTGGTGTGGAAGCCAACGCCATGCAAAAACCGAAACAATTCTTTGGTGCCGCCCGTAAGATCGAGAACGGTGGATCATTGACCATCATCGCCACAGCACTGGTGGATACCGGTAGCAAAATGGATGAAGTGATCTTTGAAGAATTCAAAGGAACCGGTAACATGGAGCTGCAGCTTGATCGCCGCCTGGCCAACAAGCGCATTTATCCTGCTATCGATCTCGTTGCTTCTTCTACACGCCGCGATGATCTGTTGCTGGAAAAAGAAGTATTGCAACGCATGAACCTGTTGCGCGTTTACCTGACCGATATGAATACGGAAGAAGCAATGCGCGAATTGCAGAACCGTATGAAAGGAACGAAGAACAACGAAGAGTTCCTGGCGAGCATGAACCGTTAACACCCTTTTGTTCATCTATAACTCCTGTGATCATGAAAAAACACCTGATGTCTCTCTCCGCCGGACTCCTGCTGATTGGCATGACGGCCTGCAGCAACGAGGAGAAAAAGACAGAAACTCCGGCAACACCTCCGGCACAAAGCAAGGCACCACCACCGCCGGCACAAAAAACGGAAATATCCGTTGGCCCCGACGGCGCTTCCGTCAAAACAAAAGACGGCACAAAAGTGTCCCTGGATAAAAAAGGTGCTGAAGTAGGAGATAAAAAGACGGACATTAAAATAAAGACACCGCAATAAGCGTTTAAAAATCCCGCAACTGCATCCCGCAATTGCGGGATTTTTTATATTGCACGCGCACTATTATGTTGTTGAAAACCATTGTAACCTTCCCGTTGCTCTTGATGCTGCCTTTGTGTTTCCACGGGCAGAGTCTTTCGGGTGTATGGACCGGCACGCTCTCCAACGATAGCCAGACCGTCCGTCGCGATCAGCAGTTTGAACTGGCACTGACGGAGTATAAAGGAAAATTATACGGTTATTCCAGAACCGAATTCATCGTCAACGATACTTTGTATTATGTGGTGAAGCGTGTGAAAGGCGTAGTAGGCGACAGTATATCCGAAGTAACGGACGACAAGATCATCGCTTCTAATTTTCTCCATCGCATCGATAAAGGCGTTAAAGTGACAAGTGTATTCCGGTTGAATAAAGCGGATAGCAGCTGGCGGATGGATGGTAACTGGAAGACCAATAAAACACGCCGGTATTATTCCGTGAGTGGTGGTATGACCCTGGCGGCAGATCCCAATCCCAACCGTTCGCGCATCATGTGTCACCTGCAGGAATTAGGGGAAGGGAAAGACATGGTGTTTGCCGAAAAGAAACCGGTTGCGCCGGTTGCACCAAAAGCCAAGCCACCCGTTACAAAAAAGCAACCCGCGCCATTACCTGTTGTCACTACCGCCACAGAGCGAACCACGGTTATTACCCAAACCATCACGTTTACCGGCGACAGTCTGCAACTGGCATTGTATGATAACGGGGAAATAGACGGCGATACGGTAAGTGTGTTGCTGAACGACCGGGTCATTCTTTCCAGGCAATTGTTGAAGCAAACGGCAATCCGCCACACCATACATATTTCTCCTTCGGAAAAAGAATTGCGACTCGTTTTATATGCCGAGAACCTCGGCCGTTATCCACCCAATACCGGTTTGCTTATTATCCGCGATGGCGTGAAAGAGTATTCGGTGCGGTATAGTGCGGATCTCCAGCAGAATGCGGCGATTGTGCTGAGGAGGGAGTAGTAAGTTTTAAGTGATAAGTATTAAGTAAACAGTCACCTTCTTTGCGCCTTTGCTCCTTATGTGTCTTTGCGTGACACTGTGTCTTCTTTTCACACAAAGCTGCAAAAGCTATTCACTTTTTGAATTTTGACTTTTTATTTTTGACTTATTGCCTTCACCAGCTCTGCAATCGCTTCCCGGTAATTTTCCTTCCGCTCCGGAAACGGCACATAATCAAACGCTGCTGCTTTCTCAAGGGCAAGTGGCAATGAGAATTTAACCGGAGGTAAACAACACGCCCATTTTTTTTCTGTAAGATAATCAGCGAGGTATTCCTGTTCGCTTTGCCCCGGCGTGGGTACCAGCACACTTTTTTTCTGCAATACTGCGAGGTCCATCACCGTGCTATAACCGCTGCGGCTGATGACCAGTGAGGCACGCGCTATTTCTTTGTTGAATGCTTCGGCCGGCAGGTGATTGTAGAAACGTAACTGCCCGGTAGAAGGAATGAGCCGCGCGCTTTCGGGTACGCCTCTGACCACAACGGCTTTTCCCGGATAATGCGCAATATCCCGGAGCAATTGCTCTTCGAGCACGGTTCGCTGGGGCTCCGGTCCGGATAAACTGATCAGCAACTGATCTTCCGCACCGGATGATTCCTGCGGTTGCAGACGGCTGAGCCAGCCGATATACCGGGTTGGTATGGCGGGAGCAGGATGGTTGTGCGATAAAACGCCTGCAAGGCTTTCGGGAGCCGCCTGGTCGGGTATCCAGCATTCGGTGAAGCGATTGATATACCGGTAATTGATGCGGCGTGCAAGCGCCCGGAAAGGGGCTTTGAGCTGCAACTGGTGAGTAAGGAAGATGCTCGGGATATCCGGATGCCACAGCCCGAAACGATTATCGCTGATAACGGCGTGAAATCCATGTTGCTGCACCTGTTGCCGGAGCCACTGATGCTCTTCCCTGATACGCCGTAAAATGCGCGGCGCCTGCCGGAAAAGGCCGATCGCCAGCAAATGACCTGCTTTGGTGTAGCGCACACCGTAACCTTTCAGGAACAAAAAAGGCAGTTTGGGAAATTCTGCCTGCAATACGTGCTGCTGCCGTTCATTACCGGCCAGCCATACGTCGGCACCGGCTTCCAAAAGACCGGATATCAAAGGTATACAGCGTGTTGTGTGCCCCAGCCCCCAATCCAGCGGTGCGACTAATATACGCGGACGATCAACTGTCATGGGAAAAATTGGCTTTATTTTTTGGGTATTTGAACATGCAACACACTAAATTGTTGGTAAAATAGTTTTAATTTAGAAACACAAAATTCAATGTTCATCAAAAATAGTCTGCACATGAAAATATCCGGTAAATTCTGGATGCTCTTTTTACTGGTTGCCCTGGTGGCATTTTCATCCTGCAGCAGAAACTATTATTCCGGAACAGGCAAAGGAGGTCGCGGATGCGGCTGTCCTGCTAACCGTTATTAATGGAGGAAAAAAAGAGATGACAAGTCCGTTGCGTGATCTGATTGTTTTGCTTAAACAGGAGTACATGAGCCCGAGTGCCATCGAGCAGGAAGTGGAATGCCTGCATGAGATACTCGCCGAAGCAGAGTCCTGGGAAAGTTTTTTTGCCGCTCATGAACTGATCGACCGCAATCGTATTACCAGCAATCGCAAAAGAATCCGTAAGGCCATCCGGAATGTAGAACTGAAGCCCTTCCGTTTTCTCGTCAACAAAAACTGATCAAACGATTTTATGCATAAAAAAACCCCGGTTTACCGGGGTTTTAATTTTTTATAGCGGTTTCAACGCATGGCTTCTTTGGTTTTAGCCGCAAATTCCTGTGCATCTTCTGCCGCTTCTTCAAACTGATTGGTCAGGCCATCCACGAAATCGCTGAAACGGTCTTTCAGGTCACGGCCCTGATCTGCAATTTTCTGACGGGTTGCAGAGCCTTTATCAGGAGCAAAAAGAATTCCGAGAACTACGCCTACGGCCACGCCGGTCAATAACTTATTCATACTAAAGAGGATTTTTAAGGTTTGTATAATCAGGTAGCTCTTAAGTATACAAAGAATTGTGCCAATTCAACCCTCACTTCAGCCGGCTGAGCGCTTCTTCCAACCGGGCAAACATTTCCCCAATTTCTTCTTTGCGGCAGGTGCCTACGCTCAGTCTGTACCAGGGATTGTTCTTGCCGGCACCAAATGCATAAAATGGCACCACGGCCAGGCTGGCTTCGTTGAGAATATAAGCGGTTACTTCTGATTGATTTTCCAGTTTTTTACCATCGACAGTCGTTTTACCGGCAAGATCCAGTTTGATTGTGAGGTAAATAGCTGCTTCGGGGGCAATGGCATCCACGCTGTATCCTTTTTCCCGGAGGGAAACAAAACCCTCGTAGATCCTGCGCAGACGCTCTTCCACTTCTTTTTTGAAATGCGTCAGGTATTGCGTGATGGCATCGCGGTTGGCCAGGTATTTTGCCACGGCTTTTTGTTCAGCCATCGGCGCCCAGGCCCCGATATGGGTAAGGATGGCTTTCATTTTGGCAATGATCTTTTCGGGACCAAAGCTCCAGCCTACACGTACGCCGGTTGCCGCAAATACTTTGCTGATGGCATCGATGAAGATGGTATACTCGCGCATCTCAGGGCGCAGCGATACGGGATTGTAATGACGGATATCGCCATACGTAAGGTGCCAGTACATCTGGTCATACATCACATACAGCTTCTTGGCACCTTCGGGTCTGCGTTTGTTTTCTTCGATCACCAGGTCGCAGATGGCTTCGAGGTCTTCTTTCTTGAAAGTAGTACCTGTTGGATTTTGCGGGGAACAAAGCGCTATCAGGGCAGCTTCCTGCACATACGGTCTGATGGCATCGGCCGTAGGCATAAAGTTGGTTTCAGCAGTGGCTTCGATCACTATGTGCTCACCACTTACGAAATGTGTGTAGTGATTGTTGTTCCAGCTTGGTACGGCATAGATCACTTTATCGCCTTCGTCACAAATGGCGCGGAACACGGAATAGATCAACGGGCGTCCGCCGGAGGCCACCAGTATTTCAGGCAATGCATAATCGAGGCCTTCGGTATCGTGTGTAAACGATTTGATGGATTCACGAAGGTCGAGGTTGCCTTCTGCTGCGGGATAGTTGGTAAAGTGACGACGATATGCATCCACGATCGCATCTTCCAGTTCGCGTGGAATGGGAAACACCGCCGGATCAAAATCGCCTACCGTGAAGTTGTAAATTTTTGCACCCTGGCGGATTTTTTCCCTGATCTCTCCGCCCAGTTTAACGATTTCAGATCCAATGAGTGTTTCGGATAAATGCGACAATTTCATCAGCAAGAATTTAGATATTAAGGAGCAGCCGCAAAAGTACGCCGATTGGGGCAGACGACAATGCCGTTCAGCCTGTTTTGACCATTGAATGATTGCCCGTTGTATGATTAGTCCACGAGGTAAATTACCCGTGTATGCCAGCGTGCCGTGTCCGTATGCTGATAAGCTGTTTTGTATTCTTCGATCACCGGCGTTTTCTTTTCCAGCTTTTGTTCGCGCAGATAATTTTCCAGCGCGAAGTAGGCAGCCTGCGCGTTGGCAGGATCGCCGTAATAATCAACGGCAATGGCTTTCGATGCAGGAATGCTGATGGTCTTGATCAGTTCGTTATCTGCTTTTTCTTTTTCAGCGGAAACAGCAATAGCTGCACCGATATCGGAAGCCCGTGCGTCACGTTTATAAACAATACCGTAAAGCGCTCCGGGTGTTTCCTGTTTTTTTTGTAATTCTTCTTTGATGTAATTGAAATGTGTCTGCAGAAAAGAGGTTTTGTCTGCATCACCGATTTCCTGGCGCACCATATCGGCCGTGAGTGCCGGGAAGTTGATCTGGCTTACGGTGTAAGCAGGTGCGGCAACACCTGCTTTCTTTTCCACGATCTGCTTCAGATTGTTGAGGCCCTGGTCAAAATCTTTTCCCATTTCTTTGTCCATGCTGTGAAAAAGATTGAAGATGTTCCAGGGACGCGGTGTGGGAACGATTACTGTCCAGGTAACGGTGGTGAGGCCATTGTTTTCTGTCAGTACGAAACGTGATTTGGCTTTCTGGTTGTGCGGAGCCATGAAGTGGAGTTCCTGTTCTATTTCATTGGGCGCATTCAGCTTTAAGATGGTGATCTTTCCTTCTCCGGAGATGGCAGGATCGCCGGTCCATTGGCTGCTGGCGCCAACGGTGCCGTCTTGTCCGGTAATGACATTCTTCAGCGTAGAATCGTTCTGCGCCCATACGGACCATTTGTTGAAGCTTTCAAGTTCGGCGATGTGCTGATACACGGCAGCAGCGGGCGCCTGAATCTGTACAGAACGTTCCACTTTCTGCTGCGCGGGGATCAGAAAGGAAAGAATGGCGGCGGACAGTACCACGAACACCAGGAAAATACCAACCTGCTTAAGGTTCTTCATGCGATTATTGTTTTTGAACAGGGCAAAAGTAGCACAAACTGAAGACGTGTCATTTCCCCGGGAAAAAAGAAGAAACCCCGCTGGTGAGCGGGGTTGAAATACTAAAACAAACTTCATTCAAAGGGTCGTCTTTTTCCGGACGGGTTTTTCTTAGCCTTTTTTATTTTTATCGTAGTTCGCCTCGGCGTCTTTTGCCTTTTTGAAATCGAGGATCACACCATTGATGCAATAACGCAGTCCTGTTGGTGGTGGTCCGTCGTCAAAGACGTGGCCAAGGTGAGCTTTACAGCGGCCGCATTGCACTTCGGTGCGGCGCATGCCGTGCGAGTTATCTTCTGTATAGATAATACTTGTTTTTGAAATGGGCTCGTAAAAACTTGGCCAGCCGCAACCGCTTTCAAATTTGGTGTCGCTTTTGAAGAGGGGATTGCCACAGGCAGCGCAGTAATAGGTGCCCACTTCATTCGACTTTTCAAAGGGGCTGGTCCATGGACGTTCGGTGCCTTTTTCGCGCGCAATGCGGTAAACATCCGCGGGCAGGATCTTTTTCCACTGGTCATCGCTGAGGTTGACAGCACTGCTGTCAGTAGTGGAATAAACGGGGTTATTATTTTTACTGGTGCTATCCATCCGGGTTGAATTTTTTACAACTTTATTATGGTCCTGGGACCATGAGCATTGCTGAAACAGCACGCAACAGGCTACCAGGGTTAAAAGACGTATCAGCATACAAATTACTTATTTAACAAATTTACGTTACAAGGGTTCGAAAGGTTTTTTCCTTTAAAATCATTAACGTTTTATTGGAATTGAATAGAATTCAACGAAATATTGGCTTTTATAAACAGTTTTTAAGCCTCCTGTGTTATATTTGTTTTTCACCAAGGTTAGTAAGCGCTTATGTTCAATTTGATTTTATTTGGTCCTCCTGGAAGCGGAAAAGGTACACAATCTGAAAAGCTGGTTGATAAATATGGTTTGGTCCATTTATCTACCGGTAACCTGCTGCGGGAAGAGATCAAAAGCGAGACTCCGCTTGGTCTTGAAGCGAAGAAATTCATCGACAAGGGCCAGTTGGTGCCGGATGAAGTAGTGATTGGAATGGTGGATTCTTATTTCGACAAGCATAAAGATGCCCGCGGTTTTCTTTTCGACGGTTTCCCCCGTACGGTAGCGCAGGCTGAAGCTCTCGATAAACTGCTCGAACTCAAGAAGAACGGCATTGCAGCCGTATTGGCGCTCGAAGTAGGTGAAGAAGAGCTGATCGCCCGTTTGCTGAACAGAGGAAAAACCTCCGGCCGCAGCGACGATACAGACGAAGCGGTTATCCGTAAGCGTTTTTCTGTTTACAGCCAGGAGACTTCTCCGGTAGCCGAGCATTACAGAAAGCAGGATAAATTCCACTCCATCAAAGGAGAGGGTTCTGTAGATGCTATTTTTGACGCCCTGTCATCCGCAATCGATGACCGTTTGAACGTCAACAGCTAAGGCCCGCGTCTATTCCCGTTTTTCTCCGTGTCATATGATGGTCTGACAGTATCGTCTGGACGATGGTGCTGAATAGGTTTGTTTTCGTAAAATTGCAGCAACGAACTTGCCTGTCCATGAATCTTGAAAAGGAAAATTTTTTACGCACCCGCCTGGTCCGGTATCTGCAACAGCTACCGGGCAACACGCCTGCACAATGGGGCCGTATGGATGTTCAGCAGATGATCGAACACCTGGCTTTTGATGCCCTGCCCGTAGCAAACGGCCGGTTGATCATAAATACACTGGTAACGCCGGAAGAACAATTGCCCCGTATGCGGGAGTTCCTGATGAGCGAGCGCCCGTTTAAATTGAATCTGCAGAACCCGTTATTGCCACACGATCCACGGCCATACCGCTTCCGTACCATACAGGCGGCTATCAGCACCGTGCAGGAGGAACTGATTTATTTCTTTGACGCATACGCGAAGGAACCCAATAAAGTACTGCGCAATCCCTTTTTCGGCGATCTGAATTTTGAACAGCAGGTACAGTTGCTGCACAAGCATGCCCTGCATCACCTCAAACAATTCGGCGTGGTGCCGCTGGGTTAGAATCTTTCTTTCAATACGGAATCCGCTTTGGCCAGGCTGCTGAAAATATCATTCTTGATCTTGGTCGTTTTCTCGTTTTCGCTGGTATAATAGCGTATTTTCTCTTTGATATCGTTGTTGAACGTATCTAAGTTGATCTGCGCCATCCATTCGTTCATGCCTTTTTCGGCGGCGGCAAGTTCGTCACCCAAACCTGACAGGCGTACACGCAGGTCGGCAGCGGCTTCTTTGGCCTGCGCGGGCAGTTTATCGATGGAGTCGATGAGCTGTTTGGTACGGTTGCGTGCATTGCTGAGCGCGCGCATTTTTGCCATTCCTGCATCATGCCCTTTTATTACACTATCATATAAAGCCTGGGATTTTGCCTGAAGATTTTTTGCCGCATCATCAGCGCCGCAGGCAACAAAAGCAACAGTAACGATCATCAGCGCAGCTAAAAACAGTTTATTCATATCCTGGTCATTTTGTCCCGCAAAGGTAGCGATGATGGCGTAATTTTGATGCGGGCAAGTAATAGGTTATAAGTATTAAGTTCTAAGTTTAACAGATTCTGCAAACTACAGGAACCAAACTTATTACCTACTACTTAAAACTTACAACTTAACACGATTGTTATGCTACAACTAGAAAATTACATCGCCGGCGAGTGGGTGAAAGGAGCAGGAGAGGGACAGTTATTGTATGATGCCGTTACCGGCGAACCACTGGCAGCTGCCAGTACCAAAGGGATAGATTTCAAAGCTGCGCTGGAATATGCACGCAATACGGGCAACCCCGCTCTGCGCCGCATGACTTTTCACGAACGCGGCAATATGCTTAAAGCACTGGCTATTCACCTGCGCACGCATCTCGACAAATTTTATGCATTGAGCTACCGCACCGGTGCCACGCGCGCCGACAGCTGGGTAGACATCGAAGGCGGTATTGGTAATTTATTTGCCAACGCCTCGCTGCGCCGCAAATTTCCCGATAGCCCGTTTTGTATTGATGGGGAGAGTCACAACCTGAGTCGCGGCAATACCTTCATGGCTACGCACCTGCTGGTGCCGAAAGAAGGGGTAGCCATACACATCAATGCCTTCAACTTCCCCGTGTGGGGCATGCTTGAAAAAATTGCGGTAAACCTGCTGGCCGGCGTGCCCGCAGTAGTAAAACCCGCCACTGCCACCGCTTTCCTTACTGAAGCCGTGGTGAAAGAAATTATCGCGTCGGGTATCTTGCCCAAAGGTGCTTTGCAGTTGCTCTGCGGCAGCGCAGGCGATATACTCGATCATGTTGGTTCGCAGGATGTGGTCACCTTTACGGGTTCAGCATCCACAGGACTGATGCTGAAAAGCCATCCCGTTATTTTGCGTGAGTCGGTGCCCTTCAATATGGAAGCGGACTCGCTCAACTGCATTGTATTGGGAAAAACGGTAAACCCCGGCACTGCAGAGTGGGATATTTTTATCAAAGAAGTCCGCAAGGAAATGACCACCAAAGCCGGTCAGAAATGTACGGCCGTACGCAGAATTTTTGTTCCGAAGGATAAACTGGAAGACGTGCAGCGTGCTCTGGCAGTGTCATTGGCGCAAACGACCATCGGTAATCCGCTCAATGAAAAAGTGAGAATGGGGTCGCTTGCCGGTCAGCAGCAACGCCGCGAAGTAAAAGAGCAGGTGAGTAAACTGCTGGCTTCTTCCCAATTGATCTACGGTTCGCTCGACAGTGTGGAAGTGATGGACGCTGATGCGGAGAAAGGTGCTTTCCTTTCACCGTTATTATTACTCAATGAAAATCCTTTTCATACCAGTGAGCCGCATGAAATAGAAGCCTTTGGTCCCGTGGCAACGCTGATGCCTTACGACAACATCGACGATGCGATTGCGTTGAGTAAAAAAGGGAAGGGCAGTCTTTGTTCCTCTATCGTTACCGGCGACGACCGTGAAGCACGCGACTATGTGTTGGGTGCGGCCACGCATCACGGGCGCATATTGGTGCTGAATGAAACCTGCGCGAAAGAAAGCACGGGTCACGGTTCTCCGCTGCCACTGCTGGTGCATGGCGGTCCGGGACGTGCGGGCGGTGGTGAGGAAATGGGCGGCATGCGCGGTGTAAAACATTACCTGCAACGCACCGCCGTACAGGGATCGCCGACCACATTGACCGCCATTACCGGCGTGTATCAGCAATATGCGAAAGGCAATACCGGCGGTATTCATCCGTTTAAAAAATACTTTGAAGAATTACGGATCGGTGATCAGTTAATCACCGAGAAGCGACTCATCACCAGTGAAGACATCGATCAATTTGCCGACCTAAGCGGCGATCATTTCTATGCGCATTTACGGGATACGGACTTTAACGATACCATGTTCGAACAACAGGTAGCGCATGGTTACCTGATCATGAGCCTTGCGGCCGGATTGTTTGTTGACAGCTATGAAAAAAATCCGGTACTGCTGAATTATGGCATAGATGAATTGCGGTTCACCAAACCGGTTTATCCGGGGACAGAATTGCACATCCGTTTTACCTGTAAGGAAAAAATAACACAGGATAAAAAAGAAGACACCGATATTCCCCGGGGTATTGTGAAATGGCTGGTGGAGATGCTGGATGATACGGATGAACCACTGGTGGGCGTGGCTACCATTCTTACCATGGTGCGCCGTCGGGAAGAGTGAAAAAGTCAAAAGTCAAAATTCAAAAGCCAAAAGGGTGAATGGAGCCAATTGTGAAGAGCCATTGCGTGGAAAAGGATGGGGGTTTCACGCAGAGGCGCATAAGGAGCAAAGACGCTAAGAATTCAAAAGTCAAAATTCAAAAGTCAAAAGGGGAAGTGCCAATAGTGAAGAGCCATTGCGTGGAAAAGGATGTGGGTTTCAACCGCACGGTTTGAAAAATATTAACATAGTTCCCTTTAGCAGCAGGGCTTTTCGCCGTAATTTTAAACAGGTTATGTGGGCTGTGGCTTGAGGTTTGTATTTATTGATAAAATGAAAAAATTATGAGCCAGGAAATTAACGCTTACGTAAAATCAGAATTTCATAACGGGATTACCACCATAGAATTTTTCCATCCGAGAAGCAATTCATTACCTGCCCGCATATTGGAAGAATTAGCCCAGGCCGTACACAGTGCCGGCAATGATATCGAAACCAAAGTGATTGTGCTGCGTTCGGCAGGAGAAAAGGCCTTTTGTGCCGGCGCCTCGTTCGAAGAACTGACCGCTATTAAAAACGAACAGGAAGGCCTGAATTTCTTCAGCGGTTTTGCGCATGTGATCAATGCCCTGCGTACCTGTCCTCAACTTGTGATCGGTCGTATACATGGTAAATGTGTTGGTGGCGGTGTGGGACTTGCCGCTGCGGTTGATTATGCCATTGCCGTGGAAGGTGCAGACATCCGCCTCAGCGAACTGGCGCTTGGCATCGGACCATTTGTTGTGGGACCCGCGGTGGAACGCAAAGTTGGCAAGTCTGCCTTTGCGCAACTATCCATCGATGCGTCTATGTGGCGCAATGGTGACTGGGCCCGCCGCAAAGGACTGTTTGCCGAATTGCATCCGACAGTAGAAGGCATGGATGAATCCATCGCTCGTCTGTCGTATACGCTGTCGCACTCCAGCCCGCGTGCAATGGCCGAACTGAAAAAAACATTGTGGGAAGGCACCGATCATTGGGATAAGCTCCTGATCGAACGTGCGGCCATCAGCGGACGCCTGGTGCTGAGCGACTTCACGCGTCAGGCGATAGAGAAATTCAAAACAGCCTGAATGCATGGTAAGCCGGTTCACCAACGAAGATTTCCGCGATGTATGTGATCTGCTTGCCACCAAAGACAAAGATCTTGCGCGTATCATCCGTGAGCGGGGTTATCCGCCCATGTGGACCCGGCCGGGAACTTTTCAAACGCTGATCTTAACCATACTCGAGCAACAGATCTCGCTGGCATCGGCTTATGCTGCCTTTAAAAGATTACGTGAACGTACCGGAACGGTAACGCCCGCAAAACTTCTGGCCTTGTCGGATGAAGAATTGCGGGCTTGTTCATTCAGCCGACAGAAGATCATCTATGCGCGTGAACTGGCGAATGCCATCCTGGAGAAAAAAATAATCCTGCGTCATCTTAAGGCAATGCCCGATGAAGATATCAGGACCTTATTAAAATCCATTAAAGGTATCGGCGACTGGACGGTAGATGTATACCTGATGCACGCCCTGCAACGCAGCGATCTGTTTCCACTTGGTGATATAGCGCTGGTCAACAGTTTGCGGGAAGTAAAACAATTACCCAAAGATGTGAGCCGTGAGGAGATGTTGTCTGTTGCCGAAGCCTGGCGTCCTCACCGCACCGTAGCGGCAATGATCTTGTGGCATGAGTATATTCAGAAGCGCGGGATAAAGCTAATGGGCTGATTTGACAATTTGATGATTTGAAAATGGAATATAAAGCAACAGCTATGACGCAGTTGACTGAATCATGGCTGTTTATTGGCTATTCTCGTATTAGCCCCACATCGTCAAATTTTCAAATCATCAAATTGTCAAATCAGATATGCATCCCGCCGCAAACGCTGATCGTTTGTCCCGTGATATAGGATCCCATATCGGATGCGAGGAACAAAGTGGCGTTGGCAATTTCTTCTGCGTGGGCAAAACGGCCAAGCGGAATGCTGGCGCGGTATTTATCAGCCCCTTCACCATCTTTCAGATAGCTGGTCATGTCGGTTTCTACAAAGCCGGGAGCAATGGCGTTACAACGGATATTGCGGCTGCCGAGTTCTTTCGCCACGGACTTGGTAAAGCCAATGATGCCGGCTTTGGAGGCGGCATAGCTGCTTTGCCCGGCATTGCCTGACATGCCGATAACCGAACTCATGTTGATGATAGAGCCGGCGCGGGCTTTCATCATGGGCTTGATCACCTGCTTGGTCATGTAGAAAACGCTGTTGAGGTTTACATTGATCACATCTTCCCACTGATCGGGTGTCATGCGGAGAAGCAGGTTGTCTTTGGAAATACCTGCGTTGTTGACGCAGATATCGATGCTGCCAAACTCTTTCATTACGTCGTTGACGAACGTTTCGCACTGTGCTATGTCGCCTGCATTGCTTTTGAATGCGCGGGCATTGACACCTAATGCGCGGAGTTTTTCTTCTACTGCGGCGGCTTTTTCGGCGCTGCCGTCGCTCACATACGTGAAGGCTACATGGGCGCCGTGTTCGGCAAATTTGAGGGCAATGGCTTCGCCGATACCACGCGCGGCACCGGTAACAATGGCTACTTTATTCTCTAATAGTTTGCTCATACGATGATTCTGGTTTGTGTTCCAAGTGTGGCCGGCAAAATAGGATAAAATCGCATTTTGTTGCTAAAATTTTACATTCACTGTTGTTGCAGGGCCAGTATTTCTTCGAGGTATTTGCGTTCGTTGCTCAGTCGCGGCACTTTATGCTGTCCGCCGAGTTTGCCCCGGTGCCGCAGCCAGTTGGCAAAAGTTCCTTTCTCCAGGGCATGTACCACCGGCATTCTCAGGGCAATACTTTTATGGCGCTTGGCTTCGTAGTCGCTGTTGATACTCTGCAGCGCTTTGTCCAGTTCGGTAACAAATGCTTCGAGGTTTTCCGGATTTTTTTCAAATTCTATCAGCCATTCATGGGCTCCGTTGGCGCCATCGGAAAAATAAACGGGAGCCGCGGTGTAATCGTTCACCACGGCACCGGTGGCGCGGCAGGCTTCGGCAATGGCTTTGTCCGTATTGTCAACGATCACTTCTTCGCCGAAGGCATTGATATAATGTTTCAGGCGGCCGGAAACACGTACGCGGTAAGGTTTAGTTGAAACGAACTGAATGGTGTCGCCCAATATGTAACGCCAGAGGCCGCCGTTGGTGCTGATGATGAGTGCGTAGTTTTTGCCAACTTCCACATCGTTGAGGCTGAGTGTCTGCGGATGTTTTTTACCGTATTCGCTTACGGGCATGAACTCCATGAAAATGCCGTGATCGGTGAAGAGCAGCATGCCATCGTCGCCGGGGCGTTCCTGTGCCGCAAAGAATCCTTCGCTGGCATTGTACATTTCCAGGTAATTGATGTTTTTGCCGATCAGTTTGGCGAATTGCTCGCGATAGGGTGTGAAGGATACGCCGCCATGCATATACAATTCGAGGGCGGGCCATACATCAGCGATGCATGATTTACCGGTGATCTCGAGTATGCGGCGGAAAAGCACGAGTGTCCAGGTGGGCACACCGGAGATGGATGTTACATTTTCCTTTATGGTGCTTTCTGCGAGTTTTTCGATTTTGCTTTCCCATTCATCCATCAGGGCGATGCTGAGGTCAGGCGTGCGGAGCCAATGCGCCCAGAAGGGAGAGTTTTGCAGCAATACGGCACTGAGGTCGCCATATTGTGCTTCGCTGTTCATGGGATTGATATTGTGACTGCCGCCCAGTACCAGTCCTTTGCCAGTGAGCAAAACGGACTCGGGGTTGAACTGGTAATACATCGTGAGCACATCTTTGGCTCCTTTGTAGTGGCAATCCTGCAGGCTTTCTTCCGAGAGGGGAATGAACTTGCTTTTGTCGCTGGAAGTGCCGCTGCTTTTGGCAAACCAATTAACGGGCGAGTTCCACAGAATATATTGCTCTCCCTGCATGATGCGTTCGATATACGGCTTCAGATCGTCGTATTCATGTACAGGCACGGCTTCTTTGAATGCTTTGACAGTGAACAGTTCCGAGAACTTGTATTTGCGCCCGAACTCTGTGTATTGTGCCGAGGTGACGAGATCCTGGAGTACTTCCCGTTGTGCATCGACTGGGTTGTTCTTCCAGGCTTCAATTCGCCAGAGCCTCATGCGTGCAAGCGATGATATGGCAGGACTCAGTAAACTCATATATAGTTGGTCGGTCCGCCTTCCGTTCCGGAAACGGACATTAGGTTTAGTCGCTTTCCTGGTTCAGCAAGTTGCTGATGACCAGCAATTGTTCCTGCAGACGCTGAAACTCCTCCGTGGTTTCAATATCTGCCGGAAGCGCGTTGGCAATTGCCTGTAACTCCCCGTGCTGTTTGTTATTAGCGTAGGAAATAATGCCGGATTTATAAAAATCAAGTGACCGGCTGAATTCCTCGCGCTGAATGGCTTCGGTAAAGATGTTTTCTCCTTCTTCGCGGAGCATATTGATCATCCGCTCGGTAGACCCTGAAAGTGTATTCTTGTTGATGGTATTGCCGCCCTTTGCTTCCTCGTGCAGGTAATCTTTGCGCTTGAGCTCGAAGTTGCGGCCGAGGTAAAGTCTTTTTACCTGGTCGTCGGAAGCCAGTTCTTCGGCGGTACCGTGTTTAAAGATTTTTCCTTCGATAAGCAGGTAGGCACGGTCGCAAATAGAAAGGGTTTCCGTCACGTTGTGGTCGGTGATCAGGATGCCGATGTTCTTGTATTTCAATCGTGCTACGATGGCCTGGATATCTTCCACCGCAATGGGGTCGATACCGGCAAAAGGTTCGTCGAGCAGAATGAATTTGGGGTCTACTGCCAGTGCGCGGGCAATTTCGGTACGGCGGCGTTCACCACCGCTGAGTACGTCACCATTGCTTTTGCGTACGTGCTGCAAACGGAATTCGTCGAGCAGTGATTCCAGTTTTATCTTCTGCTCCTTGCGGCTCAGTTTGGTCATTTCCAGTACGGCGGAAATATTGTCTTCCACGCTTAGTTTACGGAAGATAGAAGCCTCCTGTGGCAGGTAGCCGATGCCCATTTTAGCGCGCTTGTACATGGCTAACGGAGTAATGTTCTCTTCGTCGAGGAACACGTTTCCTTCGTCTGGTTTTACCAGGCCCACCACCTGGTAGAAAGAAGTGGTTTTACCGGCACCGTTAGGTCCCAGCAATCCGACGATTTCTCCTTGTTTTACTTCAAATGAAACATTGTTGACTACCGTACGGCTGCCATAGCGTTTCATGAGGCCTTTGGCGTAAATAGTAACTGACATGCACGACAAAAATAAGGTATAGGGGCTGCATCTGTACATTCCGGGTTGTTAATCCGCTGGAAGTCTTATGGTCTTTTTGGTATAAAAAACGGTCGTTAGGGTAGTTTATGACGCCTGTACATTAGTTTTGCACCCCGGCCGGACCACGGCCGGTAATCATAACGGAAGGATGAAAGTAATCGACCACATCAAAAATGCGAAAGACACATTGGTGTCTTTTGAAGTACTGCCCCCGCTGAAAGGCAAGGGAATTGAAGCGCTGTATAACCACCTGGATCCCCTGATGGAGTTCAAGCCCGCGTTTATCAATGTAACCTATCACCGTAGCGAGCACGTGTTCAAGAAAAATGCTGACGGCTCTTTTCAAAAAGTAGTAGTGCGCAAACGTCCCGGTACGGAAAGCATCTGTGCCGCCATTATGAACAAATACGATGTGGACACTGTACCACACCTGATCTGCGGCGGCTTCGATATTAACGAAACTGAAGATGCCCTGATCAACCTGCATTACCTCGGTATCGACAACGTGCTGGTACTGCGTGGCGATGCGGCCAAAAACGAAACCTCTTTCGAGCCGGAACCCCGCGGCCACCGTTATGCCAGCGAATTGCTGCAACAGGTAGTAGACCTCAACGCCGGCATTTACCTGGAAGACGACCTGAAAAATACCCACAAGACCAATTTCTGCATTGGCGTGGCCGGTTACCCTGAAAAACATTTCGAAGCGCCCAACATGGATACCGATATGGATTATCTCAAGCGCAAGATCGACATGGGGGCTGATTACATCATCACACAGATGTTTTTCGACAACGAAAAATATTATTCCTTCGTGAAGGCCTGCCGCGATGCAGGCATCACCGTTCCGATTATCCCGGGATTGAAGCCTATTTATACCCGCAAACAGCTCACTGTTTTACCCAAAACCTTCCACATCGATCTGCCGGCGGACCTGGCGAATGAGATCACGAGATGCAAATCCGATGACGAGGTGGAAAAGGTGGGTGAAGAATGGCTGCTGGCACAATCACGTGATCTGAAGAAAAACGGGGTGCCCGTGCTCCACTATTACACTCTCGGCCGCCCGCATATGGTGGCGAATGTGGTGAGGGAGTTATAAGTTTTTAAGTAATAAGTTTTAAGAGGAGAATAGGTCAATAAGTCAATAGGTGAATAAGCCGAACGCGTTCATTTGTTGACCCGTTATCAAACCTCAGATTACCACATTAAAGAGAAATTTGAAAATGTGTAGCTGTGCCGCCGCCTTGCGGCGGATGTGAAAATGAAATCATTTCCGCATTTACACATTTCCACATGGCCCACGCCGGAGGCGGGGCACATTAAGAAGAAAGCGCCTTAAGGCGCTTTCTTCTTGAGTAGTTCCTCCCACACCTGCTGGTCGATGTGGACCGGGTATTTCTTTTTCAATTCAGCCATCCAGGCTTCTTCGAGCAGGGATTGCTGATCATTTATTACCAACCCTTTTGCTTCGGCAAAACTGCGTGGACCGGCTTGCGGATGTACTTTGAATATATAAGCAAAGGTGGCGCTGTTGTCCTGTTTGTTCACCGAAAGCGGAGTCAATGTTTTTTCTTTCGGCGTGGTATTGCCAATACCGGGTAATTGTTCCCATTCGTAACGTGCTGAATCGGCCACCACTTTCTCCACCAATGCATCGGCGAATGTGCGCCACTCAGTTGGTTGCTGTTTGATCTGGTTCTGCAATGTTTTGGCCACGGCTTCATCGTTGCAGAAAAAGATCACCGCTTCGGCGCTGGGTTTCCAGTTGTACTGCTCTTTTCTTTTCTGGTATAAAGCCAGCAGCGATGCGGAATCAGTCTGCGCTTTGTTCCAGATTTCCTGTTGCATGATCTCGAAGAAAAGATTGCCATCGAGGAACTCGCTCATCTGCGCGCGGAAGTCGGCATTGAAATCTTCCAGGTTGTTGCGGTAGTAATCGTATTCTTTGGCTTTGATGTATTCGTCGGTGAGTTCGTTGTAGGTTTTAACACCGCTGCGGTCTGGTTTGAAACGGTAGTTGCGGCTGTAAACGATCCAGTCTTCCACATTGAAATCCGTTTTACCGATGCGCAGCAATACATCTTCCATTTTTACTTTGCTTCCCGCAGGGCCGGCTGGTTTGTAATCGAGCAGGCTGTCGCTGAAGGCCCAGAGTGCTGCATCGGTAGGACCGACGCGTTTTACACCTGCTTTTTTTACTACTTCATCATAAATGAAATCACGGACGGTGGTCCAGCGGTCATCGTTTTTCACCGCCATGCGCAGTTGCTCCATGTAGGCCGTGTTGTTGCTGTCGGCAGATACGGGTTTAACGCTTATGCGCTTGAGAATATGCCAGCCGTGATTGGTCATGAAAGGCTTGCCCACCTCGCCATCTTTTTTCAATGACCAGACATTGTTTTCAAAGGTCTGATCAAACTGGCCGACACTGATATCGGGCATGGTGCCGCCTGTATTCACGCTGATATAGTCGTTGCTGAATTTGTTGACGAAGGAAGTGAAGTCGGCGCCTTTTTTCAATTGTCCATAAAGTGAATCGGCCAGCGATTTGATGCTGTTGCGCGTAGCCTGATCAGCGTCGGGAGGGAAGGCCAGCAGGATCTGCTGCGCTTTCATTTTTCCCAATGCTTTTCTTTCGCCGATATTTTTAAAAATATGATAGCCTGCCCCCGAGCGGTACACACGCGAGTGTTGTCCGACAGCAGTCTGGTATACCAGGTTTTCAAAAACATAAGGCAGGGTGAAGGCGGTGACGAAACCGAGATCGCCTTTATTGGTTTTGGCAGAAGGATCGTCGGAATATTGTTGGGCTACCGAAAGGAAGTCCTGTTTGGGCAGCGCTTTCAGCACCTGTTGCAATTTGGCATAAGCCGCGGTGGTATCTGCAATGCCGCCGGTATTGCGGAAGGCAAGGAAGATGTGGGCCGCATGCACATCTTTCTGGCTGCGCTTGAAAGCTTCGCGGGTGAGCCGGTTGATGGCTTCGGGATCGTTGATGTAATTTTCGATGATCTGTACGCGCAGGTTCTCCACTTCGGTCCTGATCTGCGGAAGGGTATCATAACCTCTCGCAAAAGCTTCGCGGATCTTAAGACGTGAGTTGATGTAGAGGTCGAGGTATTCGCGCATGGAACCCGCTTTGTCGGCGCCAATGGCATTATTGTTTTTCGTGTAAGCCCGCAGGAATTCAGCGGCATCGGCTTTGGTTCCTCCGTAAGTGAACAATGTCTGCGCCTGGCTGGTGAGGCAGGAGGCCAGCAGCAGGCCGGTGAGCATTAGTCTGGTTTTCATACTGAAAAGTTAGTTCTTTCGTTAATGGCCGTTTATTTTTTCCGGTAGTCAAGTATTTCGTTGATCTGTTCCCAGGTCAGTTTTTTTGCGATGATCCGTTTGTCGCGGTCGAGCAGGTAAAGGGTGGGGAAGCTTTGCACATCATACAACTGCGAATAGCTCGGTATGCTTGCGTTGATGCGTGATGTTTCTTCTGCTTTTGAATAAAAAACATGCGTCCATCCTTCGAGATGGTTGCTGCTGATGAATTTTTTCCAATCGGCAGGAGAAGCATCTACTTCTTTGGCCACGGCATAAATGTGCAGGCTGTCGGCCTTCCATTTGTTGCGGTACATGGAGTCGAGTTTGGGCAACACTTCTTTACAATGCCCGCAATTCGGATCATAAAACGCCACGAGGGTATAGGGCGATTTCACTTCGTAAAGATTACGTGTAGTACCGGTGCTGTCGGGCAATAAAATATTTTCCGCAGGGTTGCCCATGATGTTGGCCATCAGGTTGTAGGCCCTTTCGGTAATGATCTTTTTCCCTTCAGGGGTCAGCCAGGAGTACTCTTTCTGCGAGAAATATTTTTCAAATAAATGCACGAACACCGCATCTTCCCACATGTATTGCTGCTTCAGGTAGCGGTTGATGAATTTTACGAGGAGGAAGCGGTTCATTTCATCGCTTACCGAAGCATAACCCAGCATCCAGTCAATTTCTTTGTTTACCGAGTCGGCATTGTGGTAGACCAGTGTTTTAAAATATTTATCAATGCGGTCTTCAAACAAAACGGATGGGGTGCGTGCGAGGCGTTCGTCGAAGAAATTGATGTTGTCCCAATAATGATTTTTGAAATAGCGGTAAGCATAAGCCGAATCGTACCTGCCACCGGGATGTTCTGCTGCCGGAGGAATTTTCGGTTCTTCCATCAGGTGAAGCAGGGTAGCGAGTAAGGTGTTAGGATTTTTCGCAACCACATTTCTCCGGTAAGCGGAGATGGCTGAGTCGGCTATGGCAATATCTTTTGAAAGTTTGACGGAGTCGGCGCCGTGTGTGCCGGCAAGTTGCTGGCGAAGCTGGTTGATCTTTTCGCCGCGCTGGCGCATAGCCTGCTGGTATTCGATGAAAAGCGTGTTATCGGGTGAATTGACAAACTTGCGGTTGTCGAGATCAGCCGTATCGGCAAGAATGGTAAAATGCTGCTGTTTATCGACCAGCACTTCGAAATAGCGGTCTTTGTTGGGAAAGCCGATGATATAAATGCCGCCGCCGAGCGGTTTGGTGCCTTTGAAAACGCCTTCGCTCTTGTCGTTGAGCCTGATGGAATCGTCGATGGGCATCGATTTCCCCGAGTAGTGTCCGAGATAAATGTATTGATTCTTAAAGGGCTTGAACGTGATCTTGATCTCGTAACCCTTGTTTTGGGCTGACAGGATAAAGGACGACAGCAGGAATGGTAATAAAAGAAAACGGTTCATCAGTCTAGTCTGTTTATGCCGGGGTAAGCTCGTAAAGTTAAAAAAAACCGGGTTGCCAAGCTCAAAAGATGCAAAAAGCCCGGGGAAGGTTGCCGCGCCTCTTTCCCGTATTTTTGCGGGATTATGGCAAGGAAGAAGAAACAGGTTGTATTGGAGAAAGTGCTGGTGGAAGATTATGCCGCCGAAGGCAAATCGCTGGGGCGGGTAGACGGGAAGGTGATTTTTATCGAACAGGTGGTGCCCGGCGATGTGGTGGACGTGAGACTGGGTAAAAATAAAAAAGACTGGGCGGAGGGCCGTCCCGCACATTTTCATAGTTATTCGCCTGACCGGGTGACGCCATTCTGCTCACATTTCGGCGTTTGCGGTGGCTGCCAGTGGCAGATGCTGCCTTATGAGCGCCAACTGCAATACAAAGAGCGCCAGGTAAAAGACAATTTGCAGCGTATCGGCAAACTGCAACTACCGGTCATCGAACCCATTCTGGGCGCGGAGGATACGCGTTATTACCGCAACAAAATGGAATATACATTTGGCAACCGCCGTTTCCTGACTACGGCGGAACTGGGCAACCCGGATATTACGCCGGACAGCCAGGTGGCAGGATTCCATGCCCGCGGGATGTTTGACAAATTAGTGGATATCGACACCTGTTACCTGCAGGCCGAGCCGACGAATGCCATTCGTAAGGCGATTAAACATTACGGACTGGAACATGGTTATTCGTTTTATGATATCCGCGCGCATCAGGGTTTTCTGCGGACAATGCAGGTACGGTTGTGCCGCAGCGGCGAATTGATGGTGAATGTGGTAGTGGGCGAGCCGGATAAAAAGAAAATAAACCCCTTGATGGATCATTTGCTTGCATTGTTTCCGCAAATCACTACGTTACTGTATACGGTCAATACCAAACGGAACGACAGCCTGCATGATCTGGAGCCCGTGGCTTATCACGGCAAGGGATATGTGGTGGAAACGCTGGAAGCATTTCAATTTAAAGTAGGACCGAAATCATTTTTCCAAACTAATACGGCACAGGGAGAAAGACTATACCAGGTAACGCGGGAATTTGCCGAACTCACGGGCAACGAAACGGTCTATGATCTTTACTGTGGTACGGGCAGTATCGGCATCTTTCTGAGTAAAAAAGCGGGAAAAGTAGTGGGCGTGGAAGTGATTGCTGCGGCCATAGAAGATGCAAAAGAAAATGCGGCACTGAACAACCTGAAGGATACGGCGTTTTATGCGGGGGATGTGGTGGATGTGTGCGACGATGAGTTTTTTGCGAAACACGGCCGTCCGGATGTGATCATAACCGATCCTCCGCGTGCGGGCATGCATGAAAAGCTGGTGCGCAAGATCCTCGATATGGCGGCGCCGGTGGTGGTGTATGTGAGCTGCAACCCGGCTACACAGGCCCGCGACCTGCAATGGCTGTCGGAGAAATATGAAGTAACGCGCGTGAAGCCGGTGGATATGTTTCCGCATACGCTGCACATCGAAAATGTGGTACAGTTGAAACTAAAAAAAGAAATAAACAACGAATTGCCTGAATAAAAAACCAGTATGAGTAATTTCCGTTATACACGATCCGAGAGTTTTCCGCCGGTTGTTAAAAATCTTCTCATTATCAACATCCTGGCTTTTGTGGCGCAGCAGTTTTTTGACCAGCAGTATGATATGACGCGCAAATTGTCGCTGTGGCCGGTGAACACGTCTTATTTCGAGCCTTACCAGATTTTTACGCATATGTTTTTGCATGCAGGCTTTATGCACCTGCTGTTCAATATGCTGATGCTGTGGATGATCGGGCGGGTACTGGAATCTTATTGGGGAAGTAAACGTTTCTTGTTTTTTTACCTTGTTTGCGGGCTGGGAGCGGCTGCTGCGCACCTGGGTGTTGAATATATCCAGGTAAACCAGCAGATAGCGGCCGGTGGTCCGGTAGAGATCGGTTATGCACTGGGCGCATCCGGTGCTATTATGGGACTGATGGCGGGTTTTGCCTGGCTATTTCCCAATACCGAATTCATGCTCATCTTTTTCCCGGTGCCCATCAAAGCAAAGTATTTTGTGCCCGGTCTGATGGTCCTTGATATTTTAGGTGCCTTTTCCCCGGTGCTGGACAATGGCGTTGCACACTTTGCGCATCTGGGAGGGGCCTTAACAGGCTTTATAATCGTACTAATCTGGAACAAAACCAATCGCAGGACGTTATATTAAAAGATCATGCGCCTTATCCGTCCTGCTTTTTAGCGGCATGACGTAATTTCGCAGAGAAGAATAGCCTGTATGAGTCATTATCCGAAACGATACGAGCATCGTTTGTCCATGGGGCCGCGCACAAATGCGCTGGTGCTGCTGATCGCGATCAACATGATCGCCTATGTGGCCCTCGCATTCATCCATGCACTTTATCATTTGTTTTCCCAGGACCAGCAGGTCGTGAATCAACTTTTCCAAGAACGCGTTTTGCGCTGGGTGGAATTGCCGGGCGATGCAAAGAAATTACTGCAATATCCGTGGACCATTCTCAGCTACGGTTTCAGTCACGATAATATCTGGCGTGTTATTCCAAACATGCTCTGGCTGTGGTTCTTTGGTTATATCCTGCAGGACCTGACCGGCAACAGAAAATTAATACCCGTTTATATCTATGGCGTTCTCGGCGGTGCTGCTGCGTTTATTGCAGCTTGTCAGCTGATTCCGTCCGTTAGTATCGCTTCTGCGTCGCTCATTGGTTGTTCAACGGGTATTGCCGCCGTGGCGGCCGCGGTTACCACCATCGCTCCGGGTTTCCGGCTTTTTCCATTGATCAAAGGTGGTATTCCCCTTTGGGTGCTCACGGTTATTTATGCGGTGGTAGTAGTGGCATCGGTGCCAATGTCCAACCCCGCAGAGCTGATCGCACATGTAGGTGGCGCACTCACCGGCGTGCTGTTTATCCTCCTGCTGCGTCGCGGTTACGACGGCAGCGACTGGATGAACCGCTTTTTTGACTGGATCAACGATCTTTTCAATCCCGATAAACCAAAAAAAGGCGCGTCGATCAAGGAGGAATTGTTCTACAAAAGTCCGCAGCCTCCCTTCAAACGTACACCAAACGTTACCCAGCAACGTATCGACGAAATCCTCGACAAAATCAACCAGAAAGGTTATGAATACCTGACGGAAGATGAAAAAGAGCTGCTTAAGCGCGCTGCGAAGGAGGATAAATAAAAAGAGGACACGTTGTAAATCGGTGCCAACTTTTTTTGCGTTATTTTAGGACGATGGCTAGTAAATTCCGCATTTTCACCAAACGGTTTTTGTTGCTGATCAATGTCGGCTTCGCCGTGCTGTTTCTCATAGCATGCCTGGCACCGTATATGGATCCGCAAAAATGGTGGATGATCTCGCTGAGCGGACTCGCTTTTCCCTTTTTACTTTTACCTCTTTTGTTATTCCTGATCTGGTGGCTGTTTTTCAAACGGAAATATGCCCTGGTGTCCGTGATTGCCCTCGCACTCGGTTGGAAGAGCATCAGCGTTTTCATGGGCTTTCATTTTAGCAGCAGCTTCAACGAAAAAAAGGAACCGGGTAGTATCCGCATCGTAACCTGGAACGTAGCGCGCTTCATTGAAATGAAACGCAACAATAACAAGGGAAGCCAGACGCGTTTGAAGATGATGGATCAGCTGCGCGAACAGCAGGCAGACGTATTGTGCCTGCAGGAATTTTTTCATTCCGGCAATCCCGAGTGGTACGCCAACCTCGATTATATCAGCAAAGAGCTGAACTATCCCTATTATGTTTTTTCACACGATAATGACGGCGACAATCATTATACGGGCACCGTTATTTTTTCCCGGTATCCGATGGTAGACAGCGGCATGTTGCGTTTTCCGCGGCCAACACTCCCGGAAGCGCTGGTACATGCAGACCTGCGCGTGGGAAAAAGAATTATACGCGTTTATTCCACGCATTTGCAATCCCTGCAGTTTAAAAAATCGGATTATGAAAAAATAGACCGGATCAAGGAAGCACAGGACGGCATGGTGAATAATTCCAGGACCATTTTCTCCAAGTTGCGAACCGGTGTCCGTTACCGCTCGATCCAGGCCGATATGGTGCGCCAGGTGATGGATGACAGTCCTTACCCCGTGTTGTTCTGCGGCGACCTCAACGATATTCCCAATTCCTACACCTATTTTACCATCCGCCGCGACATGCAGGATGCATTCCTTCGCAAAGGTTCGGGTATCGGCCGCACTTTCTCGGCACTTTCGCCCACGTTAAGGATCGATTATATCCTGGCAGATAAAAATTTCTGCATCCGGCAGTTCAAACGTTATGTTCGCGACTATTCGGACCACTACATGCTGGTGGCAGATATCAGTCTCAATAAGCAGTAATCCACCCAAACACGGCCTTAATTGATTATTTTTGCGCCAAAAGCAGGGTACGGCCGCCGTACCGGACTATATTATGAGCGAACTGAAAATTTTCAACTCCCTTTCCCGCACCAAAGAAGTGTTTACACCGCTGACACCCGGACACGTGGGTATGTATGTGTGTGGTCCGACTGTAAGTGGCGAAAGCCATCTCGGACATGCGCGTCCTTATGTCACCTTTGATGTGGTATTCCGGTACCTGCAGCACCTGGGTTATAAAGTGCGTTATGTGCGCAACATCACCGATGCCGGCCACTTTGAAGAAGAAGGCAAGGAAGCGGAGGATAAAATTTCCAAAAAAGCGGTCTTGGAAAAACTCGAACCGATGGAGCTGGTACACAAATACACCAATCTGTTCCATTGGGCCATGCAGCGCTTCAACACATTGTCACCTTCCATCGAGCCAACGGCTACCGGTCACATTGTAGAACAGATAGGCATGATCGAAAAGATCATTGCCGATGGATATGCCTATGAAGTAAATGGTTCCGTTTACTTCGACGTAAAAAAATATGCGGCCAATTTTGATTATGGCAAACTGAGCGGCCGGGTGATCGATGACCTGCTGGAAACCACGCGCGACCTCGACGGCCAGGAAGAAAAACGTGACCGTGCAGACTTTGCCTTATGGAAAAGCGCGGCACCCGAACATATCATGCGCTGGCAAAGCCCCTGGGGCGTGGGTTTCCCCGGCTGGCATATCGAGTGCTCGGCCATGGCCACCAAATACCTCGGACCTCGTTTTGATATTCATGGTGGGGGAATGGATCTCCAGTTTCCGCACCACGAAAGTGAAATAGCGCAAAGCACTATCTGCAATCATGAAGCACCGGTTCGTTACTGGATGCACAACAACATGATCACTGTGGATGGGAAAAAGATGGGAAAAAGCTACGGCAACCATATCACGTTTACGCAACTGTTCAGCGGTGACAGCCCGGTATTGGCCAAAGCGTATCATCCGATGGTGATCCGTTTCTTTATTCTGCAAACGCATTACCGCAGTACGCTTGACTTCAGCAACGAAGCACTGCAGGCGGCTGAACGCGGATTAAAAAGATTGTGGGAGGCCTACGAGCATTTGCAAAAACTTGTTCGCACCGGTGACAGCGATGCCGCTGGCGATGCGCCGCTCGACGGGCGTGTAAGCGGTCTGATAAAGGAGTTTGAAGAATTCATGAACGATGACTTCAGCACGGCGAAGATCCTCGCCAACATGTTTGAACTCGTTCCTACCATCAATTCCATGAAGGATCAGACGATCGCCACATCGGCGTTGTCGGCTGCAACATTTGAATTGCTGCAAAACCAAATGCATGTATACCTCGAAGATATTCTCGGTATCCAGTCTGTATCCGAACAGGACAATGGCAAATTACAGGCAGTAATGCAATTAGTCATGGATATCCGTCGCGAAGCACGCGGCCGTAAAGACTTTGCCACCTCCGATAAAATCCGGAATCAATTACAGGAGATCGGGATCTTGTTGAAGGATGAGAAGAATGGGGAGATGAGTTTTACGATATCGTGAAAGAATGTGTAAATGTGCCTGTCTACAGCGGGGCCATGTGTAAATGTGAAAATTGAACGGCCCAAGTATTTCAGTCATTAAACTATACTTTCCGAAGCTTGCTTCGGGACACATTTTCACATTTCACCGCCCCGGCCTGCATCATTTCGTAGTAATAAATCCACACTGTGTGGTAAGTGTTGCTAATACAGATTTAATATTTACAATTCAACCCTTCTGATCGACAACTTGTCGGAAATCCGAAGGTTTTTTCGTTATCTGGTAATTATTTTGAGTCATCAGGTTTATTCTTCACTGTTTAAAACCTGAATTATGTACGTCAAAAACATCGTGTTCGGATCTATTTTACCGCTTTCTGCAGCGGCTTTATTTCTGTTTACCAGTTGCGATAAAGATGATGATGATAACAACAGCAACCGTACGGTAACGGAAACGGTTGTTGCAAATCCGGATTTCAGTTTGCTGGAAACGGCGGTAGGCCGTGCCCAACTGGCTACTTATCTGGGCAGCACCAATAATATTACGGTGTTTGCGCCTACTAATGATGCCTTTACTGCAGCCGGGCTTACGGAGTCTGCTATCGGCACTACGCCTGTTGCCACGCTGGATGCAGTTCTTAAATATCATGTGCTGGCTCAGCGAATCCCTTCTTCCTCTGTACCCGCTGGTCCCAATGCAGAGGTAACGACGGTTAATGGAGCCAAGGCCTATGTTACGCGCAACAATAACGGCGTATTTATCAACGGCATAAAGGTTGCGCAGGCCGATGTAAATGCCACCAACGGTGTGATTCATGTTATTGGCAGTGTATTGATGCCGCCGAGTGGTAACATTGTAGAAACTGCTGTTGCCAACAGCAACTTAACCTACCTGGTGGCTGCTGTTCAGCGCGCGGGAGCCAGCGGAACCGATATTGCTGCGGCCTTGTCGGCTGCCGGTCCGCTCACTGTTTTTGCGCCTACCAATCAGGCGTTCATAGATGCGGGGTTTCCGACCATTGCCTCTATCCAATCTGCAGATCCTAACACCATTAAAAATATTTTGCTCTACCATGTTCTTAATGCAAGGGTTTTTTCCAGCGATCTGACCGAAGGGGCAACTCCCGCAACGCTTCAGGGAGGAAATGTGACGATAACGCTGGCTGGTGGAGCAAAAGTTAAAGGGGCTGGCAACAGTACTGCTGCAGCCATCACCGGCACCAATATCGTTGCCACCAATGGCGTGATCCATGTGATTGATAAGGTTTTGCTGCCCTGATTTGTTTCACGCTAAACCAGGCCCAACTGTTTCCTTTTGGAGGCAGTTGGGTAATTTTAAGTATGAGTCTGTTCAGTAACCGTTACCGTTATTTGTTTATTGTGGCCTTGTCGCTGTATACCTATCTGTGTACGGTGCTTTGCGAAGTATACAAATACTTTGACATCCGGATTGAATGGTATTATGCTGCAGGTTCTATCCTGTTGACAACATGGCTGACCTGGGAAGGGAACCGGTGGCTGGAGCCTTTCTGGCGTAGAAAATTTAATACGGACAAGCAGCGTGCCGGCTACTTTATCTCGTTTTTTTTTACCGGAGGTTTGTTGGCAATGTTCGTGTCCACACTGGTGGTTATTGTAAATGGCATGGTGATTCACCAGTATTCATGGCATCAAAACAGAAATCCGCTCAAGCTGATGGCTATTTATGCGAGCCTGCTGGTGTTGCTCTACCATCTTCTTAATGCGGTCTATATTTTTTTCAGTGACTACCGCCGCAAATGGCAGGAAGCAGAGGAACTGCGCCAGGCGAATACACAGATACAATTGCAGTTGTTCCGTAACCAGGTGAACCCACATTTCCTGTTCAACAACCTGAATGTACTGTCGGCGATGGTGATCAGGGACAACCCGGATGCTAACCGGTTCATTGAATCTTTTTCCAGTGTGTACCGTTATATTCTTCATAACCGGGACCGGGAAGCTGTTCAATTAAGCGAAGAACTTGGTTTTATCAAACCTTATCTTTATCTGCTGCAAAAACGTTTTGGCGAAGGTCTGCAGGTAACAATTGATATCGCGGAATCCTGCCATAACCAGTATATTGTTCCGGCCTCTTTACAGTTGGTAATCGAGAATGCCGTAAAGCATAATATTGTTTCACCCGCCAGACCCTTGTTGATAGCAGTAGTTGCCGATGGCAACGACACTATCAGGGTGATGAATAATTTTCAACCGCGTACACCAGATGCGGATTCCACCGGCATCGGCCTGCAGAATATCCGACAGTCGTACCGTTACCTGAGTGCACGCGAAGTGGAAGTTGTCCAAACAGAAGAGCGTTTCGAAGTTGTTTTGCCCTTATTAACCATTGACAAGTCATGAATGTACTGATAGCTGAAGACGAAGCACCCGCGGCCGACCGGCTGAAGCTTTTGCTTAACCGGGCCAATCCGGCTTTGAATGTTTGCGCCTGCTTCGACAGCGTGCAGGATACAGTGTCTTATCTCCGCAGAGAGTCGTTGCCCGGCCTGCTGATTCTTGATATTCACCTTTCTGATGGTCAGAGTTTTGATATTTTCCGGCAGGTTGATTATAATGGCCCCGTAATTTTTACCACGGCCTACGATCGCTATGTAATGGATGCCTTCAAGGTGATGAGCATTGATTATATTTTAAAGCCGGTGTCATTTGAATCCCTTGCGGCAGCCATTGCCAAACTGGAAAAGTTTACTGAAAACTATTTTCCTTCGCGGTACAACCAACTGGGTTCGCTGGAGCCGGAATTGAGTTATAAAACAAAGTTTCTTGTCAAAAAGGGTCAGCGGCTGCTATTTGCAGAAGCAAAGGATATTGTGTACTTCCAGGCGGTGAATAAAGTGGTTTACCTGACTGACAGGAACGGCGTACATTATATTGTCAATTATTCCCTTGACCGTATAGAAGGCATGTTAGATCCGGCCCATTTTTTCCGTGTCAACAGAAGCATGATTGTAAATATCTCCTTTGTTGCTCACCTGAAACCCTATACTAATAGCCGGTTGGAAGTTTTTTTCAAAACCAGTTCACCTGGGGAGAAAGTAATCGTAAGCCGGGAACGCGTGTCGCAGTTCAAAGAGTGGTTTGGCTGATCACGGTTTTACAGCCCTGACCATTTCCCGCTTGCCGGGAGGACCAGGGATTTTTTCCACGATAAAACCAGCGGCCTGCATGGCGCGACGGACAACACCTTTGCTGCAATAAGTAACGAGCAGCCCACCCGGATGCATGGCGGCGAATAACTTTTCAAATACTTCCTGCGTCCACAATTCAGGCTGCGCAGTGGGCGCAAACGCATCGAAATAAATAACATGATACCGACGGGCCGGCTGAAAAGAAAGCAGGTCCGTTTTTATTTTTTGCAGAAAAAAACGTTCACTGATTTTTACTTCTTCATTCCATGCACAGGCGTGCATCTGTTCAAATGCCGGTTGAAGCTCCGGAGCATGCAGTTGGTCGCAATAATTCAATGCCGCAACGATTTCCGGTTCCAAAGGATATTGTTCCAGGCTGTGATAATGTATTTCGTTGGGCAGTGGGATTGCATACTGAAAAGTAAGCAGTCCGTTCAGGCCGGTGCCCCATCCCATTTCCAGAATGGAAAGTTCTCCTGAAAATGCATCGAGTGCAGGCTGCAATCCGGCGCCGATGAATACATGCATCGATTCGCGGATGGCACCGTGATGCGAATGATAAGTCACCTGCATTTCGGGGATGGCTACAGTGTGTGAGCCATCGGTAGTGGGAACAAGTTCTCGTTTCACAGGGCAAATTTCGTGTTTTATCCTTTGTTCGCATGAACCGGATTTATGGGGGCCAGTTTAAATCGTAACTTTCGGTTCCTTTTTCAGTTTATGCATTATCATTCCCATCTTCATAAAGACCGGCGTTTACGGCCCTTGCTGGAAAGTATCGGTCCGCTGGCCCTCCGAAAGCGCCGCAATATCTGCAATTATCTCTGTGCCTCGATCATGAGTCAGCAACTGTCTGTGCGAGTGGCGGATGTGATCTACGGCCGTTTCCTGGATCTGTATGGCGGCAAACAGCCCACGGCTCAACAAATACTCGATACTGCTCCGGAACGCCTGCGTGCCATCGGGCTGAGCAACGCCAAAGTGAGTTATGTACAGAACGTGGCCCGTTTTGAACTGGAACACGGCATGAGTGCCGCCAAACTCAACAAGATGACGGATGAGGAAGTGATCAATTATTTAACCGTGATCAAAGGCGTTGGCCGCTGGACAGTGGAGATGTTATTGATGTTTGCCCTCGGTCGCGAGGATGTGTTTGCGGTGGATGATCTCGGTATTCAGCAGGCGATAGCCGGTCTTTATAAACTCGACGCTACAGATAAAAAGAAATTCAGGGAAGACATGTTACGCCTTTCCAAAAAATGGAGTCCCTACCGTACTTATGCGTGTATGCATCTGTGGAGATGGAAAGACAAAATGCCAATTTGATAATTTGATAATTTGATGATTTGAAAATCAGGCAATAGTCATTTAAGCAACTGCCGGCTGCGGTTCCCGAAGCCGGCCCCGCCTTTCGGAAGTCTCAGTTCATCCTTCTATAAAATCTTCTCCTTCCTTCAAATTTTCAAATCGTCAAATTTTCACATTTCTCCTCCCATTCAGGAGCCAGCGTAGCTCCCAGTCCGGGTGTTTCAGGAACACGGATGCGGCCATTGGCCTCGTAGACCATACCGCCGAGTATGGGATCAGCAGAAAACATCAGCGAAGTATCGAAATCGTAATGTTCGATCTGCGGACTGCACAGGGAAAAATGTGCGAAGGCCGTCATGGCCAAACGTGACTCCATGAAGGCGCCGACCTGCAGATGAATACCCGCATCTTCCGCAAGTTTCACCATTTTCAGGGCTTTGAAAATACCGCCGGATTTGCCGAGTTTGATGTTCATATAATCACAGGCCTTCAATTGAATTAAACGTGCCGCATCGTGATCGTCGCCGCAGCTTTCGTCGCTCATGATCGGGATCGGACTTTCCTTTCGCACGCGCGGCAACTCCATGAATGCCCAACGCGGAATCGGTTCTTCGCAATGCTGAATGCCGAAGGCAGCCAGCGCTTTGAGTGTGGTGATGGCTTCGTCTACCTGCCATCCCTGGTTGGCATCGATACGCAGCGGGATGTCGTTGCCAACTGCCGCACGTATGGCACGGATGCGTTCCACATCGTCAGGTCCGTGTTTGCCCAGTTTTATTTTAATGGCCGGGTATCCTTCTTCTTTTATTTTAACGGCGTCGGCCGCCATCTTCACGGGATCGCCGATGCTGACGGTATAATCAGTGATGATGGTCTTCTGGTTGTTGCCGCCCAGAAATTTGTACAAGGGAAGTCCTGCATGTTGCGCAGCGATGTCATATAAGGCGATATCGAAAGCGCTTTTGATGCTGGTATTGCCGTAGAGAAGTTTATCCATATCGGCAACACGCTCTTCGATATCGAGCGCATTTTTTCCTTTCAGCAATTTGGCAAAATACTGTCCTACCACGAAGCAGGTATCCATGCTTTCGCCATTGATGCTCATAAACGGGCTGCATTCGCCATAACCGGTAATGCCGGCATTGGTCCTGATCTTTACGACTACATTCTCTGCATTTGGAATAGGTCCGAGTGAGATAACAAAAGGCTCTTTAAGGGGAATAAACAACTTGTAAAGACTTACTTCTTCGATGAGCAGTGGTGTTGTGGATGTCATGATGTTCTTTTAATCGAAAAGCACGCGCAGGCCGAGATGAAGCGTGCCTGTAAGCGGTGCATTTTTATTTACAAAAAGATAGGGATTCTCATAGCTGGAAGCCGGGACGTAGCAGCGGGTTTCGAGAAACAGGAATACTTCGCCTCCAATGTTTTTTTCTGCGCCGAGTCCAAGGTCGAGTGTTAGCCTTTTGAAGCCGGAGCTTCCCGGGCGTAAGGTGGTGCTGTAAAACGCCGTATCGACAGCATCCACGAAAAGATTTTTTACCCTGCCGAATAGTAGACCAAATCCCGCCTGACCATACAAACCGAAGATTTGGTTTTCTTCTTTCATGGTACGGACGAAATAATGTGTCCAGCCCAGTGATATATTCCGGATGCGGATAGAAGAGCGATTGGTAAACGAAAGTGTTTGCGGTTGCGTGGAAGGATCCTTGGCTGTAGCTTCCGCAACGGCATATACGTCTTTCGATCCGTAAAAGGAAAGCCATGCATAAAAGCCATCCTGCGGTGTTATATGACTGGTAAAACGGATACAATTACCGATGGCATTGAACTGCTGATTTTTTTGAAAACTCCTGAGCAGGCTCAGGTCGGTGGAAACGCTGAAGCCATTGTATTGTCCATGTGCGCTCTTAGCGAGCAGCAGGATGAGCAGTGGCAGTATTATCGGGTTCAGTCGTTTCAATAGCAGGAATGATTGTGCGGCGAATTTATTTCAATAATATGAGAATCTGCGAACTAAACAAGGTTAGATTTAGCTGGCAAATGGGTGGGGAACGAAGCAGATTAATGCTTTCCCGGGGAGGGTTTGTAGGAGTAAAAGACTTTTGCCAACAAGACATTATTTGTAGTGAGTAATTTTTAGTACTGCATGGTCTCCTTTACTTAGTTCAATATAAACGGTTCCTCCATCTGCCCCACGTGGTAAAGTGCCTTCTATAATCCAAATAGAATCTCCTGATAGCCGTGCTTTTAACGGCAACTCTTTTTTGATTACTTCACCGTATTCACTAAAGGCAATTTCTTCTGCTTTCTTCAACACTTCCTTTTCTTCCGGAGTGCTTTCTTTTTCTGATGATTCACCCGGCTGTTGCTGTTTTGGCGGGTTGTTACAGCTCAAACCCAAAATAAAGCACACAACTATCATGCTTACTAAACCCCATTTTTTCATTCTCATACTTTCAGTTTTATCCTTTTGTACCAGATGCACCTTTTAAGACTGGTGCTATAATATTTCGTTTTATCCAATCCCATGCGCCATAAGTTGGTTCATTTTTGGGCAATGTAGTTGGATTGGTCATGTTTAATCTTGCTGGGTCATTAGGGTCACTTGGTATTGCAGTACTTATGGTAGAAGTCGTACCCGTTGAGTTATCATATTTTTGCAAACTGCCATTAGGTGTTGCTACATAACTGTCGACCCCTTCACTTTTAGCATTCGTTAAATCTGCTGGTGAAAATACGTTGTTAGCATATTTAGGGTCATAAGAACCATGAGTATGGGCTCGGGCAACGATTGTTGCATCGCCTTCATTTGACAAACCTAAGCCTTTAGGTCTGGAGGCTGCTTCTGAACCCTCATTCGGCTTTAAATATGTATAGAACACCGTACTTCCTTGTTTTATCTCAACAATATAGGTAGCAAACTCTTTCGACTTAGCTATTGAATTGTCGTTGTAGAGCTTGGCAAAGTCAAGTGCAGCAGCATCTTTTGTTTTAAATTTATCTCCAGGGTCAGCCACTCTCATACCATCTGGGTCAATAAATCTGATGGGATTATCGAAAACGTAAGCATAGGATGAGAACCGCCTCATTGAATCAGAAAGGGGGTCTACCACATGCCACCGGCCTACTTGGTTATCATACATCCTAGCCCCATAATCCAGCCATTCCAACCCGCTGCCATCACTAAACTCTTCCCGCTGTTCTTCTTTACCGTTGTACTTGAACCGGTTCTTCAACTCTCCCGCGGCCTTCGAACTTATCCCCGCCATCGTCATCCCGAATTCTCGGGATATCAAAGAATGCCGAAGTATCGGCACAGGCATTCACCGGGCTGTTCGTCGAAGAAAATGTAGTTGATAAAGGCTTTCGGACGCTGCGATTCGGGTGATTTAAAGGTATTCCGACAAAATTCGTGATAGACAAAGGCAAGATCCACTTCAAAGCGGTAGGTGTCGATGGCAGCGACGACAAGTTGGCACAGGAGTTGACAGCGTTGATCCAGTTGGCGAGTGGCGCGGAGAGGAAAGCTTTCTAACTATTTTGATCAATGTGTAATAGCTAATACTTGACTTTACAATGAGGGCACTTTTTTATTTTCAAAAGGGTGGATTAAAAAATAAGTTCCTGACAAAGTTTCGTTCATCAGTTTTTGTTTAGCCAGGTTAAGTGATTCTAAAATGTTAATATAGGAGTTTTGCCATGGCAGTCTCCGCCACTGTGCGGCCGCTCGTTGTTGTAGTAGGTCAACCAGGTGTCTAAATCTGCCTGAAGCCGTGCGATGCTTAGATAGATATTCTTGCGGAATATCCATTATTCCAATAACTAATCCAATTACTAGATTTACTCGTCCCAATACTTCAGTTGCTGCAAGGGTTGTTTTAAATACAGCTTTGAAGATACTGCGCAGAACGCAATACCGCACCGATTGTCCCTTCATCAACACCGCTTTTTAGAGCAAAAAAGGAAAGGGCAAGGAATAAAAGTATAAAATATCCAATCAATATTCTTCTTCCCTTCTTGATTTCGCTGTCTAAAAATATATACCGCTTCAGGTCTTTTTCTCTAACTACAAAGAAAAACAAGAGTAATACTGGTATGAAAAACAATAATGTATTTGTCCATATTTCTAATTTCTTGTTGTCAATTTTTATAGGCAACAATATTGTCCCGGGCAGCTTAAAAGCGAAAAAAACAAGAAAAAAATGCATTATAAGAAGCAAAACGACTATCAAGACGGTAGATAGGTAAGGGGTAGTTTGTTTGCTATCTTTTTTGAAAGTCCAATAAATCAGCGCTATAACTCGTTTCATTCTTTATTTTTTACCAGTTAAAAATCCAGTCTGTTAAACCCGTAACATCAGCCACAGCTGTTATCACGCCTATTATGGGATTTGCTTTTCCAAATACTTCTAGAGCAGCAAGACCCGTTTTTAAAGTAGCTTTTACAAAATTTCCGGCGGTTTTGTTATTTGCAAAATCAACCCAAGCTGCCGCAGCATCTACGACCCCTAAAGTTTTGCCTAGTCCGTCGGCTATTGATTTACCGACTTTATCTATTGGAAATTGTGATGGATTGCCTTTCTCAGTAATTAATTCACCCAAAGACACACCGACATCAAGTGTCGTCGAAAGCTTATCTGCACCCTTCAGATCAATCTTCGGATCACCAATACCTCCAGGTGTCCCACCTTCTCTGCCAGGTTCAGCATTGGCCGGATCATTTTGCGTTACACTTGACTTGCCTGTTTCGGCTACAGTAAAAGTTCCATCAGCATTAAGGACATATGACTGCTCTTTAACATCTGAATCTGTAATCCCTTGATTTATAATTCCTGTTTTACCAATATATGTAACATCATTTGTCTCTAGACCGTTAGCATTCATACTAGCAGCCCAGCGCTTTGCACTTTTTTGATCTGTTACGGTTTCTACCCATGCGGCATGCTCGTCTCCGTGTTTATCTTTATAGCGTACCCAGTCTGTTGGCGCCATTCCATCCGGATCGATAAACCTGATAGGATTATCAAATGCGTAATTGTACGGGGAATACCTTCTCATTTTATCACTCAGCGGATCGACATGATTCCACCTCCCGACTTGATTATCATACATCCTCGCCCCATAATCCATCCACTCTAATCCACTACCATCACTAAACTCTTCGCGTTGCTCTTCCTTGCCGTTGTATTTAAACCGGTTCTTCAACTCACCGGCCGCTTTATGGCTTATCCCCGCCATCGTCAACCCAAACGGATAATAATGCGTCTCTTCTAACAGCGCACTGCGTGTATGCACCAACTGCAGGTTATCAAAGAACACATTCACCGGGCTCTCGTTACTCACATAGACATAAAGATAACCGTTTTTGGTGGCAGCGAGATTTTGCAAGTCTGAGAAGTGATCTTTGGTAAAACCGGTCGGATGTACCGGGCTGGCGCCACCGCTGACCATCTTAAATTGCTCGTCGAAGAAGATGTAGTTGATGAACGCTTTCGGACGTTGCGGGTAAGAAGCGTTGTCGCGGTTGGGATCATTGATAAAGGCTCCCAGCGGCGTCGTAATGTCTGTGATCGCATTCAGTTGCGTGGCCGTGGCTTTACCGGCTGCCGCACTGCCCGGTGCGCCGAGTAAGCCTGATAAGATATCCAACGCAACCGGTGCCACATTCGGAGAACCAGATGTATTGGGTGTGTACCAATGGCTCTTTCCAAACACATCCACCTTGTCTCCCGCCATTACTTTGAGCGTGATGCCCAGCCCCATTTTATTGGTGCCGGCGTTCACCCGGTACATCTTCTCGCTGGTCGTAGATTCAAAAGTTGGATCGCTGGGGTTGTTGCCAATGCCGTTATCGTTATCATAGGCCGGTGAAGGAGCATTGGGTCCCATTACGCTCACGTCCACGATCTGTGACTGATCGATGGTGTAGTATTTTTCTTCTGTTGCCAGCTTGGCATCTTCCAAAGTGGCGATGGGGTATTTGTCTACTTTTTGTTCTTCGGTAATCAATACCCGCACGTTCCCTAAATGATCCTTGATCATGTAGTCGTATTCCAGTCGTGCAGGATTAGTGCCTTCCGCAGCGATGTATCTTGTCCGGCCTTCTTCATTGCCCAGGAACTGTAATTTATCGGTATAGCCTAAAGCAGTTTGCAGCGTACTGTTACTCGGATAAGCTTTGGATTCATAGACATTACCGCCGATGTAAGTGGTCGTGGTTACAATACGCTCGGGACTGTAAATATTTTCATCATGCACCACCGTGGCGGTCGTTTCATCCGTGATCTTTTGCAACTTCATACCCGCCGCATCGTACACATAACTGATTGTCCCTTTACCCGTAACCGTGATAGTTTGTGGCAGGTTCAGGTGGTTGTAAGCAATGCTGGCAATGTCCTTGTTCTTATCGTATTGCAGGTTGCCGTTATCATCGTAATTATAGTCCGTAGCGCTATTGGTCTTGCTGCCGCCCAGGCTCGTGAGATAAGCCTGCGAGGCACGGAAGTCGCCGAGTTTGGTGGTGGGATCGTTTGACGCGTCCACCACGTTTTTGAGTTTGTTGGTACCTGTGTAACAGGTATAACTCAACTGGTCGATCCAGCCGCTGGTCAGGCCTTTGAGCCCTTTTTGCGACATGCCCAGGATATTGCCATTGGCATCGTAAGCCGTGGTGACATCGGTACCATTGCCCATCTGCATGCTGAAGTCGGTACCAGCGGTGGTATTGAACGTGCTGCCGGTGTATTGGGTAAAGTTGCCTTTCAGTAAACGGTTCGCCGCATCATAGCCAAAATCATATTTGCGTTTTTCCTGGTCACCGGCGCTTTTCCAGACCATGCCCGTGATATTGCCATTGTATTGGGCATTCGTGTACGATTGAGCACCGATCAGGTTGTTGTTCGTTTTATCATAACCCAGATCAAAACCGAAGTAGTGATCCGTTACAGCATCTCTTGCGTAATCGCGGTTCGCCCCCAGCATCCAGCCTCTTATGTTGTAGTCGTAGGTGAGTGTTTCCAGCGGGTCGGTGCTGTTCTTTCGGCCGAGCTTTTTTTCTTTCAATTGACCCAAGGCATCATAGCTCATCTCGCTCAAGACCTTGAAGCTTGTGGGCAGTGTGACATCGCTGCTACCCGTTTTCTTTTCAACCTTGATCGCTCTTCCCAGATCGTCATAAGTCGTTTTAGTAACGGTGGTAGTAGTTTGGGTTGGTGTCGCCAGCTTTTGTACCGTGATCAACGGTTGCCCTGCCCAACTGTATTGGGAGGTCATCACATCGACGCCACCTGTAATATTTTGACTTTGCACCTGGATCACCCGGCCTTTTTGATCATAGAGGCTCACCGTCGCCAGATAAACCGGTGTGCCGCTCTTCAATATTTTCACTTCACTCCAGGTCGCCATGCCTTTGACATTGCTGGTTCGTTGAACCGGAGTTACCGGGAAGGGAAAACTAGTTGAAGCCGAAAGAAAATGACTATTCCAGGTTGTTAAAAAGGTCGCCGATAAACCGGAAGGCAGACCAGCATAATCATCGTAATGTGTTCTTGTCAACCGGTCCCAGCCACTGCCGGGCGTTGAGGTGGCCGAAAACGGATAGTCCGTTGATGCCGCGCTCGCTTGTGACTGCTGCCAGCTTCTTGTCTGGTTGCTGGTCCAAAGACCGGTCTCAACCGGTCGATTTAAATAATCATACAGCGTTACCAGCCATTGGTTGTTACTTCTGAGATTACCGTCTTGGGTAAGCACCAGGCGGTCTTTGTTATCATACACCATGTATACCGGTTTGGCACCGGGTACTTGCTTGGCGATCATTCTGCCACGTTCATCATAGGCGTAGCGGAAGGTCTGTTCGTTTAAAATCGTTGTTGTTAACGACCAACTGCTACTAGCCAGCGTTTCCACACCAACCGGCTGGATCACACCTGCCAGTCTGTTCTGTTTGTCGTAGATATAATAGGTACAGAGCCAACCGCTGTGCCCGCTGCCGGTTCCATTGTCAGCCGTAGCCGTTAACTGTACTTTTTTGAGTATTACCAATCCATCTTTGTCCTTGTACTCGATCACCTGTTTACCGTGTTCATCGGCCGTGATCGTTTTATAAAGTTCTCCTTCGGGATACGTACCCGGTGTGGTATAACCCGCAAAATCACCGCTCACTGCACCAAGGTTCCAGATACGTACTGCATCCGTAGTTGTATTATGCACATAAGCTGTTTGCACGCCTCGCGACGCGCCCACCCAACTATTGCCCGCGGACATGCCCTTCAGTGGGCGACTCAGCGGTGAGGCTTCAAACTCCGTTTTCCCATAATAGTAGGTCTCGCCCTGGCCCGCGATCGGGTTCAGCGCGGCATTGCTGCTGCTATAAAAAGCGTTTTGTTGCTCGAACGGATTACGCTTAAACAAACCATCGGTTACACTGGTATTGCCACCCGTTGTATTAGCAGGCGCTGGCAAAAACTTGTATTGCTCGCGGCCGAGTTCATCGTACACCACCGTGCTGGTTAAGTCAGTGGCTGTTCCGCCCGTGATCAGGGATCCTTGTTTGATCACCGTCTGCACCGGCCTGCCTACCCCATCCATGTATTGCGTGGCCATGCGTACATCCGTTAATGGCCGTGCAATAAGGTTGTCGGGGTTGGTCTCCGGGCCCACCGCATCCCAGGTGCGCACCCAGTTGATTTTAGCACCTGCGGGATAGACGGCCGGTGCCTGCGCGCCCGCAGTTGATCCAATTAAAATAGAAAGGGAAAAAATATTTACTGCACGACACGGCAGTAAACGCAGCAACAGGTGACGCTTCGGCATACGATGGTGGTTGGTTTGGACGACATGATCAATGATTGGTTCGACCACTGATCATCTTTACTCTTCGATGCGAAAATCGGACTTCTACATAACATAATCCAGGAAATTCGAAATTATAAGTGCATTAAAGAGTCAATCGCAAATAATTTTCATTCATACAACAAAAAGCGCCGGGACAATGCCCGGCGCCCTGCAAAAAACAGCTTTGCTGAAATTATTTAACGAGCTTCAGCTCTTTAATGATATTGTCGGCACCGCCCAGTTTATCAATGCACCACAGCACATAGCGGATGTCTACATTGATAGTACGGTTGAGGTCTTTATCGAAAGCCAGTTTGTGGCTGAGCGCTTCGTAGTTGCCGTCGAAAGCCAGACCGATCAGCTCGCCATTTCCGTTGATCACCGGAGAGCCTGAGTTGCCACCGGTAATATCATTGGAGGTAATGAAGCCGATCACGAGGTCTTTGCGGACAGGATCGATATACTGACCGAAGTCGCGGTTTTTGAGAAGTTCGATCTGACGCGCAGGAAGATCAAATTCATAATCACCGGCTACGTATTTCTCCAATAAACCTTTGGAAGTGGTGACGAAGTCGTAAGAAACGGCATCGCGCGGTTTGTAAGGTTTAACGGCGCCATAGCTAACACGCATGGTGAAAGTGGCATCGGGGTACATCATTTTCGCTTTAGCCGGATCCATTTCCATGATACCTTTCAGGTACAGGCGGCCGTATTCAGCATTTTTGGCATTGAACTGCTGGAACATCGGTGCGTATTTGGTAGCATAGTTGGTGTAGAAAGTGCTTGCATGGTAAAATGCGGGATCGCCTTGCAGTACGGTAGCGTCGGGCTTTGCAATGAAAGCATTCCACTTGGCATCGTCGAAGATGATCGTATTCTTGAAAATATTCTCCGCATATTTTTTCCAGGTAGCATCGTCGGCCAGATCGCCGTAGGCATTTTTGATGGTGCTGAAAAACCCTACAGGCTGCTGATCTTTATCAACATCTTCATAGAACATGCGTGTGACAGCCGCAACGATTTTTTCATCGGAAGGTCTGTTTTCCTCTTTGATAAATTCTTTACGCGCTGCGTCTGCCGCGTCGAGTGCTTTGCGCAGGTCGGCTTCCTTGCTGCCGGTTTGCACCAGCAGTTTCTCTACCTGGATCAGTGAGGAGGCGAAAGCGATCAGCGGTGATCCGAAAACGCCTTCGTTGATGTAAACACGGTGCTTGGCATATTTGCGCCATGCATCGTAAGCATCGCTCCATTCGGCAAAAATGGCCTGGTATTCAGGTTTGCCATCAGCCCATTTGATGAATTTTTCTTCTGCTTTCTTTTTCTGACCATAGATGTCATACTTCAGCAGTTGCTTGGTTTCGCCATCGAAAAATTTCCAGTAGTTGGCGATACCTGCGTAAGAAGAAGCGAGCTGCAGTTTAACAGCCGGGTCTTTTTTCATTTCCTCAAACATGTATTTGAGGCGTACGTCGCGCAGTTTTACCAATGTCGGGTTATTGATATCGGTAGCGAGTTTGATACCGTAAGAGCTTTCATAACGGTTGGTGCCGCCGGGGTATCCCCAGATCATAGCGAAATCATTTTCCTTTACACCTTTCAGTGATACGGGCAGGTACCATTTTGGTTTCAGGGGTTTGTTGTCGGCCGCGAATTTAGCGGGCTGGCCACTTGCATCGGCGTACACACGGAAAACGGAGAAGTCGCCGGTGTGACGGGGCCATTCCCAGTTGTCGGAGTCTCCACCGAATTTACCTACGCTTTCAGGAGGTGTGCCTACAAGACGCACATCACTGTAACGCTGGTATACGAATGCCAGGAACTGGTTGCCTTTGAAAAGCGGGCTCACGCGGGTTTCGATGCTTTTGGCGGGGTCGCTGAGGCGCTTGTTGATAGCGGCCAGTACGGCAGACTGCTTTTGCAGACGCTCGGCACCGCTGAGTCCCTTCAGTGAGTCGAGCACTTCCTTTGAAACATCGTCGATGCGGAGAAGGAATTGTACGGACAGGGCTGTTTTTAATTCTTCCGCCTTGCTGCGGGCGTAGAAGCCATCGCGTAGATAGTTGTGATCAACGGTGCTGGCGTTAGCGATAGCATCGTAACCACAGTGGTGGTTGGTGAAGATCAGGCCTTCGGCACTTACGATCTCGCCGGTACAGCCGCCGCCGAAAATGATGATCGCATCTTTCAGCGAAGACTTGTTGATACTGTATAACTGTTCATTGGTAAGCTTGAGTCCTTTTTTCACCATGTCATTGTAGACCTGCTGGCCCAGCAACATGGGAAGCCACATGCCTTCGTCGGCAGCAGCGCGGAAAAAAAGAACCAACGATAAGACAATCGTTATGCAAAATTTTTTCATCTGCGTATATTTAGTTAAGAATTGAAGGGGCAAACCTACTAAAAAAGAACTGATGCCGATACGGTAAAACCACCTTCAGGCAAATCGATTCGTACTTTTGTGACCAATGGATTATTTTAAGGAATACCGGAGTTTTGTCAGCAGCTACTATTTTGCGGAGGGACTTCGTATTACGGCTGGCGTTACGCTGCCGGCGGTGATCCTTAGCTATTTTAACCTGCTCGACGTGGGGTTGGTGGTGTCATTAGGCGCCATTTGTGTAAGCGCGTCCGACATTCCGGGCCCCATCCTTCACCGCCGCAACGGCATGCAGGCCTGCGTCATTCTCATCTTTTTTGTGGCCCTGCTGACGGGATTTGTGTCGGCGCAACCGGTGGCTTTGGCCGTTTTTATCGCCATTTCCTGTTTTGTATTCAGCATGATCGGTGTATATGGAGGCCGCGTAAATGCCGTGGGACTGGCCGCCTTGCTGGTCATGGTCCTCAGTATTCACCAGGTGCATACCGGCTGGGACGTGGTGCGCAATGCGCTGTATGTTTCCGCAGGCGGGCTCTGGTATATGCTGCTCAGCCTCGCCTTGTACAGTTTCCGGCCATACCGGCTGGTGCAGCAGGCTTTGGGCGAAAGTATCATGGCCATTGCTGAATATCTCCGCACGCGTGCCCTGTTCTATAACAAGGATGTAAACTACGATAAGGTATACCGGCAGGTAATGGAAGAGCAGGTGAGTGTGCAGCAAAAACAACTGCTGCTCCGCGATTTGCTGTTCAAAAGCCGGCATATTGTAAAAGAATCGACGGTAACCGGACGTACGCTGTTGATGATCTTTACCGACACGGTGGATCTTTTTGAAAAAACAACCACCTCTTTTTACGCTTACGAAACGCTTCACCGCGAGTTTGACAATACGGATATTCTTCAGCATTACCAGGAAACGATTATGAAGATTGCGGACGAGCTGGACGAAATTGGTCTCTCCGTGCAGTGGGGACGCCAATCGCCGGAGCCGGTGAGTCTGCAAAAAAACATACAGGCGCTGCAGGAATATTTCAATGAATTCAGGAATACCCACCGCACTCCCGGCAACCTGGAAGCACTGATCAGCCTGCGGAAGATCCTGCAGTCGCTGGAAGATATTTCCGTACGGCTCTATACGTTGCATCACTATACCGGCTACGACCGCAAACGCGCGGGAGAATATAAGCTGAGTGATGACTATGAGCAATTCGTAACACCCACCGACCTTGACTGGCGGTTGTTAAAAGACAACCTTACGCTTCGGTCCAATACGTTCCGTCACGCACTGCGGGTAAGCATTGCCACTACTGCAGGATATATCCTGTCGCACCTGCTGGCATTCGGACACAGTTACTGGATACTGCTTACCATCATCGTTATCTTAAAACCTGCATATAGCCTGAGCCGCGAGCGAAACTACCAGCGTTTCCTCGGGACAGTACTGGGCGCGTTGATAGGATTATTAATCATCTGGACAGTCGAAGGCCGCACAGTGTTGTTTATATTGATGTTGGTCCTGATGACGGGTGCGTATAGCTTTATGCGTACGCGTTACCTGGTGAGTGTGGTGTTGATGACGCCTTATATTCTCATCATGTTTCACCTGCTGGATTCCGGCGAATTTACCCAAATACTTCGCGACAGACTGATCGATACTGGCATTGGTTCCGTCATTGCTTTCCTGGCCACCTTCCTGCTGGTGCCGGCCTGGGAAAAGGAGCAAATGAAAGGGTATATGACCGAAGCGCTGACCGAAAGCATTGCCTACTACCGGAATGTATCTGCCGCTTTTACGGGAGTAACGGTGACCGAAACGGCCTATAAGCTCAGCCGCAAAAATGCCTTTGTGGCACTGGCGAACCTGTCCGGTGCTTTTTCGCGGATGCTGCTCGAGCCGCGGAGCAAACAAACCAACAGCCGCATTGTGCATCAGTTTGTGGTGATGAGTTATATGCTGAACTCGCACATTGCCACGCTTTCTTATTTTGCCAAACCTCTTGGCGCCAAATACCGCTCCGATGAATTTGTGCCGGTGGTGGAAGACACCATCGAAGAACTCGAAGCCATCCGGGCATTGGTCAACGGCCCTGCTGCCGACGTGCAGGACGACGATAATCCCGAAGCTGTATTGCAGCAGCAAATGGCTGAGCTCATGGATAAACGCCGTACCGAATTGCAGCAGGGGTTAATGGAAACCGAAACGCGTGTGCGTTTGTCGGAGTTGAAACCCATCGTGGATCAGTTTCTCTTTATATCACGTATTGCAGGGGATATGAAGAAGGTGGTGCTGGAAAGCAATTCAAAAGTAAAAAGTCAAAATTCAAAAGGGTGAATAGTCAATGGTGAATAGTGAATAAGTGAATGTTTACGCGAACAACGGTCTTTCTTTTCACGCAAGGCCGCGTAAGAAGCAAAGGTGCAAAGGGCCTAACCTATTACTTATAACTTATGCCCGAAGTGTTGGGCGGCTGTTTTACTCCCTCGTTGTGTTCAACTCCTTCCAAAGCAGGTCTTTTAATTCTATCAGTCCTTTTTGTGCTACGGCTGAAATGAAGAGGTGCGGGTATTCCTTTGGTAATTCGCTGCTGATGGCGTCCATCAATTCCTGGTCCAGCAGATCGCTCTTACTGATGGCAATGATGAACTGCTTATGCATGAGATCTGAATTGTATTGTTCCAGCTCATTGACCAATATATCGAATTCGCGGCGATGGTTATCACTATCGGCGGGAATAAGGAACAGCAATATGGGGTTGCGCTCAATATGACGCAGGAAGCGGTGTCCCAATCCTTTTCCTTCCGCGGCTCCTTCAATGATACCGGGTAAGTCGGCAATACAGAAGCTTTTTCCATCGCGGTACTCTACGATGCCGAGGTTGGGAGTGATGGTGGTAAAAGCGTAATCGGCGATTTTGGGTTTGGCGGCGGTGATTACGGAGAGCAGGGTTGATTTGCCGGCGTTGGGGAAGCCAACGAGACCTACATCGGCCAATACTTTCAGTTCCAGCACTTTCCAGGCTTCTTCGCCGGGCAGTCCGGGTTGTGCGTGTTCGGGTGCCTGGTTGGTGGGTGTGGCAAAATGAGAGTTACCGAGACCGCCCTTGCCGCCGGGCATCCAGATCACTTCCTGGCCATCCTCCAGGATTTCTATTTCCTGTTTGCCGGTTTCTTCGTCGCGGGCTACGGTGCCAAGGGGCACTTCGAGGATAATATCTTTTCCGAAGCGGCCGGTTTTATTGTTGCCGCTGCCGGACTCGCCGTTCTCGGCCAGTACGTTTTTAAAATAGCGGAGGTGAAGGAGTGTCCAGAGGTTGCGATTGCCACGCAGGATGATATGTCCGCCGCGACCGCCGTCGCCACCGTCTGGGCCACCGAGGGCGGTGAATTTGTTACGCATAAAGTGACGGCTGCCGGCGCCACCGTGGCCGCTGCGGCAAAAAATCCTGATCTGATCTACAAAGTTGCTCTTTTCCAAAATATATCAATTGTGCTGCAAATATACCGCACTCCGGAGAACCGGCTTGCTCCGGTGACAAAGTGAGGATTTTTAAATGGGAAAAAATGGAAAAAAATCCACATCCGGAGCCGATTTGTGCTGAAATAGAGGTGAAAAGGTCGCGGCATGGAATTTTCAATAGAATAAATCTAATCACACGTAGTTATGAAAGCTGAGCAGACTATACAGGAAACAAGCCGCCCCCACCTTACCGTTGTAAAAGGTCCTTTAATGCAGCCCGATGGGAAGCCGGAAGGATCGCAACAAAGAGATCAGGGCAAAATAGCTCCTAAAATGCTCATGCCGGAACAACCCAGCGGGTATATCCGGTGCAAGAAACACGATTGTTTATAACCTTAAATTATTTGTTATGTTACGCTGGACTGTCACCTTTCTGATCATTGCGATCATTGCTGCAGTATTTGGATTTGGCGGTATCGCTGCCGGTGCCGCGCAGATTGCCAAAATACTCTTCTTTATCTTCCTGGTTCTTTTTCTGTTGTCTCTCATTTTCGGCCGTTCGGCCAAAAGCGGGATTTAAAACTTTTTCTAAGGTCAGGAATGGTTAAGAAAAGACCGGACATCTCAGGGTGGCCGGTCTTCTTTTTTCAATAAGTGAATAGTGAACAGGCAATGGTGAATAGTGAATGGTCAATGGTGAATGGTGAATAGTCAATAGTGAATAGTCAATAATGAATAGTGAATAGTCAATGAATTTACTATAGGCATAAAAAAATCCGCATCAGCGGATTATTAATTCAACAATGCGTTCTTCGCAAAGAAACTACACTTTTTGACTTTTGAATTTTTAATTTTGACTTAATTCAGCGAAAATCTTGTCAATTCGCGGAGACTGTCACCACACACTTCACATACATCAGCACAAAGCTCGAGATCTTCATTATCTGTATACTTACCGCATTCCTGCGCGCACTGACGGCAGTGGATCATGCAATCCCATACCATATTGCCCATGTCTTCCATATCACATTCTGCCACCAGTTTTGAGACCAGTGCAAAACAAGAGCGGGCACAGGCTGTGCATTCGCTGATCAGGTCGTAGCGGGGTTGCGTGCTTGTTTCTTCTGCATGTACGCAGGTTTCACAAAGTAACCAGGTCTTCATACAGATCTTGATGAAGAGTTCAGTCTTTTGCTGAGTCATTGTGTACAGGTTTTTTGGTAACAGCTTCTACCTCCTTCATGAATTTATCTACGTTTGCGTCTGCATAGGGGCCATAGGCATCTACAAGTGTTCCTTTACGGCCGTCGTTTGTTTCGATGGCATAGAGGATGGAGTTATCGCTCGGATCGCTGGCACCTTCAAACCGGTAAAAGTTCGTGATGTTAACGTCTGTGGGACCGTATGTTTTTTGATCGGTTGCAGATACGAGTCCATCTTCAGAGGCGTTGAAGTTTTCTGTGAAACCATCCACTACCAGCTTGTTAACGCAGGAGGTGAGGGTTTTCATTTCCTCGGTGGTTGAATTTTTTTCCATAACAAGAAGATTTAAGCTGGTTTTTTTAAAAAGGTCCGGGTATTTACGGATACCCGGACCGGTATTTTTTAGGCAGGCTGACTATCACGCATCGCTTTAATCTGATCGTGAGATTTTTTCAAACTGGTTTTCTGATCCATGATTACCTGGCGGAGTTCCGCTGGTAACTCTGCATCACTGGCGAGTGCAGAATCATAAGCTTTTTGCGCGGCGTCTTCACCGAATTCGCAGGAAGCCAGGATTGCTTTACGGTCACTGCCGGAGAAAGTTGCTTTTACATCCATCCATGCGCGATAAATCTTACCGCTTACGGTGGTACCGTCTGCAGGTTCTGCTCCGGCGCCGGCTACGTATTTGGTCAACTCGTTTACATACTTACGGCTCTCGGAGGCCATGGCGCTGAACAAAGCGCGCAGGTCGGCATCTTTTGAATCGGTTTCTTTCTCAGCTCTTTCATACCCCTCAATTCTGTCGTTATTGATACGGATGAGATCATTGAGTGCTTCTGTTGTTTTTTCATTGATAAGCATAACATTCATTTTTTTGTGGTTTAAAAATCACTCCCGTAAACACCGGGAGCAATAATTTCTACACCTGGACTTATTTACCGGAATATCCATGACCCGGCATTCTTTCGAAAAGGGATAGTGCAGTGTTTTTCAATGCACCATACTCTTAGTAAGAAAAAAACCATACCAAGAAACGGGATGGTTGAAAAGGAAGGCGGTAATTTTTTTGAGCAAGAGAATTATCAGTCAATCAAAGGCCGGCTGGCATAGCAAAGCCAGGAACTAACAGCAGCATTGCAAAATCTGCAACAGCAATTTTTCCTGCCGGCCCAGTCCGGATGGGGCTTTTAATTTCCCCGATTCCAGGCAACCGGAAAGTTTTCCCTCTTCGTACATCCGCACAAGGCCGGGATGCACGTAATATTTTTTACAAACGCTCCGCGTGTTGCCCAGTTTTTTACTCACTGTGTCAAAAACTTCCACCAATACCTTTCTTCTGCCCGTTACGTGCTGGTCTTCAGGCTGGGAAAGCAGGCAGGATAAGGCATGCAGGGAACCGGCCCAAGTCCGGAAATCCTTGGCGCTGAAATCATTTCCGGTGGCTTCGCGGATGTATGTATTGATCATCCCCGAGTCCACACTTCTGCGGCGTCCCTGCCCGTCATAATATTGAAATAATTCTTTTCCCGGAATATCGCGGCATTGTTTCACCAGCCGGGCGAGGCGCGGATGACGCAGGGTTATTTCCTGCAACACACCTTTTTTGCCTTTGAAACAAAAACGGATCGTGTCTTTTTTTACTTCCACGTGTTTGTCTTTGAGCGTGGTGAGTCCGTAGGAACCGTAACGTTTTTCATAGTCGCTGTTACCGACACGTATATAGGTATGCTGCATCAGTTCGATCACGGTGGCCATCACGTGTGTGGCGCTAAGGGAGGGCTCAGCCATGTCGCGCCTGATGGCGCGGCGGAGTTTGGGGAGCGCTTTGCCGAATTCCAGCAGGCGATGGAACTTGGTTTCATTTCTCAGGGCGTTCCATCCTTCGTGATAGCGGTATTGTTTGCGTCCGTTGAGGTCGTTACCGGTAGCCTGGATATGTCCGCGTGCGTGCGGGCAGATCCATACCTGCGACCAGGAGGGGGGAATGGCCAGCCGGCGGATCCGGTCGAGCTGCGCTTCGCTTGTAATATGTTTCCCGCGATAAGTATATCTGTAGCCTTTACCTTTTTTCTGACGGACGATACCTTCCTGGTCAGCCGACACATATAGTAAATGCGCCATGCGTGCGGCCTTGCGGTAATCGCGGTCGATCGCGCGATGTTCGTGGTGTGTCAAAATCTTCTGCGCCATTTATTCCGTTTATGTATACCTATAAGAAAGAAGTGCCAGAAATTTCACGTGTATACACCGGCACGTTTGTGGAAAAACTTACGCAGTGAGGAAACGCAATGGCCTTCATTTTCCGTGTGATAGTACTTGGTCCCACATTTGTTTTTATAAATGGCATAAACCACCCCATATGACCGACGCTAATTTGCAGTTCATCCGTGAGAAAATCTATTCCGTTCGTACAGCCCTGATGTACAGCCTGAGCGAAGAACAGATCCGGTTGCCCAATAGTGTGGTGCAGGCGGAGAAAGTAGACGACAGTGGCGACCTGTGGTTCGAATGTCAACGGCCATCGGTTTTTCCGGGACATTACAGCGAGGCTTTTCCTGCCAGGCTGGTTTTTTACCGGAAGGGCAGTTCTTTTCATCTCGAAGTAAGCGGAAAGGCGTACGTAGATACCCAGGAAGAAAATTATGGTCCGCTCCGTATCAGAATGCATATTACCAATGCATCCTATACGTTGTCGAGAAGCCACAACCGTAAATCAGGTATACAGGATTTGTTTCGCCGTATGGGACAATGGATCGGGAGGCAGCGTCAGCGCCGCGTAATTGTGGCAGGCCTGCAGCCAATTGAGCACTCTTAAAAAAAGACCGTCATGAGCACAACCTTGAATTATATCAAAAGAAAAGTTACCAGCATACGTTTCGCTATCCTGCGTTGCCGTAACGAGCAAACCAATAAAACATGGCAGATCAAAGTTGATCCTGCCGGCAATGAAAACCTGGAATGTGTGTTGGACACCGATGTGGCATTGGAGGACGTGCTGGATCAGAATGTCAACATCGTTCAGAAGGACAAGGATAATTATCTCTATATCACAGGCCGCGTTACACCTAAAGAGAGCGGCGACCGCCGTACCTTTTCTATTTCCATCCTTAAAGCGTGCTGGTTTATCCGCAAAAGCCGCGGACACGTATCCTGGTTACAGGAAAAATATGTGTATGAAAATTTTCTTTCCGAAGACATTGAAATGGAAATGGCTTCCTGATCAGCGGTCAAAGGAAAAAATAGCCTCGTCTTTGTTTTTTACCCCGGTCAATTTATCACGGATCATATCGGCAGCAAGTACGCTGAACGTGATGCCGTTTCCCCCAAAGCCCAGCGCAAAAGAAGTGTGTGGCCGCTGGCGCACACTGCCGATATAAGGCAATCCATCCTTCGTACTTGCAAAGTTCCCCACCCATTTAAAATCTGTTTTCATGTTGAGATCCGGAAACAGGGAAGCGAATGAAGCTTCCAGGGCTTTCACTTTTGTGTTCAGCGCCCGGTCGCGGCGTGCAGGATTGGTAAAAGGACTGTCTTTCCCTCCTACGATAATGCGATTGTCGGTAGTGGTTCGCATATACAGGTAAGGCGTAGCCGTTTCCCATATCAACGCATTGCGATGCCAGAAGTCAGCAGTACGAAATGGTTCACTGGCCAATGCAAATGTGGAATGTAGTTGCTGTACGGTAAAAGGAAGATATTGTTCCGATTCATATCCACATGCAATCACCAGGTGGCGCGCTTTGACGCGGAAATTTTCATTGGTTTTCAGTTCTACTCCACGCGTTTCGTGACGAATATGTGTGATGGCTGTATTGTCATACACACGGCCGCCGATAGCGATGAATTTTTTAAAAATGGCGTGGGTGATACGGTAGGCATCGGCTTCTGCACCTTCGCGCGATAAAAGTCCGGCAGGTTTATCAAAGCCGAACAACCGCTTTACGTCGGAAGAATCGAGCCATTGGAGCTCAATGCCCGCTTGTTGCCGCAGGGAAAATTCTTTTTCAAGATCCTTTACATGCGATTGGAACGACGCATACTGAAAACTGGGGCGATAACGGAACACGCCCGGCTCTTCCAGTTGGTCGCATATTTCTTTCAGCCGGTGAATGGCATCGCGGCAAAGAAGGTAGCTGCGTGTGGCGTTTTTTTCTCCAACCATTCCACATAGTTTATGCAATGGGGTATCGATTTCATATTGCAGCAATGCCGTACTGGCGGCCGTACTTCCGGTAGCGGTATGTCTTCTGTCGAACACGACCGTTGTTAATCCGGCCTGCTGCAGTTGCCAGGCTACCAAAGCGCCGCTGATACCGCCGCCCATAATAGCCACGTCTGCACGTATGTCTTTGTCCAATGAGGGATAACTGCGGATAATACCATGACGCAGCAGCCAGTAAGGCGAAGGAGAGCGAAGATTCATATTGGTGGAACTTGATGAAAGATACGGTCTAAGGCGTTCTAAAATAATGCCATCTGTAAGTATACGGTAATAAGTGACGCATGGCATCATTTTTTCATAAACAAGAGCAAAGAATGATAACCATGAAAAAAGCACTTTATATATCCTCCTTATTGTTCCTGGCTGCGTGGGTGGCCTGCTGTTTTGTATTTAAATGGGGAATGCCGGGTTATATTTTCCTCCTGGTATCGGCATTGCTGGCTGTGCAGGGGGTGTTGTTATGTCCAAAAACAGTGATCAACAAGGAATCCATTTCATAAAAAATAAAGCTACCGGGGATGTGGGAGGTTGGTTATCTTTGAGCAACCACCACCGCAAACTCTAAAACCTACATGCCACTTTCAAGAATTAAAATCAGATGGGGATACCTGATTGCATTTGTATTGATGCTGGTATCTTATTATTTGATCTTTTTCATCATTCAAAAACTGGCGGGCGAAACCGGTAAAATGAGTGAGTCGTTCGGCCTGGTCCGTAAGCTTGATCTCATCAAATCGGAACTCATCGATGCGGAAACGGGTGTACGTGGGTATATGCTTACGAAAGACGAACCGTTTCTTGAACCGTGGAAGGTCAGTTCAAAACGTGTGATGCCGATTTATGACAGTCTCGAACGTGTGGCAGAAAGATCCGGAAGAGAATATGTACCCCAACTTTTATTACTGAAAAACCTGCTCGACCGGCGCCTGCACTCGCTTGACCGGGCATTGCAGAGTTTCCGTGAAAGCGGGCAGGTGCTTACGCCTCAGATTTTAGCTGCACGCGCGAGTAATAAAATCCAAACTGATAGCATCCGTTTGCTCATTGCACAGATGCAGGCGCATGAAATTCACCTGATGTCGGAACAGGAGACGAAATTGAAAGGATTCTTTGGAAGCACCTGGCTGATCACCACCACCTCGCTGGCGATTGCCATTATCACGATCATTTCCTCCATACTTATTTATAACCGGGAGAGCAAAGCGCGTCTTAAGGCCGTAAGAGATTCAAGAGATTATAGTCTGCAGCTCGAACAACGGATCAATGAACTTAACCGCGTGAATAAAGAACTGGAAGAGTTGAAAAGCGTGGAGAAGTTTACGGCAACGGGACGTATTGCGCGTACGATTGCGCATGAAGTGCGAAACCCGCTGACGAATATCTCACTGGCCTCCGAGCAACTGAAAGAACTTACCGGAACCGAGTCGGAAGCGATGCTGCTGCACGATATGATCAGCCGTAATGCCACTCGCATCAATCAACTGGTGTCGGACCTGCTCAACTCTACGCGTTTCGCACAACTGGAATACTCATCAATACCCGTAACGGAAATACTGGAAGAAACGCTCGAGATGGCCGCCGACCGCATTGAGCTGAGCCAGGTGAGCGTGGAAAGGAATTTCGAAAGTAACTGTGATGTATGGGTAGACCGTGAAAAGATAAAACTGGCTTTTTTGAATATCATCCTGAATGCGCTGGAGGCAATGGAAAAGGGAAAAGGCGTTCTTCAAATCTCTACCCGCGGACAATATAACCGGTGCATGGTGGAGATCCGGGATAATGGGGTGGGAATGGACGAGGAAACATTGATGAAACTGTACGAGCCTTACTTTACCGGCAAACCCAAAGGCAATGGCCTCGGTCTCACCAATACGCAGAACATCATCCTTAACCACAAGGGGAGCATTCATGTAAGAAGCACCGTAGGCAAGGGTACTACCTTCACAATCACACTCTTACAGGAGGCACAAAGCTAAAAAACGGGGAAAAAAATCCTCAGAATGAGGAGTCAGGACAGGATCTTGTCCACGATCTGCAAAATAATTTCGCGGGTAAAAGGCTTACCGATAAAAAAATCGGCGCCATTGTGATAAGCTTTTTCACGATCGGCCGCAGTATCATGTGCGGTGACCATGATAACCCGTGAAGAAGGGTGCTGTTTTTTGATCTGCTGGATGTATTCGATTCCCATACCATCGGAAAGATGGTTGTCTAAAAATATAAGTGATGGAGAATCACGTTTCTGCAATCGGTCACGCGCCTCTGTAAGGCTGGTAACATACTCTGCATCCACTTCACGGTGACGCAGAATGCCTTTCAGCAAATAACAGATGTCAACTTCATCATCAATGATCAGCGCCGTAGGTTTATGTCGGGTTGTCTCTCCCATTAGTATTGATCCATCTTCGGGGCTCACAGTATCATCTTCACACATAAAAAAATTATTACTCTTCCTATCTGTCAATTTTAACGCCAAATATAAATTTGAGTTTTAAAGTTTTATAAACGCTTAACTCCGGCATGATTTGAGCATAATAGGCAACATACCCGGTAAAAAAACGTAACTTTCACTACTCAACAACATTAGTCCCATGAGCAAAAAAATCCTCATTATTGACGACGATATGGACCTGTGCCTGCTGCTCAGCCGCTTCCTTACCAAAAATGGTTTTGAGACCGAAATGTCTCATTCTGGCTCGAAGGGGATTGCCAAATTCCAGGAAGGCAGATTTGATGTGGTGATATGCGACTACCGCCTGGGTGACATGGAAGGTATTGATGTGCTTAAGGCCTTGCGCAAAGAAAACCCGGCCGTGAAAGTGCTGATGATTACGGGTTACTCCGATATCAAAACTGCGGTGGAGGTGATCAAGATCGGCGCTTTCGATTATATCGTGAAGCCCCTGATCCCCGACGAAGTACTGAGTGTGCTGAGCAAAGCAATTCAGCAACCCGCATCTTCCGTATTGCCGGCAACCGATGCCGAAGCAGAAAAATCACGTGCTTCAGGTGGCCGCGCCAAACAACCGGTGTATGCCAACGACGAATTCATGATCGGTAATTCACCCGCTACCAAAGCGCTGTATGACCAGATCAACATTGTAGCCGCTACCAATTACAGCATCATCCTTTATGGAGAAAGCGGTACCGGTAAAGAAGTAATTGCGAAAACCATTCATAATCTCAGCAACCGTCGCAGCAAGCCCTTCGTGGCACTGGACTGCGGTACATTGTCGAAGGAATTGGCAGGAAGCGAACTTTTCGGACATGTGAAAGGAGCTTTCACCGGCGCCCTCCAGGATAAAGAAGGCCATTTTCAGTTGGCCGATGGCGGCACTTTATTCCTTGATGAGGTGGCCAACCTCTCACTCGATGTACAGGCGACCCTGCTGCGGGTGATCCAGGAACGGAAGTACAAACGCGTAGGTGGTAACAAAGAAACCAATGTGGATGTACGCATCATCGTGGCTTCCAACGAAAACCTGCAGGACGCTTATCGCAAAGGCAAATTCCGCGAAGACCTTTATCACCGTTTCAACGAATTTTCCATCAATCTGCCACCATTGCGTGCGCGGAAAGAAGATATTTTGTCTTTTGCCAATTTCTTCCTGGAAAAAACCAACGAAGAGCTGCAGAAGGAAGTGGCCGGTTTCGAAGAAAATGTATTACAAGCCTTCATGCAATATGGCTGGCCGGGCAACCTGCGTGAGTTCCGTAATGTGGTCCGCCGTGCAGTGCTGCTGACCGAGCCGGGCAAACTCATCAAAGTTGATACATTACCCTGGGAGATTACCAACGCCGGCGCACTGCCCGCGATGAGTACACCGCTCAATACCACCACTACCACCGAAACCAAACCCGCTGTAAAAGCGCAGCCGGGCAAGGAACTCGATCTGAAAGATGCGGCCGGCAGAGCGGAATATGAAACGATCATGGCCGTGCTTCAGCAGGTAAACTTCAACAAGAAAAAAGCCGCGGAGATGCTCAATATCGACCGGAAGACTTTATACAACAAGATTAAGAATTTTCAGGACTAAGAAAAAACCCGGCTTAAAGCCGGGTTTTTTAATTAGATAATTTGAAAGTTTGAAAATTTGATAGTATTGTTCTACCTCCTTTCCGCGATTACCAAATTTTCAAATCCTCAAATTTTCAAATTAGTTCACCAGCAGCTTATCCGTAAACACCGCTTTGCGCTGATTATCGGTCACCTTTACCAGGTACACTCCTGAAGTAGTAACGGCGGGCATCTTTATAGCGGATACCTGTCCCTTACTTGTTACACTCACCTGCTGGCGGCTTACTTCCTTACCATAGCCATCCAGGATTTGCACCGTGTAATTGCCGGGCTTCGCCTCGTTGAATTGCAAAGTGAACTGGCGTGTGGTAACGGGGTTCGGGAACACTTCCGCAAAACCTTTGCCGGTACCGGTACTGGCGATCACGTCGGGTACGCCGATATCTTTTTTGCCCGATTTCAGCAGGTTGCTGTTGGCCAGATCGGAAGTGCGCCAGGGCACATCGGTTGCTTTTACGGGTGTAACGCCCAGCGTTTTTACATCCATCTCAAACATACCGCTGTTGTCGGTAGCACTGGTCAGTAACACGGTGTTGCGTTCGGTGACGGCTGCACCATTCATGGAAAACCCGGCAGGTAATCCTGTTACGGCACCGAGGTGTGTGGCTACACGCGTTTCCAGGTCTATTTTAAATACATTATTACGGGCAGAAAACAGGTACAAGTGTCCATCGTCGTCGGCTACTATATCGCCGCCGTAGCTGGTGCAGGAATTAAAGATGGAGACACCTTTGTTTTCCTGTGCATCGGTAAGCGAACCCAGCGCCGTAACCTGGATAACCCCTTTTTTGCCTGCGGCGAAACGGAATACCTGTTTGCCGTCATTGGTAATGGCATAGCCGTTTCCGTCGTCACCGATCACCATGCGTGTGATGATGTCGCTCTGATCGGATGCTTTCTGCCGGGCGCCGGTGAGTGGCAGGTCTACAACAGACACCTGCATGGTGCCGAGGTCGATGTAGCGGAGCTGGTCCAGCAGCATGGGTGTATACCACAGCCGGTTATTTTTTTTATCATAAGCCAGTGCCGCCACACCTGTACCGAAAGGGGCATTGGCCAGGCGGCCATAGATGGCATCCTGTTGTGCAGCGAGTGCCTTCTTACCGGAAGCATCATAAAGTTGTGCATTCATGTCGGCACCATTCAGTAACACATCGCTGAAGGTATTCGAGGAAAGATCGATGCGACGAAGCACGCTCCAGTTATAACCTTCTTTGGTCAGGTCTGTGATGGCATAGGCAAAACGATCGGCTTGTGCCTGGGCAGCCACACCCAACAAAAAGCTACCGGCAAGAAAAGAAGAACGGAGTAGATTTTTTTTCATGAGCTGAATTTTGGTTTGGGAATTATTCGGGCTATTAAGTTACAACAATTCACGGGTGAACTTTTCTTTTTTCGCCGCAGGCAATAAAAACCCCGCCACTACGGCGGGTTTTTTATATAAACAGTTGGTTCGATGCTTACTGGATCACGGTGAACTTCACAGCGCTGTTTTGGTCGGCTGTAGTCAGTTGCAGTACGTAGTTACCTGGTTTCAGGCGGTCGAGTTGATTAACCGGAACGCTGTTAGCGCCAGTGTATACGCGGACTTTTTGTTGCAGTACCACTTTACCGGTCAGATCAATTACGCGGATATCAGCTTCGCCATTACGTTCGGCCTGGAAGCGGATGCTGCCACGACCGCTGGTAACAGGGCTTGGGTGCAGTACTACACCGGAGATATCCTGGTTGCCTTTGCGGATGGTTACCACCTGCGAATATTTGAAACGATCGTCGTTGTCTACTGCTTTGAGGCGGTAGTGGAATACGTTGCCGCTTACAGCAGACAGGTCGTCTGTATATTGGTAGCGTGTACCGCCTGCATTTACGGTTGCGATAGCCGTGAAGTTCACACCATCGGTGCTTCTTTCCACTTCGAAATGGCGGAGGTTTACTTCAGCAGCCGTTTCCCAGTTGAGTTGTGTAGCCTGGTTGTTGTAAGTGCCGGTAAAGCTCAGCAGGTCAACAGGCAGGGTGGTGTTCTGCGGGTAAACGTTGCTTCCGAGGTCGGTATAACCGTTGAAGGCAGATACCAGTGCACATTGTACAGTGCCTGTGCCTGTGTTAACAGTAGACTGGTTAATGTAATACAGACCAGAACCTGTTGAGATGTACAGGGAACCAAGCAGATCGAAGGCAACACCATTCACAGAGCCGTTGAATACATTACCGTTGTTATCGCGGAGGTCCCACTTCTTTGTCAGCACGGTATTGCTGCCGTTGGGCTGACCAACATAAATCTGGGTTACGCCACCGGATGCGCTGTTAGCCAGTGCATACATGGTGCCGTTGCCGGAGAAACAGATATCGCCGTTGAAAAATGAACTTACCGTACCGCCAACCAGCGTTACGCTGTTGTCTACTACAGTAATGGAAGTGTTGTTGGTGCCGTTGGTCTGGAAGCTTGCGAGGTAGAGACGGGTGTCATCACCAGCGAGGATCCATCCTTTGCCGGTAGCGTCGATAGCGAGACGTACGAAGCCAAGTGTGTTGTTGCTTGATCCGTTCAGGTCGGCAGAAGCGATTGCGCGGTTGCCGGAACCATCAGGGTTAGCTGCATAAACGGTTACGAAACCGTTGTTGCCGTCGTAAGTGCTGGGCAGATAGTAGTGGTGGCCACTTGGTGCAATGCCGAGTGCAGCAGTAGTTACGCTGGGGGTAAAAATGTTACCCGGGCCAGAGTTCAGGGTGCCGTTGGTTACGCGCAGAGCGGCAACACGGTCGCCGTTTGAAGTGCTCGCAGACATGTTACCGATTGTAACGGTAGTGGTAGCTGTGTTGGAACCGCGTGTAAGACGGAAAGTGTAAGTACCGACAGCAGCTGCAGAGAAAGTAGCAGTAACATCACCGGCTGCGTTTCCTGATTGGGTATAGCTGCCGAAGGTGACACCGGTAGTTGGTGTTACACTCCATACGTAGTTACCGCTGTTGCCCCAGCCACCAGATTGGCGATCGAGATTAACAGATACGGTGTAAGGTGCCACAGGGCGTACCAGGTTGCTGACATTCGCTGATACGTTTTGGGCGTTTGCCTGACCGGCGATAGCCAAAACGGCCAGCAGGAACAGAGTTTTGCCAAGAGAGTAGAAATTTTTCATGCTCGTAATAGGTTTTATACAGTAAACAATGCGCGAAATAGCTCGCTGTTTTCGGGTAACAAACTGACGGGGGGAGGGATTCAGCAGGATTGTTGGAGCGAGGTGTTAAAACGGTATAAGCTTGGACGAGCGGTCTTTGAGGAGGATCGGGATTTATTGGGTTGGCGAAGATATAAATTCGAAAGATGTACGCCTAATAAAGTGGAAAACTAATGACGGGTTTTTTCACCCTGTTATTTTAAAAAAAAAGCCCCTCCGCGAAAGGCCTAGAGGGGCCAGGTTATAAAACCCTGAGCATTATTTTTTCAGGATCTTCTGAGTTATTTTTCCATCTTCTGTAATTATTTCCATCAGGTGAAGACCTGCTTTCAGGTTATCGAGGTCTTTGATTACTACAATGTTATTGCCTGGTTGCACAGGTACATTGCGGAGTACTTCCTGCTGACCGGTTACGCTCAGGATTCTCACCGTCACCGTTGTTTCACGTGTGCTGCTCAGTTGCAGTTTAATGTCGTTGATGAACGGGTTGGGATATACCGTGTAGCTTTTCAGCGCTGCGCTGCCGCTTACGCGTACTGCTACGATTTTGCTGAAAGTTGATTTGGCATCGATGTCGATAATACGCAGTTGGTAGTATACGATTGTTGCGTTGGCTGGCAGTGCATCACTGTACTGGTAGTTCTTCACTTCGTTGGTGGTGCCGGAGCCGTTTACAATACCCACTTTGCTGAAGTTAATACCATCTGTGCTGCGTTCGATCTCGAAACGGTCGTTTTTCAATTCACCTGCAGTTGTCCATTTCAGGTCGGCGAAGTTGCCATTGCGGGTAACTTCAAAGCTGGTAAGTTTAACCGCGAGGGTGATACCGGGAGGGCCCATTTCAGCGGTGCCATCGTCTACATACTGAACAACTCCTACAGAACCCTGGATACGAGCCGTGTTGGATACGTAGTTGATCGCTGTTGCATTGGATGGAGTGCGGCACTGGAAGGTCATCGAGTAGCTGTCGCCTGCATTCAGCGTACCACCTGCTGTTGCAGTAGCACCTGCGCCAATGTTTACTTTAATATGACGTTTAACGGTCGTACCGTTTCCTGCGTAAACGGCGATATCGTCGCCGGCAGCATCGGTAGCATTACCGGTGAACGCGCCTGCAGAGTTGGTCAGGATTTTCATTGTTCCGGGCTCATAAGTGAGGCCGAAAGGAATGGTATCTGTAATGAAACAGTCGTTGACCGGTGATCCGCCGCTGTTGGTGCCTGACAAAGTGTAGGTCAGCAGCTCGTTAGGGTTCAGCAGATTGAAAGGAGCGATGCTGCTGGTAACCGTTTTATCCAATGTGATGGTTGGAGGCAATGAGCGAGAGGAGAAAGCAAAGATCGAAGGAAAGTAGGAGTCAGCTTCGGTGAAGAACTCGAAACTTACCGATGATGCGCCTGTAGGAATGTAAGAACTTGCATCCACCTGATCGAGGTCGATCGACATCTGGTTGGCAAAAAATGGTTTGCGTGAGTCCGATGCACGTACTGCGCCTTTGTAGGTAATGGAACCGTTGAAGGAGTTGTTAAGAGGGTTCAGTGCATCGCTGTATTTGGTGCCGTTGATCTTAACGTAGTCGCCGGTCAGGTGGCCGTCGCCTTCCCATACCAGGATACCCATGCGTGCTTCAGAACCGGTACCGGTAGGGATGTTCAGGCCAGACAAGTTGATGGTAGAAGTAACAGGATCGCCTGCGTCGTATACGTTGCGGTAGCCGTCATAGACACGTACACTTTTGTAAGGCACAGCCGGGTTGGTATATACCACCACAAGTGACCAGCCGCCATAAGCGCCGCCGCTGCTGAGGTTACCGATGCTTACCGGAAGATCGGCTGCCCAGTATTCACCATTGGGGTCGCCAGTGAGTGACACGGGAGCCCATGCCTGGTATTGCACAAAGGAGCCCATGTCCTGGATATCCACTTGTGCTGCCGTCAATGTAGTGTAACCTCCTGTTCCTTTGCGGAATTTGATCTGGCGGTTAGCCGCATTGTTGATGTTGTAGTCAGCATCCTGTGCACGGCCACCCCAGTAAACACGGGAGAAAATGATGGTAGAACCGGCGGGAATGCTCAGTTTGGCCATAGATGAATTACGCGTGGCAGAGACGTTGTCCTCATCCACGTTCGACATGGTCACGTTGTTACCCTTGGTGTTGTCGTTCATGTCGGAATGATAGGTGCCGTTGTTGTTTTTACGCGCCAGCACGGTGTTGCCGATCATTTCAAAGTCACCCTGGATGGTGTTGGAATAAATGTTTTGGTAAGCTCTCTCCTGCGCGTTGGCTTGTTGGAAGCCAAACAGGACAGCAGTTAGTAGAAGGGACTGCAACAGCCCTTTAAGGTTACGGGTAGAAGTTTTCATGCTCTCAGGTTTTATAACAAAAAATAGAAATAGCGAAACCGGATGGTTCAGGGGGACTTGGAGAGGCTATTTACAGGATGTGAATTCTGAGAGGTTTTGTAGAGGACTGGTACGTTAAATTGGTATAAAGTGTATACCGTGTATTCTTCGGAGAGGATTTGAATCTTGGAATGCAAATGTATATACCCGGCGGCAGCTTCGCAAGTGTTTGGCGAATATTTTTTTTAAATAACGTCTAACTATTTCTTTTTCCAGCGCTTATAAGTCTCTTCGGGCGACATCGCAGATATCTTTTGCGGTTTTGTAAGCGGTGCACAAACCTGCAACGACTCAAAACAGTCCGCCGGTAACTGCTGATATAAGGCGGTGCCTTCTTTTTTCCAGCGAATCATTTCGTTGCTTACTTTTTTGATGATTTTTCCGGGGTTGCCGGCAATAAGGCTTCTCCGGGGAAATTGTTCTCCGGCTTTCAGAAAACTCAATGCGCCCACAATGCATTCATCACCGAGCACCACATCATCCATGATCACCGCATTCATGCCCACCAGGCATTGACGGCCGATGGTGGCGCCGTGCACCACCGCACCATGCCCGATATGTGCCCCTTTTTTCAGCAACACAGTGGTGCCCGGAAACATGTGAATGGTGCAGTTCTCCTGCACATTGCAGCCATCTTCGATGATAATTGTTCCCCAATCACCGCGGATGGCCGCGCCGGGACCGATGTAACATTTTTTTCCAATGATCACATTTCCCGTAACCACCGCCTGCGGATGAACGAAAGAAGAAGGATGGATGACAGGGATTGCGTCTTTAAAGGAGTAGATCATGGTGTAAAGGTAAAAGGTGTAAGGTAAAAGGTGTAAGGCGAATAGCCGTAATAAGTTTTAAGTAATAAGTTATAAGTAAACAGCGAGCCTATGCGATACAAACAAATTGCGAATGAGGTATTGTTACGCGGGCATACTTAAACCTTATATCCATTATTCTAATCCTCAACAAAACGTAAAGCCTGCGCATAACTCATCACTTATTACCTAAAACTTAAAACCTTATACCTTTCACCTTATACCTTTGACGGTATGAAAGTCGTTCTCGCTCCGGATAAATTCAAAGGAAGTCTGACCAGTTTTGAGGTTTGTAAAGCATTGGAAGCGGCAGTGGTGCGCTTGTGGCCGGATGCGGAAGTGCTGCAACTGCCCATGGCCGATGGCGGCGACGGCTTTGCCGCCGTTTTAAAATATTATAAAGGAACATCATCCGTCAGTGTGAGCAGCGTTGATGCATTGGGAAAAGCCATAACCGCGGGCTATGAATGGAGCGCAACGGAACAACTGGCCATTATAGAAATGGCGGTGGCCAGCGGCCTGGCCATGCTGGATGCCAAACAACTAAAGCCGCTGGAAGCTTCCACCTACGGCACAGGACTCCTGCTGCGCGATGCCATCGGCCGCGGCGCAAAAAAAATCATATTAGGACTTGGCGGAAGCGCCACTACCGACGGTGGTACCGGCATTCTGAAAGCTCTCGGCTTTAAATTACTCGATGCAAATGATCAGGAGCTGCCCCTGGGCGGAGGGAGCCTCGTTGCACTTAAAAAAATAATCGCCCCGGATACATTACCCGATATCCGCATCCAGATCGCCTGCGATGTAAACAATGTGCTTTATGGTCCGCAGGGCGCAGCCTTTGTTTATGCTCCGCAAAAAGGAGCCGATACTGCACAGGTGCAGCAACTGGACAACGGCCTGCGGCAATTGGCCGCTGTATTGGAAGAAACCACGGGCCGCCAATCCGCCAACCTACCCGGAACAGGTGCGGCCGGCGGCATTGCCATTTCCCTGTTATCTTATTTTGATGTACAACTGATACCCGGCATTGAATTGATCAGCGAAGCTGCCGGATTGGAAAACGCGATGCAGCACGCCAACCTCGCCATTACCGGCGAAGGAAAAATCGATGCCCAAACGCTGCAAGGGAAAGTGATTGCAAAAATTGTTTCGCAGGCAGCGGCGGCGGGTGTGCCCGTGCTTGCCTGTTGCGGTGTGCTCGACGAAGAAGCATGGTCAGGCAACACACTCAGCAGCCTTGCGGGTATCATTACCCTTACAGACGCGGAAACAGACAGTGCTTACGCGATGAAACATGCCGCTGAATTATTGACCGCACGCACAGAGGCATGGTTCAATGCGCATCTTCGCTGATCAGCGATTTATTGGTGCGGAAACAGGTGCCTTTAAATAATGCAACCGTATGGCCATGCTGATTGGTAACCGTAATATGATAAAGACCTGTGGAGCGGCCATTATGCAGTTCAGTTGCTTCAGCAATCAGTTGATCGCCCACGTGTACTGGCTTGGTGAAATTGATCGAGGTATCGAGCGCTACTGATAATACATTGCGGTTATTGCAGGCAAAGGCAAAAGCGCTGTCGGCGAGTGAAAAAGCTACGCCGCCATGTACGATGCCGAATCCATTGATCATTTCCTCGCGGACCTTCATGGTTATTTTGCTGTAGCCTGTTTTGACTTCCAGCACTTCTATTCCCAGCCAGCGTGAAAAAAGATCGTCCCGCATCATTTTTTCTACTACACGTTGCGCGAGCTCGTCAGTATGTTTAACCGTATTCATGCTTATTTACCGTTGAATTGAGGTTTGCGTTTTTCGATAAAAGCGGCTACACCTTCTTTAAAATCTTCCGTAGCAGCGGCCCACTGCTGCAATTTGTCTTCGTTCTGTAGCTGTTCATACATCGTATGGGTAAATCCCCATTGAAGTCCCTTTTTGGTATAAGCCAGACCGATGGTCGGCATATTGGAAAGTGTTTCTGCTATTTGCCAGGATGCGGCCGCAAATTGCTCATCGGGGAATACCCGGTAAAGCATGCCCCAACGCTCGGCAGTTGTTGCATCTATTTTATCGCCCAGCATCATGATCGCCGAAGCCTTTTGCCACCCGATGAGACGCGGCAGGAAGAAGGTGCCGCCCGAATCGGGGATGAGGCCGATTTTGGAGAAGGCCTGGATGAAGGAGGCCGATTCCGCCGCAACAGCAATATCACAGCAGAGCGCTATGTTGGCACCTGCGCCGGCAGCTACACCATTGATGGCGGACACAACCGGCTTTTTTAGTTCACGAATTTTTATGACGATCGGATTGTAATGTTCGCTCAGGATACGGTTCATGCCCGGCCCGTTCGGGTCGGTCACTTCCGCCAGGTCCTGTCCTGCACTAAAGGCTTTACCATTGCCGGTAATGTAAACGCAACGGACGCTGTCATCCTTGCATTGATCGAGATAGTCCTGCAGCAATAAAGCCATTTCCCTGTTAAAGCTGTTTAGTTTGTCGGGTCTGTTGAGCGTGATGCGCGCAATGTGGTTGATCTGTTCAAATAAAATGGACATCGGGTTGTATTGTAGGTTTTGGATAACAAGTTATATATAATGTGTAAATGTGCCCGCCGCAGGCGGGACCATGTGTAAATGTGTTTATAATCATTTTCACATTTACGTATTTACACATTTTCACATTCTGCTAGTGACATTTAAAATAATCAAAAGGCTCCTTACAATCCTGGCATTGGTACAATGCTTTGCAGGCGGTGCTGCCAAATTCGCTGAGCAGTTTGGTGTGCCATGACCCGCATTGCGGGCAAGGTACGGCATCGGCGGTGGCAAACAAACCCGGGGTGCAGGTGTGGCGCTGTGGCTGCGGAGGCGCAATGCCATAGGCTTTTAATTTTTCCTTACCCGTTTCCGTCATCCAGTCGGTGGTCCAGGCTGGCGATAATACCTGTGTAACGGCTATTTTCCCATATCCCCGGCCTTCCAATTCCAGGCGGATGCCGGTTGCGATTACATCCATTGCCGGGCAACCGGAATAAGTAGGCGTAATGATCACTTCCACATCCTCGCCATCGATCCGCACATCGCGCACGATACCCAGATCGGTAATGGACAATACCGGGATTTCAGGATCGGTGATGGCTGAAAGAAGGGACCATATCGTTTTTTTATCCGGGGCCAATCTTGTTGTTATTTACCAGGTGGCATTGGGGAAGGTGCGCGGCAAATATTGCATCTCCTGCAATAATGCTTCAAGATATGCTGTATGTGCGCCGTTTTTACCATCACCGTTGCCGTCAACAGCAGCCGGCATGGTTAATTCCGCTTCGCGGAAAACTTCGGCTACCTGTGCTTGCCATTGTTGTTGCAATGTTTTCGGATCGATGGCGGGGGGCGTTAGTTCAAATGCTGCGGGTACAAATAATTCCGCGGCCAGCGGCCATATGCTTTGGAGTGCCGTGTCTATCTTTTCATGACTGAGTTGCGTGCCGTCTCCGAGACGTACCACCCATTCGGCAGACCAGCGTTGATGGTAAGTGACTTCTTTCAAAGCTTTGGCCGCGATGGCTGCCAGTTGTGTGTCGCTGCTGTGTTGCAGTGAAGTATACAACAGGTGTTGCCAGGAGCTGAACAGATACTGGCGCATGATGGTGTAAGCCCAGTCGCCGCGCGGTTGTTCTGCGAGCAGCACGTTGCGGAAACCTGCGGCATCGCGGTGGTAGGCCAGTGTGTCTTCCGTAGTGTCGCCGCCTTTGAGCGATGCGGCGTACTGATAGAAATTGCGGGCCTGGCCAATGAGGTCAAGGGAAATATTGGTGATGGCGATATCCTGCTCCAGCACGGGGCCATGGCCGCACCATTCGCTGTTGCGGTGACCGAGGATCAGGGCGTTATCAGCCAGGTAGCAGGTATAGTCGATAAGCTGTGACATGTGTGGATATTATACCATGGGGAAGTGGTCACATATGATTGACTTCGTCCGGCAGTTGATAAAATGTAGGATGACGATAGATCTTGTCGGCAGCAGGTTCATAAAGGCTGTCGGCTTCATCGGGGCTGCTGGCGTGAATGTGCCGGCTTTCAACCACCCAGATGCTTACTCCTTCAAGTCGGCGCGTGTAGACGTCGCGGGCATTTTCGATGGCCATGCGCGCATCGGCCGCGTGCAGGCTGCCGACATGTTTATGATCGAGTCCTTGTTTGCTCCGGATGAAAATTTCCCAGAGCGGCCAGTCAGTGGCTGCCGTTGTTGACGGCGGAGTGGAATCGCCTCCGTTGTTGTCACCCGGAATATCTCCGTAAAAAAATCTGCGGGGTAATGTATTCATGTGTCAGTTCAAAGGTCAGGCAGCACTTGCCTGTTTTTTTGATTGTTGTTTTGCGGCATGGGCTGCTGCTGCTTCACGCACCCAGGTGCCTTCTTCCCAAGCCTGGCGGCGGGCCTCGAGTCGCTCTTTATTGCAGGGACCATTGCCTTTTACTACTTCCCAGAATTCGTTCCAGTCGATTTCACCGAAATCATAGTGGCCGCTTTCTTCATTCCATTTAAGATCCGGGTCGGGTAATGTCATGCCCAGCACTTTTACCTGCTCTACGCACATGTCTACAAATTGCTGGCGCAGTTCATCGTTCGTTTTGCGTTTGATCTTCCATTTCATGCTCTGGTCGCTGTTGGTGCTCTCCGTATCGCGGGGGCCAAACATCATCAGCGACGGCCACCACCAGCGGTTGATGGCGTCCTGGCACATGGCGCGTTGATCTTCGGTACCGTTGCTCAGCGTAAGCAGGATGTCGAAACCCTGGCGCTGGTGAAAGCTCTCCTCCTTGCATATCCTGACCATAGCGCGGGCATAAGGACCATATGAAGTACGGCAAAGCATCACCTGGTTGAGAATGGCGGCGCCATCCACGAGCCAGCCGATGGCACCGATATCGGCCCAGGTAACGGTCGGGTAATTGAAAATGGAGGAATACTTGGCTTTGCCGGTGTGCAGATCATCGATCATCTGTTCGCGGGAAGTACCCAGCGTTTCTGCGGCGGAATAAAGGTATAGTCCATGACCGGCCTCATCCTGCACTTTGGCAAGCAGGATGGCCTTGCGTTTCAACGAAGGGGCCCGGGTGATCCATGCACCTTCCGGCAACATACCCACAATCTCGCTGTGAGCGTGCTGGCTGATCTGGCGGACCAACGTTTTACGGTACGCATCGGGCATCCAGTTTAAGGGCTCGATCTTCACCTCCCTGTCCACCGTGTCCTGGAAAATTTTTTCCATGTCCTGAACTGGCATAAGCAAACTGTTGTCTGGCAAATTTACAAAACTAACAGGTGTAAGTGGTAAAGCGGGAAAAGTTTATCTTGCACCCGGATTGATGCCTGGACATAAACCGGCGCTGCCGGTTGATAAATCCTTGCAGCAACCTGTTGTTTTTTTATAACTTAGTGTATCGGAAACACATCCGAAAATTGATTGCCTGCGCAGAACACCCATATAACTCCCGGGCTTAACGCATTGCAGAGCCGCATCGCTGCCGACGACGAAGCAGCTTTTACCCAGTTGTATCTGCATTTCGCCGGCCGCCTCAACCAGTTTGCTTTCTCACTGGTCCGTTCTCACGAAATAGCCGAAGAGCTGGTGGAAGATGTTTTTGTTAAACTCTGGGCCAACCGCCGCCAGGCCGCAGAAATCAGCAATCTTACCGTATACTTATATGTAGCGGTAAAGAACACCGCCCTCAACGCACTTTCCCGGAAAGCCCGCGAACTGGTATCCGCTCCTTTCGATCACCTCAACATTGCTGTGGAAGGGTTTGCCGCCGATCCCTACGAGCTGATGATTACAGCGGAAATGATGCACAAAATGCAGGCGGCCATCGATGCATTGCCTCCGCGCTGCAAAATGATTTTCAAACTCATCCGCGAAGACGGCCTCCGTTACAAGGAAGTAGCGGAAATCCTGAATATCAGCGTCAACACCATCGACGCGCAAATGGCTATTGCCGTCAGAAAAATCTGCCAGTCGCTGCAGATCGACAAGCCGGATAGTGCCCACAGGCCCACCACACCGGAAAAAAAATCCAAAAAAATTTAACAGTCCTTTAGTAGATCATCGGCAAATTGCTGTCCTTATCAGGATAACGACGCTTGCTGCATGGATCTACAAGACCGAAAATGGCAACTAGTTGCCCGTTCACTTAACAAAGAAGCCTCTTCCTCCGAACAGGAAGAGCTTGCTATGTTGCTGAACGAAGACCCTTCCCTCCAGCAGCAGTTCGAAATTCTTAACCGTTTATGGCGCGACAGATCAGCCGCGAACACCGATAACCAGGACGTGCGTCAGGCGGTGCAGAAAATTTTCCATCGCGCGGAAATGGCTGTCGGTCCTGCTGCGCCTGCTTCCTCCCGCCGCCGGCGCCTCTTATTTTTCACCTCTGCCATCGTCATTCTTTTAGCGGTCTCCGTATTTGTTTTCTGGCCCGCTCCCGTAAAAACAGCCACTGCTTCCAAAACCATTGAAAAAAATGCAGACCTGGAGTCGATGGTGGTGCGCAACGGCAGCCGCTCCCGGTTTTTGCTATCCGACGGAACCATCGTATGGCTCAACGGCGGTTCAAAACTGGTTTGTGACAACGACTTTAATGGTGCCACACGCGAGGTACATCTTGATGGCGAAGCCTATTTCCAGGTAACCAAAAAAAAGGATCAGCCTTTCATCGTGCATACAGGCGGAGTGGACATACAGGTTTTGGGAACCGTATTCAATGTGAAAGCCTATCCTGACGACCGCACTATTGAGACCACGCTTTTCCAGGGGTCGGTGCGTGTGATACGCCCGGCAGGCCGCGGCGATACCAGCATCCTGCTGCGCCCTAATGAGAAACTCATTTTGCAACGAAATAATAAAGGAACCGGCGAAAAACAACAGAACGATTTGACAAAAGGGCTGCCATATCCCCTGTATGAAATACAGACCATCGACACCACCAAAGCAGCGAATGACCGGTTTGAAACAGCCTGGGTATACAGCAGACTGGAATTCCGCGGGGATAGTTTTGAAGAACTCGCCCGCAAACTGGAGCGCTGGTACAATGTGCGGATCACTTTTACAGATTCCACAGTGAAACGACTCCGCTTCAACGGCACCTTCAAACAGGAATCGGTAGAACAGGCCTTCACGGCACTCAGCACCGCCAATCCCTTCATCTTTAAAATAAATAAAAATGAAATATTTATTGGTTCACCTGAATAACCTGGCACCGGTATAAAAAAATAACGGAGAATGTTGGCGCATTCCCCGTTAAGGCTAAACGTACAAAATGCATGCACGATTGTTTAACCCTAATTCTAAAATTATGAAATGTTTCTTAACGACCCGGAAATGGTCGTTACCACCAAAAGTTCTGCTTGTTATGAAATTAACAACTGCTTTTATGCTTGCACTGGCCTTGAATGTGTCTGCCCGTGGTTTCGGACAGGACAAGATCAGCCTGAGCGTAAAGAAAACGGAGATCAGTTCTATTCTCCGCACAATTGAAAAACAAACTTCTTACCGCTTCCTGTACAATGATATGCTGCAGGACATCCGGGACAAAGTAACTATCCGCGTGACTGATGCCGACCTCAATGATGTGCTGCAAACACTGCTGCAGCGCACGCGGTTGTCGTATCAGTTGATGGATAACAATCTTGTGGTGATTCGCGAAGATGCCGGTAAGAAAGCGCCGGATGTGATCATCAGAGGTGTAGTGACCGGCGAAGGCAATATGCCCCTGCCCGGTGCATCTGTTCAGATCAAAGGAACTTCTATCGGTACTACTACCGGCAACGATGGTACATTCACCCTGAATGCACCTGATGCCAACGTAACACTGGTTATTTCTTCGATCGGCTACGAACCACGTGAGATCGCTGCCGGCGGTAAAACTGAACTCAGCATCAACCTTACTCCAGCCAGCAATGAAATGGAGAAAGTAGTGGTGGTGGGTTACGGTTCACAACGCAAGCGCGACCTGACAGGTTCTATTTCTTCTGTTTCGGGTAACGACATCGCCAAGATGCCCGCCAACAACCCTGTTTCTTCTTTGCAAGGTAAAGTGGCAGGTCTCACCGTGGTGAACTCCGGAGCTGCGGGTGCTGCGCCAACAGTCCGCATCCGTGGTAACAACAGTACCAACAGCGGCGATCCGCTGTATGTAGTGGACGGTATCTTTCAAACCAATATCGACTACCTTAACCCGAGTGATATCGAAAGTATCGAGATACTGAAAGATCCTTCTTCACTTGCCATTTTCGGTCTGCAGGCAGGCAACGGTGTAATCATCGTTACCACCAAACGCGCCAAGAAAGGACAAACCCGCGTGAATTTCCAGAGCCAGGTGGGTGTGCAGGTGGTGCATAAAAAAGTGGATCTCGTTGATGCCAACGGATTTAAAAATCTCTATTCGCAGCAATTGTCCAACACCGGTGCGGCACCGTTTGATTTTTCCAATTATACGGCTAACACAGATTGGCAGGATGTGGTGCTGCGCAATGCGATCATGAACAACAACAGCATCAGTATTTCCAACACCGGAGAAAAAACCAGCACTTACCTCAACGTGGGTTACAACACGCAGGAAGGTGTGCTCCGCAATGACAAATACCAGAAGCTGATGATCCGCTTGAATGAAGAGATCCGCGTAACCAACGGCATCCGTATTGGTGCAGACGTTACCGGTTTCTTTTTCAAGAAAAACAATCCGGGTGCCGACGTGCTGAATGCATTGTGGGCCGCTCCGATCGTTGGTGGTAAAGTAGACGATGGATTGTATTACAGCATGCCATCGTTCCAGCGCGCGCAGGTGTCTAACCCGCAGGCCAGACTCGACCGCTTCGACAGAACCGCGATCAACGATGGTTTCCGCGCTACCGGTAGCGTATTTGCAGAGATCAAATTCCTCAAAGCGTTTACCTGGAAATCTACTTTCTATACAGACCTTGGCTTTAACCAATCACGTTCTTACACCCCGTTGCCTTATACCTTTATCAACCTGGGTGAAGGGGCGATTCCTACCGACACCACGTTCGACGTTTCACAAAGAACGGGTGTAACGCAATCGCAGGCACAGTATCGCAACTTCCAGCAGGATCACACGCTTACATTCGACAAAGTGATCAACCAGGATCACCGCCTGAATGTAGTGGCTGGTTTCACGACATTGTTCCGCGGCGCAGTTGATATCACCGGTAACCGTACCGATACCACGCTGAACATTCCTAACGATCCTGATTTCTGGTACCTTAATATTGCCAACCGTTCCAACCCCGGTAACTATGGCGGTGGTGGCAGCGAGCAGGCCTTTATGTCTTACTTCGGCCGTGTCAGCTATTCTTTCCGCGACAAGTACCTGCTGAATGCAACCTACCGTCGTGAAGGCAACTCCAACTATTCACCAAGCGGTCGCTGGAATAATTTTGCGAGTATAGGTTTGGGTTGGGTAGTAACCGATGAAGATTTCTTCAAAGTGAAAAACATCGACTTCCTGAAACTCCGTGCGGCGTATGGTACGGTAGGTAATGGCCTGGGTATTTCTCCCAACGTATTCCGCCCGATCCTGAATAATGCCAATGCCGGCGTATTTGGTCCGAACGTTTATCCCGCTGTTGTGCCTGATTATGTTGCCGACCCGGACCTGAAAGCGGAGACAACACGCGGTATCGATGTGGGACTGGAACTGCGTACTTTGTCCAACAAACTGAGCCTGGATGTTAACTTCTATAACCGCAAAACGGTGGACATCCTTTCATTCATCACCCTTCCGTCAACCAGCCTTCGTTTTTTCACCAACCTTGGTACCATTACCAACCAGGGTATAGAAGTGTCGGCCAGCTATAACAACCGCATCGGCAAAGACCTCACTTACCGCATCGGTGGCAACCTAAGCTACAACGACAACAATGTGGAATCTATCGGTGACGGTATTACTTTCCAGTTGTTGGGTAATGGTGGTGTAAACCGTACGGCTACCGGTTATTCGATCGGTTATTTCTACGGTTACCGCCAGATCGGTATCTATCAGTCAACTGCTGAGCTGGACAAAGCTCCTCACTTCAGCAATTCACTGCCCGGCGATATTGCTTATGCCGATACCAATGGCGACGGTGTGCTGGACGACAAAGACCGTACATTCCTCGGAACACCTTTCCCCCGCTGGAACTTCGGTGGCAACATCAGCCTCGGATACAAAAACTTTGATTTCATGATTGAGCTGCAAGGTGTAGGTGGCAACAAGATCTATACTCAACGCCGCACGGCCACCTTTGCTACACTGAACTATGAGACCAATCGGCTGGATGCATGGACAGGTGCTGGTACAACCAATATTGAACCGATCCTCGACAACACGCGCTCCAACAACTATCTGTTCAGCAGCTACTACCTGGAGAAAGGTGATTACCTGCGTATCCGCACCCTGCAACTTGGTTATACATTCGGACAGAATGCATTCCGCAAGATCGGTGCGCAATCACTGCGTTTGTTCATCAGTGGACAAAACATTGCCACATTCGCTTATGCTACCGGTTACTCTCCTGAAGTGCCGCTCAGCAGCCCGATTGCCGGTGGTGCAGACAACGGAGCTTATCCGGTTCCGGCCGTTTATACATTTGGTTTGAACCTGATCTTCTAATTAGTTAAACGATTCGAGATATGAAAAAGATAACAATAAAAAGCAGTGTGGGGCTGGTGCTGCTCTCGCTGTTGCTCGCGGGCATACTGCCTTCGTGCCGCAAAGATTTCCTCGACCGGAATCCGCAGGGTCAATATGATTCCGGTACCTATCCTTATCCTTCCGGTTCCGGTCCTTTCGACCAGTACATCTTCGGAGCTTACGCTGCGTTGCGTAAAGGTGGTGTTGCCGCCTTCGCGTTTGTGGGCCAGACCAGCATCCGCAGTGACGATGCCGATAAAGGCAGTACCTCTGCGGACGGGCCTACACAGATAGAGATGGATAATTTTCCCGTAACACCGACCAACGGCCTGGTGAATGAATCATGGAAAGATTATTATGACGCTATCGCCCGTTGCAACGACGTGTTGAAGCAGGTGTCGGAAGATACACGTCCTTCTTCTGCACCATTTAAAGAGCAGGCACGCGCTGAAGCCCGTTTCATCCGCGGCTATTGCTACTTCATGATGGTGCGCTTGTGGGGTGGTGTGCCAAAGATCGATACGGTCTATGCAACTCCTCCGAACCTGGCACGGGCTACTCCGGCAGAAATCTATACACTCATTGAAAGCGATCTGCAATTCGCTGCAGCAAACCTGCCACAACGCTGGGATAATAAGTTCATCGGTCGTGTAACAAGCGGCGCCGCCTGGGGATTGCTGGCGAAAGTGTATCTCACGCAACAGAAGTGGGGACCTGCCATGGGCGCTGCACAAACAGTGATCACTTCCGGCGTTTATAACCTCAATACACCTTACCGCGATATCTTCAGTGAAATAGGAGAGAACTCTTCTGAATCATTGTTCGAGATCCAGGCTTATGCCGATGCCTCCAACCCCGATGGTACAGCTTTTGGTGTACAATATACCAATGTGCAGGGTGTTCGTGGTACCGGACAGTGGGATCTTGGCTGGGGCTTCAACGTTCCTTCCACTTACCTGGAAGCAGCTTTCGAAGCCGGTGATCCCCGCAAAGAGCGTACTATTCTCTATGCCGGCGAGACCACTTATTATAATGAAACATTGCCTGCCGCACTTCCTAACCCGCGCTACAACGAAAAGGTCTATACCAATCCAGCTGTACGCGGTACCGTTAACAACCGTTTCGGCTGGTGGATGAACGTGCGGATGCTGCGTTATGCAGACGTATTGCTCATGTATGCAGAAGCAGCCAACGAACTCGGCGGCGCTGCCAACACAACAGAAGCATTGGCTAAACTCGAAATGGTGCGCGCACGTGCACGCGCCGGCAACAATGCCATCCTGCCTCCCGTTACCACCACCGTTCAGGCTACATTACGCACAGCAATCCGCCAGGAGCGCCGTGTGGAACTGGCCATGGAGCATGACCGTTTCTTCGATCTCGTACGCTGGGGCATTGCCGCAAGCACCTTGCAGTCTTCCGGTCGTCCCAACTTTAACGCTGCCCGCGATCAGGTACTGCCTATCCCGCAGGAACAGATCGATATTTCAGGTGGCAGACTTATTCAAAACCCGAATTATTAAAAAAGCATAATCATGAAAAAGATAACTAGAACCTGGCCTGCGTGGGTGATGGCATTTCTGGGATGCGTGCTGGTAGCCACATCCTGTAAGAAAACCAATCAGAATGATCTGCCTGGTACATCTCCTGACGATTTCGGCGACAAGATCGACGGATACGATAGTTCCGAACAGATCTATACCAGCAACCTTGTTGCTTACTGGAGCTTCGACGATACCAAGGCAGAAAAGAAATCCGGTATCGCGCCCACGTCTTCAGTAAACGACTCTTATGTAACGGGTGGCGTACGTGGTAAAGCACTCAACCTCGCCAACGGTTACCTCTACTACGGAACACAGATTCCCGCTTTCAATGCCGACCTCAAAAGCTGGACCGTCAGCGAATGGGTGCAGGTATTGAACAACGGATCTACTCCTACCATGGTATTCCAGGTAACACGCCCCGGCAAACTGTTCGGCAATATCAACTCCATGATCGAAACGGGACAAAACCCTGCTACGGAGCTGAACAAAATGGTGATCAAAGCCATCTTTGCCGATCTCAACAACGGTACACAGGACAACCTGAATGCACCATGGCTGGCTGGTTTCAAATCGCCGAAAACAGGTCCCAACAAGTGGATACACATCGTAACTACTTATGACTATACGGCAAACAACCTGCAGATCTGGGCAGACGGTGAAATGATCGGTACGACCGATTACCAGAACCGTGGTACCAATTATTTCAAAAGCTGGCAGCCAAACGCCCTGATCATCGGCGGATGGTACAACAACATTCCCGGTATGGCAGCAACTGCCGATACCTGGACCGTTCCCATGAATGGTAAAGTAGACGAGATCCGCGTTTACAATACCATACTGGGTGCAGCACACATCAAAGCACTCTATAAACTGGGTGTAGCCGGTAAATAATTCCCAAGAATAGTTGGAAGAAGCCTGGACGAGCTTCCGGGCTTCTTCCATTTTTTTAAAAGGTACTCATGAACTTATTTTCCCGCACTTTTCAATGGTTTGTTTGTCTCGCAGTATTACTGCTGATGAATACCAATTGCAAAAAATCCGATGGTGGCAGTGAACCACAAAGTCTCACTCTTTCGTTTACGGTGAATGGCTCTTATAATGGCACGTTGTCTTATAACGGGCTCAACAACAATCCAACGATCCGGTTTACTTTTTCTTCGCCGATCGACCAGGCGACTATTCCGGCAGGTATTACGTTGAAACAGGGAGGTACTTCCGTCAACTATACCCAACAACTGGAGAACAACAACACAATACTGCAAATAAAACCGGCCGCTCCGCTGAGTGGCTTTTCATCATATAACCTTACCGTCACCGAACAATTGCGCAGCCGCAACGGCGGACGCCTGTTGAATCCGGTGACCATCAATCTCAGCACCGGCATCGATTCTTCCCGCAAGTTTCCACAGATCAGCGATGAAGAACTGCTGACCAAAGTGCAACAGCAAACATTCAAATATTTCTGGGACTTCGCACATCCCACCAGCTTTCTCGCGCGCGAACGGAGCAACGGCAACAATAATGTTGTTACGTCAGGAGGTTCAGGTTTTGGTGTGATGGCGATCGTAACGGGTGTGGAAAGAGGATTTGTTACACGCACCGCCGCTGTAACACGCCTCCGCACCATGGTCGGTTTTCTGAAGAATACGGCCGTTAAAGTGAAAGGCGCTTTTTCACATTGGATCGATGGCACCACCGGGGCAATCGTTCCGTTCAGTGCAAATGATAATGGTGCCGACCTGGTGGAGACGTCCTTACTTATGCAGGGCCTGCTTACCGCCAGGCAATATTTCAACGGAGCAGGTGCCGAAGAAACGGCGCTCCGCGCCGATATCAATGCCATCTGGAATGGCATCGACTGGGATTGGTTCAGAAGAGGAGGACAAAATACCTTGTACTGGCATTACAGCGATAACCTGGGCTGGGCCATGAACCTCCCGATCCGCGGATGGAACGAATGCCTGATTACTTACGTGCTGGCCGCCTCTGCACCCACCAATCCGATTCCCAAAATTGTATATGACAATGGATGGGCCGCCAACGGAGCTATCCGCAACGGCAACAATTATTATGGTTATACCTTGCCGCTCGGTCCTGACCGCGGCGGACCGCTTTTCCTTTCCCATTATTCCTTCCTGGGCATCAACCCGAATGGGTTGGTGGATGCATACGCCAATTACAACACGCAGGTAAGGAATCATGCGCTCATCAATTATGAATATTGCAAACAGAATCCGCGTAACTATTATGGTTACAGCGATTCAGTTTGGGGACTGACAGCAAGCGATATTCCAAATGGCTATACGGCCAGCTCGCCAACGAATGATGTAGGGGTGATTGCACCTACGGCTGCATTGTCTTCCTTTCCTTATACACCGCAGCAGTCATTGGCCGCGCTCCGGTTTTTCTATTATGTGCTGGGTGACCGGCTCTGGAAAGAATATGGCTTTATCGATGCCTTTTCATTAAAAGACCAATGGTTTGCCGGTTCACATCTTGCCATCGACCAGGGACCGATCATCATCATGATCGAGAACTATCGTACAGGCCTGCTTTGGAATTTATTTACGAGTTGTCCGGAAATAAAAACGGGTATGCGTAATCTCGGATTTACTGCACCCTATCTCTGATGAAATGTAGTGTTATGAAAAGATTGTTTTTTTTTACCGGATGCGTTGCTATGTTGTTGCTTGCCGGTTGTGCCAACCGCCCGGTCGGCAGCAGTAACGCAGTAGCGGCATCGGATACGACATTGTTCCGGCAGGTACAGCAACAGACATTTCAGTATTTCTGGGACGGAGCCGAACCCACAAGCGGACTGGCAAGAGAACGTATTCATATCGATAGCATTTATCCGCAAAAAGACCAGTCCGTAGTCACCAGCGGTGGTGGCGGTTTTGGCGTGATGGCCATTCTTGTGGGAATAGAAAGAGGATTCATCACAAGAGAACAGGGGTTGAAACGCATGGAAACGATCGTGAGCTTTCTTGAAAGAGCCGATCGCTTTCATGGAGCATGGCCCCACTGGTGGCACGGCAATACCGGAAAGGTAAAACCTTTCGGTCGTCGCGATAACGGGGGTGACCTGGTGGAAACTTCTTTCATGTTGCAGGGATTGCTCTGCGTTCGCCAATACTATCGTGACGGCAGTGATGCGGAAAAAAAGATTGCTGCACGTATCGACAAACTGTGGCGAGAAGTGGAATTTGATTGGTACCGCAACGGACAGGAAGTACTGTACTGGCATTGGAGCCCGGAATATGGATGGCAGATGAATTTTCCCGTGAAGGGATACAACGAATGCCTGATCATGTATATCCTGGCGGCTTCTTCACCCACGCATGGTGTGCCGGCTTCCGTTTATCATCAGGGATGGGCGCAAAACGGTGCCATCCGCAAACCATGGAGCTATGGCGGATATGACATGGAACTTCTCTACCAGGGTGATGTACCCAACGGCGGCCCGCTCTTCTGGGCACATTATTCTTATCTCGGATTGGACCCGCGCGGATTGAAAGACCGCTACGCCAATTACGAGACCGAGACACGCAACCAGGCGTTGATCAATTATCAATGGTGCGTAAATAACCCGAAGCAGTACGAAGGTTACGCTTCCAACAATTGGGGATTGACTGCCAGTTATTCCGTAAGAGGATATCATGCGCATGCCCCCGACAGCACCAACGATCTCGGTGTGATCAGTCCTACCGCAGCACTCGCCTCTTTTCCTTATACACCCGCACAATCAATGGCGGCGATGAAATATTGGTTCAATGAACGGCGCAGCCAACTCTGGGGACCGTATGGTTTCTATGATGCGTTCAGTGATACGTATAAATGGTATCCTCAACATTACCTGGCCATCGACCAGGGACCGGTGGTAGTGATGATGGAGAACTATCGTTCCGGATTACTCTGGCGCTTGTTCATGAGTTGCCCGGAAATAAAAGAAGGATTGCGCAAGCTCGACTTCCAGAGCCCATGGTTATCACAAAAATGACGATGCATATGAAAAGAATCAGTCTGTTTGCCCTTGCCCTGCTGACAGCGACGATTGCGCGTAGCGCGGAACCTCCGCAGGACTACACCGTATTCGTCAACAGCCGCATGAACGGTTCGTATTTTTTCAGCCATGCCATTGCTTCCGGTGCTTCTTCCGTTGAACATACCGACGGCAGACTTCCCGTGAGCGAAACTATTTTTAATACACCCGGCAACGCATTGCGTATGACGTATACCAATGGCACTAATGGAAGCTGGGATGCCGCGGTTATCCGCCCGCGCCTGCGTGGCATCGATCAATTCAATAAAGCAAATTATTTTTCCTGCTGGTTGTATAGTCCTGTTGCCATTACCACAGGCTTGCCCAGTGTAAGATTGATGTACCGCGACAGCACTTTTTCTCCGAAAGGTTCATTGTTGCCGGTAGCAGCAGGTAAATGGCAACGGTTTGTGCTGCCCGTGGGCGCACTTGGCGTAGAAGATCCTGCGCGCATCAGGGATGTGGTGGCTGTTGTATTCTCGCAGCAAGGTAAGGATGGAAAAAAACATACGTTGTATGTGGATGATATTCTCTTCTGCTCATCCATGAGCAATCTTCCACTGACGCTTAAGCCGGTGCTGCGTTCGGCAACAGGCTACGACCGGCATATAGATATCACCTGGGATAAACCCGCTGATGCCAATATCCGATACGTGAAAATATATCGCTCGGAAGATGGAAAAAATTATAAAGCGCGTGGCATACAGCAACCCGCTGTTAATCGCTACGCAGATTATGTAGGAAAAAGCGATAAAACATTTTCTTACCGCATTGCTTTTCTCGATAAACAGTACCGTGAATTAAAATCTGTAAGCACTGTGACCGCAAAGACGCGCCGCATGAGCGACGAAGAATTGCTGACGATGGTGCAGGAAGCAGCCTTCCGCTATTATTGGGAAGGCGCTGAAGCCAACAGCGGACTGGCACGCGAGAATATTCCCGGCCGCGAAAACATGGTGGCCATGGGCGCTGCAGGTTTTGGTATGATGGCGTTGGTAGCCGGCACGGAACGCGGGTTCGTTACCCGCCAGCAGGCGGTTGAACGGTTTACGCGCATCACGCAATTCCTCGAACGTTCGGAAAAATTTCATGGTGCTTTCGCACATTTCATGGATGGGCCAACTGCTAAAGTGGAACCATTTTTCGGACAAAGAGATAACGGAGGCGACCTCGTGGAGACTGCTTTCCTGGTGCAGGGATTGCTGACCGCAAAGGCTTATTTCAATAAAGAAAATGCAGCGGAAGAGGCGATCCGTAATTCCATTACGCGTCTGTGGCAGGGTATCGAATGGAGCTGGTACCGGCGTTATGCAGAAAGTCCTTACCTGTACTGGCATTGGTCACCGGACAAAGAATGGATCATCGATCACCGCCTGATCGGCTGGAATGAAACGATGGTCACCTATTTGTTGGCGATTGCATCGCCAACGCATGCTATTCCTGCATCGATGTATTACAGCGGCTGGGCCAGCCAGGATACCATTTCGCAGCAATACCGCGCAGCCTGGGGTGAAACAAAAGATGGCTCGATGTACACGAACGGTAATACTTACCAGGGCATCAAACTCGATGTAGGTGTATCAAGCGGCGGACCTTTGTTCTTTACACATTACTCTTACATGGGTTACGATCCGCACCAGATCACAGACCGTTATGTAAATTATTTTACCAATAACCAAAACATCGCGCGCATCAATTATAAATATTGCGTAGCCAACCCCAACCGGTTCAAAGGTTACAGCGATAGCAGCTGGGGCTTGACGGCAAGCGATGGCCCGCGCCGTTATTCGGCAGATGAACCTGCCCGGCACCAGGACAATGGAAAGATCACGCCAACAGGCGCCATCAGTTCATTTCCCTATACGCCGGACGAGTCGATGAAAGCGCTGAAGAAATTTTATTACGACTATGGTCATTTCCTCTGGGGCGAATATGGCTTCCGGGATGCCTTCAACCTTTCGCAAAACTGGTGCTCTGATATTTTCATGGGACTGAACCAGGCGCCGATGGTGGTGATGATCGAAAACTACAGAACAGGATTGATCTGGAAATTATTCATGAGCAACCCGGATATACGCGACGGAATGAAGAAACTGGAATCTGAAAAATAGGAAAATATGATCTTGAAGCGGACGATGATTTTTTGTGTGATGCTCATGCTGTGCAGCGTTTCTTTTGCGCAGCAAAAAACGTATTGCAATCCCATTAATATCGATTACGGCTATACGCCGATACCCAACTTCAGCGAATGGGGACGCCACCGCGCTACGGCGGATCCGGTGATCGTGAATTATAAAGGCGATTACTTTTTATTCAGCACCAATCAATGGGGTTATTGGTGGAGCAGCGATATGCAAAAATGGAATTTTGTTCCCCGCAGGTTCCTGCGTCCCTGGAATAAAGTATATGATGAATTATGTGCGCCGGCGGTTGGCATTATCGGCGATACCATGATCGTGTTCGGCTCTACCTACAGCAGTAACTTCACGGTGTGGATGAGCACCAATCCAAAAAAAGATGAATGGAAACCACTTGTCGATTCTTTTGAGATCGGCGGCTGGGACCCGGATTTTTTTACCGACGATGATGGTCGTCTTTACATGTACAACGGTAGCAGCAATCGTTATCCGCTTTATGGCATCGAGTTGAATCGCAAAACACTCCAGCCCATCGGCACAAGAAAAGAAATGTATTTCCTGGAACAATGGCGATACGGATGGCAGCGCTTCGGTGAATACCTCGACAATACCTTCCTCGATCCGTTCCTGGAAGGCGCGCACATGACCAAACACAAAGGGAAATATTACCTGCAATACGGCGCACCGGGCACGGAGTTCAGCGGCTATGCCGATGGTGTGGTAGTTGGTCCGGGGCCATTGGGTCCGTTTGTGCCACAATCAGATCCGTTCAGCTACAAACCCGGCGGCTTTGCCAGAGGCGCGGGACATGGCGCCACCTTCAAAGACAATTACCAGAATTATTGGCACGTATCTACGATTGTTTTGGGCGTGAAAAATAATTTTGAAAGACGCATTGGCATATGGCCGGCAGGTTTCGATGCAGACGGTGTGATGTACTGCAATACACGCTTCGGTGATTATCCGCATTACCTTCCTTCCACTCCTGTTCCGCAGGCGCCCTATGATCCGGCGAAGCATGCATCGTTCACCGGATGGATGTTGCTCAATTACAAAAAACCGGTGACGGTTTCCTCCACGTTAGGAAGTTATGCAGCCAATCATGCCGTGGATGAGAATATCAAGACCTATTGGAGCGCGGCGACTGGCAACAAAGGCGAATGGATACAAACAGATCTTGGTGCATTATCGGAAGTGAGAGGCATACAAATCAATTATGCCGATCAGGATGTGGACAGCAGTTTTCTCGGCAAATCGGCCGGTGTGTACCATCAATATCGCCTATGGCATTCAACCGATGGAAAAAAATGGCAACTGCTGGTCGATAAAAGCCAGAACCAGACGGATGTACCGCATGAATATGTAGAATTAACAAAACCGGTACAAACCCGTTACATAAAACTGGAGAATATTCACATGCCTACCGGTAAATTTGCCATCAGCGGATTGCGGGTATTCGGATATGGCAAAGGCGCAAAACCGGGGCCGGTGAAACAACTCATCGTGCTCCGCACGGAAAAAGATAAACGCAGCGCCTGGATCAAATGGAGTCCATCCGGCAATGCGTATGCCTATAATATTTATACCGGCGTTTCTCCCGACAAACTGTACAACTGCATCATGGTGCACGACGCGAACGAATATTATTACAAAGCCATGGATCGTGAGAAAACCTATTATTTCGCCATTGAAGCTATTAACGAAAACGGCGTATCAGAACGGTCGCCCGTGATGAAAGCCGAATGATTTTAAAAACGGAGTATGAAAAAATTTTTGCTGACAGGATTCTTATCGTTGTTATTGTTTGCCAATGCAGGCGCACAGCAGCGACCTTTTTATGGTGAAGTGCAGAACATCATCAAAGGTGACAGTGCGCTGAAGATGACCAAACAACAACAAATCCTGCTGATCGGCAGTTCCTCGTTTACACGGTGGAAAGACGTAAACAGTTATTTTCCCGGGTATGAAATCAACAACAACGGTTTTGGCGGATCCTCCATTCCGGATGTGATCTACTACCTGGATGACATTGTGCCGGTGAACAATACCCGGCAGGTCATTATCTATTGCGGAGAAAATGATCTCGCCGCATCAGATACCGTTACCGGCGAAATAGTAGCCGAGCGGTTCAAGCAACTTTATCATCTGCTGCGCAAAAAAATGAAAGACGTACAGATCGTGTACATCTCGATGAAGCCGAGCCCCAGCCGTGTGCTGCTGCAATCGAAAATGATCGTTGGAAATACGCTTATCCGTAATTTTCTCCGCAACCGGAAAAATGCCGTGTATGTAGATGTTTACAGGGAAATGGTAGATGATGAAGGAAAAGTGTTTCCCGATCTTTTTGTAAATGATAATCTGCACATGAACGCAAAAGGCTACGAGATATGGAAACGGGTACTGCTGCCCGTTCTTAAAAAACCAACGACCACGCACGCTACTCCCTGATCACATTTTTGAAACTATCTAAAATACCTGACGAATGCGGAAGTTATTATTGATCGCACTGACAGCCATCTCCACACAAGCCATCGCGCAAGTAACGAACGACGGCAAGATGAAAACTTTTGTAGATGCGCTGATGAAAAAAATGACACTCGACGAAAAGATCGGCCAACTGAACCTGCCGGGTGCCGGAGACATTACAACCGGGCAGGCATCCAACTCGAACATTGCGGGTCAGATCCGCGAAGGTAAAGTCGGCGGTCTTTTTAATATCAAGTCCGTAGAAAAGATCCGCGACGTACAACGCGTGGCGGTAGAACAGAGCCGGCTGAAGATCCCGCTGATCTTCGGCATGGATGTGATCCACGGATACCAGACGGTATTCCCGATCCCGCTCGGACTTTCCTGTACCTGGGATATGCAGGCGATCGAACGCAGCGCCCGCATTGCTGCCATAGAAGCGAGCGCCGACGGCATCAACTGGACGTTCTCGCCGATGGTAGACATCTCCCGCGATCCGCGCTGGGGGCGCGTTTCAGAAGGAAATGGAGAAGATCCGTTTCTGGCATCCGCCATTGCCAAAGCCATGGTGCATGGTTACCAGGGAAAAGATCTCGGTGCGGCCAACACAATCATGTCCTGCGTAAAACATTACGCCTTGTATGGTGCCGCCGAAGCCGGACGCGATTACAATACCACGGACATGAGCCGCATGCGCATGTACAACGATTACTTTCCGCCCTATAAAGCCGCCGTTGATGCCGGCGTGGGCAGTGTGATGGCTTCTTTCAACGAAGTGGACGGCATTCCGGCTACCGCCAACAAATGGCTGATGACCGACGTATTGCGCAAACAATGGGGATTTAAAGGATTTGTGGTAACAGACTATACCGGCATCAACGAAATGGTGGATCATGGTCTGGGTAATTTGCAAACCGTTTCGTCGCTTGCCTTAAAAGCAGGGATCGATATGGACATGGTAGGGGAAGGATTTCTCACCACACTGAAAAAATCATTGCAGGAAGGAAAGGTGACATTGGCACAGATCGATGCTGCCTGCCGCCGTATTCTCGAAGCGAAATACAAACTCGGTCTCTTCGCCGATCCTTATCGCTATTGTAACGAACAACGTTCAAAGACAGAAATATTCACTACGGCACACCGGAACGAGGCGCGTAAGATCGCCGCGGAAAGTTTTGTTTTGCTGAAAAACCAGGCCAATACCTTACCGATCCGCAAGTCGGGTACCATTGCGCTGATCGGGCCACTGGCTGATGCTAAGGAAAACATGCCCGGTACCTGGAGTGTGGCGGCGGATTTTTCCAAAGCCATTCCTGTATTGCAGGGATTGAAAGAAGTGGCGGGAGACAAAGCAAAAATTCTTTATGCCAAGGGCTCCAACCTGGTTGCCGACAGTACGTATGAAAAAAATGCAACGATGTTTGGCAAAACATTGCACCGCGATCAACGCTCCAATGAAGAAATGCTCCGCGAGGCGCTGGCCGTCGCCAATCAATCCGACGTGATCGTAGCGGCCCTTGGGGAATCTTCCGAGATGAGTGGTGAAAGCTCCAGCCGTACCGAACTCGGCATTCCCGATGTGCAACAACAATTGCTGAAAGAATTATTGAAAACAGGCAAACCTGTCGTGCTCGTGTTGTTCACGGGTCGTCCGTTGACATTAGAATGGGAAGAAAAAAATGTACCGGCCATTCTCAACGTCTGGTTTGGCGGATCGGAAGCCGGTTATGCCGTTGCCGATGTATTATTTGGCGACGTCAATCCTTCGGGCAAACTGACCGCGACATTTCCCCGCAACGTAGGCCAGGTGCCGATCTACTATGCGCACAAGAATACCGGCCGCCCGCTGGCCGAAGGAAAATGGTTTGAAAAATTCCGTTCCAACTATCTCGATGTGCCCAACGATCCGCTGTATCCGTTTGGTTTTGGCCTGAGTTATTCGCAGTTTACTTACAGTGATATCAAACTGAGTGCTGCCTCTTTCAGACCCGGACAATCTATCACGGCCAGTGTAACGCTTACCAACAACAGCAAGGTTACCGGAAAAGAAGTGGTGCAGTTGTATATCCGCGATCTTGTTGGCAGTGTAACGCGTCCCGTAAAAGAGCTGAAAGGATTTGAGAAAGTTGAACTCAAAGCCGGAGAGAGCCGCACGGTATCCTTTACGATCAATGCGGAAACCCTGAAGTTTTATAACTACGACCTGAAATATGTGGCCGAACCCGGAGATTTCAACGTTTTCATCGGCGGCAACAGCCGTGATGTGAAAGAAGCATCTTTTAAACTGCAGTAATGAAAAAAATACTCCTTCCGCTGTTATTGCTGATCAGCGTTGCGGCCATTGCGCAGCGGCGCGATTTCTCAGCTTACCAGCGATACCAATTCATACAAAACGGCGACACGTTGCCGTACCGGTTATTGTTGCCGGAAAATTATGATCCCAAACGTGTGTATCCGCTGGTATTGTTTCTTCACGGGCGTGGCGAAAGTGGTAAGGATAATGAAAAGCAATTGGTGCATGGCGCTTCGTTGTTTCTGCGCGACAGCATCCGCAAGCGTTATCCGGCTATTGTCGTTTTTCCGCAATGCGCTGAAACCAGCTACTGGTCTAATGTACAGACGGTAGCCGATTCCACCGGGCAGCGAAAGTTTTATTTTGTTCCCGACGGTCCGCCCTCGCAGGCCATGCAATTGCTCGTATCCCTGACTGGTCATTTGTTAAAGCAGTACAAGGTCAAAAGTGATCAGGTATATGTAATGGGGTTGAGTATGGGAGGCATGGGCACGTTTGAACTGGTACGCCGGTTACCCAAAACTTTTGCCGCGGCCGCTCCGATCTGCGGTGGTGCCGATCCATCTACAGCGCCCTTGCTGAAAAGTGTCAACTGGTGGGTGTTTCATGGGGCCAAGGACGATGTGGTGCTGCCGGAGTATTCTGAAAAAATGGTGACGGCGTTAAAGAAGACAGGCGCTAAAGTGCGCTTCACGTTGTATCCCGATGCTAATCACAACAGTTGGGATCCGGCTTTTGCGGAGCCGGGTTTGCTGGCCTGGCTTTTTTCAGTGAGAAAGAAGTAGTGAGTTATAAGTAGTAAGTAATAGGTTTTCTTGCCCTTGTTGGTCTTCCCGCCCATGTTGGTCTCCAGACCAACATGGGAAACCTATTACGGCTGTTTTTACTTTTTACTTTTAAATTTTTAATTTAATTTCATCACTCACTGCTTTTCGTCCGGGGAAATAACCCACTCCCCACTTGCTTAATCAGTTTAACAATTTGTCTGTTACAAGGACTCAATGCTGGTGCATTGTGCCTGGACTGTTATGCATTTTAAAAAATAAAAAGACAAAGAATGACGAAAGCTGCCCTCATGATCGGTAGTGTTTTATTCCTGGCCTGCAACGCACCGCAAAAGCAGGAGAAGGCCGGGCCTCAAACAACACCGGCCCCGTCTGTCGACGGCAAAAAAGTAATCGTGTATACCACGGCCGACAGCACCGACTATCGCCTCACCATTACCGACACGGTTGTGTTCAAAGAAATGAAACAACCTGTAGAAACACAGATCTGCGTATTCGTGGATCCAACCAGGCAATTTCAGCAATTCGAAGGTATCGGTGCGGCACTCACCGATGCTGCTGCGGAAACATTCGCCAAGCTGCCACCTGCCAAACAACAGGAATTTCTCAAAGCACATTTCGACAAACAACAAGGCATCGGTTATACCGTGGCGCGTACCAATATCAATAGCTGCGATTTCAGCAGCGATATGTATACCTATGTAGCCGACAACGACAAAGAATTGAAAACATTCGATGTGGCCCACGACAGACGGTTTAAAATTCCATTCATCAAGCAGGCAATGGCCGCGGCCGGTGGCAGCCTTAAATTCTTCGCCAGCCCCTGGAGCCCTCCGGCCTGGATGAAAGACAACAACAACATGCTCAAAGGCGGCAAACTAAAACCCGAGTTTTACGAAAGCTGGGCTTCTTATTATACCCACTTTATCAAAGCCTATGAGAAAGAGGGAATTCCCGTCTGGGGCATCACGATACAAAATGAACCGATGGCCACACAGACCTGGGAAAGCTGTATCTATACGGCCGAAGAAGAAAGGGATTTTCTGAAAAACCATCTCGGCCCAACGATGCACAAAGCCGGTTATGCCGATAAAAAAATCATCGTGTGGGATCACAACCGCGATCTGATCTATCAGCGTGCACAAACCTATCTCAGCGATCCCGAAGCGGCGAAATATATCTGGGGCATCGGGTATCATTGGTACGAAGACTGGAGCGGGGGACAACCCATGTTCGACAACCTGCGCCGCGTTTATGAAGCATTTCCCGATAAACATCTGTTTTTTACGGAAGGCTGCGCGGAAAGTTTCAATCCCACCCGCTATAAGGCCTGGGTGCTGGGCGAAGAATATGGCCGCAGCATGATCAACGATTTTAATAACGGCATGACAGGTTTCACCGACTGGAACATTCTATTGGATGAAACCGGCGGCCCCAATCACGTGGGCAATTTTTGTTTTGCGCCGGTGCATGCCGATACGCGCACAGGCGAACTCATTTATACCAATGCTTATTATTATATCGGACATTTCTCCAAATTCATTAAGCCCGGTGCGCGCAGAGTGATTGCGGCACCCTCCAGAAGTCAATTGTTATCCACGGCATTTGTAAACGATGATGGAAAGACGGTGGTAGTGGTGATGAACCAAAGTGACAAACGCACGCCTTACTACCTTTGGATAAATGGCCAGGCCGCCGAAGTAACCGCATTACCACACTCCATTGCAACGCTTGTTTTTTAATTAAGAAAAATGATCAACAGAATTATCATAGCAACATTGCTGTTGGCGGCAACAACGGCAACAGCACAAACGAAAATTGACCGGCGCGTTGATTCCGTTCTCCGGTTGATGACGCTCGAGGAAAAAGTTGGGCAACTCAATCAATACACCGCCGATGGCCTGGCAACCGGACCGGTATCCGGCGACGACCGCAAAGACGAACAACTGCGTCAGGGAAAAGTGGGGTCCATGCTGAACGTGAAAGGCGTAAAAGATACGCGCGCCGTTCAGACGATTGCACTGCAATCGCGACTGCGCATACCCCTGCTGTTCGGGCAGGATGTGATACATGGTTATAAAACAACCTTTCCCATTCCGTTAGCCGAAGCGGCAAGCTGGGATTTGCCCGCTATCGAGAAAGCCGCGCGCGTAGCAGCGGTGGAAGCAGCGGCTAGCGGCATCCACTGGACCTTTGCGCCCATGGTCGATATCGGCCGCGATCCGCGTTGGGGCCGCGTGATGGAAGGTGCGGGAGAAGATACCTATCTCGGTTCACTGATCGCTGCCGCGCGCGTTAAAGGTTTCCAGGGAAAAAGATTGGGAGATATCGATGCCGTGATGGCTTGTGTAAAACACTTTGCCGCCTATGGCGCCGCCATTGGTGGCCGCGATTATAACAGCGTAGACATGAGCGACAGAATGTTGTGGGAAACCTATCTTCCTCCTTTCAAAGCCGCACTGGACGCGGGGGCCGCCACATTCATGAATTCCTTTAACGACCTGAATGGTATTCCTGCCACCGCCAACCGTTATCTGCAGCGTGATATTTTAAAAGGAAAATGGAAATTCTCCGGTTTCGTCGTCAGCGATTGGGGGTCGATCGGTGAAATGATCGCACACGGCTATTCAGCCGATGGTGCAGCCGCAGCAAAATCGGCCATACTCGCAGGAAGCGATATGGACATGGAAAGCCGCGCGTACAGGGATCACCTGGTGACACTGGTTAAAAAAGGCGAGGTGCCTTTGTCAGTAGTTGATGACGCGGTACGCCGGATACTCCGCAAGAAATTTGAAATGGGCCTGTTTGACGATCCGTTCAAATTCTGTAACGAAGAACGCGAGCAGGAGGCATTGAACAACGCATCACATAAAGCAGCGGCGCGTGACATGGCGAAAAAAAGTATCGTATTGCTGAAGAATGAAAAATCGTTGTTGCCCTTATCGGATACGTTAAAACGGATTGCTTTCATCGGACCACTGGTGAAGGAAGTAAAACAAAATCTTGGCTTCTGGAGTATCGAAATGCCCGGCGATTCAAGCTATATCGTTTCGCAGTGGCAGGGATTGCGCGAAAGATTGCCCGCCAATACACAACTGGCTTATGCAAAAGGTTGTGGGATTGCCGATACCTCACGCGGCGGATTTGAAGAGGCCTTGCGTGTGGCAAAAACTTCGCAACTTGTGATCCTGAGCGTGGGTGAAAGCCGCGACATGAGTGGTGAAGCACATAGCCGCGCCAGCCTGCAACTGCCGGGTGTGCAGGAAGAGCTGATGAAAGCTATCCATGCTACCGGCGTACCGGTTGTAGTGGTCATCAACGCCGGACGGCCATTGATTTTTAACTGGACGGCGGACAACATGCCCGCCATTGTGTACTCCTGGTGGCTCGGCAGCGAAGCCGGTAATGCGTTGGCGGATGTATTGACAGGCGATTATAATCCATCTGCAAAATTACCCATGACTTTCCCGCGCGCGGAAGGACAGATTCCTATTTACTATAATCATTTCAACACGGGACGTCCGGCTGCCAGCGACAGCGATCGTAATTACAAATCGGCTTATACCGATTTGCCTTTGTCTCCACGTTATGCATTTGGTTATGGACTTAGTTATACGACGTTTCGTTACGACAACCTGCAACTGGATAAAAAGAAAATGAAAGCCGGTGAACAGATCAGCCTGCAACTGAAGGTGACCAACACCGGTAAATATGCCGGCGAAGAAGTGGTGCAACTCTATCTCCGCGACCGCTTCGGGTCGGTGGTGCGGCCGGTGAAGGAATTGAAAGATTTCAGAAAGATCAGTTTGCAGCCCGGCGAAACCAAGACTGTACAGTTCATCATCAATAAAGAAAAATTATCCTTCTACAACGACAAGCTTCAATGGATCGCAGAGCCGGGTGTGTTTGATGTGATGATCGGTTCGGCTTCGGATGATATACGGTTGAAGGAGGTGATTGAGTTGATGTGAAAAACGTGAATCGTCAATGGTCAATCGTCAATAAGACAGCGTCGCTTTTTCACGCAAAGCGGCGTAAGGGGCAGGGGCGCTAAGATTTCTGTATCCCCTGGTTCGTGTATACACGAACCAGGGATTTGTGATTAACAATTAAGTATTCACTCATTCACTGATTGACTTATTGACAAGAAAGGCGGACCATTGGTCCGCCTTTCTTTATAATTCAGGGGAAAAATTACTTGATGTATTTTCCGAGAGACTTACCAGCCTTGGCGTAAGACTCGGAGATGCGTTCACCGGTATCCCAGTCATTGCCCATGAACGTGCGGCCGGGCGCATTGTCCAATGTGAGTTTGGCAATCACATTGCTTTTGTTTGCAGTTTCCACGATCAATACTTCTGCATCGATAGAGGCATTCTTACGGGTAACATACACGTTGAAGCCAGGCTCGGTGAAAGTGGTATGAAAGATCAATGTATACTTGGCTTTTTTGCTGTCGGTCATTTCCGCATGTTTGGTAAACAGCTCGATGAAATTAGGCTCGAAGCGGTTCTTGCGGTCGTCGATCCAGGCTTTTTCCCAACGGTCGCCACGGCCTGCCTCTTTAGCGTTGTACTCGGTTTTCTTTTTGTTGACGTAGTCGGCTTCTTTATCAAATTTTCCTACAGCCATGTTGTCGTAGGTGAACTCGATATTGATGCTTGTTTCGTTTTTCAGTACGTCGAGGCTTCCTTCTTTGAGTTTGATTTTTTGAGCCAGGGCAGTCAGCGAAAGGCAGGCAGTAGTCATTACCAGCAGGGTGGCTCTGAGAAATTTAGGTTTCATTTGTTAAGGTTGTTTTTGATTAGGGGAACTAAAATAACTATTTTTTTGATAGTAAGATCAGGCTGTGTTGTTCGCCTTTGTAAGTATTATAAATCAATACCGGCCCCGCGGTATTTTCTTTTCCTTTTTTATAGAAATGGTGAGGAAGAGCTTCTCCTTCAAACAGCCGGCAGGTAAGCCAGAGTGCGATGCCCGCGGCCGTGGGGTATTCACCGCTCATGTGTTTGAAGCGGCCAACGGCGCTTCCGGGAAGCAGTTTTTCGCAGGTTTCGTAGTAAGGAAGCAGGCGGTTGTCGCCGTTCTCACCGGTGATGAGCAACGGAATATTTCCGTCGGTGTATTGTTGCAGAAACGCTTCGATATTCGTTCTGGCGTCTTCAGGATTCGTGCCATGCCAGGAACGGATGGCCCGCAAACGGGCAACGGCTTCTTCCGGCTGACCATTTACCACCAGCATCACGGCACCTTCCCCGGCAATGCTACCCGGACTGTTTGCTTCGTATAGATCCTTGTTTTCTTGCGGATGTTTTTTGTACCAGCCGCCCAGCAGATCGATGTTGTAATTGTAGTCGGCAATTTCATCTACAGCGCCTACAAGGTAATTACGATGCGGATGTTCCATTGACAGCATTGCCGCATCCAGCAAAGCCTGCTCGAATGAAAGCCCACGATGCACATGCGTGATGTTGTAACACTGGTTGCGTGTCATTAGTCCCAACTGGCCGGCAATGGCGTTGGGCGTGCTTTGGACAAAGTTACCCGGTGTGAGCATGCCCTCATCGTAGTCGATGATCTGATTGAGAAAACGGATACAGTCTTCCATACCACCATTTGCGGTACCGATGATAATGCCGTCGGGACGGAGATCTTTCAGCAGTGGCAATGCCGTACCTGTACCCATCCGCACGGCTTTACCCATTCTTCTCAACAATCCCGGAGGCACACCGTCGTATGACGGTTCGATGGCTTTCAGTTGATTGCCATCGGCGGGCAACAAGGTAACCAACCCGCCGGGAAGAGCGGTCTGCTGCGGAAAAATACAATTATGGTAATGGATGTACATGAATGAGGCTGACCGTACAAAAGTCACTAAATGTTTTTGTATGAAGTGTATTTCTACCGATTATTTAACAAAAGCATCAGACGGCGGAAAAGATGAGGGACGAACAGTTACCCCCGAATCCAAAGGAGTTGGACATGATATGTGTTACCGGCAGGCTGCGGTAAGATGCGGATGGGATCAGGCCTGTGGAGACAATAGGTTCATTGAAACGAAGAGCCGGATAGCTCTCCTGGTATTGCAATTGAAGAATGCTGAAAACGGCTTCCAGTGCACCGGCGGCGCCCAGGGTATGACCCGTGTAGGCTTTGGTGGATAAAAAGGGTGGAGGCGTGCCGAAATGCCTGATCATGGCGCGGCTTTCCGTTTCATCATTGTTTTCGGTGGCCGTTCCATGAGCGTTGATGGCATCGATATCACCCGCGGCAAGCTGTGCGGCTTCCAATGCGCGTTGCATACAGAGGAATGGTCCTTCGCCTTCATCGGAAATGGAAGAGGGGTGATAGGAGTCATTGCTATTGCCATAACCGGCGCAGTGCGCATATCTTTTTTTATCGTGACAATCTTCTTCGCGTTCGAGTACAAGATAGGCACCGGCTTCGCCGAGGTTAAGTCCTGTACGTTGAGCGTCGAAGGGTGTACAGGGGGCTGGCGAAAGAATATGCAATGCTTTGAATCCGTTGATGGTGAATTTAGCCAGACTATCCGCTCCGCCAACAATCACGCGGCGTGCAAATCCATGGCGCAATAAACGGGCACCGTAAAGAATAGCATTGGCAGAAGAAGAGCAGGCCGTGTTGATGGTATTCTGAATACCACCGATGCGCAGATGTTGTGCGAGAAATAAAGTAACCGACGCGTTATCGTAGGAGCTGAGAAACGGTGATCCTGCGAGGCCATCGTTGTTGGCATCATGATATAACTCATCGGTGAGGCACATGCCGCCAACCGTGCTGGCATTGATAAGGGCCGTATCGGAGGAGCGAAGTTGTTCCGGTGTAAGACCTGCATCCGCTATGGCTTCCCGTAAGGCCTGCAGCGCGATCAGGGACGTACGGGTAACGCCCGGGTCATCGACGCCGGATGATTGCTTCAGCTCATCTGTGGAATGGGTGATTTCGCCGCATGGCAAACTGCCCGCATAACGCGAAGGGAAATTGGACAGGGTACGTATACCACTTTGTCCGGAAATCAGCGCCTGGCGGTTAGCTGCCACATTATCCCCGATGGCACTGAATGCTCCTATGCCGGTAATGAGGATTCGGCTCACGGAATCTTTTATTTGGTGCGGTGCTGCTCGATATAGTCAACCATGGTGTCAATATTCACCAGGATCTTGCGTCCTTCTTTAGGATCCTGAATATTGATGCCGTATTCGCGGCTGAGCAGCACGATCAGCTCGATTGAATCAATAGAATCAAGTCCCAGTCCTTCTCCGAACAATGGCTCATCGTCCTTGATATCTTCCGGTTTTACATTTGTCAGATTCAGGAATTTGATGATCTGTTCTTTTAATTGCTGCTTCAGTTGTTCTTTTTCCATTATTTCTGCTTTCTTTTTTTGCGGCAACGCGGTTCTAAACCAGCCGTTTCCGTTTCAGTCCCCACCAAGCCACAACCTGGAATGCGAGGGTTATAACGAGCAAAGGTATAATATTCATTAAAATATCGCCCAGTTTACCGCCTTCAAGGAAAAGACCGTAATAGGCTTCCATGCACCAGTGCAGGGGCGACAGTTTCATGATATAACGAAATCCTTCGGGCATGGCAAAGGACGGCACCAATAATCCGCCAATGGCTGCCAGCAGCACTATCGACACGGCACCAAAGCCATTGGCCTGCTCCTGCGTGTTGGCATATACGCCTACGCAGATGGCAAAACTGGTGGCACACCATCCGCAAAGAAGCGTCACCAGCACCAGCGCCGTTATATCACCCGGCAATATGAGTGCCGGTAAGCCGATATGTGGAAATAAAAATATACCCAGCCCGAAGATCACGACGGCCTGCAACAGGGTAATGAGAATGTAAGTGATTTGTTTGGAGACCATGGCTACGCCGAAATGCGTGGGCAGCGTGCGCAGGCGAAGAAAGCTTCCGCTTCGCTTTTCCCGCACAATGCTGCTTCCCAGCGATATGACGATGAAAAACATGGCAAAAACAGTCCATGCGGGAATATTGTGTTGCGTGGCATTCGGATTGCCGCGGTTGCCATCGCGGGAAACGGCAACGGGAATGATCTCCGTTTGCTGCCCCACGATCTGGCTTTCCACCGAATCGGGAATGTTTTCTTCGTTGATGGCTTTGTAAAGACTTTTAACGATGTATTTGCTCTGCACTACCTGCAATACGCTGCCGAGCGCACCTTCGATGCTGCGGCGAAAGGAGAGCTGCAGGGTAGGGTGATAAAGCAGTTGCAAAGGCGCAAGACTATCGCCTTCACCGGAAGCTGTATTCTTTTCTCCGGAAATATCTTTGAGAGCCTTGCGCGCCACAGATTGCGCGCGGGCCATTACGTCCTGACTGTAAGTAGGAGGAATGACCACCGCCACGAGGATCTCTTTTTTATACATCTGGTCGCGCACTTCCTGTTCGTTTTTGTAAGGGCCTCGTTCGGCGATAGTAAACATGCCGGCTTCTTCGATGGTCTTTACCAGTTCGCGCGATGCCGATGCCGAACCGCCGGCACTGGCATCGGCATCGCGGTTATCGAGAATGATGGCCACCTTGTTGTTGTTGACCATTTCAAAGGTGCCGTTCTGCACCGAGGTGATCACAATGGTCAATACCACCGGCATCAGGAACATCAGCGTCAGTCCCACCTTGTCGCGGGTGAGAATACGCAGATCTTTTATGATGGTCGACCAGAGACGGAACATAGTTAATTTGACAATTTGAAAATTTGATGATTTGAGAATGAAGATTGAAGACGGCCCGTAAAAGCATTTTCAAATTTTCAAATCATCAAATTATCACATTATGACCTGTACGCTCGTCCTGTCAACTCCAGAAACAAGCCTTCGAGTCCGTCTTGTTTGTGTTGATGAAGCAGGTTGGTAAGCGTATCGTTAATAATTATTTTTCCTTCATCAATCATGGCTACACGCGTACACAGGTCTTCGGCTTCATGCAACTGATGCGAAGTGTAGATAAGCGTGGTGCCGTGCTGATTGAGTTGTTTGAGGTAATGAATGATGGCGTGCCGTGTTTGCACATCCACACCAACGGTTGGTTCGTCGAGAAATAATACGCGCGGATCATGCATCACGGCAATGGCCAGGTTGACACGTCTTTTCATGCCGCCGGAAAATTTTCCTACAGCTCTTGTACGCACTTTTTCGAGCGACAATACCGACAGCAATTCGTTGGTTTTTTCCCTGATTTCTTTTTTAGTCAATCCCGCCCAGGCTCCAAAGAATTGAAGATTTTCTTCCGTGCTGAGTTCGGGATAAAAGGAGAAATCCTGCGGCACTAATCCGAACAGGCTATTGATCTTCCTGTCGCGGCCGCGCAGTTCGTATCCCAGTAATTTAACCGAGCCGGTTTTATACGGCAGAAGCCCGGTCATGAGGCTCATGAGCGTGGTTTTGCCTGCACCATTTGGCCCAAACAGACCGAACCGTTCGCCTGCTTCGATCGTGAGATTAAGCTGGTCGAGTACGGGCTCCTGCGCCTGGTAGCGAAAGGAGAGATCAGATATCTGTATGGCTGCTTCCATGAGTGCCCGCAAGTTACGATAATCGGTGGCTGAGCCGGTCTATCCGGCCGAGTTTTCGACCCGATCTATTTCAGCAGGGGAACTGTTTTTTTGAGACGTGTGAAAGCTTCTTTTTCGAGACTGGCAATTTCGATCAGCATGTCGCCCATTACATCGTAATCGGCCTGACTGCTGAGGCGTCCTTTGTAGATGCCTGCTGCCTGCACGGCTGCATCGCGCCAGCGGTCACCGGCTTTGGTGAAGAGACCGGCTATCTCGGGTAATTCATCTACCGGATGGTAAGCATGTGATTGCTGAAGAAATGCACCGTAGATAAAACGGAATCCACCGCCGCCGGTACCAATTTCTTCCTGCATCCGTACCAGTTGCGCGAGGTAGCTTCTCGACTTTTCATCGCCGAGTTTGGATTTCCAGGTTTTGATTTTTTTGCCGGTGTAACGGATACCGCTTACGCCCGCAAAGAAACCGGGAATATGCAGCATGTCGCGGATGTTGCGCTTGATACCGGATACAATGGCTTTTTTGATTTGCTCGTCACTCACGGAGCCGAACGCGCCGGGATAATAGATCTGGCCGCGGGGTGCTAATGGTCCTTTGGCAAAACGTACACGCTCGAGTTCATAACTGGTCAGTGTATGAAGGCTGTCCATTACCGGGTCGCTGATCTGGTAGGTATCGCCTTCTTTGCCGATGATGATGAGGTTGTGCGCGTTGAAGTGAAAACGGTATTCTTTAGGGAAATAAGTAAGATAGTATACGCCTACCTGGCAGGCGGCGGGATGTCCGGCGGACAGTCGCTCGTCGAGCGCACGGGCCGCACTTTCGCGCGAGGCGAATTTTTTTCTTACCACCGGAATGTCGAGCGACTGACAGGTACGTTTGAAAATGTTGCCCGGCATGGTGCGGAAAGAGATCAACGGTGCGTTGTTCACTTTTACGATGCCGAGATAAATATAGAAAAGCCCCGAACCGATACCGAAAGCCAGCGGCTCTGTGATTTGATTCATACCGTAATGCCGGAGCAGGCCAACAGTAACGCCATTTTCGCAATGGGCTGTCTGCGTGTGTTTGAAATCTAGTGTCATGAAGGTTTAGTGGTTGCGCCTTTCTTAAGCGAAAGGTTGCTTTAGTTGATTGACGGATACTTCAAACAGCTCCGCATATTTCTGCAGTTTGCGGTCGGACAGATTTTTAAATACACCGGGTTTGAGATGACGTTTTACCTGCCATTTCCAGAAGCCGGTATAGGAAGCCACGATGGTAAGATCCATCAATTTTGTTTCCATGAAAAAAAGCAGCGGACTGGCTTCGCCGTCTTCCACTTTTTTGCGGGCATCGGCCACTCTTTTCTCGATATCCTGCCAGGCAACGTCGAGCGCTTCGGCTTTTACGCTCCATCCGGTGCTGAGGCCGGTGGTGTAATTGCCCGATTCGTCAACGGCATAGGTTACCTCTTTCGTCACATTGTTCAATGCGCTCGGGTCTTGTGGGATATCTTGTTTTTTCATAAAGAAAAAATTAAAAGTGCGCTTATCAGCAAACGGTAAGACCGCCGTACATGTAAGAGAAACGTGAGCTTTCCGGTACCAGCAGCAGGATACGGTCTCCTTTCTTCAGCTTGCCGCTCTGGAACAGTTCGTCTACCATCAGGTAAATGGAGGCGGCCCCTACATTGCCTACGTTGGGCAGGTTCACAAACCAGTTTTCGTAAGGAATGGGAATGCCCTGCTTTTCCATTTCATCGAAAATCTTGGTGCGGAAGAAATTGCTGGACATATGCGGCAGGAAGTAGTTGACATCTTTTACGTCCCAGCCTCTTTTTTCCAGGGTCTCGCGCATTTTGGTGATACCGAGTGGTACTACGTGTTCGCCCAGCAGCTTCACATCCTGTTTGATGCTCATGATGGATCTGCCGATGAGGTCTTCGTTGGTAAAATCTTTATAGCTGATCAGGTTGCCATCCGCATCTTTATCACTGCCCATGTACATACAGGCTTCCATTTGCTGTGCATAGGAAAAGCCGTCGAGCCAGTCGATGCGGAGGTTCAGCCCGTTTTCATTCTTTTTATCGCTGAGGAGGAAGGCGCCGGCTCCGTCGGAGAGCATCCAGCGGAGGAATTCTTTTTCAAAACCGATATAGGGATTTTCGGCGAGTGCTTCCAGTTTGGAGGCTTCTTCATCGAACATCTCGGAGCGCATGGTGCGGGAGAGGCGTTCCGATCCGGTGGCAACAGCGGTATGTGCTTCGCCGGTGCGAACAGACATATAGGCATACTTCAGCGCGTGCATACCTGCGCAGCAAACACCGGAAGGCGATACCACTTCGATGATGCCGGCTTCGGGCAGGGAACCATGCACCTGCACACCGTGCGAGGGCATCAACTGATCCGGGGAAGAAGTGCCGCAGGAGATCAGATCAAGTTGCCTGATATCTTCCGGCTTATCGAACAATCCACGGATGGACTGTGCGACCATTTCAGCATTTGTATGCGTAGACTTTCCGCTGCGGTCGATGGCATAATAACGTTTAGTAATACCGTTATTGCGCAGCACCAGTCTTTTTGATTTCGACGGTTTGTTGTTAATATAGCCCAGGTATTCCTCAATATCATCATTTGACACGGGTTCATTAGGAAGGAAATGAGACGTACGGGTAATGAAAACTTCGTTCAGCGACATGATCTTAATTTAAGGCGACTCCAGAATAATATTGTTTTTGTTCTTTGATACGGTTCAGTTTAAACCACCGGAAAAACAGTGTATCGATCAACAGCATCAGCGGTCCCATGATCAGCAGGGCGAACAGGAGATAATATTTAAAACCGGTAACCCAGGGATCTTTATTGGTTTTTTTGTTGATCAGGTTGGCCCAGATCGGGAAGATGCGGGCGCCCTTTCCTTCGAAAAACATCAGGTGATACTTGATCTGTATTGCTTTTTGTTCCACAAGGCGGGGCTGAAGACTTTCCCAATTATTACCAGCCAGATGCGCACTTACCGTTTCGCCAAATATAGCTGAATTGGCAATATCTTCATCGGTGACGCCGGGCTTGGGAAAGATGCCCCATTTTTTGTCGCGGCGGCCGGAAAACATCCAGTGAATGATGGTAACGAGGCTCACATAATTGTTGTGTTTGTCTACAAGCGCGATATTTCCAACCAGGCGGGCACCGGCTCTGGAAAGCAGGCCTTTTATTTTTTCCTGTGCATTGATCCACATATTGCGGCAGCCGCTGATGGTAACCACCGGCGTATTGCGCGCCACCGCCAGGAATGCGGGGTGTTGTAAAAAGGAATTAGCGGGAATGCTCGGGGACAGGAACCAAGGCTGGTAACCGATAATGATCAGGTCGTAGCTGCTTTCGCGAAGCGTGAACGGCTCCAGTTCGGCAGGCTTCAGCAGCACACAATCCGGCATTGCACCGAAAAAAGCAGGAGAAGTCCAGGGAAATGGGAACTGTTTAGCGGGTTGTATCACCAGTTTTTCGACGGAAGCGCCTGCTTTTTCAAGCGGCGCCGTAAACCTGTCGATGATCTGACCCAGTTGCCCGGTCTGTGAGAAGTAAACCGCTAAAACTTTCTTATTCATGTTTAATTATAGTTACAGGTCTTCCGGGCGAAGCACCTTGGAATTCCTGGCGTACGAGGCCACGGCGGACTGTACGGCGGTAGGTAATTTTTTATGGTGCTTGCGTATAAATTCTTTGTCTTCGTCAATATCCCCGCTATAGTTCACGATGCCGGGCGCATTTTCCTGGATCATGAGACGCAGAAAGCGGTACTCGGCGTTGTTTCCGTCTTTGGAAATAGCTTCTTCCAGTTTGGATTTGCCTTCTTTAAAAAGCTTTAATTTTCTGCCGGCGCCACCTACCACACCAGCCTTGCGCATCAGCAAAGCCCCTTCCAGCGCAGTTTTTTCGGCCGATGAACTTTTGCGGACCACCTCCAGTTGCTTATCGATGATACCAGCATCCTTAGCAGCCATCGCCGCATAAAATGGTTGCCTATCTTGCGCATAACCACTCAGTTGAGCAAAAAATGCCACAAAAAATACAAAGAGACTGATTGCGTATTTCTTTTTCATAAAAAAGCGTTCAAAGATAAAGAATTTAAGTTTGGGACCGTGGAGGTTTTCAGTAGAAGAAAACCATTGTTCAAACGTTGCAAACGGCTTGCCAGCAGTCATGGAACACTTTTTGCGATATTAGCTAATGGGCTAAAAATAAGAATGTTGTATTTTTGCCCCGATTTCTCAAATCAAAAAAAGCTAGAAATGAAAAAAACTATTTTGTTAGTAGCACTAACTGCAATGTTTGGTCTGGCGGCCAATGCCCAGAGTACCTACAAGAGCGCCATCGGTGGCCGTTTTGGTACCACTTATTATGACGTAGGCTCTGTTTCCTATAAGTTTTTTGTGACCCAGCCAGGTGCTATTGAACTGAATTTCGGCGCAGGCTCCCGTGGTTATTCTTATGTGTCGGACGATTTCCGCACGTTCTACCTGCATTTTTCAGGTGCTTACCAACACCACTTCAACATTCCCGTTGACGGTCTGCGTTGGTTCGTAGGCGGTGGTGCCGTGGTTTACAACGGTTTTGCCAACGATCGTTACAAAGAATACCGTGGTGTAGGTGTAGGTCTGTTCCCCACAGGTGGTATCGACTACAAATTCAGCAAGATTCCGCTGAACCTGACTGCCGATGTACGCCCGACCTTCCTCGTAACGGCTCCTGATTATTACAATTCTTTTGAAGCCAACGTAGGTATTGCTGTTCGTTATACCATTGGTCAGCGTTAATCCACGGATTAGCTATAAAATTGTTACCTCTCCGTTGCCCCGGCCCCAAAGCCGGGGCAATTCTTTCATACATTTGCGCCCAATAGGCTGTTTTGCATGCTTCCCAATCCCTCATATCAGCAGCACTTCGAGCGGCTGCGCATGTGTGTTATTATACCTACCTATAATAATGCTGCTACACTGGCCGGTGTAATCCGCGATGTGGCCGGCTATACACATGCCATTATAGTGGTAAACGACGGCAGTACCGACCATACCGAAGACGTGTTGTCGGCATTCACCAGCCTTGAAGTGGTGCGGTACACCCGCAATGCCGGCAAAGGCATCGCCCTGCGCCGCGGCTTCAAAAAAGCCCTCGAAAAAGGCTACGAATACGCCATCACCATCGACTCCGACGGACAACATTTTGCCAAAGACATTCTCCTGTTCATCGAAAAGCTGGACAAAGACGGCCCGGCACTGATTATGGGCGCCCGCAACATGAACCAGGAATCCGTGCCCGGCAAAAGCAGCTTCGGCAACAAATTTTCCAATTTCTGGTTCAAGGTGGAAACTGGTATCGATTGCCCCGACACGCAAACAGGCTTCCGGCTTTATCCCATCGGGCAACTGCGCAGTATGCGCTTTTTCACCCGTAAATATGAATTTGAAATTGAAGTACTGGTGCGGGCTGCGTGGAAAGGGATACCGGTGACGTCCGTTCCCATTAGCGTATATTATGCGCCACCGGAAACACGCGTATCACATTTCCGTCCATTCAAAGACTTTTCCCGCATCAGCGTATTGAATACCGTTTTGGTGGTGATCGCCTTCCTTTATATAAAACCGCGTAATTTTTTCCGGTCCCTTTTTTCCAACCGCAACTGGCGGCGCAACCTGAAAGAACAACTTTTCAGCGCAGATGCATCGGATCGTCTGAAAGCCATATCTGTTGGTTTTGGTGTGTTCATGGGAATCGTGCCGATATGGGGCTTTCAATTGCTGGTGGCGATTACGCTGGCGATTTTTTTTCGCCTCAATAAAGCCTTGGTGATCATCGCCGCCAACATCAGCATTCCTCCGATGATCCCGCTGATCATTTATCTCAGTTTCAAAGCAGGCGCTTTCTGGATGCCCGGCAGCGCAGCCGATCTTTCTTTTTCCAAAGGCATCGACCTGGAAACGATCCGTATTAATCTTACCCAATATATCTGGGGCAGCATCACGCTGGCTGTCGTGGCCGGCCTTGGTTTCGGATTTATCACTTATGGTTTGCTGAAACTGGGACGTCGCCGCAAGAAAATCACCATCAACGAAACCGGAGTTTTGTAATACAAGCAATGGAAAAACTGTTCACCGGCATATTTGATTTTTTCAGCAGACGCAAGCCGTTGCTCTACGCAATCTTTCTGCTGACACTTGCCGTGTTCGGCTTCTTCGCATCGCGTGTACGGTTCGAGGAAGATATTTCGGCCATCATTCCTCATGACAATAAAACCGAAAAACTCACCGAAGTCTTTCAGAACTCCAAGTTTGCCGATAAACTGGTGATGATGGTGTCGTTGCAGGACAGCACCAAAACGGAACCCGACAGCCTGGTAACGTATGCAGATACATTGATCGCAAAACTTCAGCAGCATGCGGCGCCGCTGATCAAAGACATCCGCTACAAAGTAGAAGAAGAGTTTACACTCGAGTTATTCCGCATCATTCAATCCAATCTTCCGGTTTTCCTCGAGCAACAGGATTACCTGCACATCGACAGTCTGCAGGATACTGCACGCATCCGGCAGACCCTGGAGAATGATATCCGTTTATTGAGTTCACCCAGCGGGTTTGCCGTGAAGCAGATCATAGCCAACGATCCGAGCGGAATTTCTTTTATCGCTTTGAAAAAATTGCAGCAACTGCAACTCGAAGGCAACTTTGAACTCTACGACGGCTACATCGTTACCCGCGATCACAAACACCTCCTCGCTTTTCTGACGCCTGCTTATCCCGCCGGCAATACGGGAAAGAACAGTGAGCTGCTGACCCATATCGATAATATCCGCGACTCACTCTCTTCCGGAGCAGTGCGCATGCAATACTTCGGTGCCGCCGCGGTATCGGCCGGCAATGCAAAACAACTGCGTACCGACACCCTGTTCACGCAGGGGCTGACGGTTATCTTTCTCATATTGTTCATTGGATTCTATTTCCGCCGCAAACGCGCGCCGGTGCTGGTGTTGTTGCCGGTAGTATACGGCGCTGCTTTCTCACTCGCCTGTATTTATTTCCTCAAAGGGTCTATTTCAGTCATCGCATTGGGTACAGGCTCCATCGTGTTGGGCATTGCCGTCAATTATTCTTTACACGTATTCAACCATCACCGGCACGTGCCCGATATGCGGCAGGTGGTAAAAGACCTGGCGTTTCCTTTGACCATCGGGGGGCTCACTACCATCGGCGGTTTCTTCTGCCTGGAATTTGTAAAGTCCGATATGCTGAAAGATCTGGGATTGTTTGCAGGGTTCAGTTTAATAGGCGCAGCACTTTGTTCACTGATCTTTTTGCCACACTTCACCGGAAAGCAGAAAGCGAAAGTGAAGGAGCATCATCATTCATGGATCGATAAGCTGGCGCTGCTGCGGCCCGAACATAACAAATGGTTATTGGGCGTAGTAGCCTTATTGACGATTGTATTCTTCTTTTTTTATAAAAAAGTAGGCTTTGAACCGGACATGACGAGCCTGAATTATCAGTCGTCCGAACTCAAAGCCGCTGAAAAGGAATTGAACCGCATCAGTGGGAATGTGTTGCGTTCGGTATACCTCGTAGCCGAAGGGAAAGACCGGCAGGAGGCTTTGATGCATAGTGAACAATTGCAGCCAACCCTGCAGCAACTGCAGCAGAAAGGATGGATCAGTGCTGTGTCGGGTGTATCGGTATTATTATTATCCGACTCACTGCAATTTGAACGCATCGCCTTCTGGAACAACTACTGGAGCAACGGTAAAAAGGAAAAACTGGTGGAAGAACTCCGCAGGCAGGGAGCGTCCGTCGGATTCAAGCCAACAGCTTTTGATGCCTTCAGCAATCTGCTGAACAGCGCCTACACGCCTTTGCCGAAAGAAGATGCCGATGTATTGCAGAAAAACCTGCTCGAAGATTATGTGTCGGAGAAAAAAGGCAACACATCGGTTGTAACCATTCTGAAAGTACCGCAGGAGCACAAAGCATCGGTGATCGATATATTGGATAAAAGAACGGAGGTCACTGTGCTTGATCGCCAATACCTCGCCAGCCGGTTAAGTGAAATAGTGAGTGAAGACTTCAATCGCATTGCTTTGCTGACTTCGGCACTCGTATTCATCGTGCTGCTGCTGACATTCGGACGTATCGAGCTCGCACTGGTGGCGTTCATCCCGATGTTACTGAGCTGGGTATGGATACTCGGCATCATGGGCATGACGGGCATGACCTTCAATATTGTCAACATCATCGTGTCGGCGCTCATCTTTGGCCTGGGTGATGATTATAGTTTGTTTATTATGGATGGTTTGTTGCAGGAATATAAAACCGGCAAGAAAAACCTGTCTTCTTATAAATCCTCGATTCTTTTATCGGCCATTACCACTGTTGCGGGATTGGGTGTGCTGGCTTTTGCGCAGCATCCTGCCTTGCGTTCGGTGGCGTTTATCTCGGTTACGGGCATTCTCTGCGTGGTGCTGATGTCGCAGGTATTGATCCCGTTTTTATTTTCCTTATTGGTAAAAAAACGTGCAGCCCGCGGCAGGCTGCCCTGGACACTGTGGAGCTGGACGCGCTCGGTGTTTTCCTTCCTGTATTTTGCCCTCGTAAGTTTGTTGCTGACGGTTTTGGGTTGGTTTCTCGTCAAGCTGAATCCATTCAATAAAGAAAAAGGCAAAGCCATTTATCATTACCTGCTTACCAAACTTTCAGCATCGGTATTGTATGTAATGGCCAATTTCAAAAAACGCATCAACAATCCGTTTAACGAAGGGTTTAAAAAGCCGGCCATCATCATCGCCAACCATCAATCCTTCCTCGACATATTGGCCATGAATATGCTCATGCCGAAGTCCATTCTCCTGACCAATCGCTGGGTATGGAAATCGCCGGTGTTCGGTGCAGCCATACGCATGGCAGATTTTTATCCCGTAGCGGAGGGCGCGGAGAACAGCGTGGAACTGATGGAAGACCGTGTGCGGAATGGTTACTCGATCATTGTTTTCCCCGAGGGGACGCGCACTTCCCAGGGACCAATGAAACGTTTTCACAAAGGCGCATTTTATCTGGCGGAAAAATTGAATCTCGATATCATTCCCGTAGTGCTGCACGGTACCGGTTATTGCATGAGCAAAGGGGATTATTTATTGAAAAATGGCATTGTAACTATCGAAATACTGCCGCGCATTACGCCGGATGACCCGCGGTTTGGTAGCGGTTACTCAGAACGAACCAAGCGCATCAGCCGTTATTTCAAAGAAGAGTATGCAAAGATCAGCCGCCGCCTGGAACAACCTGTTTTCTTCAAAGAAGAACTGATTCACAACTATCTCTATAAAGGTCCCGTGCTGGAATGGTATATGCGTGTCAAATTGCGACTGGAAAAATATTACCAGACTTTCCACGACCTGCTGCCGGCGGAAGGACGCATTCTCGATCTCGGTTGTGGCTATGGATTCCTGAGTTATATGTTGCATTTTGCCGGGCCGCAACGGCGCATCACCGGGGTGGATTATGATGAAGAAAAAATTGCGACAGCCAATCATTGCCTCAGCAAAACGGAAAACATCAATTTCGAACATTGCGATATCCTGCATTATTCTTTCAGTGAATACGAAGGCATCGTGATCAGCGACGTGCTGCATTACCTGCCGGCAGCCGAACAATTGCAGGTAATCGAAAATTGTATCCGCAGCCTGCGTCCCGGAGGCGTGCTGCTGATCCGCGACGGCGATACGGAAAAAGGAAACAAACACCAGACAACACGACTGACAGAATTCATGTCCACACGTGTGTTCAATTTCAACAAAACGCGTGAACACCGGATGAGTTACCTGTCGGGCTCCACCATCGAAGCCATTGCAAAGCAACACGACCTTACGCTGACGGAGATCGACAACACCAGGTTCACCTCCAATATAATTTTTGTACTGAAGAAGAAAGCACAACCCGATGCAGAGCTATGATGTGGTGATAACAGGAAGTGGCATGGGCGGTCTCGTGTGTGCCAATCTGCTGGCGGCGGAAGGGCTGAAGGTATGTGTGTTGGAGAAAAACAACCAGGCCGGCGGTAACCTGCAGACCTTTGTCCGCGATAAACTCATTTTCGATTCCGGTGTACATTATATCGGCGGACTCGGCAAAGGACAAAACCTTTACCAGATTTTCCGCTATCTCGGTATCATGGATGAACTGCGTATCGAGCAAATGGATCCTGATGGCTTCGATAAAATACTGATCGGCAACGACCCCAAAGTGTATAACCAGGCACAGGGCTATGAATCATTCATCCGGAATCTTGCTAAAGATTTTCCGGGGGAAGAAAACAATATCCAACGCTATTGCGATCACATCCGGCATATATGCGCGCAATTTCCATTGTACAACCTGCAAATAGATGGAGGGAATAAGACATCCGTAATGAGTGAAGGTGCGGAGGAAACCATTGCTTCCTTTACGTCGAATCCGAAGCTCCGGGCCGTACTCGCCGGCAACAACCTGCTGTATGCAGGCGAAGGTGTCCGTACACCGTTTTATGTACACGCGCTTATCCTCAACAGTTATATCGAAAGCTCCTGGAAATGTATCCGGGGTGGTTCACAAATTGCAAAACAGCTCATTAAACAATTACGTGCGCACGGCGGTGAATTGTTCAGGCATACCGAAGTAACCCGTTTTGTTTGCGACAACGAAAAAGTGACGCATGTGGAAACGAACAATGGCAATTTTGCGGCAAAACAATTCATTTCCAATATCAGTCCTGTGCATACACTCGCGATGACGGACAGTCCCTTGTTGAAGGAAGTGTATCGTCAGCGGATCAATCATTTGCCCAATACCATTGCCTCGTTTTCCGTGCATCTCGTATTGCAGGAGCAGACAGTGCCGTATAGTTCCGGCAACTATTACTATCACCGGGAAGGCCGTGTATGGTCGATGAATGACTATACGCAGGAAGAGTGGCCCCTGGGATATGGCATGTTCTATACCCGTTCGGAACAACATCCCGCGTATGCGGAATCGATCACGATATTTACGGGCATGCATTACAGTGAAATGGAACCGTGGAAGGAAAGTTTTCATACGGTGGCCGGCGGCACCCCGCGCGGCGAAGCATACGAGTTATTCAAAAAACGCAAAAGCGAGCAACTGCTCGACCGGGTGGAAGAACGTTTTCCCGGTTTGCGTAAAGCCATAAAAGCCTGTTACACTACCACGCCACTCACGTACCGCGATTATATTGGCTCGGGAGACGGCACGATGTACGGCTTCGCCAAAGATTACAACGACCCGTTAAAAACCTTCATGAGCCCGCGCACAAAGCTGCCAAACTTGTACCTTACAGGCCAGAATCTGAACCTGCATGGCATACTGGGTACCGCGCTGAGCGGGATCATGACCAGCATTACCCTGTTGGGCGATGATAAAATAGTGGAGAAAATAAGAAATGCCTAAACCCAAAAGACCCTATCGATTCTGGCGCAGACTGGCGCGCGTGCTGGCCGCTTTCATCGGCCTGATCGTGCTGTTGTTCCTGTACCTCGTATGGGTATCGCAGGTCAATCCGCCGGACGTGCAGGATAAAAAAAGCCTTAGCTGGCAACGTCAGCAACCCGATAGCGGTTTGTATACAATCGGCAATAGCTGGTTGCGTCACAGCTCATCCGGCCTTTACGAAATGTATGTGGAAGGCGCACCGTTCGAGCGCGGCGTGGTAAACGGTAAACTGTCGAAAGAACTGGTACAAAGCCAGGAGGACTATTTTACCGCGCAGATCAATAAAATGATCCCCTCGCATTTCTACCGGCAGTTCCTGAAATATTTTATCGGCTTCTTCAACCGTAAACTGGTGAAGAATGTGATACCGGAATACAAAGAAGAAATTTATGGTGTATCGCAATCGGCATCGGCCAATTATGGCTACATCGGCACGCCGTACCAACGCATCCTCAATTATCATTCGGCACACGATATAGGCCATGCGTTGCAAAACCTGGCGCTGGTGGGTTGTACGTCGTTCGGCACCTGGGGCAGCGCATCGGCCGACAGCACGATGATTATTGGTAGAAATTTTGATTTTTATGTCGGCGATGATTTTGCACGCAATAAAATTGTGGAGTTTGTCAACCCTTCAGCGGGCTTCAAATTCATGAGTGTGACGTGGGGCGGATTTGTAGGCGTGGTATCGGGCATGAATGAAAAAGGATTGACGGTTACTATCAACGCTGCCAAGAGCGATCTGCCGACAGGGTCTGCCACACCGGTATCGCTGGTTGCGCGCGAGATATTGCAATACGCCGGCAACATCCAACAGGCCGTGGAAGTGGCGCGCCGCCGTAAAATGTTTGTATCGGAATCCTTCCTGGTCGGCTCTGCTGCCGATAACAAAGCAGTGATCATCGAGAAAACGCCGGACTCGCTCGAAGTATATGATCCGGGACGTAACAGTATCCTTTGCACGAACCATTTTCAAAGCAAAGGCCTCGGCGCCTCCTCTATGAACCGGCAACAGGAACGGGAGAGCGCATCGGTATATCGTTATCACCGGTTGACAGAATTGCTGTCCGGTAATGGTCCGAATACTGTAGCCAAGACCGTATCCATTCTCCGCGACCAGAAAGGGATTGGTGGTACCGACATCGGCACCGGCAATGAAAAAGCGGTGAACCAACTGATCGCGCATCACTCGATTGTGTTTGAACCGCAGAAATTATTGGTATGGGTGTCCACTTCGCCGTGGCAACTCGGATCATACGTGGCCTACGATCTGAAGAAAGTATTCAGTCTTGCCGGCATGAAAAAAAACCAGGAGATCTCCGAAGCGATATTGACGATTCCGGCGGATAGTTTTATGCAGACTGCACAATTCAAAAACTTTGAACGCTTCCGTGTATTGAAACAGCGGGTAATGGATGGGCAAACGGTGAACCCCGACAGCCTGGTGATCCTGAACCCCTCCTATTATCATGCGTACATTTTAGCGGGTGATTATTTGTACAAGCAGAAAAATTATCAACGTGCGCTGAATTACTACCAGCAGGCATTGACCAAAGAAATTGCGACCGTGCCCGAAAAGAAACACGCGGAGGACAGGATTGAAGCATGTAAAAAGCGATTGGCAAAATGATCGAAGGCATTGGCATCGATATGATTGAAGTGGAGCGCGTGGGCTCGCGGATAGACAGGGAAAACGGATTCCGTGAACTGGTCTTTTCGCCAGGCGAGATTGCCTATTGCGAAAGCAAAACCCACAAACACCAGCATTACAGCGCGCGTTTTGCCGCCAAGGAAGCCTTTTTCAAAGCATTGGGCACCGGTTGGGCACAGGGCACTTCTTTTAATGAAATAGAAATACTACCCGGAGAAAAAGGTGAGCCGCATTTGCATTTACTGGGCAATACGGCGATTACATTGGCGCATCTGGAAGGATGTGTGATAAAAGTATCGTTGACGCATTTGAAGGATACTGCAGCGGCGGTGGTAGTAATAAGTAATAAGTAATAAGTAATAAGTAATAAGTAGTTCTTTGCGCCTTTGTTTCTTACGCCACTTTGCGTGAAATTTGCACGCAAAGCCGCAAAGGGACATTCATTTATTCACTCCCGATACTTCGGGATGAAGATTTTGACTTTTGACTTTTGACTTTTGAATTTTATGGCAGCATACCCGACAGCTTCACAAATCCGCTCCACGCAGGAACAAAAACTGCAGGAGCTGCTGCAATATGTGGGACAGCAATCACCTTACTACAAACGTCTTTTCAAAGAAAAAGGAATTGATCCTTCTGCTATCCGCACACTCGAAGACCTGACCACCATTCCCCCGACACAAAAAGAACACCTGCAACAGCAGAACGAAGATTTTCTTTGTGTAGCTCCGGATAAAGTGATCGAATACACGGCTACTTCCGGCACGTTGGGCAGTCCGGTTACGATTGCGCTCACCGAGCGCGATCTGCAACGGCTGGCCAGCAACGAACACGAATCATTCCGCTGTGCCGGCGGCAGCGCGGAAGATATTTACCAGTTGATGTTGACGCTGGATCGTCAGTTTATGGCAGGTATGGCTTATTATTCCGGTATCCGCAAGCTCGGCGCAGGCATTATACGTGTCGGTCCCGGCGTGCCTTCTCTGCAATGGGAAACCATTGCAAGACTGAAACCTACCGCCATCGTTGCCGTTCCTTCTTTTATTGTAAAACTGATCCAATATGCCAGGGAACACGGCATCGATCCTAATGCGTCGTCGGTGCGAAAAGCCATTTGTATCGGCGAGAATATCCGCAACACGGATTTTTCACTGAATGTTTTAGGGAAACGGATAACAGACGACTGGAATCTCCATCTCTATTCCACGTATGCGTCTACAGAAATGCAAACGGCATTTACCGAATGCAATGAAGGGCAGGGCGGACACCTGCAACCCGAATTGGTGATCGCCGAATTGCTGGACGATGACGACAGTCCGGTAGCCGACGGTACGCCCGGAGAGATTACCATTACCACGCTCGGCGTGGAAGGAATGCCGCTGATCCGCTACAAAACCGGCGATATGTGCATCGCCTTTCGCGGACCCTGCGCCTGCGGACGCCACAGCCTGCGTCTGTCGCCCGTGATCGGCCGCAAAAAACAAATGATCAAATTCAAAGGCACCACACTGTTTGCACCGGCGCTCTTCGAGATCCTGCACAGCATGGACCTGATCCGCGAGTACGTGGCCGAAGTATCGACCAACGAAATCGGTACAGACGAAGTGCTCTTGTACCTCGTGCCGGTCAATGACGCGCCGGAAACCGATCACAAAATCAGAGCTTATTTACAGGCACGCCTGCGCGTAACACCTCAGGTGAAATACCTGCTGCCCGCTGAAATGCAGCAACTTCAGTTTCCCGACGGCGGCCGCAAGCCGGTACGGTTTATCGACAAACGCGGCGCTTAACGCCTGTTCGTGCCACCCTGTAATTGCCGCCTGTCAAGGCTCGCGCGGGAACAAAATTTTTCAGTCCCCCGTTTATTTTGTTCTTTTGCGCCTTGCGTTCGACTTAAAAAAACAATGATGTCTCATGGTACAGGTAGGAGGTAAGCGGCTTTCCCTTGAAGATTTTTCCGCCATTATTTTCGACAAACAATCCATTGAAATAGATCCGGTGGCGGCTGATAAAGTACAGGCCAGTCATCGTTTTCTCCAGGATTTCTCCGGTCAGAAACTGATTTACGGTATCAATACGGGTTTTGGTCCCATGGCTCAATACAAAGTGAGTCAGGAAAATATTCTGCAATTGCAGTACAACCTCATCCGCAGCCACAGCAGCGGAGCGGGTGGTATCATGCCTGCACAACTGGCCAAGGCCGTAATGGTGGCCCGCCTCAACAGCCTGCTGCAGGGATATTCAGGTGTGCATCCCGATCTCACCAACCTGCTGGCCGGCATGATCAACAAAGATCTTATTCCCTGTATCTACGAACACGGTGGTGTGGGCGCCAGCGGTGACCTGGTGCAACTGGCACATCTCGGTCTTGCCCTCATCGGCGAAGGCGATGTTTGGTATGAAAATAAAATTCAGCCGGCCGCCGATGCCTTTCGCAAAGCAGGACTGGTACCGCTGAAAATTCATATCCGAGAAGGACTGGCTGTCCTCAACGGTACGTCCGCCATGACTGGCATCGGCATGCTGAACATCTTCCGCGCCAAACGTCTGCTGCATTGGTCCGTGATGCTTTCTGCCCTTACCAACGAGTTGATGGAAGCTTACAACGATCACTTTTCCGCAGAACTGAATATCGTTAAACATCACCGTGGACAAAACCATATCGCGGCCATGTTCCGCTCGGTGGTAAAAGACAGCGGCATGATCCGCAGCCGTTCGGAACATCTGTATAACCCCGACAACATCAAGCACGATGTGTTTGAAGATAAAGTGCAGGAATATTATTCACTCCGTTGCGTAACGCAGGTGCTGGGCCCCGTATTCGATACGCTGGTACATGCCGAGCAGACCGTAACCGATGAGCTGAACTCTGCCAACGACAACCCGATCGTGGATGTGGCCAACCAGAATATTTTCCACGGTGGTAATTTCCATGGCGATTATGTATCGCTTGAAATGGATAAAGTGAAAATTGCCATCACTAAACTTTCGATGTTGAGTGAGCGGCAGTTGAATTATCTCCTCAATAGCAAACTCAATCAGAAATTCCCTCCTTTTGTCAATCTTGGCGTGCTGGGTTTCAACTTCGGTATGCAGGGTGTGCAGTTTACGGCTACTTCCACAGTGGCGGAGAACCAGACCCTTTCTTTCCCGATGTATGTACACAGCATTCCCAACAACAACGACAACCAGGACATTGTAAGCATGGGTTGCAATGCCGCGCTGATGACCCGCAAAGTAGTGGAGAACAGCTATGAAGTGCTGGCTATCCAGGCCATGTCGCTGTTGCAGGCGGTCGATTACCTGAAATGTGAGCAGCGTCTGGCAACGGATACCCGCGCCGTGTACACGAAGCTGCGGGCACTGTTCCCCGTCTTCGTGGAAGACCAGCCCCGCTACCAGGATATCAAAAACGTAAAACATTACCTGGAAAATCACGAGCCGTTTACCGCGGCCGGTCTCTGATCCGTTTGCAACGGCAGGGCGCGGGATACCCTATTCGTGGTAACCTCACCTATCGTTTTAACTGTTACTTTTGACCCTCAAATAAACAAGCTGAATATGAAATGTGCTCTGGTTACCGGCGGCTCACGCGGTATTGGCCGCGCAGTCTGCATCAGGCTGGCACAACAGGGATATTACGTATTGATCAATTACAAAGGCAATGAAGAAGCGGCGGCCGCCACACTCGCAGCAGTGCAGGAGGCGGGCAGTGCCGGAGAAGTGCTGGGCTTTGACGTAGCCAATAAAGAGCAGGTGGAAACAGTGCTGGGAGGATGGATCGAACGCAACGAAGACAAAATACTGGAAGTACTGGTCAACAACGCAGGCATCAAAGACGATGTGCTGCTGATGTGGATGAAAGACGAGCAGTGGAACAATGTACTCAATACCAACCTCGGCGGATTTTTCTTTGTCACCCGGCTGGTGGTCAACAGCATGCTGCGCCGCCGCTACGGACGCATCATCAACGTGGTATCGCTTTCAGGATTGAAAGGCATGCCCGGACAAACCAACTATTCAGCGGCCAAAGGAGGCATCATTGCCGCCACCAAAGCGCTGGCACAGGAAGTAGGGAAGAGAAATATCACGGTAAATGCCGTGGCGCCGGGCTTTATCAAAACCGACATGACGGCTGAAATCGATGAAAATCAGTTTAAAGCCCTGATCCCGGCCAACCGTTTCGGTACACCGGAAGAAGTGGCGCATGCCGTCGGATTCCTGGCCACACCTGAGGCATCCTATATCACGGGGCACGTACTCAGTGTTAATGGCGGGTTATATACCTGACCAGGAAAATGCGGGTATTCCCGGAATTACTTAATTTACACGCAGGACACCATAACCATTTCACAAACGCACAAACACGGCATGAACAGGGTAGTAATTACAGGACTGGGCATATATTCCTGTATAGGTAAGAATCTGGAAGAGGTAAAGGATTCTCTTTTCCAGGGCCGGTCCGGGATCATCTTCGATCCCGAGCGTAAGGCGTTTGGCTACAGGTCAGGACTCACCGGCTGGGTCGAAAGACCTTCCCTCAAAGGTGTACTCGACCGCCGCGCACGCATCATGCTTCCCGAACAGGGCGAATATGCTTACGTAGCCACGGTGGAAGCACTGCAGCAGGCAGGCCTCACGCCCGAACTCATCGAACAATTACAACCAGGTATTCTTTATGGCAATGACAGTTCCGCCAAATCCGTCATAGAGTCCACCGATATTATCCGGGAAAAGAAAGACACCATGCTGGTGGGTTCTGCTTCCGTATTCCAGACGCTCAACTCCACGGTGACCATGAACCTGGCCACCATTTTCAAACTGAAAGGCATCAACCTGACCGTGAGCGCGGCCTGCGCCAGCGGATCCCACGCGATAGGCCTGGCCTACGTACTGATCAAAGCGGGCATGCAGGAATGCATCATCACCGGCGGCGCGCAGGAGATCAACTACCTGTCGATGGGGACGTTCGACGCGCTGGGAGCCTTTTCGGTAAAAGAAGACGATCCGCAGCGGGCTTCGCGTCCGTTTGACCGCGACCGCGACGGACTGATCCCGAGCGGCGGGGCGGCCACCGTGATCCTCGAAAGCCTGGAATCGGCCCAGCGCCGCAATGCGCCGATCATCGGCGAAATTGTCGGTTATGGCTTTTCTTCCAACGGCGAACATATTTCAAATCCAACCGTCAGCGGCCCTGCCAAATCACTGCGGATGGCATTGAACGATGCCGGACTCGACGCTTCGGCCATCGATTATATCAACGCCCACGCTACCTCCACGCCCGCCGGCGACGCCAGCGAGGCGCAGGCACTGCTGGAGGTATTTGGCCAAAGCAAGACGCCCGTGAGCTCCACCAAGGGCATGACCGGCCACGAATGCTGGATGGCCGGCGCCAGCGAAATCGTTTACTCCTGCCTGATGATGCAAAACGGTTTCATCGCCCCCAATATCAATTTCGAACACCCGGACGAACAAACAGCCGGACTGAATATCATTGCAACCACCCGTAATCAGCCGATCAATACCTTCCTTTCCAACTCGTTCGGGTTTGGAGGAACCAATTCTTCGCTGATTGTAAAAAAATGGTAATTTTGACTGCTTATGAAAAGTAATGAGGAAATTATCGGGACTATTAATGAGTTCCTGGTAGAGGAGTTTGAGACTGACGCTTCAAAAATTACTCCGGAAGCGAACCTGAAAGAAGTCGTTGACCTGGACAGCCTGGATTATATTGATCTGGTAGTGGTCATCGAAAACAATTTTTCTTTTAAGGTAAAACCGGAAGATTTTGCCGCCATCACCACCTTCCAGGATTTCTACGACTACATTATCTCCCGGGTTAATTCAAAAGTGTTAGCGTAATGCCGCAATGGCAAGGCAAGTCCAAAGGTACCCGTTTTGGGTACAGTATCTTCATAGGCATACTGCAACGATGGGGTGTAATGCCCGCTTATTTCCTGCTTCGCTTTGTTTCTACTTATTATTTTCTTTTTTCCTGGAAAACATCCCGTGCTACCTGGTATTATTTCCGGCAGCGGCTGCAATTCAGCTGGTGGAAATCACTGGGTCTTCTTTACCGCAATTATTATCTCTTCGGACAGACCATCATCGACCGCATCGTATTGATGAGCGGCGTTAAAAACCGCTTCAGCTTTGACTTCGACGGCGAACAACATCTGCACGACATGGTAAAAAACGGCAAAGGCGGTTTACTGCTAAGCGCACACATCGGCAACTGGGAAATAGCCGGTTACCTGCTGAAACGACTCAATACCCGCATCAACATCGTGATGTTTGACGGCGAACACCAGAAAGTAAAAGAATACCTCGAAGGCGTAACCGGCAGCCGCAACGCGCGCATCATCGTCATCCGCGAAGATCTCTCTCACATTTACCAGATAACAGAAGCCCTGGGCAACAACGAGCTCGTGTGTATGCACGCAGACCGTTTCATGGATGGGAACAAAACTTTGCTGCTTGAGTTGCTGAACGAAGAGGCCCATTTTCCCGCAGGGCCATTCATACTGACCGCAAAACTCAAAGTGCCGGTTTCGTTTGTGTTTGCCATGAAAGACAGCGCACTGCATTATCATTTTTACGCAACCGAAGGCAAATGCTTCGAAAGCCCCGACAGGCAGGCACTACCCTCGATCATCGGCCAGGCATTTGCCCGCGCGATGGAGGAAAAAGTACGCGCCTATCCCGCTCAGTGGTATAACTACTACGCATTCTGGAAAAAATGATAAATAACTGATAAAATACACCAGACAACTCCGCGCAATAGCGCGCCAAACGGCTGTTATTCCTGCCGGACTTCGTATCTTACCGCGCTTTCCAAAGAGGTCAGAATGTTACCCGAAACAGACATATTACCCCTGATCCCGCAACGGGCTCCGTTTGTGATGATCGACACATTGACCGCCTGTGACGAACAAGGCGCGTCTACCGAATTCACCGTAAAACCCGGCAACCTGTTTGTACAGGATAATCAGTTGCGTGAACCTGCACTGGTGGAAAACATTGCGCAGACCGCTGCCGCAAGGATGGGTTATATTTGCCGCACGGAAAACAAGCCTGTACCGGTAGGATTTATCGGCGCTGTACAGAACCTTGTTGTGAAAGCACTGCCCGTAACCGGCGAAGTATTGCACACCACAATCCTGATCAAAAACCAGGTGTTCAATGCCACCGTAATTTCAGGAGAAATAAAAACCGGGAACAAGACGCTGGCAACTTGTGAGATGAAGATATTTACGTCTTAAAAAAATAAACTAAACCATGAAACCCCTTAACCTCTTTGCAGCGTTACTCGGAACTTTGCTGCTTTCGACCGGAGCCGGCGCTCAAACAATCAAAGATGTATTTGCCAATGAAGAGACACCGCTTTTCTACTACGGTATCGACTTCACCAAATTCAGATTGATCGACGATGCCACGGCCAATGCCGAAGACATTGTTGACCGCCAGTTCGACGGCATCAATGATCTCATCGTCAACGAACCCAAAAAGTATGATCTCGCCGGTGCCTTCCGCCGCAGCACCATCAATCACGATCTGAGTTATGTGAGCAAAAAAAATGAAAAAGCCGATGTCAACGCGCTTAAATCAACGACCACGGATGACTTTGCACGTTTAACCGAAAAAGATATCGAAGCAACGGTAAAAGGAATGACCACCGGTAACCAGAAAGGTGTGGGACTTTTATTTGTAGCCGAAGCCGCGTCCAAATCGAAAAAAGCGATGGCGGTGTGGGTGACTTTTTTTGATATCAAAACAAAAAAGGTATTGCACACAGAACGCATAGAAGGAAAGTTGTCGATGGCCTTCACCTTCCGCAACCAGATGGGTACCGCCATCAAGAGCGTGATCGACCAGGTAGATAAGAAGAAGTACAAAGAATGGAAAGCTAAATACGCGGGATAAAAGGAATGCAATCATTAACAACCAGCACGGAAGTACTAATCCGATTCAATGAAGCCGATCCCTTGGGGATCGTATGGCACGGACATTATATCCGTTATTTCGAAGATGCCCGCGAAGCATTTGGCAAACAATACGGGTTGGGCTATCTCGATTGCTTCAAAGAAGGCGTGGTAATCCCGATCGTACACGCATCCTGTGATTATAAACGCTCATTGCGTTTCGGGGAAACCGTAACAGTGGAAGCCACTTATACACCCTGTGATGCGGCCAAGATCAATTTCACGTATCGCCTTTTCAACAGTAAAAAAGAACTGGTAGCTACCGGTACCACGGTGCAGGTTTTTCTCGACAAAGACACACAAACCCTTCTGCTCACCAACCCTCCTTTTTTCGAGGAGTGGAAGAAGCGACAGGGCTTCGCCTTAAAGGATAATGCCTGAAGGCTGAAATAAACGTGCGCAACGTATGAAGCAGAAGACGGATGTTTTTATCATTGCCGACAGCATTTATGCTCCTTTGGGGAAAAATGCGGCCGCTAATTTCCAGGCGCTTTGCACGGGGAAAAGCGGTGTCCGCAACCACGACGACGCGCAGCGATCTCCCGTGCCTTTCTTCGCTTCGCTTTTCAACAACTACACAGACATCATTGTTCCGGGATTCACACCTTTTGAAAGCCTGCTGCTGCATACAGCAAAAGAGGTGATAGCACAGGCAAACATACCGGTGCAGGATCCGCGTACAGGTTTTATCGTTTCCACTACCAAAGGCAATATCAGTTTGCTGGAAGAAGGCGTTTCAGCAGACGATCCACGGTTGTCACTGGCGCATAGCGCGGGCGTGGTGGCGCGTGAATTGGGTTTTACGTCAACACCCGTGGTGGTATCACACGCCTGTATTTCCGGGCTGGTGGCTATGATCACGGCCAAACGCCAGATCGAAGCCGGCTTGTATGACCAGGTAGTAGTGACGGGCGCCGATCTGATCACCCGGTTTATTTTATCCGGATTTCAATCATTCCAGGCCGTAGCCGACGAGCCCTGCAGACCGTTTGATGCAAACAGAAAAGGCATCAACCTCGGAGAAGGTGCCGCCGCCGTAGTGCTCTCGCGTTTTCGCCCGGTGGGGACAGCCATCCGGCTGGCAGGCGGTGCCGTGAGCAATGATGCCAATCATATTTCCGGTCCTTCGCGGACGGGAGAAGAATTGTACCTGGCCATCCGCCGCGCCATGGAAGAAGCAGGCGTGAAAGCGGCAGGCATCGACATGATCTCGGCCCACGGAACGGCCACACGCTACAACGACGACATGGAAAGCAAGGCCGTCAAACTGGCCGGACTGCAGGAAGTGCCGGTCAACAGCCTGAAAGGTTATTACGGGCATACGCTGGGTGCCGCGGGACTGATCGAAACAGTGGTGTCGGTTCACTCCATGAAAAACGGCCAAATGATCCCTACGCGCGGATTTGAGCAGCCCGGCACCTCTGAAAATATCCATGTTTGCAGTACCTTGCAGCCCGGTATATTTGACACCTGCCTGAAAACGGCTTCGGGCTTCGGAGGATGCAATGCCGCTATTATCCTTGAAACTGATAAGCCACTCTGATTCTAACTGAACAACAGCTATAAAACAATGAATTTTTACAAAAAAGACAACCGGTCTGCTATCGAGGCCAAACACATGGCACAGGTGATCGCTTTTGGTCCCGTTATTTTCCAGGTGGCCAAAGTGGCACGTGATAAAGGAATCCTGAAAGTGATCGAAGACAGCCGCTCTGCGGGTGTAACCTTACAGGAAGTGGTGGAAAAGACCGGTGTGGCCGAATACGGCGTACGCATCATCCTCGAATCTTCACTCGGCATCGGCCTCGTGCTGGTGGATGACAACGGCCGCTATACACTTACCAAAACAGGTTATTTTATCCTGCATGATCCACTCACGATCGTGAACATGGACTTCGTGCACGATGTATGTTATAAAGGACTTTTCCATCTCGATAAAAGCATCGAGACAGGCAAGCCGGAAGGATTGAAAGAACTGGGCAACTGGCCTACCGTTTATGAAGGTCTTTCGCAACTGCCTCCGCATATCCAGAAAAGCTGGTTTGCCTTCGACCACTTCTTCTCCGATATCGCATTCCCCGAAGTAATTCAACACGTATACAAAGACGGTGTGAAAAATATGCTCGAGATCGGTGGCAACACGGGTAAATGGGCAATAGCTTCGGCACGCTTTGCCGATGATATTCATGTCACCATCATGGATCTCCCCGGTCAGTCGGATATGGCGAAAAAGAAACTCGAAGAGCTCGGCCTTTCTGATCGCGTATCATTTTTCCCAACAAATGTGCTCGATGAATCGCAGCCCTTCCCCAAAGGATTTGATGCGGTATGGATGAGCCAATTCCTGGATTGTTTTTCTGAAAAGGAAATCGTTTCGATCATGAAGCGTTGCGGCGAGGCCATTCATGACGACGGCTATATTTTTATCCTGGAAGCGTTCTGGGATACACAGCGTTTTGAAACGGCAGCTTTTTGTCTGCAGCAAACCTCCGTGTATTTCACGGCTATCGCCAATGGCAACAGCCAGATGTATGATTCACGCGTATTCATCCGCTGCATAGAAGAAGCTGGGTTTGAAATTGCCGAGCAGGTGGATGGTATTGGTTTGAGCCATACGCTGCTCAAGTGCCGGAAGAAGTCCGCCTGAGGCGGAATGTGTAAATGTGTAGATGTGAAAATGTGCAAATAAAACAGCCATTCACGATTCACTATTCACCATTGACCATTGACAATTCACAACTTTGTTATGAAAATAGAAAAGACAGATGTGCTGGTGATTGGCGCGGGCCCTGCGGGAACTGTAGCCGCTTCTATCGTATACCAGGCCGGGTACCAGGTCCGCATTGTGGAGAAAATGAAATTTCCCCGCTTTGTAATCGGCGAAAGCCTGCTGCCACGTTGCATGGAAGCGCTGGAAGAAGCAAAGTTCCTCGACGCCGTAAAAGCAAGAGGTTACCAGGAAAAATTCGGTGCCAAATTCGTGAAGGACGGAAAAATCTGTGATTACCAATTTGCCAACCAGTTTACCAACGGATGGAATTGGACATGGCAGGTGCCGCGCGCAGATTTTGATTCCACACTCGCACGCACGGTGGAAGAAATGGGCGTCCCCGTAGATTATGAAACCGCCGTTACGGCCATCGAATTCCGCGAAGACGGAAGTTCGCTTACAACCGTAGAAGATATCAATGGAGAAAAAAGACAGATCGAAGCACGCTTCATCATCGACGGCAGCGGCTATGGTCGCGTGATCCCGAAGTTGTTCAATATGGAACGTCCTTCCAACCTGCCACCGCGCAAAGCTTTGTTCGCACACATGCAGGACAACAAAAGATCTACGGCCGACGAACCCAACCGCATTACCATCATCGTTCATGAAAAAGGAATCTGGATCTGGGTAATACCATTCTCCAATGGCATTACATCGGTTGGTTATGTCGGTGACCCGTCTTTCTTCGATCAGTTCCCCGGCACACAGGAAGAACAGTTCCGCGCATTGATCGCCTCACAACCTTATATCGCAGAGCGTTTCAATGATGCCGAACTGGTATTTGAACCGCGCGTACTGCAATCCTGGTCTGCCACAACCGACCGCTTCTTCGGCGAAGGCTTCGTGCTTACCGGTAACGTAACTGAATTCCTCGATCCCGTATTTTCCAGCGGCGTTACACTCGCCACCGTTTCCAGCCAACTGGCCGGTAAGCTTGTTGTGCGCAAACTGAAAGGAGAAACGATCGACTGGCATAAGGAATACATGGACATCATGATGCAGGGCGTAAACACTTTCCGCTCTTACGTGATGGCCTGGTACGAAGGCACACTCGATACCATTTTCTTTGCCGACAACCAGGATCCGATGGTGAACAAACAAATCTGCTCCGTACTGGCGGGTTATGTGTGGGACACCGACAATCCTTATGTAAAAAATCATGATACCGCTTTGAAAAAACTGGCGCGTACCATTGAACTACGAGATATTATCAATTCATAAAAGAGCAGAAGAAAGTTGAGTGCTCCGGAAATTTATATAACAGCCGACTGTGTGGTGCGTGATAATAAAGTTATCAGTAACGACAGCCTGCTGTATGCGCAGGAAGGCGCTGCGGTGACGGAATTTCTCGAAGGGTTTTACCGCCACCTCGCCATCGACTACCCGAAGTTCTTTAAAATGGACCGGCTCAGTAAGCTGGGATTGCTGGCGGCGGAAGTACTGACAAAAAACGGGCGGCAACGTGCATATGCACCGGAGAATACCGGCATCGTATTAACCAATGCACAGGCGAGCCTCGATGCGGATATCCGTTATTATGCGTCAGTGAGTAATTTGCCCAGCCCCGCGCTTTTTGTTTACACATTGCCCAATATCGTCATCGGCGAGATCAGTATACGCCATGGCTTTAAAGGGGAAAATGCATTCTTTGTGTCGGAACAGTTCGATCCTGCCATGCTCGGATTTTATGCAGGAGAATTACTCCGCAATACATCCACACAAACCTGCATGGCAGGATGGGTAGATGTGATCGGAGAAAAATACGAAGCCGTGATGGTGTTGCTGGAGAAAGAAGCAGCGCCCGGCTCGAAACCATTCGCAACTGAACAATTAACTAAATTATACGCTACAGATCATGGAGCAATTAATGCAAACGCTTAAGGAGCAGATCATCCGACAGCTTAACCTGAATGACAAGAAACCGGAAGACATCGGCAACGATGACCCGCTGTTTGTGGAAGGTCTCGGCCTCGACTCGATCGATGCACTCGAGCTGATCGTACTGCTGCAACAGGAGTACAAAATCAAACTGGCCAATGCTGAAGAAGGACAAACCGTGTTCCGCTCTATCCGTACCATGGCACAATACATTACAGACCGTCAGGCACAGGACGCGGCTGCCAACTAATGAGCGCTCCCGTTTATATATCCGGTACAGGTGTGATCACGGCCATAGGCAATGATACCGCCACCAATCTCGACGCCTTGCGTTCGGGAAGCGCCGGCATGGGTCCCATCCGCTGGCTGGAAACACGCCACCAGGGACAGTTGCCTGTTGCGGAAGTGAAGAGCAGCAATGAAATGTTAGCGGAGAAGGCCGGCCTGCCGGCTCACTTCAGCCGTACATCCTTATTGTCTACTATTGCGGCAAAGGAAGCGTTGCAAAACGCGGGCATCCCTGATTTAGAGAAATGGCGTACCGGATTTCTATCGGCCAACACCGTAGGCGGCATGGACAAAACTGAAAATTTTTATCCGGCCTTTCTTCAAAATCCGGCCGCAGGCCGTTTGCGGGAGGTGGTGCATCATGAATGTGGTGCGGCCACGGAAATCACCGCCGATGCCCTGGGCATTCAACATTATGTGACTACCATCAGCACGGCCTGCTCATCATCCGCCAACAGTATTTTTTTCGCTGCGCGCATGATCCGTCAGGGATTGCTCGATATAGCAGTGGCCGGCGGTGTGGACGCATTGACGCGATTCACCTTGAATGGCTTCAATACGTTGATGATCCTCGACAGCCAATTCTGCCAGCCGTTTGATGAAAACAGGCGAGGCCTCAACCTCGGAGAAGGTGCGGGTTATGTAGTGCTTGTTTCAGAAAAAGTGGCGGCCACGCTGGCAAATAAACCCGAAGTGCAATTATCAGGTTGGTGCAATGCCAACGATGCCTATCACCAGACTGCCTCATCGCCCGATGGCACGGGATCCTATCTCGCCATGCAGGGTGCCTTGAAAAAAAGCGGACTGAAACCCTGCGATATCGATTACATCAACTTGCATGGAACCGGTACGCAAAACAATGATGTGGCAGAAGGAACAGCCATCAGCAAATTATTTGCGGAGGCTTATCCGCCGATGAGTTCAACCAAAAGTTTTACGGGGCACACTTTAGGCGCGAGCGGTGGCATTGAAGCGGTATTCTCTGTCTTGTCCATACAACAGGGATTGATTTATCCCAATCTTCGCTGGGAAACGCAAATGAAGGAACTGCCTTTTGCCCCCGTAACTACGTTGCAGGAAAAAAAGGTGGAGCATGTGTTATCGAACTCATTTGGTTTTGGCGGCAACTGTTCGTCATTGATTTTTTCAAGAATAAATTAAAAGAAACAAAGTGTATATCCGGTCTGCTGCTGCTGTATCTCCCCAGGCTTCCTTCGAAGCGTTGTTCACTGGTGCCGCCGGTTACCAGGGAGAGCAGTTGTCGTGCATCGAACCCGATTATACATCCTATATCGATCCGAAACTCATACGCCGCATGAGCCGCATCATTAAGATGGGAACGGCGGCCGCAGTGGAAAGCCTGAAAGCTGCGGGTCTTGAACAACCCGACGCAATCATCACCGGTACAGCCTACGGCTGCCTGGCCGATACGGATGCCTTTCTTTCGCGGCTGGTAGAGTTCAAGGAAGAACTGCTTTCACCAACAGCCTTTATACAATCTACACACAATACGGTGGCGGGCCAGATAGCATTGCTGCTGAAATGCCATCGGCACAACAATACATTTGTTCACAAAGGATTTTCATTCGAGAGTGCACTGCTGGAAGCACGCACGATGATGGGAGAAAATGAAATAACTACGGCGCTTGTCGGCGGCGTTGACGAGATCATTCCCGCCAGTCATGCGCTGCTGCGCCGTTTCGGATTGTACCGTGCTAACGGAAACAGTCTTCGTCTGGTGGATGAACCGGCGAAAGGGACGATGGCGGGTGAGGGCGCTGCTTTCTTCGTACTCGATGCGCAACCATCCGGTGATAGTCTTGCAAGGCTTGATGCTGTACAAACCTGGTACAAACCTGCAGCAGCGAATGTGGTGGCTGAAGGAATAAATGCATTGCTTGCAGAACAGGGAATTGAATGGAAAGACATCGACCTGATTGTAACAGGACGAAACGGTGATGCGGGCGATGATACGCTTTATGATTTATTTAAAAAAGACATTCCCGAAACTTCTTTCAAGCAATATTGCGGTGAATATCCTACTGCTACTGCATTTGGTCTGTGGCTGACCAGTCATATACTGCACCAACAACGCGTGCCCGGTGTTGAAGGATTGAAACCACGAAGGATATTATTGTACAACCATTATCAACAAACGCATCACGCGGCTTACCTGTTGTCGGCATGCTGACATTCCGCAATACCAATATATTTTTTGCCATCCTGGTGTTTGTATTAATCAGTCTGCAGGTTGGAAAAGTGCAGATTCCCTTTTACTACTACCTGATTTTATTATTCGTCTACAGCCTGGTGCTTTTTTACGGAAGCTATTATGTGTTGTCGCAATTTTATTTTCCGGTGATGGGCCAGAGTGATACGCAGGAAAAAGAAATAGCCATCAGCTTCGATGATGGTCCGTTGCCACAATACACAAATGACGTGTTGGCTGTGCTCGAAAAGACCAATACGCCTGCCACCTTTTTCTGCATCGGCCACCGTGTGGAGAAACACCCGGAGTTGCTGCAAAAAATCCACGCCGCAGGACATGTGATCGGCAATCACAGTTACTCGCATAGTCCGGTATTTGATCTGTACGGGGCAAAAAAAATGACGGATGATCTGCAACAGATGAATGCCGGAGTTCGTCAGCAACTGGGTATTACCCTGAAACTGTTCCGGCCGCCCTATGGCGTCACCAACCCGAATCTTGGTAAAGCCGTGAAAGCAGGCGGGTTCACGGCTGTGGGATGGAGTATCCGTTCGATGGACACGGTGACGAAAGACCCGGACCGCCTGCTGAAGAAAGTGTTAAAGTCATTGCATCCGGGAGCGGTGGTATTGTTCCATGATACCTGTGCTTCAACCGCTTCGATGCTGGAAGAATTTATAAACGAGGCACGCCGCGAAGGTTACCGCGTCGTGCCGCTCGATAAAATGCTAAATTTGAAGGCTTATGCGTAAATGTGGATTCATCATCGGTATATTGTTGCTGGCTGTTGTGGCCAATGCACAATATCCCGGCTTCAGGCTGGTGGCCGATGCAACTGCCTTTAAAAAAGAATTTGCGTCCGTGTCTGCACGGACCAACACGATCAAAAGTGATTTTGTGCAGGAAAAAAACCTGAGCATGTTGTCCGAGAAGATCGTATCAAAAGGCAAGTTCTGGTTCAAAAAAGAGAATGCCGTGCGGATGGAATATACCACGCCGTTTCAATACCTGATGGTGATCAATGGCAGTAAGGTTTATATCAAAGACAACCAGAAGGAAAGCCGCATGAGCAGCCGCTCCAATAAGTTGTTTCAGTCGATGAGCAAGCTGTTGATGGATTGTGCGCGAGGAACCGTGTTTGACAATGCCGACTTCACGGTGCGGCTTTTTGAAGGAACAGACCAGTACCTCGCAGAGCTGACGCCCGTTTCGAAAGAAATGAAAGGCTTTTTCAAAAAAATCAACCTGGTGATGAAAAAGAAAACCTATCTGGTAAGCAAAGTGCAAATGTACGAACCTTCGGGTGACAACACCACCATCACTTATAGCAACCAGGAGCTGAATACTAATCTTCCCGATGCGCTATTTGCTGTTAATTAGCCTGGTGCTGGGGCTTGGTGCCTGCAGCAATGCTTATAAACATCTGGCAGCTTCAAAGCCGGATATAGACTGTATTGCGCAATTCAAACCTGCCATAACAACCGTTGTATACAAAACGCAAGTGGATGTAACGGGTCATCACCTGAGTGGATTGCTGATCATCAAACGGATGGAAGACAGCACTACGCGCATGGTATTTGCCAATGAAGCCGGGTTCACTTTTTTCGATTTTGGCTTTACGCCTGACGGCGAAATGACGGTATATAAAATCATCGATAAGATGAATAAAAAAGCGGTGATCAAAACGCTGCGCAAGGACTTCCGGTTGATTTTGCTATTGCATGGACCATCGGTAGCTTCCTCCCAACGGGCCGCGGAAAATGAAGTATACCATATACGCCGGGAGGGCAAAGACCATTATTACTATGTCACCGATCCGGCCTGCGGAAAGCTGATACGCATGGAAAGAGGCAATACGCGGAAGAAAGTACTGGAAGCCACAACCGGCGGGTACGAACACGGCATTCCCGATACCATCGGCATTCATCATACAAATTTTAGTTTTGACATCGGACTTAAACGTATCAGGGATTATGCTCAGCAATGATTTCTTTTTTCTTTCGGCAGTTCAGTCAGCCGAAGCTGCGGTAACCGCAGAGGTTCGTTTCAATGCGGACCATGCCATATTCCAGGGGCATTTTCCGGGTCAGCCGGTGGTGCCGGGTGTTTGCATGTTGCAATTGATCAAAGAAATAGTAGAGCAGCAAACGGTCAAAACACTATTCATGCAGGAAGCACCGCTTTGTAAATTTTTATCCGTTATCGATCCGTTGAAAACACCGAAGGTGACTGCACAGGTGCACTATACAAATGACGAGGCACGGTACCAGGTAAATGCTACGCTCAGCGAAGGCGAGACAACCTTTCTGAAACTCAAAGCTGTTTTGGTCCCCGAAAACTAAACATTGTCGTCGGTAACAGGGAATGGTCCGTCTGCAAAAATTTCGGTGTGATAACCTTTACTACCTGTTTGCAAGGCAAGGCTGCTTCTGAAATCTATATTCTTCTTCAGGCATTCCAGTATATAAGCGAAGTCATATCGAGGTTTCCAATCCAGTTCCCGGCGTGCTTTTTCATTTACATAAACCCGGTCGATGCGCGGCAGCATTTTCCATCCTTTTGCCGCATAAAGCTCCTTCATTTCCGGATACAATTTTTCTACAACAGCAATGGCATCTGTATGCAATTGCGCCAGGTGCTTTTGTTCAAAAGGCGAAGTGGCGCTGACAATGTATTTGCCAAAACCGATAGCGGAAATTTTTTTAATGGCGCAAAGATGAGCATTGGCAGCATCTTCGATATCTACGCGGCGATACAGGTATTCGTTGGCTTTACTGTTGAGATCATCATACTGGTCACGTACAGATTTCCGGTCATCTTCTTCCGGAAAGAACCTTGATGTTTTCAGCACGATGCAGGGCAGTTTGTGGTTCCTGAAAAAAAGCTGGCAGAGGTCTTCCGCGGCGTTCTTGGTGACGCCGTAAATATTTTTTGGAATAGCAATGGTGTTTTCTGTGATCCAGGCGGCGGGTTCTCCGGCTGCCGGCGTCAGCATGTCGCCAAAGGTGCTGGTGTAAACAAAACCTTTTACGTTGTGTGCCACCGCTGCTTCCAGGAGGTTCAGCGTACCCGTGATATTGGTATTGATAAAATCGTGATAGGCATGTGTGACAACGTGAGGTTTATGCAGGGTAGCCACGTGCAGCACGTAGTCAATGCCGCCGCTGAATAATTTATTGACGAATGAACGGTCTGTTATGGATCCGACGTGCGTGGTGAAAGCGGAACCGGTCAGGTCTGCTCCGGTGTAATCGATCTGCTTGTCTTTCAATATCCGGCAGATGGCTTCACCGAGATGTCCGCTGCTGCCTGTAACGAGTATTTTCATTTCAACTAAAATTAATGTTGCTCCTTTTTAAAGTGTAAAGTTCTGAAACGACGGTAAGAGAAAAAAAGACATTTATCTTAAGGGAAATATATTACGGATCAATCCCTCAATTTTAGCGTCCAGGCGGCAAATCTTATCATAGGTCATCGTCCGGGGTAAACAGTTTTCGCAATTTTGAGATTATTAAGGAATACGAATATCTGCCGGAGGGCAATGGATAGCGGCGCAGGATAAAGAAGGTATATTGTATTCTTAACGAATAAAATATTGATTATGCTTGATATTGTCATAGAAGCCAGGCAAGCGGAAATTTCCCAGGGGTTTACTGTTAAGCGAATCCTTCCCTATCAGCTTCGCAGAATGGTGGGGCCATTTATTTTCATGGATCACGGAGGGCCTTTACATATGCCTGCAGAGGCGGTGAAAAGTCTCGATGTATTGCCGCATCCACATATCGGCTTGTCCACCGTTAGTTATTTGTTTAGCGGAAACGTGACCCATAGAGACAGTCTTGGAGTGGAACAGATAATAAAACCCGGTGAGGTAAACTGGATGACCGCCGGAAAAGGTATTGCGCACAGTGAACGTTTTGAAGACCCGGCGATGCTGGCCGGGGGAGAACTGGAAATGATACAAACCTGGGTAGCACTTCCCGAAAAGTTTGAAGAAAATGATCCCTCCTTTGAGAACTATAAGCCGGAACAGTTGCCCGTTTTTACGGATACAGGTGTATGGATGCGGCTGATTGCAGGAGAAGCTTATGGTTTAAAAAGTCATGTCAAAACACATTCTCCGCTGTTTTATGTGCATGTCGTACTCGATCAGGGCATCCGTTTTAGTCTGCCGAAAGGCCATAGTGAGAGAGGCGCTTATATTGTGAAAGGCAGCGTAGAAGTAGGCGGAATCACTTATACTGCGGGAAAACTGATGGTATTTACCAAAGGGGTTGATCCGGTAATTATTGCCAAAGAACCAACCACGCTGATGATGCTCGGTGGTGAACATTTGGGAGACCGCTATATCTGGTGGAATTTTGTATCGAGTAGAAAAGACAGGATCGAACAAGCAAAAGAAGACTGGAAACAAGGGCGTATAATCTTGCCGCCAATGGATAATGAAGAATATGTACCTCTTCCCGAAGGGAAAAGCAAACCGGCGGGCGGGCCTCCTCCGAATGCGCTTTCCTGATCGGCTATAATAAAATTCAACTAATAAAAATGGAAATAGGAATTGACAGTTTCGCGTCTGCCATGTATGGCAGCAAAACCTTGAGTGGTGTCGATGCAATGGAACAGTTGCTCGAAAGAATTGTACATGCCGATGAGGCAGGGCTTGCTGTTTATGGTATTGGTGAGCATCATAAGAAAGAATTTCTGGATTCAGCCCCGGCTGTGATTCTGGCGGCGGCGGCAGCCAAAACAAAAAATATACGCCTCACCAGCGCTGTTACCGTATTGAGCACGTCAGATCCCGTACGTGTTTACCAAAGCTTCGCAACGCTGGATCTGATATCCAAAGGCCGCGCGGAACTCGTTGTAGGAAGAGGATCGGCGATAGAGGCTTATCCCTTGTTCGGTTTTGACCTGGATAATTACGACGCGCTCTTCAAAGAAAAGCTGGAACTCTTTTTAAAAATCCGGGAGCAGGAATTTGTTACCTGGTCAGGAAAATTCAGACCAGCATTGCATAATCAGCCAGTTTATCCGCGTGCTGTTCAGGAAAAAATTCCTGTGTGGATCGGTGTGGGCGGAACGCCCGAATCGTTTGTCAGAGCCGGATCTCTGGGATTGCCTTTGATGGTAGCGATTATTGGCGGTGAAACGGCACGGTTTCGCCCATTAGTAGATCTGTATAGAGAAGCGGGTCATCGCGCTGGTTTTGCACCGGAACAGTTAAAAGTTGGTCTGCATTCGCCGGGCTATGTAGCTGAAACCACAGAAAAAGCTATTGCAGAATATTATCCGGGGTATGCTGAACTGTGGACCAGACTCGGCAGGGAAAGGGGGTGGCCGCCTGTCACCAGGGCCGGCTTTGATGCTTTGATCGGACCTAAAGGTGCGTTAATGGTAGGGAGCGCTGAACAGGTGGCCGAAAAATTACTAAAACATAGCGAGGCGCTGGGAGGTGTTGACCGGTTTACGTTTCAGATGGACAATGCGGGGCTTACCCATCAACAGCTTTTAAGCTCCATAGCAATAATCGGTAAGAAATTAATTCCGTGGGTTAATGAAAGGCTTGGGTAGTTTTATAGGAAGCCCTGTCACAAACATATTGTCACATTAATCGAAATCCACTACCAGCTTATCCGTAGTCGGATGACTCTGACAGGTGAGGATGTATCCCTGTTCAATCTCTTCCGGTTCCAGGCCCCAATGTACGTCCATGCTTACGGCGCCTTCTACCACACGGGCTTTGCAGGTACAGCATACGCCGCCCTTGCAGGCATAGGGCAGATCGGCACCTTGAGCCAATGCTGCATCCAATACAGATACATCACCGGTTAACGGCATGTTGAAATGGATGGTGCGTCCATCCACCTGTACAGCTACTTCGCTCACAGCTTGTGTGTCCATCACCTGCGTGGTGCTGACCTGTTTTATCTGCTGGCCGGGCGTGGTGAATAACTCGAAATGAATATGGCGTGATGCAACGCCTTGTTGTTCCAGAAAATCCCGTACGGTGAAGATCATCTCTTCCGGTCCGCATACAAAATACTCATCGATGCGGGTGTAAGGGATCAGCCTGGAAAGTTCAGTTAGTTTGTTGTTGTCGATGCGACCGGTGCTCACCGGTGTTTCGGTTTTTTCGCGGCTGAGAATATTGATCAGCGTAAACCGGTCCATGTATTTGTTCTTAATCGCTTCCAGTTCCTCGAAAAAAATGATGGATGAACGGGTGCGGTTACCATACACCAACGTGAAGCGGCTTGACGGTTCCGTGGCGAGTGTGGTTTTGATCAATGATAACACAGGAGTGATGCCGCTGCCTGCTGCAAAAGCAACATAATGTTTGCGGTTGGCCGGATCCAAAGGGGTATTGAAACGCCCTACCGGCTGCATTACTTCCAGCACATCTCCGGCTTTTAACTGCGAATGGGCAAAGGAAGAAAACAATCCGCCGTCAACGCGTTTGATGGCCACGCGCCATTCGTTGTCGAGTGGCGAACTGCAAAGCGAATAAGTACGTCGCACTTCCTGCCCTTCGATGACGGATCGTACGGTAAGGCTCTGGCCTTGTGTATACTTAAAAAGGGATTGCAGATCATCGGGGATCTCAAAACGTACGGAGACGCAATCGGTCGTCTCGTTGCGTACTTCTTTAATGACAAGCGGGTGAAAATGGCGCGACATAATAATTACTCCTGTTTACGCAGCCCGTCGATCATGATCGTGATCATGTTGTCTTCCAACTCCTGGGCGGTGATCTTTGTTTTACTGCGGTGCCAGCTCTCGATGCCGCTGACAGCGTGCAGCATGATAAGAATAGAGGTAGCTGCATCGATTGAGCGGATCTCTTTTTTCTCGATGCCCTGCTGAATGATGAGCGTGAATTTTTTACGGTAATTGCGGCGCTGGCTCTGGAAATTGGACAGATAAGGTTCTTCCAAGTGTTTCCATTCGCGGTCGCTTACATATACTGATTCGTAGTTTTCAATCATTTGGTTGATGTGAAAGCGAAGCAGTGTTTCCACTTTCTGAATGGACGTCAGGTTGCTTGCTTCGATCTCATCGAGGTGTGCGTTGAAGCGGTTGGCCACTTCAAAACAGATGGCTTCCAGGATCTCATTCTTGGAACGAATATGGTTGTACAGACTGGCGGCCTCGATACCTACAGATTCGGCGAGGTCACGCATGGAGGTGGCCGGGAAGCCTTTTTCCCGGAACATTGCCGCTGCCTTTACAAGGATCAGCTCTTTTTTAGATGCCTTACGGCGTTGAGTTTTAGCCATATCCAAAGATAAGCCTGAAATGTATTAATTCATGGGCTAATACTGCCCTTCATGTCGTTTTTTCCAGTACGTTTGCACGCCTTTTTGTAGTCAACAGCCTCCGGGAGGTCTTCCTTGCCGGCAAAAACTCATAAACAGGCGTTTTTTCTAACAAACATAAGTACAACATGTCGCTGATCACTGTAGGCACTATGGCCTTTGACGCAATTGAAACTCCTTTTGGCAAAACAAACCAGATCGTGGGAGGTTCCGCTACGTACGTAGCCTATGCTGCCAGTAATTTTGTAAAGTCTGTAAAGCAGGTATCCATCGTCGGGTATGATTTTCCTAAAGAGGAAATGGAAGAGTTGAAAAGCCGGGGCGTAGACCTGGAGGGTGTAGAAGTGATTGCCGATAAAAAATCGTTCTTCTGGAGCGGCCGCTACCATGAAGACATGAATACACGTGATACACTGGTGACCGATCTGAACGTACTGGCCGATTTCAATCCGCAGATTCCCGACAGCTACCAGGGCGCCGAATTCCTTATGCTGGGCAACCTTGTGCCTGCGGTGCAGTTGAGCGTGATCAAGCAACTGACCACCCGCCCCAAGCTGATCGTTATGGATACCATGAACTTCTGGATGGAAGTGGCCATGCCCGACCTCGAGGAAGTTCTCAAGCATGTAGACCTGCTGATGGTTAATGACGCGGAAGCCCGCCAGCTCAGTGGGCAGTTCTCTCTCGTAAAAGCGGCCAAGAGCATCATGTCAATGGGTCCGAAATACCTGATCATCAAAAAAGGCGAGCACGGTGCTTTACTTTTCCATGGCGAGAATGTTTTCTTCGCACCGGCGCTCCCACTCGAAGAAGTATTTGATCCCACCGGTGCCGGCGACACTTTTGCAGGAGGCTTTATTGGTCACCTGGCGAAGACCGGCGATATCTCTTTTGAAAACATGAAGCGCGCAATCATTGTAGGTTCTGCCATGGCCAGCTTCTGCGTAGAGAAATTCGGCGCTACACGTTTGAAGGAAATCACGCAGGCCGACATCGATGGACGTATCCAGCAGTTCAAAGAGCTGGTGAGTTTCGAGATCGAACTCGTTTGAGAGAAGGCGGAAGGCAAAAGGTAATAAGTTATAAGTATTAGGCCTTAAGAGCTGACTATTCATTCCGGTTTATATTTTTCTGAAGGGGCAGTGAAAACTGCTCCTTTTTTATGAACGTAGTTAAGGCACAAACAGTAGTCCTTACCCACTTACATTCAGTTATTGACGATTTAAATTGATCGTCGACCCAAAAGTGGTTCGTGAAAACACGAACCAGGGAAGCATAGGAAAGTCCATTGACGATTGACGATTCACCATTGGCGATTGACGATTCACGATTGACGCGCCCTCACTTCAATCTTCTCGCCAACACCACGGCCTTCTTGCAATGCTGCCGCCGGCCCTTAAGATCGAACCATTCCACATACACCACATACTGACCCACGGGCAACGGTTGCATCCGCTGATCCAGTCCATCCCATTTCCAACAGCCTTGTATTCCCATCGTCTCATTCCTTACCAGGTGCCGCACGTTAGTTCCCGTGCCATCGAATAGGTACACGTTCGCTACCGAACCGGGTTCCGGTAATTGATAACAGATCTGCAACAGGTCCTGCCATCCATCCTGATCTGGTGAAAATATTTCCGTATCGAGCGTGATTTGCGCGTCGCCTGCAGCCATACTCAAACGCCGTTGCGAATTGACATAACCCGGTGTGCCATAACCCACCGTTGCCGCAGCTGAATGCCAGTTGGTTTGCTCACCTACTGGTCTGTCCGGCGACAATCGCTCCAGCGCCACACCTTTGTATTCGCTCAGCAATGCGAAGTGCCATTTTTCTTCGTAATTCAATTCTTCCAATATCATTCCCTGCTCATCGAGCAGCAACACCGTGCCTTTGTCATTGGGATAGGAGGGAAGCGACGATAGCTGTTGTACGGCACTTTTATTTCTTACCACATAGTGCCGTTCCATTGCTTCCACATCTGTGGTAAATACATGGTGATCTCCCGGAAAGAATGGTCGGTTAACCGCCGAAAGCCTGATCATATTTGCCGTTTGTCCGCTGCTGTTGCGGTTAGCCAGGTACAGCGCCGACATATCAATAATATGATCGCTGTTGTTATATAGCTCCACATAATCCTGCCCGCCAGACCGCGGATTGAAAAGTATCTCATTCAATACAATGTCTCCTTTTTGTATGGCTGTGGCGCTTCCTGTTCGGGTGCTCTGTTCCGGAAGCAGGTTGCCCGCGCAGTCAGGAATATTGCGAAGATGAAGGTTATATGTTTTTCCCCCCTCCATTGAGCCTGTAATAAAAAGGACCGCCTGGTCAAACAAAGGCGGCGTTATTTCCGCCCGCGTTATGGTGTATCCTTCTATGTGATAGTTGTCCGCCGAACTTGCGGCAAAACTGTCAACCGGTTCATTGAACTGTACATGTAATTGATTGTTGGCAATGCCTATCGACCATAGCGCGTGCGGTGGTGATTCGTCAAGTGTTATGCCGTGCACTGTGTTGCGATGCCCGGGTGTACCACCAATAGATGCGGTGCTCGCTGTCCAGTTGCCCGGTCCCTGGCAAGGTTTATCCGGATCAATAATCTCCAGCGTCCATCCTCCTTCTTTCTTCAAAGAAGAACCATACCACGACACATCATATCTTACCGCATGTATGGTAATGCCGGCCGCATTCTTTATCACGATCAGGTCTCCTTCGTTGTCAAGCGAAGGAAAGGATGTAACGCCGAGTGCATTACCATATATACGCAATGCCGACGCCGCGGCGGATGATCCTATCAATACGTAAGCACCTGCTGCCAGTTGATAGGATGGAAGCGCATTACTTGTGCCGGTGGCATCACTTATTCTCATGCCGGCGAGGTCAACGCTTTGATCGCTTCTGTTATAAAGTTCTATCCATTCATAAGATGGCAGCCCTACCGATGGTGCAGGATCGGCCATAATCTCGGATATGACCAGGTCGTATCGCTGGGCTGTGCAGGAAAATACGAACGTTAGCAGTAAAAGGATAAAACACAAGCGTCTCATAACAATGGCTCTTTGCTATACCTGCAAAATAGTATCATGGGGAGCCGAAGCAATGAGAAAAGAACTGAATAATTTGGTGTAAATAATGCCAACGCTTATTTTTACATCCATGATTATTATGAAACATACAAAACGCACGAAGAAGCTTTCATAGGAAGGTTTGCAGCGTTCTGTATGTCATCAGCATAAAAAATGTAGCAGGCCTTCCACTTGGAAGGCCTCTTTTTTTTGCCGCATGATGATCGTTCTTTAAAACTATTTTTAAACAAAACACTTCTTGCAGAAAGAAGCGAGGACACAACCATGAAAGTCGCAGTCGTCGGCGCCACCGGTCTGGTAGGCACCAAAATGTTACAGGTATTGGCAGAAAGAAATTTCCCGGTATCCGAACTCTTACCGGTAGCTTCAGAAAAATCAGTGGGTAAGGAAATCACCTTCCGTGATAAAACGTATAAGGTGGTAAGCATGACGGATGCCATTGCCGCGAAACCTGATGTGGCTTTGTTCTCAGCTGGTGGCAGTACTTCGCTGGAATGGGCTCCCCGTTTTGCAGAAGCAGGTATCACGGTGATCGATAACTCGTCTGCCTGGCGCATGGATCCGGCCCGTCCGCTGATCGTGCCCGAGATCAATGCAGATATTCTTACGGCGGATGACAAGATCATCGCCAATCCCAATTGTTCTACGATCCAGATGGTCGTTGCGCTAAATCCGCTGCACAAACGCTATGGGATCAAACGCGTGGTGGTATCTACTTACCAGAGTGTGACCGGCACCGGCGTGAAGGCCGTTACCCAACTCGAAAACGAACGTAAGGGCGTGTCAGGCGAAATGGCCTATAAGTACCAGATCGATCTCAACGTGATTCCGCAGATCGATGTATTCCTCGATAATGGCTACACCAAAGAGGAAATGAAGATGGTGCTTGAGACAAAAAAGATCATGCGTGATGATAATATCCGCGTTACGTCCACTACCGTGCGTATTCCGGTTATGGGCGGCCACAGTGAAAGTGTGAACGTGGAATTTGCGCAGGACTTCGATCTTGCGGAACTGCGATCATTACTCGAAGCTGCGCCCGGCGTAGTGGTAACAGATGACATTGCCAATCAGTTGTACCCGATGCCCAAAGATGCGCATGAAAAAGATGAAGTATTTGTGGGCCGTCTACGCCGCGATGAAACGCAGGAGAATACCCTCAACATGTGGATCGTTTCCGACAACCTGCGGAAAGGTGCTGCTACGAATGCAGTGCAGATCGCGGAGTACCTTGCGGAAAAAGGTTTGCTTTAAGGCAAACCTTTTAATTAGCCAATTTGATGATTTGACAATTTGAAAGTGGCGATAGCAAAAAGCTTTCCTGATCGGGAAAGCTTTTTTATTGTCTAATTATCAAATTTTCAAATTAGCCGATCAGCTCTGCATCGCCTCATTCAGAAAAGTATTCAACGGCTGAATGGCTTCAAATGCCGCGACGACCTTTTTGGCCAGATCCGGAGAAGAAAGATCTTCATCGGAGATATCGACCATGGCAACAAAACTTTTCAGTTTCAGGTATTCTGCCGCAGGGTTGTCGGCTTCGTATCCTTTGGGTACGCGACTCAGTGCGTCTTCCCTGGAAAGCTCACCAAAGAGCGATTGAAATTTCTTCGATTCCACTATTTTTTTAAAGGCAGGCAGATTGTAATCGATCTCCTGGCGGATTTTGGCGAGCTCGGCTGGCTGCGGTTGCCACACACCTCCGCCTGCGAAGGATTTTTTACCCGGCTCCATGTGAAAGTAGTAACCCGCCAGCGTCGACTTCTTGCCTCCCTGGTTGATACTGGCGGCAAAATTCTTTTTGTAAGGCGTTTTGTCTTTGGCAAAGCGGATGTCGCGGTTGATGCGGAACATACAGTTCTTACCGATCTGATCGCTGATCAACGGATCTTTTTTGCTGTGCTTGCGGATGATCTCATCGATCAAAGCTGCGAAGTCCTGCCGCGATGCTTCGTATATCGAACGGTTTTTGTCAAACCACGGCTTGTTGTTATTTTTCTGAAGATCCCTGAGGAACTTGATGGTTTCTTTTTGAAGCATTTTTTTTTTAATTCAAAAGTCAAAAGTGTGAATCGTCAATCGTGAATCGTCAATCGTGAATGGTCAGTACTCTCTATACTTGTAACTTAATACTTATTACTTACTACTTAATACTTAATACGGCTGTTTACCCTCACCTTACTCCTCCAACAATTTCAAAAACTCCGCCTCCGAAATTATTTTCACCGTATTGATCTTCTTCGCTTTTTCCAATTTACTGCCGGCATCTTCACCCACTACCAAGTAATTCAACTTGGCGCTCACACCACTGAGCAGCTTGCCACCCTTGGCTTCCGCCATGGCTTCGGCATCGCTTCTTTTTAAGGTTGGTAAAGTACCGGTGAACAAAAATGTCAACCCTTCCAGATTGCCCGAGGACACGAAATCCTTTTTATTATTACGCAGACTGAGCCCCAATTGTTCAAGCTGCTCCAGCATCGCAATGTTTTGCGGATTGCTGAAGAAGTGTTGCACGCTTCCCGCAACTTTAGGGCCGATGTCTTCCAGTGATTGCAATTGTTCGATGGTGAATTCTCTGAGGTCCAGCAAATGCGTCACCGTATTGGCCAGCGTTTTTGCTGTCGTTTCCCCGACAAAACGGATGCCCAGGCCAAAGACCAGCCGGTGCAACGGTTGCTGCCGCGAATGATCGATTGCCGCTTTGAGGTTATCAATGGATTTTTTCCCAAATCCTTCCCAGGTGCCGATGGTTTCAAAGTCGAGCTGATAAATCCCGGGAATATCTTTCAACAATCCCGCCTCGTAAAATTTGCGCACGTTGGCATCACCAAAACCGCGGATGTCCATGGCATCTTTACTCGCAAAGTGAATCATGCGCTCTACCACCTGCGCGGGACATTCAATGTTGATACAGCGCCATACCGCTTCGCCTTCTTCTTTGAATAATCGGCTGCTGCAGACCGGACAGGTACCGGGAAACACAACAGGTTTCTCACTGCCGGTTCTCAACTCAGCCATTGATTTTACAATATAAGGAATCACATCGCCGGCTCTTTCCACCAATACGGTATCGCCAATCATCAGGTCCTTTTCTTTTATGATGTCTTCGTTGAAAAGAGAAATGGAGGATACGGTTACACCGCCGATCGGCACCGGTTGTATTTTGGCTACCGGGGTAATAGAACCCGTACGGCCAACCTGAAATTCCACATTTTGTAAAATACTGGTGGCCTGCCTCGCCTTGAACTTGTAAGCGATCGCCCAACGCGGATGGTGGGTGGTCATGCCCATCTTGTCCTGCAGTTCAGTGGAGTTTACCTTGATTACCATGCCATCGATCTCATAAGGGAGGTCATCTCTTGTTTGTTCAAACGAAAGACAATAATCGATCACACCCTGGATGCCTTTGAAAACCTGCTTTTCTTTCTGCGGACTTCTGAAGCCGAGGTCCCACAACATTTTGAGTGAGCCGGCATGTGTGTCCAAAGCCTCCGGCGATTGCGCACCGGGCAAAAGGTTCACGTAACTGATATGGTAAACGAATGCTTCGAGTTTGCGGCGGCTTACTTCCGCGGAATCTTTGATGCGTAAGGTACCGGCCGCGGCATTGCGCGGATTAGCCAGGGGGGCCTGTCCCTGCTCGATCAGTTTTTCATTGAACTGACGAAAGTTTTCTTTGTTGATCAACACTTCTCCACGAATTTCCACCTGTTCAATGCCATATTTGGAAAAACCGGCAGATAATGGGAGTGAACGGATCTGTTTCACATTGGTGGTGATCTCGTCGCCTTCCACGCCGTCGCCGCGGGTGGCGCCGCGCACCAGCATATCGTTTTCATAGATCAATGAAATGCTGCCGCCATCAAATTTGGGTTCAACGCAATATTCAATTTCACTCAGGCCCGACAGTTCACGCGCTTTGCGGTCGAAGTCGAGCAGGTCGTCGCTGTTGTAGGAGTTGTCGAGCGAAAGCATCGGCACCAGGTGCGTGGCGGAGGGAAAATCCCTGGTAAGCCCTTTGGCTACGCGCTGTGTGGGCGAATCTGCTGTCCGCAGCTCAGGATGAGCGGCTTCGATGCGCTCCAATGCTTTAAAGAGCTGATCATATTCGAAGTCGGCAATCAGCGGATCATTGAGAATATAATAACGGTATTCATGAAAGCGCAATACGTTGCGCAGGTCTTCCAATTGTTTGGTACCGATGGCATCAGGTGCTTTCAGAAGCGAAGCCGTTTCCTGTTGCAGATGCCTGGTTTCATTTGCATTATACATGGCCGGATGTGTTTCGGGGTAAAGGTAATATATGAACGTGAAGCACCACCGGTGAAACACGACGAAGCGGGGTAGAAAAAATTAATGTGTAGAAAGTACATATTTATTATCTTCACTTTTCAAACGATGCCATTCCTAATCTGCTTGTCAAATGAAGAAAGCTGCTTTTACCCTTCTGCTCATGCTGCCGGCACTTTTTGCCGCGGCCCAGTTACTGGAAACAACTCCGTTTTTTCCTAAGGACAATGATAACCTCGTCATCACGCTGGATGCCTCTATGGGCAACCGTGAGCTGGTCGGTTATAATTCCGATGATGTGTATGTGCATATCGGGCTGATTACGTCAGCGAGTGCCGATCAGAATGATTGGAAGTATGTACCGTTTGGCTGGGCCACTACGCCCGCTGCCGCAAAAGCGGTTTCGCTGGGCAACAACCGTTTTCAGTACACCATCAACAACGTGCGGCAGTTTTTCAATGTACCGGTTGGTGAAACCATTCAGCGGATCGCTATTTTATTCCGCAGCGGCGATGGCAACCGCGTGCAGCGCAATGCGGACCAGTCCAACATGTACCTCAGGATTTATGGTGCGGAACTCGCAGCACGTTTCACTGTTCCTTTTTTTCAACCGAAATATATACCCGTTCCCGAAACCATCAACAAGTTTGCAGGCGATAATTTCCCCGTAACCGGCGTAGCCAGCGCATCCTCAGCGATGAAGCTGTACCTCAATGGTGCCGTTATTCAATCCGCTGCCAACGCCACAACGATCTCTGCAAATCCCGTACTGGTAGCTGGTAATGCGGAAGTGGTAGTGGAAGCCGACAACGGAACGACGGTGAAAAAAGATACTGTCCGCTTTTTTGTGGGCGGTGGCGTCACCACCGCGCCGCTTCCGGCAGGCGTGAAAGACGGCATCAACTACGCGGCGAATAATACAGAGGTTACCCTGGTTTTATTCGCACCCGGCAAAACAAGAATTTGCGTAACCGGGGAGTTTCCGGGTGGAGCGTGGACCGAGAACGCGGCTTTTCAAATGAATAAAACGCCCGATGGCCAGTATTGGTGGAAAACGATCACCGGGCTGACGCCGGGCACTGAATACGCTTTTCAATACCTGATCGACGGCACACTCCGCGTAGGTGATCCCTATTCCGAAAAAGTGCTGGACAAAGACAACGATCCTTTTATCTCTGCGGCTACTTATCCCGGATTGCGCGCTTATCCCGCCGGGCAATCGGGCATTGTGAGCATTGTGCAGACAGCCGCGCCGGTCTATAACTGGAGAACGACAGGTTATGCACGTCCCGACAAACGCAACCTGGTGGTGTATGAATTACTGGTGCGCGATTTTCTTTCTGCCCGCAACTGGAATACGTTGCGCGATACATTGAATTACCTGCAACGCATGGGCATCAACGCCATTGAGCTGATGCCGGTAAATGAATTTGACGGCAACCTGAGCTGGGGTTATAACCCCGCGTATTTCCTGGCGCCGGATAAATATTACGGAACAAAAAATGCTTTCAAGGAGTTTATCGATACCTGCCACGGCCGCGGCATTGCCGTGATCATGGATATCGCGCTCAATCATGCCACCGGTGCCTGTCCGCTTGCTGCTATGTGGTGGAACGGCGCCTCCAATCAGACGGCTGCCGACAACCCTTACTTTAACGTAGTGGCAAGACATCCGTTCAATGTGTTTCATGATTTCAACCACGAAGCGGCACCAACGAAATATTTCTTCAAACGTGTGGTAGAGCATTGGCTGACAGAGTATAAGATCGATGGTTTCCGCTTTGACCTTTCCAAAGGATTTACGCAATTCAACTCTGGGTCCAACGTGGAGTTGTGGGGGAAATATGATGCAAGCCGCGTAGCCATCTGGAAAGCTTATTACGATACCCTGCAACGCAAATCTCCCGGCAGTTATGCCATTCTCGAACATTTTGCCGAAAATCCCGAAGAGCAGGAACTGGCTGATTACGGCATGCTGTTCTGGGGCAATCACAATAAGAATTTCTCCCAGGCGGCAATGGGTTACAGTACACCCGACCCCGAAGGCAATACCTGGAATTTTGAAGGAGGTATTCATACCGTGCGCAACTGGACCAAACCGCACCTGATGACGTACATGGAAAGCCATGACGAAGAAAGAATGATGTACCGTGCCGTAACATTTGGCAACAGCGCCGGTAGTTATAATACCAAAGACACTACTACCGCATTGAAGCGCATGGAACTGAGTGCGGCATTTTTCTACAGCATTCCCGGTCCCAAAATGATCTGGCAGTTTGGCGAAACGGGATACGATTATTCGATCACTTCCTGTCATCCGGGCAACACCATTCCGCAACCTTATCCGAGTGATAACTGCCGCACGAGCGAGAAACCAATTCGTTGGGATTACCGTCAGCAGGCGCGCCGCACGCAGTTGTACAATGTATATGCAAAACTCGGTCAACTGCGGGGCAACTGGCGGTTCCGCGACGTATTTACCGCCAATGAAACAACGATCGAGCGTGACCTGGCCGGCGCATTCAAATGGATACGGCTGCGTTCGGCCAGTGATACATCCGATATTATGGTGATCGGCAACTTTGATGTGGTGGCACAAACGGCCGCCGTTACTTTCCCACGTGCAGGCGAATGGCGCGATTACCTGACCGATGCGCGCTTTGCGGCCACAGGCAATGCTCAGACCATTACTTTACAACCCGGCGAATATCATTTATACATCAACCGCGATCCTAACGGTCCTGCAGCCAACACGCCGGTTCCTCCCGACCCCGAACCGGAAGAAGAAGATCCTGGTACCGAACTGAAAGCGCAGGTATATCCGAATCCCGGCCGCTCTGATGTAAGCGTGCGACTGCACTTGCCGGAAGCCGGTGCTGTAAGAATAGAGATCATCGGCGCTACCGGGCAACGCATCGGTACTGCCTTCTCGGGCACACTCAACCGCGGCGTTCACCAGGTGGCGATCAACGACCAGACCAGCCGCCTGCCTGCAGGGCTTTTCTTTGTACGTGTAACCACGGCCATGGGCAATAAAACCTTAAAATTGCATGTGCCGTAAAAACGCAGCATCTATACTAAGCTGTAAGTTTATATTTTTGAACTCTTCATTCAATCATCGGTTATGCCCAAAAACTCATCGCTTAAGACGGCGGAACTTGAAAAAATAAGTCACCTCGACTATTTCAATATAGCCATCTCGGTGGACTGTGTGATCTTCGGATATGATAACAAAGAGCTGAAAGTGCTGCTGATCAAGTCGGATCTGGAGGAGTTTGAAGGATTGTATTCCCTGCTTGGCGACCTGGTGCGTCCCGATGAAGACCTGGATTCGGCATCTTACCGCGTATTACGCGAGCGCACGGGGCTGGATGATGTATTCCTGGAGCAGGTGCATACGTTCGGCAGCATTAACCGTCACCCTTCGGGGCGTGTAATCACTACCGCGTATTATGCCCTGGTGGATATCAAACACCACAAGCTCAAGCTGAATCACAACGATCTGCACTGGCATTCGGTGAATGATATCCGTAAGCTGGCATTTGACCACAAAAGCATCCTGGAAACCTGTCTCAACCGTTTGCGTGAGCAGATCATGGAACATCCGGTGGTGTTCAACCTGTTATCGGAGAAATTCTCACTCCGTGAATTGCAGGAACTGTACCAGGCGATCCTGGATACGGACCTGGACCGCCGCAACTTCCGCAAAAAAATCGCGATCAAAGACTGGCTGCTGGATCTCAATGAAATGGAAGACGATGTGCCGCACCGTCCGGGTAAACTCTACAAACTGAAGCCGGAATTCCGCAAAAAGAACCAGCGCCGCAAAGCGGGCAGTTCAGTGCTGGCCGGTTAATCCTTTTTTTCTGAAAGCCCCGGCTGGCGCCGGAATACGCCCGATTTTAACCGAAAATAAATTTTTGACATATTGTTTTTTGTTCTAACATTGTGTCTTAAATACACATTGTGTATTTTTTCTCCTGAAACGAATTGCTTAACTATTAACGATTGCTTATGTCGTGCAGAAAATTGCTCCGAGCGGCTGTATTTCTCATAGCCATGCTTGTGTCCCTCGTTTCTTACGCCCAGCAAAGAATTATTACCGGAAAAGTAACCGACTCCAAAGACGGTAGCCCTGTTGCAGGTGCCACAGTAACGGCGAAAGGCACAAGGAATGCTACCCAGACTGGTTCGGACGGATCTTATCAATTAACGGTAGATGCAAGTGTGACCACACTTGTGCTGAGTTTCTCAGGCTATGAAACACAAGAAATAAATGTGAGCGGCAGAACCAGCGCCGATGTTGGTTTGACCGTTAACAACGCTTCCCTGGGAGAAGTGATTGTAGTTGGTTACGGTGTTCAACGCAAGAAAGACGTAACCGGTGCCATCTCCCGTGTAAGTGGCGAAAAACTGAATTCCATTCCCGTACCCAGCTTTGAAGCTGCCCTCCAGGGTAAGGCTCCCGGTGTACAGGTAATCCAGGGTAATGGCCTGGCAGGTTCGGGTTCCGTGATCCGCGTACGCGGTGTTGGTTCCATTTCTGCAAGTGGTGACCCGCTGTATGTGATCGACGGTATTCCCATTGTATCGGATCCTTTCCTCCGTGGCAACAGCGGTGCCATGAACCAGAACCCGCTATCTTCCCTGAACCCTTCCGATATTGAATCAGTGGAAATTCTGAAAGATGCCGGTGCTACCGGTATTTACGGAAGCCGCGGTGCCAACGGCGTAATCCTCATCACCACCAAACGTGGTAAGTCCGGCAAACCTTCATTTACTTATTCCAACAGGCTCGGCTTTTCGCAGGCTGCCATCCGTCCGCATTTTGTAAATGGTCCGGAGTGGCTGCAACTACGCCAGGAAGCCTGGGTCAACAGCGGGCATACCGGACAGGCTCCACTCCCCGGCAATCTTACCTGGGCACAGGCGCAGGCGAATAATACCGACTGGTGGGACCTGCTGACCCAGACCGGTTTTATCAACGAACACAACCTTTCTTTTAATGCGGGTACGGCAAAACTGAAAACCTTTGCCAACCTTTCTTACAGCCAGAACGAAGGTTATATCAAAGCAAACTCATACGACCGGCTCAGTGCGCGTCTCAACATGGACTATCGTCCGGTAAAAACGCTGAAAATTTCACTGACATCCGGTTTCAACCGTGGCATAAATAAACGTGTACCTGCTGCGTGGGATGGTGGTATCGGTGATGCCATGTCTTCCGCACTGCCCATCTTCAACGTTTACAAACCCGATGGTACTTACGAAGTAAATACAAGCAACCCGATCCGCCGCCTGAATGAAACGCGCCGCCGTGAGGTGGACAACCGTTTCCTGGCCGGATTATCAGCAGAGCTGGAGTTGTTCCGCAACTTCTTTATCAAAGCCAACGGTTCTGTTGAATACCGTCGTTCCTTCGACGACCAATACGAAACCAATCTGTGGACGCAGAAACCACAGGACTCCGGTTATGCCAAGCGTTATCCTTATTGGGGTACCAACTGGAATACCCAGTTTACGGCCAACTATCTTATCGACATGAAGAACGGCCACAAGGTGAACATTCTTGCAGGTCAGGAAAACCAATCTGTTTCACTGCGTGAGTATACCGGTGAAATAGGTCAGTGGGCCGCCAAGCCTTACTGGACAGACGTAAACTCTGTGCAGGCTTACCGCAATCTCCGCGACCGTTTGCTCAACAACAACCAGATCCGCGAGCGCGAGAAAGACGCTTATACCTTTACCAGCTTCTTTGCACGCGTCAATTATAACATCAAAGACAAATACATCTTCCAGGTATCTGCACGTATGGATGGTTCATCCAAATTCGGTGCGAATAACAAATATGGTTTCTTCCCTTCGGGATCGGCTGCGTGGAATGTGAACGAGGAAGATTTTATGAAAGATGTGACCTGGGTCGATTACCTGAAACTGCGCGCCAGCTATGGTATTGTTGGTAATGCCAACATTCCTTCCGGTGTATATTATGATAACTTCCAGGTGGGGGGGAATAACTACAACGGTAGCACCACTGTTTATCTCAACAACCTCGGCAACCCCGATCTGCAATGGGAAAACATGCGCAATTTTGATGCGGGACTTGAATTCGGCATCTTCAAAGGACGCATCACCGGTGAGCTTGCCTACTATCGCAAAATATCTACAGATATCCTGCTGTCCCCTGGTATTTCTCCTTCTGCTACCGGCCTGGGTGATATCTGGCGTAACCTTTCCGATACGCGCATTCTCAACGAAGGTCTCGAACTCAGTGCCAACATCAAACTCGTTGACAACGATAAAGTGAAATGGACGGTAGGTGGCAACATCGCCCGCAACTACAACGAAGTACTCGATTACGAACTCGGACCGGATGCCGTGAGTGGTGGTACTAATGATACACGTATCGTAAGAGGACTTCCGCTTGGTGTAAACTACCTGGTTCGTTATTATGGTACCGATCCTGCGGATGGCATGCCCATCTGGCTGGACAATACCGGCAAGCAAACAAAAACCTATTCACTGAATCACCGTGTATTTGCAGGCTCCGTACTGCCTGACTATATCGGCGGGTTCAACAGCTCTGTTTCTTATAAAAACTTTGAACTGAGTGCGCTCTTCACGTTTGTGATCGGTGGTAATATTTATGAGAACTCGGCCAAGTATCAGTTCCTCGGTACTTCCAAGAAAAACTGGAATTTCCGCAAGGACATGCTGGACCGTTGGGTAAATCCCGGCGATCAGAGCCAGTATCCTAAACTGGTATATGACGCTACCGATTATCCCGGTGTACCGAGTGAAGACCAGTTCAACTCTACCATGTTCCTCCGTGATGCCGATTACATGCGTCTGCGTGAGCTGAGCCTGTCATACCGGTTCAGACCTGCGTCGCTGAAAAAAGTTGGTATTCAGAGTCTGCGTTTGTTCGCAACAGGAAGTAACCTGCTGACGTTTACCAAATATCCCGGCGGAGATCCGGAAATTACCCGTGACTTCGAGAATCCGCAGGATCGCAACCTGAGTCCTAACATTACTTACCTCACGGCGCCGACACAACGGACCATCGTATTCGGACTGAACGTTACTTTCTAAATAAAAACTATTGCAACATATGAAACGGATATACTGGCAATCAATCACCTTAATCCTGGCAGTGGCACTGTTCACTACCGGATGCAAAAAATTCCTCGAGCGTCCGCCGGAAGGTCAGATGACGGAGGAAGAGGCTTTGAAAGATGAAAACGGCGTGCTGGATTTCCTGAACGGCGAATATACTTTGCTGGGCGACGGTGATTTTATGGGAGGACGCCTGCAATCGCTTACTGACATGCTGGCCGACGAACTCGACGGCAGCCGCTTCACCGGCGATTTTTCAGAAATCTACAAACGTCAGAACTCGATCTTCGGTGATGTAAGAAATAATTTTTATAAAAAAGGATACCGCATCATCAACGTAGCGAATGGCGTGTTGCGCAAGCTTTCACTGGTAAGCGCAGGCAATGCAGACAATGTGAAAGGTCAGGCTTTGTTCTTCCGCGGTGTGGCGCATTTCGAACTCGTGCGTTTGTTTGCACAACCCTGGGGTTATACATCCGACAATTCACACTACGGTATTCCGCTCCGCAATGAAATTGTGATCGGTTCCGTGCAGCGTGCAACTGTGAAGCAGGTATATGACCAGGTAATTGCCGATCTGAAAGATGCAGAGACACTTTTACCCGAAACCTTTACCGGCAACTACAAGGCAACACGTTGGGCCGCAAAAGCCTACCTGGCAAAAGTTTATTTCCAGATGAATGATTTTGCCAATGCTTACAAGTATGCCGCAGAGATTGCAGCCAATAGCATGTTCGTGCCGGATGCCAGCCACAGCTCCCGTTTCTCACCCGGCCTGAGCCGCGAAGGCATCCTGGTCATTGCCAATGAAGCCACCCGCTTTCAACCCGGTAGCGAACTGCGCGGCAACTACCGGTCAGATCTGAACATACCGGTGCTGAATTTTACCAGCCAGTTTTATTCGGTTGTTAATGCCGATCCGCTGGATGTGAGAAAAAGCTGGTACAGCAACACGCTGCAATCGGGTTATTATGTGACCACGAAATACAACAAGGATTTCTTTGATCTGCCGATAGTACACCTGACGGAGATAAAACTGATCCTGGCGGAAAGCGGCGCCGAAATCGCTTCGTCCAATGCGGCGGCACTGACCAATGCCATCACCAATTTGAACCAACTGCTGACCCGTGCCTACGGAGGTACAACGCGCAACCTGGCCACCAATGCCACGGCAGCGCTCGTGATTTCCACCGCACGCCGCGAACGCGAACTGGAACTTGTGGCCGAAGGAAGCCGTTACCATGAGATCAAACGCATCGGCGCACGCAACGGAACAAATGTTGACCGCAGAGGATCGGTATGGAATTGCAATGGATTTATTCTTCAGTTTCCGAAAGGAGAACAGGACGCCTTTGCCCCTTTCATCATGAACCCTGAAGGCGGTTGTTTCTAACACTATTAAACTAAATCTGTATGAAAAAGAATTCACGGATATTACTCATACTGCTGGCAGCGATTGTAACGCTGAACGCCTGCCGCCCCGATAAATTTGAAGATACCGGTGCCGTGCGCAACGTGAAAACTTCCTTCGGCGGTACCTGGAAACTCAGCAAGGTGACGCAGAAAGATGAAGATGCGGCGCAGAAGGGATTTCCTTACAGCACACTTGATCTGACCACGTTGTTTCCTTACACGGATTACTCGATCACACTCAACGTGACCAACAGCGGCCAAACGACCACTTTCACTACCACGCCCGGTAATTCACCTGCCGTGATCGCCGTGGCCAATGGCGACTGGAACGCCGGTCCTGCACAATACCCTACTTATCTTGCATTCAAGCAAGGTTCTGCTACGGATACATTAACGCTGGGTAGTTATCCCGCCGGCGGCCGCAATGTATTGCAGTTGAAAAAAGAAAGGAGGGATGCGTCTACAGGTAAACTGCTCGTATCGTACACCTATGAATTCACCAAACAATAAAACGAACGCTGTATGAATAAACTAATTATCCTGCTTGCATTCAGCTGTTTGACCATCGGCGCATTGCACGCACAGAACCCGACCTTCAGTCCTTCTACTTATACCGCAGAGGACCAGGTAACACTTACGGTGGATGTAACCGGTACGCCGATGGCGGGTGAGGCCGAAGCCTATATCTGGATATTTTCCAACACTTCCATTGATCGCAGCAACGCGGCATTGAGCGCGCAGTATCCTGCTGCAGACGGATCGACCAACACCAATTGGACCAACTCACCACCTGAAGCCAAAATGACGGCTGCCGGCACCAACAAATGGTCTTTCACTTTTATCGGTACGCAAATCTTTGGTCAAAGCCCTGCTCAGTTGAAAGATTTTGGTTTCCTGGTAAAAACGAAGACGGGCACTAAACAAACATCGGACTACAAACCCAACTTCTTCGACCCGCTGGTATTTACTCCCACCATGTTGCGTGTGTTCCCGGCCAAGGTGAGCACCTCGGATATTGTTACGATCAATTTCGACCGTTCATTGGGTGGCACCGTAAATGAACAACGCATGACGCCTGTATCGGCTACAGTTACAGCCTACGATGAAACGAATGCACAGATCGGAACAGCCGTTACGTTGCAGGTGCGTGTTTTTGCTACCAACACATGGGCTGCCACGTTTATTCCCACACGTCACTTTACTCCGGGAGCAGGTCATCAATTGACTAAATTCCGTTACAAGTTCAACGGAACGGTACTCGATGTTTCCGGCAATACGGTGAATGTGAGTTCTGCCGAACAGGAAGTAACGTTTACAAGAATGAATTAAACTTATCCGTCATAATCTAAATACGATTGCAATGAAAAAGATCCTGTTTCTGGCGGCTGTTGTAATACTGGTGATAGCCAGTTGCAAAAAAGCCGACTTTAATGATAACACGGTGACGGGGGAGGGACTCGTTGATTTTGCGCTGCAGGCTCCCGTGTCTGGAACGCAGGCTCGCCTGAATGCGGCCACTCCTTCTGTTGTCATCAATTTCAGTTGGAATGCTGCCAAACCCGGCACCACTACTGCTCCGAAATATAAGGTGGTGATGTCGCAGCGCGCCACGATTGATTTTACCAATCCGCTGGTGCAATTCGACGCAGGCAATGGCGGCACGGCCACTTCGCTTGCGCTCACGTATCAGCAACTCGATGCTGCGCTGAAAGCAAAAGGAATCGCCGACGGTGCCATCGCTGAATTGGCTTGGGCTGTGATCGCCGACAACGGCGACAAACAACTGCTGTCGCAGAATACTTTCTTCATCACGGTTACCCGTTTCAAAGATGGTGCTACGCCTTTCTTCCTGCTGGGACCTGTTTCTGCCGCCTCCAACGTAGATATCAGCCCGGCATCTACCAGTGATAATATCAAATTCAACTGGACGCGTTCCAAACCTGCAACCGGCGGCCCCGCGGTTACTTACCGCATTCTTTTTGCGGAGCGTAAAACAGATGCAGAAGGCAACGAGATAGCAGTAGATTGGAATACGCAAACACTTTTCCGCCTCACTGCCGACAATGGAGGTCTGGACAGTACCGGTACTTACACCCATAAACGTTTCAATGATTCACTGGCAGCACACGGCTTCGGCGATCCCGGAACGGATGCCAAACTGAAATGGACCGTTGAAGCCACTTCGGGCACCTGGAAACAACTGTCCGACTACCAGAATACCTTGTTCATCAGCCGCCTGATTAAGTATGTATATCCGCAGGCGCTGAATGTGGCGGGCAACCACCAGGGATGGTCACCGGAAACGGCTCCGCAACTGGTAGCGTTGACACCCGTAGGAGGACCTTACAGTGAATACACTGGATTTATTGATTTCAGCAACAGCCCTGCCGAATTTAAGATCGTAAAAGGTGACAACTGGGGCGCAGGTGACTACGGCGGCTCAACGGGCATATTGACCAACGGCGGCGGCAACCTCAGCGTGCCTTCTACCGGCGTTTACCTGGTAAAAGCCAATACCACGGCCATGACCTGGAGTGCCGATAAGATCAATTCTTTCGGCCTGATTGGTGACGCCACCGGCAGTTGGAGTACAGATCAGGACATGACCTACAACGGCACCACTAAGAAGTACAGTATCACACTCAACCTTTCTCCCGGAAATATCAAGTTCCGCGCAAATGATGACTGGACTATCAATCTTGGAGGCGGCGCTACTGCGGGCTCTCTCGCTTTCGGCGGCAGCGATATCCCGGTTGGAACTGCCGGCAACTATACCATTACACTCGACGTTTCAAAAGCAGGTAACTGGCGCTACTCAGTGACCAGGAACTGATTTTTGGCGAGATAGATAGACAAACAACAGCAGCCGCGCTTTTTTGAAGCCGGCTGCTTTTTTTTTATCACCTTCGCAGAAAATAAGATTGACATGGCGGACGAATTGAAAAAAGGTCGGGTAGTTTCTGTGAATGCAGCCAAGGGACTGCTGACGATCGAATATGTTTCCAATGGAAAGAAAACGGTGGTGGGAAGAACAGGAGATACTTTGCATTCAAAGTTGCAGACTTTTCGTCCGGGTGATGAAGTGAGCTTCCGTACGCGTCTTACAGACAGAGGCGATAAGCTGGCGGCTTATGATCTCAAGTTTTTATACAATAATGCGCTGCACCTGATGATACAAAAGGCGCGTATCGAAAATCGTTTCTCCGGATACCTCAAGGAAGTGGAAGGGAAATTTTTTGTAAAGGAAATAAGCAACTACCTCTTCTTCCCGTTGCAATTGTCACGCTGGGAGAAAGTGCCTTCGGAAAAAGTGGTAAACGAGGCCGTTGCCTTCAAATTGATCAATCTCGATAATCCCGCTCGTCTTTCTGCGGAACTTTTTTCGCATGCCTATATCGCTTCCTATTACGAAGCCCAGAAGCTGGTGGCCTCAGGCCAGGCTGTGGAGGCGGTGGTTGAACGCATCACACCCCATTCCGTATATGTGCAATTATTTGACGGAAACATCACTGCAAAACTCGGCGGCGAAGAGCTGAGCGAACTTAATCCCGGCGATAAAGTGCAGGCAAAAATCACTTATCTCTCCCCCGATAAAATATCGGTTGAAAAAATCAACGAAGTAAAAAAGGATTAATCAAAACTCTGGTTGCTGGCGGCTGCCTGTTTCAGCAGACGGTCAAACTGTTCGGGCGACAGGTCGTTGTAGAAGAAGTAAACCGGGTCGATCTTGTTGCCGTTCTTATGTACTTCATAATGGCAGTGGGGGCCAGTGCTTTTGCCCGTGCTGCCTACCCAGCCGATTACTTCACCACGCTTCACCTGCTGGCCTACCCGCGCTTTTACCCTTACCATGTGACCATATAAGGTTTCATAGCCGTAACCATGATTGATGATCACGTGGTTGCCATAACCGTTGCCGGCGTTGCCGGCAAGCGATACGGTGCCATTAGCGGTAGCGTAGATAGGAGTGCCCTGCGGGGCAGCAAAGTCGAGGCCCGCATGCATCTTCGGCGTTTTATATACAGGATCGATACGATAGCCAAAACCGGAGGCTATGCGCGAAAGATCCTGGTTGCTCACCGGCTGAATGGCAGGCGTATGCGCCAGGAGTTGTTCTTTGTTACGGATCAACTCGTCAATTTCTTTATAAGAACCCTGCTGCGCCTTAATACGGCTACGGAGATTGAGGATGGTCTGATTGATGGAGGCGTAAAGCTGGTTATTGTTCATGCTCGTAACGGTGCGCATTTCCTGTTCCATTTCCAGCTCCTTGGCGCGGGCGCTGTCGGGAATGGGGTTGGCTTCGAAGATGGCCCGGTAAACGTTGTTGTCTCTTTTCTCCAACTCTTTCAATTGTTTCTCCAATTCCTGCAACTGGTCGTCCAGGTCGCGGTAGTTGTCGCGCAGGCCGGCATTCTGCATGCGCAGCAATTTTTCGTTAGGAGAACCTACAAATTGAAAGGCGAAATAAGAGATGAGGGCAGCGGTAACCAGGGCGGCAGCAATGAATCCGAATATGCGCAGGAGCTTGACCCGCAACGGCGACTCCAGTTTTTCGTAGCGAAGGGTATTGGTATTGTAATAATATTTGATCTTCTTCATGACTAATCAGTAGCCTTTCGCATTCCGGAACCGCCGGACGCAGGATTACACAGCGAAACAATTACCTTTGCCCACTCCGTGAGCGGCCGGAGAAGCAAACAAATATAGGCCGTTCGCGAGCAAAAATCAACCCAAATTATTTGGCAAATTTATGATGACCAGCACCGCCATACGACAGACATTCCTGGATTTCTTCCGGAGCAAAGGCCACGAGATCGTGCCTTCTGCCCCCATTGTTGTGAAAAATGACCCGACCCTCATGTTCACCAATGCAGGCATGAACCAGTTCAAAGATTATTTCCTCGGCAACCGCAAACCTGCCAGTGCCCGGGTGGCGGATACACAGAAATGTCTCCGTGTCAGCGGCAAACATAACGACCTGGAAGAAGTGGGCGTGGATACCTATCACCATACCATGTTCGAAATGCTGGGCAACTGGAGCTTTGGCAATCCGGACGCACCGGAAGAAGGTTATTTTAAAAAAGAAGCCATCGCCTGGAGCTGGGAACTGCTCACCGAAGTATATAAACTCGATAAGGAACGCCTTTATGTAACCATTTTTGAAGGCGATAGCGAACAAGGACTGGAACGCGACAACGAGTCCTTTAACGAGTGGAAAAAATACATTGCGGAGGAACGCATTTTACTGGGAAATAAAAAAGACAATTTCTGGGAAATGGGTGATACCGGCCCTTGCGGTCCCTGTACCGAAATACACGTCGACTGCCGCACGGATGCCGAGCGCGCAGCCACTCCCGGTAAAGACCTTGTGAACGCCGACCATCCGCAGGTGATTGAAATATGGAACAACGTATTCATTCAATTCAACCGCTTAAAAGATAAAAGCCTCGAGCTGTTGCCTGCCCGTCACGTAGATACAGGCATGGGCTTCGAGCGGCTTGTGCGTGTGTTGCAAGGCAAAACATCCAACTACGATACAGACGTATTCACCGGCACCATTGCCGAAGTGGAAAAGATCACCGGTCGCAAATATGATTTCAGCGACAGCCATGAGGCGGTTGCCTTCCGCGTACTGGCCGATCATATCCGCGCCATCAGCTTTACGATTGCCGACGGGCAATTGCCTTCGAATACGGCAGCAGGTTATGTAATCCGCCGCATTCTGCGCCGTGCTGTACGTTATTATTATTCTTATCTCGATCATAAAACGCCGTTGCTGTTTCACCTGGTGCCGGTAATCGCTGCGCAATTTGCCGGCGTGTTCACGGAGCTCGATCAACAAAAAGAATTTGTAGCACGCGTGATCCGCGAAGAAGAAGAAGCCTTCCTGCGTACGCTGGAAAAGGGATTGAAAAAAATCGACGACGTAATGGCGGCAAGCAAAACCGGCATCATCGACGGCGAAAGTGCCTTTGAACTGCTCGACACTTACGGATTTCCGATCGACCTTACCAGGTTGATCGCCTCTGAAAATAAACTGACGGTTGACGAACCCGCCTATGAAGCGGCGCTGCAACGCCAGAAAGACCGCTCACGTGCGGCCACAGCCATCGATACCGAAGACTGGATAGAAATCAATAAAGCGGACAAAACAAGTTTCGTTGGCTATACCGATCTGCAAACCGAAACACAGGTAGTCAAATACCGGAAAGTAAAGGCCAAAGGCAAAGAACAATATCAACTGGTATTGGAAACGACGCCGTTCTATGCAGAAAGCGGCGGCCAGGCAGGTGACACCGGTGTACTTCGTTTCGGAGAACAGACAGTGCCGGTTGTCAACACCAAGAAGGAGAACGATCTCTTCATTCATTTTACTGATGTATTGCCGGAAGATATCACGGCACCTGTAAAGGCTGAAGTAAATGCAGCAAAACGTCTTGTGATTACCTATAATCACACGGCTACACACCTGTTGCATGCGGCACTTCGCCAGGTATTGGGCACGCATGTGGCGCAGAAAGGATCATTGGTATCGGCCGATACATTGCGTTTCGACTTCTCGCATTTTTCCAAAATGACAGACGAAGAGATTCGCCAGGTAGAAGACATCGTGAATGAAAAGATCCGTCAGAATATTCCTGTTGTGATCCGTGAAATGCCAAAAGAAGAGGCCATGCAATCAGGCGCCACAGCGCTGTTCGGAGAAAAATATGGCGATACCGTACGCGTGGTAACCATCGATCCTTCTTATTCGGTAGAGCTTTGCGGAGGTACACACGTTGCCAGCACCGGCATGATCGGTTTGTTTACCATCGTAGCAGAATCGGCCGTAGCTGCAGGTGTACGCCGTATCGAAGCATTGACCGGAGCAGAAGCCTTTCAATCACTGCGTGAAAAAGCTACCCAATTCAAACAGATCGGTGAATTGCTGAAATCACGCGAGCCGCTGAAGAACGTGGAGAAACTGATGGAGGACAAATCCGCATTGGAAAAAAAGATTGAAAGCTTCGAAGCAAAACAGGTAACACAATTACGCCAGGAACTTTTACAAAAAGTGGAAAAGGTTGGCGGGATCGATTTTATCGGAGCACAGGTGGAAGTAGGCAATGCAGATAATCTGAAAAAATTGTCGCTTGAACTCAAACCTTTGCTTGCCGCGAATCACCTGATCGTGCTGGCGGCTGTTATCGGCGGTAAACCATCGGTGTCGCTGGCTGTATCGGAAAGCCTGAATGAAACACGTGGCTGGGATGCCGTGAAAATCATCAAAGAAAAAATAGCCGGCCTCATCAAAGGTGGCGGCGGTGGACAGAAAACGCTGGCGGCAGCGGGAGGTCAGGATGCAGGTCAGTTGCAGCAGGTAGTGCAGGCGGTAAAGGAACTGGCAGCCGGTTAATTAAATACTGGAGAATTTTTCCTGCTCTTCTTCCACACGTAAGCGCGCCTGGCGCGACTCACGCATTTTTTGACGGGCAAAAAATATAGAGGTACCAAAAAGTGCAACAGATATGATGAATATAAATAATTCCATAAGAGTTAGTGCTTAAGTATAATGGTCTGGCAAAAGTCTGTAATAAAAATTAATTTTTAGTTCATTCCGGGATGGAAATGCACTAAGGATTTACACTACCTAAATGATCGTAAAAACACATAATCTTTACCTGCGCCGGTTTACTGCCGATGAAGCGTTGCTGATCCTTGATCTGAATGCCGATTCAGCCGTTACGCAGTACACCCACGATCCGATCCGCGATATTGTACATGCAGAAGAAATATTACACCAGGTAATAATACCGCAGTACGAGAGAGGCCTCGGTCGTTGGGCTGTTTTTCTGGCAGAAACCAATGCCTTTATGGGATGGTGCGGGCTGAAATACCGCCCGGAACTGGATGAGGTAGATCTCGGCTACCGTTATCATAAAGCGTTCTGGGGCAAGGGATATGCAACCGAAGCGGCCAGGGCCAGCCTGGAGTACGGCTTCAACGAGGCAAAGCTGCAACGCATCGTCGGAAGAGCCGAACATGCCAATATAGGCTCGCTCAAAGTACTGGAGAAATGCGGCATGCAATACATAGGGGATGAAGCAGTCGATGGGTGCGACGTGCGCACCTACGAGGCACTGGCTGTTAATTTTATTAAAGAACTTTAACATTTCCGAAGCCTTTCGTATTTCAGAAATGTGTTTATATTTGATCTACGAAAAAAAACGTAGATAAGTCATGATACAACGAATCAAAACATCCATCAAGCCGCTGCTGGCACTTGGCCTTACTGCTTTCCTTCTGCCCGGCGCCATCAACGCGCAGTCCGACACCAACAACCGTAGCGAACGAATTGTTATCATCCGCCCGGCCGATAGCAAAGACACGCTCACAGTCAAAATCGAAAACGACAAAATCACCGTTAACGGCAAAGAAGTGGACAAAGGCGATACACCCAAAGGTGTATCCGTATCCCGCACCCGCGTGAACAACCGCACCGTAACAGGTGGTGGAATGACCATTACAAGCGATGGCAACGAGCTGGCCGACGTAATCGTTGCCGGTTATGGCAACAAGGCCATGCTGGGCGTTACTACACAATCGGATACTAAAGGAGCTAAAATTATTTCCGTGATCAAAGGTGCCGGTGCCGAAAAAGCCGGTATCAAGGTAGGAGATATCGTTACGCGCGTAGACAACGCCAAAATTGAAAAAACAGACGATATCACGAAAGCCATTAAAGACAAAAAAACAGGCGACAAGGTAAGCGTGACTTTTCTCCGCGACGGAAAAGAGCAAAAGGTAACGGCCGAACTTTCCAAATGGAGAGGCGTGTCTTACAGCTACAACTTCGATGACATGGCCCGCACGTTTGATATCGATTTCGACAATATTCCCCAACCCCCGAATCCTCCGGGTGCACAGGTACGCGGTTATTCGTTATACAACAATGCACCCAAGATCGGCCTGTCTGTACAGGATACCGACGACGGTAAAGGCGTGAAAGTGCTGTCGGTGGAAGATGAATCGGCTGCTTCAAAAGCCGGCCTCAAAGAAGGTGACATCATCCTGCAGGTGGGCGATCGTGAGATTACCGGCACCTCCGATATCACGAATCAGATCCGCGAATCGCGCACGAAGACAAGCGTGCCCGTGAAAATAAGCCGCAGCGGTAAAACGCAGACAATCGACCTGCGCATGCCCCGCAAGATCAGAACTGCAGAGCTCTGATCCGGATTAAAAGATATTTCCCTCCACACAGCCCCCGCAGAATTGCGGGGGCTTTATTTTCCGATTTCTGTGCTCAAACAGCTAATTTTGCTGCACTTTTATGATGAGCCATCCCGAATACGAAATCGTGGTAGGACTGGAAGTGCATGCCCAGTTGCTGACTAATAGTAAATTGTTTTGCGGTGACAGCATCGCATTCGGAGCAGCTCCCAATACCCATGTAAGTCCGGTTACGCTTGCGCATCCGGGTACATTGCCGGTGATGAACCACCGGGCTATCGAGCTGGCCGTACGCATCGGCCTCGCCTGCAACTGCACCATCGAGCAGCACAATTATTTCGCCCGCAAGAATTATTTCTATCCTGATCTTCCCAAGGGCTACCAGATCTCGCAGCACACAACGCCCATCTGCGGCGGCGGTGAAGTGCGGATCAGTGTTTCCGGGGAAGAAAAGATTATACGCCTCAACAGGATTCATCTCGAAGAAGACGCCGGTAAAAGCATCCACGATGCCAATCCCGACTTTACCGCCGTGGACCTCAACAGGGCCGGAACGCCGTTAGTAGAGATCGTGAGCGAACCGGATATCCGCAGCAGCGATGAAGCTTTTGCCTACCTCACCGTGCTGCGCCAATGGGTGCGTTACCTCGAGGTATGCGACGGCAACATGGAAGAAGGCAGCCTCCGCTGCGATGCCAATATTTCCGTTCGCAAAAAAGGCGAAACACGCCTAGGCACCAAAGTAGAGGTGAAAAACCTGAACTCCATCCGCAACGTAAAAAGAGCCATCGACGCAGAAGCGGTCCGCCTTACAGCGATGTTGGAAAACGGTGAAACCATCATCCAGCAAACGCGTGGCTTCGATGCCAACAGCGGCACCACCTACGCTATCCGCGATAAAGAAGATGCAGACGATTACCGTTATTTTGCGGACCCCGATCTCACACCGTTCGTGCTCGAAACAACCGAGATTGACCGCATCCGCGAAGCAATGCCCGCGCTGCCGGAAGCCCGCATCCTGCATTATACGCAGGCGTTGGGACTAACCGAATATGACGCAGGGGTGCTCACGGAAGAAAGAAATTTTGCAGAATATTTTGAATCGGTCACACAGCATACTACGTACTATAAATCAGCAGCCAACTGGATGCTGGGCCCGGTAAAATCCTGGCTCAACGAACCGGGATGTCAGCTCGCAAGCTTCCCGCTCGCACCGGCTAAACTGGCTGCCTTGCTGGAATGCGTGGAAAAAGGGCAACTCAGTTTTTCAGTAGCCTCTTCCCGGTTGTTTGAAAAGCTGCTGGTCCAGCCTGATGCGGAACCATTGGAATTGGCCCGTTCGTTGAACCTGTTGCAGGACTCCGACGCGTCTTCGCTCGAACCGTTGATCGATGCTGTGCTGGCCAAATTTCCGGACAAGGTTGAAGCTTACCGCAAAGGGAAGAAGGGATTACTCGCCTTGTTTGTCGGGGAAGTAATGAAACAGTCAAGAGGAAAGGCCGACCCCCGTGTAACCAATGAACTGCTGCTGGAAAAGCTTAAATCCTGACGGACTCAGTTAAAGCGTAAAAACATGATGAAACAATTATTGATAGGATTAGGGATTGTTATCACCCTTCTTTCCTGTGGAGCGAAAGACACCGGTACGGCCAAAACATCCGTACACGGACGTATCTCCGGCAGCAAGGCTAAAATGGTATACCTCGAAGAAGTGCCCCTGGGTTCCATGAACCCGCAGGTGGTAGATTCGGCGAAGCTGGACAAAGACGGCAGCTTTACCTTGCATTCGCAAGCCGCTGAAGCAACGCTGCTCAATTTACGTCTCGATCAATTTTCCTTCCCCATACTTTCTCTTGTAAATGATACCAGCGAGGTGGATGTTACCGTGCGCATGAACGATCAGCAACCTGATTTTGCCAGCGACTACGATGTAAAAGGTTCACCGGCCAGTCAGCGGATGAAAGACTATATCGTAAAGGTGACGGGCTACCTGCAGGATATTTACCGCGATGCGGTGACCTTCGACAGCCTTCGCAAACAGCCCGGTACAGATAGTCTGCAGGCAGTGGCGACCGGAAGAAAAAAACAAACAGGCATCAAGCTTCGTGAATATGCTTTTGCTACAGTGCAGGAAGCCAACAATCCGGCGTTGTCTGTTTTTGCATTGACCTATTATCTATCTGCGGCAGGCAACCAGGCTTATGAACTGGAGCCGGTTTCCGACGAAGAACTGGATAAGACAATCGCCGACCTGGTGAAACGTTATCCCGCGCATAAAGCACTGGCTGCATTGAAAAAATCAATGGACGATGCCAATGCACAAAAACCGGCATCACTGGTAGGTCGGCCCGCTCCTGAGTTTACCCTGCCGGATGTGAACGGCAAACCGGTAAGCCTGAACTCCTTCCGTGGTAAATATTTGCTGGTTGATTTCTGGGCCAGTTGGTGCGGTCCCTGCCGTCGTGAGAACCCGAATGTGGTAAAAGCGTTCCAGCAATTCAAAGACAAGAACTTTACGATTCTTGGCGTGTCGCTTGATGAAACGAAAGAGGCCTGGATGAAAGCCATTGTGCAGGATCAGCTCAAATGGACCCAGGTAAGCGATCTCAAACACTGGGAAAGCAGTGTAGTTGGTCTTTACGGCATTCAGGGCATTCCTTATAATGTATTGCTCGATCCGGACGGCAAGGTCATTGCTGAAAACCTTACCGGCAGCAGCCTTGAGCGAAAGCTTTCGGAAGTGCTGAAATAACATCCTTTACTGATATATCTAAATTGAACGTTCATGTGGCGTAAACTTGGTCAGTTTATACTGAAATTCCGTTTCCCCCTGTTAACCATCCTTTTGTTATCTACAGCCCTGATGGCTTATTGGGCCAGTAAAGTGGGTATGAGTTATGAATTTACCAGGGCCATACCTACCAATCACCCAGCTAACATTACATACCAGGAGTTCAAAAAGAAATATGGCGAAGATGGCAACCTGCTGGTGATAGGTATTCAAACGGATAAGTTGTTCACAGAAAAGATGTTCAACAGCTATGCGGAGCTCAACCGCTCGCTGAAAAAAATAAAAGGGGTGGAAGATATCGTCAGCGTTCCCGGTGCGGTGAACCTGGTGAAAGACTCTGCTACGGAAAGGCTCCGCGCAGTGCCATTATTTCCGGATGCACCACTGAACCAGGCGCAGCTCGACAGTGCCGCCAATGTATTTTACAGCCTGCCGTTTTACAAAGGACTTCTATACAACGCCGACACGAAAGCCTGGCTGATGGGCGTGCGTCTCAATAAAGGGTTGATGAGTACTCCCAAACGTAATGAGGTAACGGCCGCTATTGAAGCAGAAGCACTCGCATTCGGACAAGCACATCAACTGGATATAAAGCTCAGTGGTCTTCCCTTTATCCGTACGCAGATGTCGACGCGTATTGCCAATGAAATGAAATGGTTCCTGTTCGCTTCGGTTATATTGTCGGCGATTATCCTGCTGGTGTTCTTCCGTTCGATAAGTGCGATGGTGTTGTCCCTGGGTGTGGTGATCATTGGTGTGTTGTGGAGTTTAGGTACGATGCATTTACTGGGCTATAGCATTACCTTGTTAACCGCATTAATCCCACCGCTGATCGTGGTAATCGGCATACCCAACTGTATTTACTTCCTGAATAAATACCATACGAGCTGGCAATACCTGAAAGGCGATGCCACTATAGCAAACGATAAAGAGCGTAAGCAAAAGGCGTTGGTGAACATGGTGAGCCGCATGGGTATCGTTACGTTGTTCTGTAACCTGGCGGCGGCTATCGGATTTGCGGTATTTGCCTTAACGAAGAGTGAGATTTTGCAAGAATTTGGTGTGGTTTCGGGTATCAATATCATGCTGCTGTTTTTCATTTCCCTGGTATTGATTCCTGCTGCGCTCAGTTTGCTGCCGGCGCCCAAGAGCCGTCATACCCGTTATCTCGACAATGCGCGCTTGAAGCGCTGGCTTGACAGGTTGGAGCGTTGGTCGCTCGGCCATAGAAAACTTATCTACGGCGTAACGGCGTTGTTGCTGATTGCTTCTATTGCCGGTATATTCAGGTTGAAGAGTGTGGGATATATGGTGGATGATATTCCGAAGACCGATAAGATCTATACCGATCTGAAATTTTTCGAAAGTAATTTCAAAGGCATCATGCCATTGGAAATCCTGGTAGATACCAGGAAGAAATTGGGGGTAACGAGAAACCTCAATAACCTGATGAAGATTGATTCGCTGGCAGGTTATCTCGCCGCAAAAAAAGAAATAGCGCGCCCGCTCAACCTGGGTGAAGGATTAAAGTTTGCACGGCAGGCTTTCTTCGATGGCGACAGTGCCAACTACATGATGCCGAATGAATACTTATTGCCGGCATTATCGCGTTACCTGAGTGCCAAAGGAGGGGAGGGCGACTCTGCATCGGCGGGTAGCGGCAACAACTTTACACGGTTGGTGGAAAGTTTCATGGACAGCAGCCGGCAGGAGGCGCGCATCAGCGTGAATATGGCCGATGTGGGCAGCACCAGGCTTCCGGAAATACTGGAAGATGTGCGGTTGGAAGCAGAGCGGTTATTCAATGCCGACAGCCTGGCTTACCAGCCCTATGCGGACAGCATCCGCCGCACGCAACCGGCCGCCAAATGGCCGGAACTGATCGATTCCAGCCGTCTTCAGCGTAAGGCGAATATCAAGCTTACCGGCGCCAGTATCACGTTCCTGGAAGGCAGCCGTTTTATCATCAATGGTCTGAAAGAAAGTATTTTTTATGCCTTTATCCTGATCGCGCTTTGCATGCTTTACCTGTTCCGTTCGTTCAGGATACTGGTGTGCTCGCTGGTCCCGAACCTGATCCCGCTGGTGATCACAGCGGGCGTGATGGGCTGGACTGGTGTGCCGCTGAAACCCTCTACAGTACTGGTTTTCAGCGTAGCATTGGGTATCGCTATCGATATTACCATCCGCTTCCTGGTCAATTATAAACAGGAGTTACCGCACCAGGATAATGACCGTAAGCGTACGGTGATACAAACGATCCACAGTACGGGTATCAGCATCATCTACACGTCGTTGGTACTGATTGCGGGATTTGTGATCTTTTGTTTCAGTGGATTTGGGGGTACGCAGGCGCTTGGCTGGCTTACTTCCCTGACGCTGGTGACGGCTACTTTTACCAATCTTGTGCTGCTTCCGGCGTTGCTGATCAGCCTTAACCGGGACAAAAAACAAAAAAAATAAAAAAGCAGGCAGCAAAATAGGGCATCGTCTTGTCCTAACTATATTTTTGCCGAACCATGCTTTTTTGCGCTTAAGGAGTGAATTATTTGTTTTCGATTTTGGAATTTGTTAAGGAGTTTTCTTAGTTTTGACGATTCTTACTTCTTGAGCAAAGAAAGTTAAGGCCACATTTTCTTTATTTTTTTTAAAAACTAATCGCAAATGAGAAAACTGTTACTCACACTAACAGCCATGCTCTTCTTTTCGGGCATGCTGTTAGCGCAAAAAGTCATCACCGGTAAGGTGGTCGACGACAAGGGCAGTCCTGTTCCAAACGCCTCCGTTACGGTAAAAGGCGCAGCCAGTACAGGTACTGTTACCGGAATCGACGGCGGGTACTCTCTCACTGTTCCTGCCACCGCCAAAGAGCTTGAAATTTCAGCTGTTGGCTTTGCTCCCCTTACTGTTACGCTGGATGACAAGAGTTTTTACTCCACTACTTTGAGCAGTCGCGCTCAGGACATCGACGAAGTGGTTGTAACTGGTTACACCTCTACGAAGAGATCCAAGTATGCGGGTGCTTCGACTGTTGTAAACAAGGACAAGATCAACTTCATCCCTAACGCATCTTTCGACCAGATCCTGCAGGGTAGAGCTCCTGGTCTGCTGGTAACAGCAGGTTCCGGTCAGCCCGGTGCTGCTGCGCGTGTACAATTGCGTGGTCAGGCTTCTATCTCTGGTGGCAGCGGTCCGCTGTATATCCTGGATGGTATGCCGATCGAGCCAGCTGTATTCCAGTCTCTCAACCCTAATGACTTCGAAGACGTTCAGGTTCTCCGTGATGCCGTAGCTACCGCTCAGTACGGTAACCGTGGCGGTAACGGTGTAATTATCATTACTTCCAAGAAAGGCAAGGCTGGTAAGCCTCAGTTGACTTACACTGGTCAGGTGGGTATCACCGAGCCAGGCAAGCAGCAGTTCAGCATGATGAACACTGCTCAGCTTCTCCAGTTCCAGGAAGTATTGGGAAGAATGGGTGTTGCTAACCTCCCCGGCTGGCAGTATTCCAGAAACAACCCTGCTTACGCTACTTCTACTCCTGCTCAACAAGCTGCTACCGATCGCTTCCGCGACAGCTTGCTGGCCATCAATACAGACTGGCGTGACGTGTTCCTGCGCAATGGTAAGTTCACCAGCCATGACGTTAACCTGACTGGCGGTAGTGCTACAAGCAACTACTTCCTCGGTCTGGGTTACTATGACGAAGATGGTATCGGTCTGCGTTCTGACCTGAAGCGTTATACGCTGCGTGCGAACATGAACATTAAAACTGATAAACTGACTGCTCAGTTCAACAACTCCGTAGGTTACACTCGTCGTAACTTCATCGAGTCTGAAGCTTCAGTTACCCTGGCTAACCCGTTTGCTGCTGCTTACCTGGGTCTGCCTTACCAGAAACTTTTCAATGATAACGGTAGCGTATCTGTTGGTTCAGGCCGCGTAGGTCCTAACGCTTACGACCGTATCTACACTACTACATCTTTCAACGACCAGATCAAGGCTAACACTGCTTACTCTCTGGAGTATGCACTTACAAAGAATGTTTACGTTGGTGGTTTCGGTGGTATCGACTACCGTGTAACTATCGCCGAGCGTTCTATTTTCCCGAACACCTGGGCTGCTAACAGCTCCGGCTTCCCTGTAGGTCCTGATGTTGGTCAAACTACAGGTCGTGGTTCTTACAACAACGGTCTGACTAACTTCTTCCAACTCGTTACACGTGCTTATGCCGGTTACAGAAACCGTTTCAACAAGCACGATCTGGATGTAAAAGTTCTTGCTGAGTACACTCGCGAGAAACAAAAAGCATTCAGCTACACTGGTTACGGTATCAACCCCAAACTGCTCGAAACTCCTGCTGGTATGACTGCTGGTAGCGTTGACAACAAGCTGATTCCTGCACTTGGTGGTTCTAAAACAGGCCGTACCCTTTCTGGTATCCTGGGTACGATCAACTATACCTACGACGAAAAATATACCCTGAACGCTTCTATCCGTCGTGACGCCTCTTCTCAGTTGTCCGAAGATCAGCGCTGGGTTAACTTCTACGGTGCAGGTGTTGCCTGGAATATCCTGAAAGAAGATTTCACTACCAACTGGAACAAAGTAAGCGATCTGCGTCTCCGCTTCTCTTACGGTTCTAACGCAAACGCTGACGGATTCTACTTCGGTAACTTCGGTTATCTGCCACTGTTCGGTGCCGGTTCTTATGCGGGTAGCAACCCCACCCTGGCTCCATCTAACGCTGGTAACCTGAATGTGACCTGGGAAAAGCTGATCACTGCCAACCTCGGTCTTGACTACGGCTTCTTCCGCAACCGCGTTTATGGTACTTTGGATGTTTACCACCGCAAAACAGTGGATAACATCATCCCTCAGACAATCTCTGCAACTGGTGGTTTCGGCGACGGAGCAAGCATTCCGGTTAACGCAGGTGTTGTTGTAAACAAAGGTGTGGAATTGGCTATTAATGCTGATATCATCAAAACAAACGACCTGTTGTTCACTGTAGGTGGTAACATCGCTTACAACAAGAACGAAGTAACTGATCTCGGTCAGGTAGCTCAGTTCGAACAAGGTACAGAGCTCGTTAAAGTAGGTCTGCCACTGGGTTCTCACTACATGGTTAGATGGGGTGGTGTTGACGCCGCTACCGGTCGTCCTCTCTACTATACTAAAGATGGTGTGCTGACTAACGTTTACAGCGCTTCTAACAGCGTATCTGACTTCGGTACTTACAATGCTCCATGGATTGGTGGTTTCAACGCTGGTGTTCAATACAAAGGAATCAGCCTGAACGCATTCTTTACCTTCCAGAAAGGCTTCAGCCGTTTCAACAACCAGGATTATTTCCAGCTTAACCACGCTTTCGCTCTGCAGGGTTACAACCTGAGAACTGAAATGGAAAATATGTGGAAAAATCCAGGTGATGTTACTGATATCCAGAGCCCGCTGTACGCTCGTGAGTTCGTATCCAAAGACATTCAGGATGCATCTTACCTGCGTTTCAGAAACCTGAGCCTGGCATATCAATTGCCTTCTTCTATTATCGGCAAGCTGAAGTATTTCGCTGGTATCCGCATCTACGCTCAAGCTCAGAACCTGTATACCTGGACCAAGTGGACTGGTTTCGATCCTGAAGACAGCAACAACATCGCTCAGTACGAATATCCTCTTCCAAGAACTTATACCCTTGGCCTCCAGGTCAACTTTAAATAAGTGTTGAAAAGGATAAGATTATTCGACTTTTAAAACTGAATTAAAATGATTATCAAGCAAGCAAAATACATACTGGGTGTTGCCGCCGTTTGCGGATTCCTGTCCTGCACAAAGGACCTGGATCTGAAACCAACGGATTCGATCGACGCCAGTAAAGCTTTCACGTCTGTAAAGGACCTTACCGATGGTCTCTATGGCGTGTATTCCTCTGTCAGCAATGCTAACCGTATCAGAATCGGTTCGATCCTGGCGGACGAAACAAAACTGTCTGACGAAAACCGCGGTCAGGATCAGACCACCTTCAGATGGCAGTATACCTCCAACAACGCTCCTGCGGGCCTTGGACAGTATTACCAAACCATCGACCGTATTCACCGTATCATTGCTGCTGCTCCCGGTATCCCGGCTGCAAACGCTACTGAAGAGGCGGACAAAACACGTATCAGTGCAGAACTGCTCGGCCTTCGTGGTATCGCTTACTACGAACTGCTGATCCTGTTCTCTCCTCAAGGTTATGCACCTGATGCGCTGGCAGTTCCCCTGGTACTGTCTTCTGACCTGCTGCAAAAACCAGCTCGCGCTAAGGTGAGCGAAATCGTTGCACAGATCGAGACTGACCTCGCTGCAGCACGTTCTTCTGCTTCTATCCCTGATGCTCCAACAGATCCGCTGCGTCTCAGCAAGAGTGCAATCGCCGCTTACCAGGCTCGTGTAGCCCTCTACAAAAGAGCATGGCCTGCTGCGATCACTTTCGCTTCTGATGCTATCAGCCTGTCCGGCAAAACCCTGAACAAAGCCACATTGGCTGGTTTCTTCAGCGATGCCAACGAGTCTGAAACCATCTTCAAGTACAGAAACAACGCCGGCCCTTCACTGATCTGGCGCGATACCAACGGTGACGTATTCTTTGAACCAGCCGACAAACTGAAACAACAGTTTGACCGTGTGAACGACGTGCGTTTTGCAATCTTCTTCGGTGCTGGTGGTAATGATACTTCTATCGTGATCAAGTATCCCGGTTCTTCCAGAGGTCCTCAGGTTAATGACCTGAAACTTGTTCGTCTGGCTGAAATGTACCTGCTGCGTGCTGAAGCTTATGCAGAGAACAATCAGTTGACACAGGCTGCTGCCGATGTTAACGCACTGCTCGCTCAGCGTGTTAACGGTCACGTTGATGTAGCTTACGCAACTCAGCCCATCGCTATTGCGGCTGTTGTAAACGAACGCTACAAGGAGCTCTGCTTCGAAGGCTTCCGTTTCTTCGACCTGAAAAGAAAAGGCCTGGCTATCACTCGTAACCTGAGCGATTCACGTAATGCTAACTGGCAGACTATGCCGGCTAACGATACACGTTTCGCATTGCCGATTCCTCAGACTGAGATTTTCGCCAACCCTAACATGGTGCAAAACACGGGCTATTAATCTAGCATAACCCTATTCCTGGCATCGTAAAGAAAAAATTATGAAAAAAAATACGTCTTTCAGACTTCTGGTTGCCGCCCTTGGTGTGGCAACAATGATGGTGAGCTGTAAGAAGCAAGAAACAACCATCCCACCTGCACAGGTGCATTTTACAGGAGCTGCTTCGCAGTCCTATGCAGTTCGTGCAGCGGGTGTTGCTCCTTACAAAATCCAGGTTGGTACTACCGACGTGGTTAACACCGACCGTACTGTTGGTATCAAAGTGACCTCGCGCACCGCAGTAGCTGGTACGCAGTATACACTGTCTGCCAACACAGTTACCATTCCGGCCGGTCAGGCTCTTGGTGAGTTCTCTATTCAGGGCATTTTTGCAGGATATCCTGCAGGTCGTTTGGACACGCTGGTGATCACGCTCACCGAGCCGTCCATCGCTCCCGCCAAATTCATGGATACCATTCGCCTGGCTATCGGTGATATTTGTGTGGAAGGTGTTGGTTTTACCCTGTCTTCAGTTATCGGCAACTATGCCAGAACTATCGAGACACTGGGTACTAATTCTCCTTACGGTCCTTACAACACCAGCATCAGCTCGGCTACTTCTACTGGCGCCACAACTGCCCGTATCGTAGTAAACAACATCTGGGATTCCGGTTGGGGTCCGATCAGTTTCGACCTGAACTGGGGCGTTACTCCGCTGACTGCGACCGTGGTTTCACAGACCGCAATCCCCGGATCTAACGCAGGTGACCTGAACAGCGCTTATGCTGGACAGACAGTAGCTGTACGTCCGATGGCTGGTAGCCCCGGTACATTCTCTACCTGTAATAACACGTTTACATTGAGAATGCAACTGGGTGTAACCAACCTGGGTTACTTCGCCAGTCTCTACACTGTTAACATGGCCCGTTAATAACGGCACCATTTCACAGATAATCTTAAGGGGATGCATCGAAAGATGCGTCCCCTTAGTATTTTTGGGGTCGCATGTTTCTTCCGTGCGGATTTTCAACGTGGCAGATAAGGTACATAAAACAAAAGGCATCGTGTTGCGCGCAACGCGTTACGGCGAAACCAGCCTGGTGATTGCTATTCTTACCGAATTGTTTGGCGTACAGTCTTACCTGGTCAACGGCGTGCGACAGGCCTCCGCCAAAGGCAGCAACAAAGCCAGCTACTTTCAGCCGGGCGCCATCCTCGAACTGGTGGTGTACCACAACGAACTCAAACAACTTCAACGCATCAAAGAATACAGGTGGTCGCATATCTACCAACAGATCTTTACCGATGTGCCCACGCATTCCATTGTCTTGTTCATGGTTGAATTGCTCACTAAATGCCTGAAGCAACCTGAGGAGAATGCCGACCTTTTTAATTTTGCCGAAGATGCATTACTGCACCTCGATTCGTGCAACGAACAGGCTAAAGCCAATTACCCGCTTTTCTTTGCCCTGCATTTACCCGTCTTCTTCGGCATCCCTCCACGTAATGCCACGCCGGGTCTGTTGGAGTCTGCCAGTATTTATTTTGATTTAAGAGAAGGTTCCTTTGCGCTCGAAATGCCTTCGCATACTTTTTTCCTGGAAGGCGAGGATGCACGCGCCGTTGCCGAACTGCTCAATGCACGACACCCCGACGAGTTATCACATATACAATTGCGGCCTTCGATAAGACATCGCCTGCTGCTGGCGATGGCAGATTATTATCCTTTGCATATTCAGGATTTTGGCATTTTGCGTACGCTGCCCGTGCTGCGCGAGATCATGCGCTGATCATTTTTTTACTTTGCGTACACGCAGGAAGGTAACGATGTAATCAACCTGCTCGGGACTCATCTTTTTAGCCACCGCATGATTACGCGGATCGATACCGATGAGGGCAGTAGTATGATAATTGTCGATCTGGATGCCGGTGAAATTGGGAATGCTGTCTTTCCCTTTGGTAAAAATTCCGTGGCAGTTGGAGCAATGAATGCGGTACAAAACCTTCCCTTTTTCCGCGCGCTCGATCAATGCCGTGCGTGTCTGCTGTCCCACATGGTCCGGAATATCATATTCCACCGCCTTCTGTGCCGTGCAGTAACAGAGTGTGAGGGCGGTGAGAAGAAGTGATATGGTGAGCAGCTTTTTCAATGAGTAGTAAGTAATAAGTTTTAAGTAATAAGTAAAACAGCCGATATAGTTCTTGCGACTTTGCTCTTTATGTCACGCAAAGACGCAAAGTTAATAAGACGCAAAGATCATTTATTATTCATGCAGCGCGCCCTTCGAGAGGCCGAACTATCGGCCTCGGGGAGCACGAATCACTATGCATTCACCATTGACGATTCACCATTGACGATTCACCATTCACGATTCACCATTGACGATTCACCGTTCACATTAATATTCTCCGCCAATTTTCCTGTCATTATACCTTTTCACCTTCGATGCGGGCAACTTACCCGGGGCTTTGTCAGCTACCACTGCTTCATTTAAGGATCCCAGAAAAGCAAGTAATGCTTTCTTTTCCGGAACCGTTAATTTAAACGGCGCTTTATCCAGCGTTTGGTTCGGCACATCCAGCCCGCGGCCGGCACCACCGCCATCTTCATAAAACTGTATCACCTCCTCCAGCGTACGGAATATACCATTGTGCATATAAGGCGCCGTATGCTGAATGTTCCGCAACGATCCGGTTCGGAAGGCGTGAAGCGTTTCAGGCGCCGGACAAGCCAGGTATCTTCCCGAGTCGGGACTTAATTGACGAAAAGCAGTATCTGCCGGTACACCCAATACTTCAAATTCTGACGCAAGATAAGGTGGTTTCAATCCATTGAAATGCGGAACAAAATGACAGGTGCCGCATTTTGCCTTACTCATAAAAATAGTAAAGCCCGTTTTTACTTCGGCATCGATGGAATTGCCTTTGTTAAACGCGTTATCAAACGGCGCGTAATATTTGCTGAAGCCCGCATAGTAATATGTTATAGCGGAAATGATATGATCGATGTTCACTTTCTTCTCTTCCGGCGTATAGCGCAGCAGTCGTTTGAATACTTTTTCATATTCCTTACAACTCATCACTCTTTCCACCAGCGAATCGGCAATGCCATTCATTTCATCGGGGTGACCCATTACCGCTTTGCCCTGCAATTGCAGCGACATATGACTGCCATCTGCCATCAACAGATGATTGTACACACTGTTGATCAAGGTTGGCGCATTCCGCGTCATGCTGCCCTGGTGGTTGAATAAGAAAGGCGTAGCCCGCGTGGTATCGGCAAAAAACATATCCGGACGATGGCAGGAAGCACAACTGCGCGACAGATTACCGGAGAGGATCGGATCGTAAAAAAGCAATCGCCCCGCTTCTTTGATATCAAATAAAACTTCCGGATCATCTACAAAAGCATATACTCCCTTGATCTGATGACTGGTGAACAGTGCCTTGTCGAATATCGAATGCACGGTATCGCTTAAGGCATAGTCATAATAATGCCGGGAAGAAATGCCATAAGCCCGGATCATTTCCTGGTTGAAGCCGAACAACGGATTTACATAATCCCTGATGAACGTGAAATGATCAAACAGGCTATATGCATCCGGCTGACTGTTCACAAAACGTATCATTTCATCATACCGCTGGTGATAAGGCACGCTGAGGGATCGATCAGGAAAAGCCTGGTCAAATGTTTTATAAATGTCTCCCGTTGCCTGCAACATAAATCGCAGTTCAGGAATCACCCGGCTGGTATCCGGTGTTTCAAAGGCTGTTGTATAGATGGCTGCAAGGTTCAGGAGGAATAACCGATTGGCCAGGAAGAAATGATCGGGTTTGTTCAGCGCCTGCGCGAGTGAATCGGACCGATAGGCCGCAACGCCGCTAAGGGAGTTTTCTACCAGGCTGATCAACGTATCGGCAGCAAATTTTTCTTCTTCGCCGTTCAGGTAAATTTCTGCCAGTGATAGCCCCGCACCAGTGAGCCGGTATGGCTGCTCGTATTTTTCAAAGACCTCATTTTCCCATTCAACAGGCAGCGGGCCGTTGAGTTTTTTATAGGTTTCGGGTAAAAGGTAACGCGTCCAGAAGTCCGAGGCTTTCAGGCTTAAACGGCACTCGTGAATTTTATTGATCAGTTGATCGCGGCCTGCAGCAGTGTTGACATCGGTATGGCGGATCAGTTGCAGCAACGATTGCTCGGATTTTTCCAGCGCATCAATGTGTTTGTTGTAGTTGTCGGTATAGGCCTTGCCATTATTGGCCGGGTGGCGGAAGGCGAATGCGGTCACGATGACCACGAGAATAAGTATGGTAGCCGTCAATTTCATGTGCATGCCGGACTCAGTGTAGTGGCTTTACCCGGCTCAGGGTTTCGCCGAGGCTGATGATGCCCGGCTTTTTACCCTTTTCAAAGCTACCCAAAATAGCGTCTGCCTGCAAGGCTTTTGCGCCGTTTAATGTGGCCCAGCTAAGGATATTTTCCAAGGGCAGTTCAGAAAAATGCAGGCGGATATGCCGAATCTCTTCCAGTATGCTTAATTGATGGTTGGAGGCAAGGCTGTCTGTGCCGATCACCAGCGGCACCCCGCTTTGAGCCAGCATCGGAATATCGGGCAGTGTTTGTGAGATATAAAGATTGGCGCCGGGGCAGAGACAAAAGTAAACGGGTGCGGCACGGCCTTCAAGGCAGGCCAGGTCTTCGCGGCTGGTACATACGTTGTGCACCAGCAGCAAAGGTTGCGTTGGCGCAAAACGATCGATATAGCTGGGAAGGCTGTTTCTTCCCGATGGCTCAAAGAAGTTTGTGTTGAGTCCCATCTTTTCATAAAAACCAACCAACTCTCCGGATTTGCTGACAAACCATTCATTTTCGCCCGGGCATTCCTGGTTGTGGATCGATTGGATACTGTACGGAGCAAAATCACGGATCAATGCCCATAGTTCGGGTGTGACCGAATAAGGCGCGTGCGGAACAATAGAGACTTGTTTTTCGGGAAAATAAGAAAGGAACTGCTCGTATACCTGCCTGGCCGCATCGAAGCGGGCAGCCGCCCCCGCGGGATTGAAACCGATGGCTTCCACGAACTGATGATAATAAACCGGGCTCTGCTGTTTTTGTTTCAGCGTATTAGCTGTATTGCAGATATCGCCAACCGCCACGATGCCGGCTTCGTACATGGACCGGTCAGCCTGGGCAATTGCCTCTTCGATTACTTCGCGAGGAAGGCTGCGCAGGTTCACCACCTGGTAGAGAAAATCGGGCAGGCCCGTATTGGGATCAATAGCGTTCTTCAGATGACTGAGTTCGAGGTGGCAATGGGCATTGACAAAACCGGGGCAGATAAGCCCGGCAATTTGCTCCACCTCATCACCTGCGTCGGTTACGGGAACGATATTCTCGATTGTACCGTCAGCGTTGGCTATCAGCACCTGTTGTGTGGAAATACGGTAGCCGTCGAACAACTGATCCGGCAGGAACTTTCTAAAACCCATGCATGCAAAATAGTTAACTTTGCCGCCCGTAAGCCACGTTTTGGAGAAAAACGGGTATGCAGGCAAAAAATACCAACCGTCATGTTAGATAAATTGGAGGCCATCAAAGCAAGGTTTGATCAGCTCGGCGTAGCGCTGACCAACCCGGAGATTGTGGCGAGCAATAAAAAATACGCCGAGACCAGCAAAGAATACCGCAGCCTGGAAAAGATTGTCACTGCTTACGATAACTACCGCAAGCTGCTGGACGATATCGGCTTTTACCGTGAAGCACTCGATGGTGATGATGCCGAAATGCGCGAGCTGGCCAAGGAGGAAATGCCGGCGCTTGAGGAAAAGAAAACCATAGAAGAAGAAGCGATCCGCCAACTGCTGATCCCCAAGGATCCGCAGGACGAAAAAAATGCGATCGTCGAGATCCGTGCCGGCACCGGCGGCGACGAAGCCAGCCTGTTTGCCGGCGACCTTTTACGGATGTACATCCGCTATTGCGAGCGCAGGGGTTATAAAACGGCCGTGCTGAGTGAAAGCGAAGGCACCGCAGGCGGATTCAAGGAAGTGCAGCTGGAAGTGACCGGCGACGATGTATACGGCACCCTGAAATTCGAAAGCGGCGTACACCGCGTGCAACGCGTGCCGGCTACCGAAACACAGGGCCGCGTACATACTTCCGCCGCTACCGTGGCGGTAATGCCCGAGGCAGAAGAAGTTGACTTCGAACTCAATCCTGCCGATGTGAAAATGGAAACTGCACGAAGCGGCGGTGCGGGCGGACAAAACGTAAACAAAGTAGAAACCAAGGTAATGCTGACGCATATACCTACCGGTACCGTGGTAGTTTGCCAGACCGAACGTTCACAGCTCGGCAACCGTGAAAAAGCGATGCAGATGCTGCGTACCAAATTATACGAAGAGCAGGTGCGCAAGCAGGAAGACGAGATCGCCCGCCACCGTAAGAGCCTCGTAAGTACCGGTGACCGGAGCGCCAAGATCCGTACGTATAACTATCCCCAGGGACGGGTGACTGACCACCGTATCAATTTCACCTCCTATAACCTGGATGCTGTAATGAACGGCGATATCCAGGACTTCATTGCCGCGCTTCAGTTTGCCGAAAATTCGGAAAAACTGACGAAGCAGGGAGAATGATGGGCGGCTTGCAACCGTCCTGTTTTTTGGTTACATTTATAACAGCCCTCTCAGCCATCCGCCGCAGGCGGACAGGTACCACTTTATTCATCCAACAAAAAAGATCATTATGCTTGATCAGATTGCGCAATTAGTAAAACAGTATGGCGAAGGGGCCGTTGTCGCCAATACCGATGTTCCCGATGACCAGAATAACGCTGTAATGGCCGAAGCAACCAAAACTGTCACCAGTGGCCTGCAAAATGTCATGGCAGGTGGCGGATTGCAGAACATCCTTGATATGTTCAAAGGAAACAGCCAGGATGGACAAGGTGGCGGTGGAATAGCCGGTTTGCTGAAGAATCCCATGGTCACGATGATGATCGGGCATTTTATCAGCAAGCTGACCACAAAATTCAACATGAGTCCCGCACAGGCCAGCAATGTGGCCAATCAGCTTATCCCAAATGTGATGAACGACATGGTTACGAAGACGGCAAGTACGGAAAGCGCTGATTCGGCTTTTAACATCGATGACCTTGTTGGTTCATTGACAGGCGGTAAGAACTTTAATCTGCAGGGAATGCTGGAGCAGTTTACCGGTGGCGGCAATAGCAGCAATGGCGGTCAGAGTGGCGGATTTGACCTGCAGGATATTATCAGCCAGGTAACGCAAGGTGCGCAGGAAAAGAAAAGCGGAAAAGCGACCGAGGGCGGCGGCGGAGGTATTGCCGATATGATCCAGGGCTTTTTTGGCAAATAAAAATATGACTATTAAGAGGATACGATTAGATAGCTAAATGCCTTCACAGATTTTTAACGAAGCGGGTGTAAACCATTTTGAAATTGGCCCGTTTTATGTATTAATAGAAAGCGAAGGCAAATAACAAAGTTCTTTACTTAGTGCAATTAGTTGTTGAACGTCGTTTTACCAAGTGGTTTACATCCATTGTAAATAACAGGTTAAGGTTTTAACGATAACTAGAAAAGTGATTTTACTAAATCGTTTCTTTTAAACTTTCGTTAACAGCATAAGTCGCACTAATGGCAGTAAATTTGCGTTATAGATTTAAGTTTAGTTTTTATCTACATAAAAGCAGTCAATTTTCTCATAAGCAGTTAGTTTTGGTTGCGACCCCTGTTTCCACAGGGGTCTATTTTTTTGCACCTACGCCAATAGGTCAATAAAAGAATAAGTCATAAGCGACCAGCATGGTCACGTTCCTTAACCATACTTAAAACTTATGACTTATAACTTATTACTGTATTGCAGCACTGCGAGCCCCACTGCCGCTCCTGCGCCATCCGCCACCATATCCCACACATCAAATGAACGGTAAGGTATCCAGTAGTGTTGCACAAATTCCATCAACACACCGTAGGTAAAACATAACAATGCAATTAGTATAAATGTCTTTTTAGTGGAATGGCCCGATGCCACGGCCATCTTACCTATAAGGAAGGTCATAATTGCAAACATGCCGATATGCACCCACTTGTCGAAAAGAGGAATTTTGTCGAGCCAGCTGCTTTCCGGAAAAGCCGATCCGGGCATACATAGCAGTACCGTGCAGATCATCAGCCAGCCGGCGGAAGCTGCTATCCATAAAATGCGATGTTTCGCCATAGTGTTGACAGGTTGAGTCTGTGGCATTTTGTCCCCTGCATAAAAAAAGGTTGATCCGCATGCGGAACCAACCTTTCAAGATTTTTTTAACCGTATTTTATCCGGTAACCGCTTCGTAGCCTGCTGCATCGAGGAGTGCATCCACATCTGCAGGATTATCCACCTTCATTTTGATCATCCAACCTTTACCGTATGGGTCGGTATTGACCAGTTCCGGGGCATTTGCGAGTTCGGGATTGAGTTCGGTAATGGTTCCGCTCACCGGCAGGAACAGATCGGAAACAGTCTTCACCGCTTCTACTGTACCAAATACTTCATTCGCCGACAGCGATTTTCCGATGGTCTCAACTTCTACAAACACAATGTCGCCCAACTCTTTCTGAGCAAAATCGGTGATGCCGATGGTAGCGATGTCGCCTTCCAGTTGGATCCATTCGTGGTCCTTTGTGTACCGGAGATTATCAGGATAACTCATAATGAATGATTTGTACCGCAAATATGAGTAAAACGCTACTACTACGAACAGGCACCACTTATTTTTTCGCATTTTACCGGAAAAAAAATGCCGTTCATGGCAGTTTTTACACCACTTGTCGGCAATGACTTTACAGTGCTGTGACACAAAAATATCTTTGCGTCTTATAAAAATATGTTTATGAGAAAAGTATGGATGCTGTCCCTGATCGTCTTGCTGACTGTGGCCGCCAACGCCCAGCAGATCAGTGGTACAGTGAAGGATCAGTCAGGTAAGGGAGTAGATAAGACCACCGTCTCTTTGCTGCGCGCAAAGGACTCTTCCGTAGCTAAATTATCAGTTACAGACAACGAAGGCCGTTACAGCTTCACACAAACAGAAGCAGGCAGCTACCTCGTAAGTGTTTCGCACGTAGGGTTTATGCCTTATATCAGCCAGCCTTTCGCTTTCGACGGCACCAAAGATGTAGCAGTGCCTGCCGTGGGCCTGGTGAAAAACGAAGGCACCCTCAGCGGTGTAACCGTTGTGTCCAAAAAGCCGGTAGTTGAGGTGAAAGCCGATAAGACCATCCTCAATGTAGAGGGTACTATCAACGCCGTAGGCAACGACGCGCTCGAGTTGCTGCGCAAAGCACCCGGTGTAATGGTAGATAAAGACGATAACCTGACCATGGCCGGCAAAAACGGCGTGCAGGTATTCATCGACGGAAAACCCAGCCCGCTGCAGGGAGCAGACCTGGCCAACTTCCTGAAAAGCCTTCAGTCTTCACAGGTAGAATCGATCGAACTCATCACCAATCCTTCAGCGAAGTATGAAGCGGCTGGTAATGCCGGTATCATCAACATCCGCCTGAAGAAAAATAAAACCTTTGGTACCAACGGATCGGTGAACGCCGGTTACAATATCGGCACATTTGCCAAATACAATGCTGGTTTAGCATTGAACCACCGCAACAGCAAAGTGAACATCTTTGGTAACTACAACTTCAATCATGGCCTGAACACCAGTTCCATGAAAATGTACCGCGAGCAGGCTGACTCTATTTTCAATCAGACCAACCGCGTAAAAGCATTGAATGAAGGTCACAACTTCAAAGCCGGCCTGGATTATTTCCTGAACGCAAAAAGTACCATAGGTGCCATCGTAAACGGAAATATCGGCAGCACCGATTTCAGAAGCAGCGGACCTACATTCATTTCTTATCTGCCTACCAAAGAGCTGGATCGCCTGATGCGCGCCGAGAGCCATAACGATATGAAGCGCACTAACCTGAACTTCAACCTCAACTACCGTTATGCCATGACCGGTGGCAGCGAATTGAACGTTGATGCCGACTATGGTATCTTTAACCTGCGCAGCAACCAGTTTCAGCCCAACTATTATTTCGATGAAACCGGTACCACTGAATTGTACCGCAACGTATACCGCATGATCGCACCCACAAACATCGATCTCTATTCGGTAAAAGTGGACTACGAAAAGAACTTCCTGAAAGGACGTTTGGGTCTCGGGGGTAAAGTCGGTTTTGTGAATACCGATAACGATTTCCGTCGTTACGATGTATTCGGCAACACCGAAGTCCTGAACAACGACCTCAGCAACCGTTTTGAATACAAAGAGAATATCAACGCAGTTTATGCCAATTACAACCGCGGATTCAAAGGGTTCATGGTGCAGTTAGGTCTGCGTGTGGAGAATACCGACTCCAAAGGGTATTCTACGGGCAAACAATGGAATGCGAACGAAGGCGTATACAAAGATTACGACTCAACCATTCACCGCAACTACACCGATCTGTTCCCAAGCGCAGCGATCACGTTCAATAAAAACCCGATGAGCCAATTCGGCTTCACGTACAGCCGTCGTATCGACCGTCCGGCTTACCAGGATCTGAACCCGTTCGAGTTCCGTCTGAACGACTATGCTTATATGAAAGGTAACACGCAACTGCGCCCGCAATACACCAACAGCGTAGGTTTCACACATACCTATAAGTATCGCCTGACGACAGCGCTGAACTACAGTCACGTGAAGGACATCTTCACACAGTTGCCTGACACCATCGATAATTCAAAGGCTTTCATGACCAAGAAGAACCTTGCATCGCAGGATATCGTGAGCCTCAACGTAAGCTATCCGTTCCAGTACAAATGGTACACCTTCTTTGCCAACGTGAACGCTTATTATTCTATGTACAAAGCTGACTTCGGTGGCGGCGACCGTAAAGTAAACCAAGACGTATTTGCAATGACCTATTATATGCAGAACAGCTTCAACCTCGGCAAGAGCTGGACAGCGGAAGTTTCCGGATTCTATTCATCACCCAGCATCTGGCAGGGTGTGTTCCGGAGCAAAGCGATGTATGGTATCGACGGAGGATTGCAGAAAGGATTGTTTAAAGGGAAAGGCAACCTGAAACTTTCCGTCAGCGACATTTTCCGCACGATGCGCTGGGCGGGTGAAAGCCGGTTCACCGGTACCTACGGTAACGCGAGTGGCCGCTGGGAAAGCCGTCAGTTCAAGATCAATTTCAGCTACCGCTTTGGCAACATGCAGGTGAAAGCTGCACGCCAGCGGAAGACAGGTATCGACGACGAAAGTAAACGAGCAAGTGGCGGTGGATCAACGACACCGGGACAATAATAAAAAAGCGGCCTTCGGGCCGCTTTTTTAATGTGGCAATTTGAAGATTTGAAAATTTGATAATTGATGAGAGGCTAGGCTGGCTCAGAGCTTCGCTTTTCTATTTTCAAATTTTCAAATCTTCAAATTGTCAAATTCGTTTCCTCTTCACCAACCGCGCTTTCACAATCCTGATATCCTGTAGCGGCCTGTCGCGGTCGGCGGCTTTGCTGGTGGCCGTGGAGGCAATGCGGTCAAGGACATCTTCGCCGCGGATGAGTTGGCCAAATACGGTGTACTGCTGATCGAGATGCGGAGAACCTCCGATTGTCCTATAAACTTCACGCTGATCGGCGGGAATCACGATGTTGCGGCGGCGCTCGAGTGTATCCATGGCACCATCGGTGAACTTTTTCCCCTGCACTATATAAAACTGGCTGCCACTGCTGGCTTTTGAGGGATTTACCTGGTCACCTTCCCGCGCTGCGGCTATTACACCTTTACGGTGAAATAAAGCTGGCCTGAATTCGGCGGGAATAGTATAACCCGGACTGCCATTGCCCAGGGGCTTGCCTGCAGGCGCACCTTTGCTGTCGGGGTCGCCGGTCTGGATCATGAACTGGCTGATCACGCGGTGAAATAATACACCGTCGTAATAGCCACTTTTAACCAGCTTCAGGAAATTGTCGCGATGCAGCGGCGTGGCATCCGAAAGGCGGATGACCATAGTGCCGGAATCGGTCACCAGTTCCACATCACGTTTGTAATCTTTTTTGCGAAGCTTTACTTCGGCAGGAGATTGTGCCTGTCCCGATGCCAATGCCAGGACCAACAGCAGCAGAAAACAGATTTTTTGCATACCGCAATGGAGGTATTAGGTTATAAGTTTTAGGTAAACAGCCGCCCGACACTTCGGGCCGAAGCTTCGGCCCGAAGTAATAAGTTGTAAGTATAGAAGGCCATGGCTGGTTCATTGACGATTCACGATTGACGATTGCCGATTGACGGCTGTTCATTCACCATTGACTATTCACTATTCACCGTTCACCCATCAAAACCCGCGTGACTCGAAATACAGCAGCACATGATCGCGGAGGAAATTTTCCTGGTCGATCGGGCTCATCACCGGCATATCTTTTAGCTGACGGAAATGCGGCCATCCTTCATCATCGGTGCCCTCACGTTCGTAATAACCACTTTGAGACAGCAGGCTGCAGACCGCCACGTGCATGAGGTCCTGCTTCTGCTCTTTGGAGAATTTCCGGTTTACATCGCCCAGCTCCTGGATGCCGATGAGGAACAGGATCGTTTCCATGTCCGGCTTTTTCCCAAACCGCTCTACCAATTTCGCTTCCAGCGTCCACCAGCGTGTCTGGAGATCATCGTTTGCTATCATGGGGCAAAGATACGTCACCGCTCACGGATAAAAACGGGTCAGGATTCAGGCAGACGGCTATCTTTGCAGCCAAATTAGACGTATGTTGTTATTACAGACCTTAAGGCAGGATCCGGCCGGTGTAAAAGCAAAACTGGCGCGGAAGTATTTCGCAGAAACTGACCTGGTTGACACCATCATTTCGCTGGATGACGACCGGAAAAAACTGCAACTCGAGTTTGATACCACACAATCCAAGGTCAACAGCACATCGAAAGAAATCGGAGGCCTGATGGCCAAAGGCGAAAAAGAAACCGCCGAAAAAAAGAAAGCCGAAGTGGCCGAACTCAAGGCCAGCCTGCAACCCATCACGGAAAAACTCGCCCTTGTTGAAAAACAATTGCAGGATGAACTCGTGAAGTTGCCCAACCTGCCTGCTGATATTGTACCAGACGGAAAAACACCGGCTGACAATGTCGTGGTTCGCGAAGGCGGAGAGAAGCCCACCTTACCCGAAGGATCCGTACCGCATTGGGACCTCACCAGCCGCTATGACCTGATCGACTTTGAATTGGGCAATAAAATAACCGGCAGCGGGTTTCCTGTTTATAAAAATAAAGGAGCGCGTTTGCAACGGGCGCTCGTGCAATATTTCCTGGACTTCAACACCGCCGCCGGTTATACCGAAATTCAACCGCCGCTGCTGGTGAATGAAGACTCGGCTTACGGTACAGGTCAACTGCCCGATAAAGAAGGCCAGATGTACCACATTGGCCTCGATAATTTTTACCTGATACCCACGTCGGAAGTACCGGTAACCAACCTGTACCGCAATGAAATTGTGAAAGACAGCGACCTGCCGATCAAAATGACTGCCTTTTCCCAATGCTTCCGCCGCGAAGCGGGCAGCTATGGGAAAGATGTACGTGGCCTCAACCGCCTGCACCAGTTCGATAAAGTTGAGATTGTGCAACTCGTGCATCCCGAGAAAAGTTATGAAGTGCAGGAAGAAATGGTAGCGCATATCGAAAAGCTGCTTCAATCATTAGAACTGCCATACCGCATTTTGCGCCTCTGTGGCGGTGACATGAGCTTTGCCTCTGCACTTACCTACGACTTTGAAGTATACAGTGCGGCGCAGGAGCGCTGGCTGGAAGTAAGTTCCGTTTCCAATTTCGAAGCTTACCAGGCCAACCGCATGAAGGCACGTTACCGCGATGCCGGCGGCAAACCACAACTCGTGCATACGCTTAATGGCAGCTCACTTGCACTGCCACGCATAATGGCCTGCCTGCTAGAAAACAAACAAACCGCCGAAGGCATCGAATTGCCCAAAGCGATTCATCAATATTTTGGAGATTCGAAGATTGGGTGAATGGTGAATCGTCAATCGTCAATCGTGAATCGTCAATAAAATAAGTGGTCTTCAGCCCTGGTTCGTGTCTTCACGAACCAGCAGTATCGGAAAGCCTGAATAGCTTAAACCTTAAACCTTTTACCTTAAGCCTTAACCTACCGCTTAAAACTTATAACTTAATACTTACAACTCTCTCCACCATGCGCCGTTTAATAATACCCGCCGCCATTTTACTGCTCGCAGGCCCGATGGCCTGTTCGCCACGAACAACACCAACCGTGACCACTGTACCTGAAGCCCCGGTAACGGAAAAAACAGAAACAATAAAGGAAACTGCGGCCGACAGGGAAATGGCCGCCACACTGGAAGCGGGCAAAGTAGTCTACAATGGAAAATGCACCCGGTGTCACGCCCCCAAACCTGTAGACAACTGGAATACAGAGGAATGGAAACCCATTCTCAAGTCCATGATCAGAAAAAGCAAGCTCGATTCCGTCGAAAGCGCGCAGGTAACAGCTTACGTCAATGCCAATTGCAAGAAGTAAAAGGCTGGCACAAAATTGGATTTGTCATAGTTAAGTAAAAAAAGACTACTTTAACTATCTCAAAACCTATTGGATATGAAAAAAGCCATCGTTTCAGCAATGCTACTCGCCGTCGTAATGGTGGCGTGTACGCCAAAGGCTTCGCCTTCAGTTACAGAAGCAACCATTCCTACAGAATCAGCCGTGAGTAAATCAAGCGCGACGATTTCCGCAGGGCAAACCATTTTCACAACAAAATGTACCCGTTGTCACGGCCAGAAACCCGTTGAGAAATGGACTTACGAAGAATTGCGTCCTGTACTCGCTTCTATGGTTAAAAAGGCGAAACTCGACAAAACCGAGACTGAACAAGTATCGGCCTATGTTTACTCCAGAGCCAAAAAGTAATTTCTCATATTATCTTTTTTCACAAAGCCGGCAGCATGCCGGCTTTTATTTTTTTTAACAATGGTTAAACCTTGCAGAGACCCTTCTGTCTTACTTCAAATTCCTTTATATGGCGGCCAGTAACCAGGTAAAAAATCAGCATCTTCTATGGCGCGCAGGCTTCGGCCCCGCAGTAGAACAGATGCCAGACCTTTCGAAGTACACGCCCAAACAATATTACGCCGCATTGCTCAAGGCGTCAGAGAGCCGCAAGGTCCAGCACTTCAACGTGGCAGATCCTTCCCTCGAGGATATGTACATGGAAGGGTTTGGCCGGCGTACACTGACGCCTGAAGAACGCCGGCAGGTGCAGCAAAAACAACGGCAGGGAATCCGCGATCTCAATCTTTACTGGCTCAAGGAAATGGTCGTAAGCGCCGCACAACTCCGTGAAAAAATGGCTTTCTTCTGGCACGGACATTTTGCCTGCCGCAGTCTCAATGTTTTTCACCAGCAGAATATGCTGACAACGATCCGCGAAAATTCACTCGGTAATTTCGGCACATTGCTCCGCGAAGTGTCGAAGTCGCCCGCCATGCTGCTGTTTCTCAACAACCAGCAGAATAAAAAAGATCATCCCAACGAAAACTTCGCCCGTGAGGTAATGGAGCTGTTCACGCTCGGAAGAGGACATTATACTGAGAACGATATCAAAGAAGCAGCACGTGCCTTCACGGGCTGGACAGCGGGTCCGGGCGGACAATTTATTTTCCGTAAAAATCAACATGACAACGATCGCAAAACCGTACTTGGCAAAACCGGCAATTTCGATGGCGACGATGTGCTCGATATTTTACTGGCGCAACCTCAGACCGCCACTTACATCTGCACAAAACTGTACCGCTTCCTTGTGAATGAAGAAGTAGACGAAGCGCGGGTGAAATGGCTGGCCGAACGTTTTTATAAAAACAAATACGAGATCAAAGGATTACTGGAAGATATTTTTACCAGCGAATGGTTTTATGACGATAAAAATATCGGCGCAAAAATCAAGTCGCCCGTAGAGCTGATCGCGGGTATTCAACGGATGATTCCGATGAAGATCGAAAATGAACAGGCGCTATTGTTATTGCAACGCATATTAGGTCAAACACTTTTTTATCCGCCCAATGTAGCCGGATGGCCCGGCGGTCGTACCTGGATCGATAGTTCCACCCTGATGATGCGTATGCGTATACCGCAATTATTAAATGACCGCGACGAATTGAACGTAACGCCCAAAGACGATGATGATCAGATGATGGGCATGCGCGATAAAGATGCAGCCATTGCCAAAAAGCCAAATCTCGGCAAAGGCATAAAACCCATACTGGCGCAAATGGAATGGGAGCAAACCTTCAAACAACTGGAACCTGTAGCAAGGGAAGCGTTGATACCGGCACTACGGGATCGTTTGTTGCAGGTAAAACCACAGATCAGCGATGCTTTGATCACGGGTTATGCCGATGGATCCAACCGCAACAATTTTATCAAGACAGCCACTATACAGATCATGAGCACGCCGGAATATCAACTGTGCTGAGCAAACATTAACCTAAAAAAAAGAAATCATGCTTTTTAAACGGAAAGAATTTATACAGCTCGGCTCACTGGCTACGGCCTCCATGTTATTGCCGAAATTTCTGAAGGCATTCGAAAATCCACTGGCCGTTCCTCCGGGAAACAAAGTGGTAGTGGTATTGCAACTGAGCGGTGGCAATGACGGTTTGAATACAGTGATACCGGTACGCAACGATCTTTATTATAAGGCAAGACCGTCCCTTGGTATCCAGCGAAGCCAGGCTTTGTCACTTACGGATGAAGCCGGCTTGAATCCTGCACTTACCACCTTCAAAGAATTATACGACGAAGGAAGTTTGTCTATTATTAATAACGTGGGTTATCCCAATCCTGACCGTTCACATTTCCGCAGCATGGATATCTGGCATTCCGCCAGCCAGAGTGATCAGTACTGGCACCACGGATGGCTGGGCCGCTACCTCGACGCGCAGTGCAGTGGTTGCGACAAACCTACGCAAGCCATCGAAATAGATGATGTATTGAGTTTGGCGTTGAAAGGAAAAGATATGAACGGTATTGCGGTAAAAGATCCGCGCCGCTTATATGGAACGGCCAATGAAAAGTTCTTCAAGGACGTGATGAAACAACATCAATCCGGTGGAGAAGAGAAGCCGGTGGATTACCTGTACAAAACAATGGCGGAAACGCTGTCTTCAGCCGATTATATTTTCAAGCAAAGCCGTTTGCATCCTACATCCGCATCGTATCCGGGCACGGAGCTGGGCAATAGTTTTAAAACAATCGCCTCGCTCATCTTCTCGGATATCAATACAAAGGTTTATTACGTATCGTTGGGAAGTTTCGATACCCACGTAGGGCAGGACGACCGGCAGAGAAGATTATTTACCGAAATGAATGATGCGGTGAAAGCATTTGTGAATGACCTCAAAGCCAACGGACGGTTCAACGATGTGCTGTTGTTTACCTTCTCCGAGTTTGGCCGTCGCGTAGCGCAGAATGCGAGCAACGGTACCGACCACGGTACGGCCAACAACATGTTCCTGGTGAGTGGGGGCCTCCGCAAAAAAGGGTTGGTCAATGCCATGCCCGACCTCGCCGATCTCCAGGAGGGCGACCTGAAACACAAAGTGGATTTCAAAAGTGTGTATGCCACGATCCTCAACAAGTGGTTAAGCACCGATGATGCCGCTATTCTGGGAGCGAAGTACGAGCAGATGGATTTTGTGTGAGGTTTAAACAGCCGGTTGTAGTGCTGCCATTGTTGGTGTACTCACCACAACTGTTCGGAAGATTTCAAAACCTGTCATTCCGACATCACGCCAGGGTTGGTCTCCAGACCAACGGACTTGCTCAGCCCTGAGTTATGTACGAAGTTGACCTTACCTATCAAAGAAACCTGCCTCTTGCTTGTTGGTCGGAGACCAACAAGGGGCGCCAACTCATACCTCAAGCCGGCCTTTACGTTTAAAAATGAAAAGCGACTCTTGGGCATAAACGTTCCGAACAGTTGTGGTGAGGACACCAACAATGACTGGTTATAAAAACGGCTATCTGAAAAAATGAGTATAAAAATAGCCGGACCCGCAACGGGGTCCGGCTATTTTTATTTATTCAAAGGATAGAAGATCAGGGTTGGAGCGTGCCGACAGAAGGAAGATTATATAGCTGTCCGTTGACGCGGAAAGATGTCAGGCTTGTGTTCGCACAGTTATTCTTTTGCATGGAAGGTTTGCAATATTTCATTTCTTCCTGCTTATCTGTCATCTGATCAATTTGCCAGCGCGCACCGGCGGCAGGTATTTCCACTACATAATCATAACGTGATTGCAGGAAAGGTTCACCACTGGTTAAGGAAATGGATAATTCCTGGCGGTCGTGGCCCGGATCAACCAGCGAAAGCTTATCGGGGTTAAATGCAACTGAATCTATCAGTGCGGCCCTTGAAAATTGCTGATCTTTCTGATATTTTTTCCTGATCAGCAGGGTCACTTCTTCTTTTTGAATATCTGTTACGAAAATGCTGTACTGCGTGTATGGACCGCAGGAGATCATTTTACAACAGTCTATACAGGAGCCGCCTGCTGTGGCAATAAAGAACAGGAGGAAGGCGGATGGTAAGAGCTTTTTCATTGATGATAATTAATTGTTTGTTTACTGAAATCCATAAGCCATAGCGATGTTGAGGCGCCCCGGGTCGGAAAATGTTTCTGTTTTTACCACAGATCCATTTACCAGGATTTCCAGTTTCAAAGCGAAGGCAGGTGTTGCTGAGCCTGAATTGTTGTGAAAAGCTGCAATCCTGATTACTTCACCAAGGGTTACGCTCTTGCGGACGGTTTGGCTGAAGGGTAATGTGACATTGGTGAGATTGGTAATGCCGCCTGTCTCGTTGTTGTAACTGGCGTCGTTGATCACTGTTACATTTCCTGTGGTGCAGGTGATCTTGTAGGTAATGTCTACCGTACGCGGATAACTGTTGCCTGAGCCTCCACCGTCTTTCTTGCAAGATGAAAATACAAGTACCGCTAAAACGATCAGCAGGCTGCCAACATAACCAGTAGCCATGCGGTTGGGAAAAAATGAAGTCTTTGTCATTGGTGTTTTTTGTTTTGTTCAATTAACCAGACATCCAATTTGATACCCTCGTTTGCTGCTCTGTGTGTTGTTTGTAGGTTGAAATCGGCCTTCTGTTTAGGTCACCGGACGGTAAAAACGGCAGTAAGCTGTCGTTGGTATACTTACAGGTGTTGCTGGTTTGTAAATAATGGATTCCTGCTGACAAAAAAAGCCGCCCGGTGAGGGCGGCTTTGATAAGATGAACTGCGTGAATTAATTTTTCGCTCTGCTGCTTGCCAGCTTAAACAGGATAAAACCCATGAGTGCGAAGAATGCGACGCCGAGGAGTTTATAACCATCTTCTCCTAAGGCGCTCTGCAAGCCGGCTTTGGTGCTTACCGATTCAAGCCTTTTGAGAATATTATCATTGGAAAGCATAAACGCCACAATTACGCCAGCCAGTGCACCGCCAGCTACGAGACCTGTTGCAAACAAGCTGCCTTTGCCTAGTTCTTCTTCCTCGGCATTCAAATGAACTTGTTTCTTTTTGTTTCTCCAATCTACCAATCCCCTGATGCCAGCACCGATAAAAATCGGAAGGGTGGTGGCAAGGGGAAGATAAATGCCAATGGCAAAACTCAAAGCCTTAATTCCACATAGCTCGATTACAATGGCAATAAACACACCCACAAGTACCAGTTGCCATTGAAGCTGGCCGGTTTGTATACCTGTTATTATTGTAGCCATTAAAGTACCCTGTGGGGCAGAAAACTTTTCAGTGCCGATGCTATGGGCAATGCCTTGAGCGACCATTTCTGGAGTAGGTTGATCTAATACCTGAATTGTTGCCCCGATGGCGACAGATGAAACAATCGCTCCAATGAACAGGGCGATCTGTTGATATTTTGGTGTGGCGCCGACAAGGTAGCCTGTCTTCAGATCCTGAGAGGTTGCTCCGGCATTAGCCGCTGCAATAGAGATCATACCACCCACCACCAGTGCCATGGGTTCGTAGATATGGCCTGTCCAGCCAACCGCCAGAAAAATCAGGCAGGTGCCCATCAAAGTAGCAATGGTCATTCCGCTGATAGGACTGTTGGATGAGCCGATTAACCCTACAATGCGCGAAGCAACCGTAACGAAGAATGCACCGAAAATAATGATTAGTACGCCCAACAGAAGTTTGGCGCCAATAGAAGTTCCAGGAATGAGCGTATTAGGTAGAAATGCAATGAGTAATATGAGTGCTATACTGCCAATTCCCACTACGCGGAGAGATAGATCCCGATCGGTGCGAGGTACTTCTTCGACTGGCACATTTTCGGTCAAATCTTTTTTCTTCAATGAACTAATGCTGCTTTTGAAGGAGGAGACGATAGTGGGAATGGTTTTGATTAGTGTAATAAAGCCACCCGCAGCTACGGCTCCCGCGCCAATCAGCCGAACGTAAGCACTATAGATAGCGCCAGACCAGTCATCGAATTGACCGGTAGCCGGATTCCATCCTGATGAACCTCCGGCCTGATTGACGTCTTTCAATAAATTCAACTTAACCAATTGCGCAGCTACCACATGTCCATCGACCAAAGAGGCGAGTAAAGGAATGAGACAAAGCCAGCTCAATACACCACCCGCTACCAGCACGCCGCCGATCTTTGGGCCAATGATATAACCTACACCCATGTATTCGGGAGTGATCTCACCACTGACACGCGCGGAAGGGAAAAACTTGTTGGCTTGCCTGGTAACATAGTCGGGTGTTTCTGCAATCACATGAAAGATCTTTTGCAGGATGGCATAAAGAAACGCGAAGCCCAATCCCATGAAGGCGGTCTTGGCAAAGTCGCCACCCCGTTCGCCGGCTTTCAATACAGAAGCACAGGCCGTGCCTTCGGGATAAGGTAATGTCGCATGTTCTTTTACGATCAGCGAACGCCGCAGCGGGATCATCATCAATGTGCCGAGGAAACCACCGCAGATAGCGAGGATCAATATCGTGAAGTAATTAAAATAACTGCTGCTGTCGGCACTGCTGAGAAACAGAAAACCCGGCAGGGTGAATACCACCCCCGCCGCAATACTTTCACCTGCAGAACCCGTGGTCTGGATGATGTTATTTTCCAGGATGGTGGTCTTCAGGAATTTTCTTCCCAGCGTAATAGCGATCACGGCAATAGGAATGGAGGCCGATACGGTAAGACCCGCTTTAAGCGCCAGGTATACCGTGGCCGCGCCAAAGATGATACCGAAAATGGCACCGGTGATTACCGACTTCAGCGTAAACTCGGCCATTTTTGTTTCCGGCGCTACGAATGGTTTGAACTGATCCATATTAATTCAAAATTAAAAAGTCAAAATTCAAAAGGTGGTCAATCGTGAATGGCTGTTTTATTTACACATTTTCACATTCCGAAATTCTGTCACTAACTTGAAACACGTGAATCATCTGCTCTAATTAACTCCTTTCTCTCTCATCACCCTGTTAAGCCAGCGCAACAACACAAACAGGAACACCGCCGCTGCAAACAGCAATGCGAAGTTTAACCAGAAATAATCAGCTTTGTTATCGTAGGTATCCCACTGGCTGGCGAGAATGCCACTTAATTTATTGCCGATAGAAGTGGAAAGGAACCAGCCACCCATCATCAACGAGGTGATGCGTACCGGGCTTAGTTTTGATACCAGTGATAGTCCCATCGGGCTGAGGAATAGTTCACCGATGGTTACCACTCCGTAGGTACCCATCAGCCACAGCATACTTACTTTGTGTTCGCCGTTGTTGCCTGCATACACGGCGCCGATCATCACCAATACACTTAAGGCGGATATTAACAAGCCCAGGGCAATCTTAGTGGGAGTGGAAGGCTCTTTACCACGCCGCCGGAGCCAGGTAAACAGGGCCACCACCAATGGCGTGAGCACAATTACCCAGAAGGGATTGATCGACTGGCTGAGACTGGGCACCCATGTTTTAACGGCCTCACCCTCCTGCACCGGGTCTTTCTGAAAGTTCATGTTCTTGAAGTAAGGCGGATAGTCAACGCCGGTCACTTCCTTGCCGTCTTGTTTTATTTTACGGAACTGGTTATCCAATAGTGTCACGGAATCTTTTTTATAAAACACGACCTCCGTCTGGCGCAGGGCTGACAATACATCACCGCCCGTGCCCGATACGTGACGTTCGGTATAACGGCTGGCCCAGGTGTTGAGTGCTGATCCGTTTTGTTTGAAGATGGCCCAGAAGAGAATAACCACGGCAAATATGGCCAGCATGGCACTCATCGCAGGTTTTTCTTCTTTACTGCTGCGCATTAATAAGGCTGCGTAGAAAAATATGACAGGGATACAGGCAAAGATGAAGGCGTCGGTACTATTGCTGTCGAAGATATAACCGTCGCCTTTGATAAACCAACCGATCACGCCAAAGATGAGTGAGGGCAGGATAACCAGCGCCATGATCTTCCACAGCGACATGTCGCCTGGCTGCATGGGTTTGCGTACATCGTATTCTTTATAATGACGGGTGCCACCCACAAATGTGAGCACGCCAATGAACATACCAATACCTGCGGCAATGAATGCCGCCCCCCAGCCAATTGTGGTATAAAGCGCTGCACCAAAGAAGTTGCACACGAAGGCGCCGATGTTGATGCCCATGTAGAAGATGTTGTATCCTTCGTCTTTCCGTTCTTTATAAGCCGGTGTGGAGTAAACGTTGCCCAGCAGCGTAGAGATATTGGGTTTGAAAAAACCATTGCCGACGATTACCAATGTCATCGATACATACAACATGGTAAGGTCGTGTATAGCCATGAGGCAATAACCTGCGCCCATCAGCAAACCACCGAGAATAATGGATCTGCGATAGCCCAGGTACCGGTCTGCAATAAGACCACCTAGGAAGGGGGTGAAGAACACGAGCGCGATAAATGTTCCGTAAAGACTGGATGCATCCTTTTCATCCATATTAAAACCTTCGGCTTTGTCTTTGAGATAGAAAGTGAAGATGCCGATCATCAGGTAGTAGCCAAATCGTTCCCACATTTCAGAGAAGAAAAGGAATGGCAGTGCTTTGGGATGTTTCTTCCACATGCGTTCAAATGCTTTAAGGCCGGAAGATAGGAAAACTTATGCGAGTAGGATAGAAATGAAAAAAGCCGCCCGGAGGCGGCTTTTTCTATGAAAAACAAAATCTGTTATGCTGAACCGGTTCTTTCTTTTACGATGGCATTCAGCGATTTCAACTTCGCGAAAATCCAGATGCCTCCGATGAATGCTGCTACGGCAATGATGCCAAAGAAGATTCTTTTATCGGTGAAGGAATCCCATGAACTCGCCATTACACCGGCTACTTTACCACCAAGCGATGTGGAAAGAAACCATCCGCCCATCATCAACGCCGTTAAGCGTGGCGGAGATAGTTTAGAAACAAACGACAGGCCGATCGGACTCAGGAACACTTCGCTGATCGTGAAAATGAAGTAGGTCAGGAACAACCAGTACGCCGCCGTTTTGTGTGTATAAATGGAAGGAACAGACATTACCGCCAATACCATGGCCAATGCCGACAAGCCTGAGATAAACAAAGCCAGTCCGAACTTGGAGGCCGTAGTCGGTTCTTTGCCTCTTCTGCGCAGCCACGCCAGCAGGCCTACGAGTATGGGGGTAAGTACAATAATGAAGAATGGGTTGATCGATTGGAACAATTCCGCGTTTACCGTTTTGATTTGCTGACCTTCGGCCGGCCATTGTTCTTTGGGTAAATTGTTGAGATAAGGATCAGGTCCTAACGTATTGATCACTTTGCCGCTGTCATCGCGGACGGCACGCATGTACTCATCAATTTTCGGAACTTCCCGTGGTGTGGCATCCACTGATTGTAACATGTCGATGCTTTCAGCAGACGACTGGATAGAAGCCGGGATCTGCCGGTCGGTATATGTTTCCGCCCAGATGGTCAGTCCCGTCGAGTTCTGGTTGTAGATGGTCCAGAAGATGATGGAAATGGCAAATACGAATAACAAAGCGCCGATGGCTTTTTTGTCGGAGCCTATTGATTTTCTCCAGATGCCTACATAGAATGCTACTACCGGAATACAGGCGAAAATGAACGCGTCATTTGAATCGGAGCCGAAGATGTTACCGGGAAGAAACCATCCTATAACCGCAGCAATGATAGCGGGAAGGAATACATACATGAAGATCTTCGACATCGGCATGTCTTCTTTCTGCATCGGCTTTCTGATATCGGCTTCCTTTACGTGTTTCAGTTGCGTTGCCAGCCAGATGAGCCCGAATGTGAGGCCTACACCGGCTGCAGCAAATGCATAACCCCAGCCATATTTATTTCTCAGGTAAGCTGCAGCAAAGTTGCAGAACAGGGCACCAATGTTAATGCCCATATAAAAAATGTTATAAGCAGAGTCTTTAAGTGGCTTCAGTTCTTCCTTGTTATAAATATTACCCAGCAAGGTGGAAATATTGGGTTTGAAGAAACCGTTACCTACTATAATAAGTGAAAGAGCTACATAAAGCGCGGTATCGCCCGGTAACGCCAGGCAGAAATAACCCGCAGCCATCAACGCACCCCCGATAAAAATTGACTTGATATAACCCAGATAGCGGTCAGCAATCAGGCCTCCGATAAAAGGCGTGAGGTACACCAATGCGATAAATGTTCCCACCACATCGGCGCCCATCTTGTTATCAAAACCCATTCCCCCGGTGCGGGTGTCTGTCAGATAAAGAAAAAGGATACCAACCATAAGATAGTATCCAAATCGTTCCCACATTTCTGTGATAAATAACACGAACAGCGCGCGCGGATGTTTGCCTGTCTTCAGCGGTTCATTCATACAGTGTTGTTTTTATAAATTGTTTGCTTCGGTATTAATGAAGCAACCAAAATACAGAAAATTGATCAACCCCAAATAATTAATGTTTGTTTTGATAAAGCTTCCGATATTCGCAGGGCTTAGTCCCAATAATCCTTTTATTTCTTTATTTCATGCAGATTTTATTACTCGGCTCCGGCGGCAGGGAACATGCCCTTGCCTGGAAATTGGCTCAAAGTCCTGCCTGTACCCGCCTGTTCATTGCTCCCGGTAATCCTGGCACGGCGCTGTGCGGTACCAATGTGCCGGTAGTCGCCAACGATAATGCCGCAGTAGCCGCTTTCTGCCGCGAAAACCAGATCGGAATGGTGGTGGTGGGTCCCGAAGAACCGCTGGTAAACGGCCTCTATGATTATTTCCAATCGGATAACGACCTGAAAGAGACGCTCTTCATCGGCCCTTCACAGGAAGGTGCCCGCCTCGAGGGCAGCAAGGCTTTCGCCAAAGCCTTCATGCAACGCCATAATATTCCTACAGCAGCCTACCGCGAATTCACAGAAGAGAATTACCGCGAAGGTGTTGAATACCTCCAGCAACATGCACTGCCGGTTGTGCTCAAGGCAGACGGCCTCGCCGCCGGTAAAGGAGTGCTCATTTGCCACACCCACGTGGAAGCCATCGCCGAATTCGAACTCATGATCCAGGAGTCGAAATTCGGAGAAGCCAGTAAGCGCGTAGTAGTGGAAGAATTCCTGAACGGGGTGGAACTCAGCATGTTTGTTCTCACAGACGGCCACGATTACGTGATCCTTCCCGAAGCAAAAGATTACAAACGCATAGGCGAAGGCGATACAGGTCTCAATACCGGTGGTATGGGCGCCGTAAGCCCCGTTCCCTTTGCCACGCCCGGTTTCCTGCAAAAAGTCGAAGAACGCATTGTCAAACCAACCATTGCCGGACTGGCACAGGAGCAGATTCCCTATATAGGATTTGTGTTCGTTGGGCTGATCAGCGTGGAAGGCGAGCCCTATGTAATTGAATATAACTGCCGCATGGGCGATCCCGAAACCGAAGTGGTGATGCCGCGGCTGAAAAACGACCTGGTGGAATTGTTGTCTGCCGCCGCAAGCGGTAAGCTTTCCACCGTAAAAGTGGACGCCGACCCGCGGGCTGCCGCTACCGTGGTGGCCGTGAGCCAGGGCTATCCCGGTCATTATGAAAAAGGACATGAAATCCTTGGCATCGGCGAAAGCTATGGCAAACAATCCATCGTTTTCCAGGCCGGCACCCGTGAGGAAGACGGAAAAATCCTCACACACGGCGGCCGTGTGTTTTGCGTTACTTCTTTCGGTGAGGATATTGCCGAAGCCGTCAATACCTCTCTGGACGTATTGGAATATGTACGCTTTGGAGAAATGTATTACCGCACGGATATCGGTTACGAATTCCGGCCCGCTTACAATACGCCGGAAGACGACGACTGACCTGTTTTTTGATTTACCTTATTCCTGATAAAATGGCTGTTCATTACCACGATTATCTTCAGTTGGACAAAGTCCTGAATGCGCAGGTCACCGAAAGCGGCAAGCAACAGATCGACGCGCACGACGAAATGCTGTTCATCGTTATCCATCAGGCTTATGAGCTGTGGTTTCACCAACTGCATTACGAACTGGATTCCGTGATTTCCATCATGAAACAGCCCTCTCTCAACGACAATTCTCCCGAATTGCAAACGGTGGTGCATCGCATCAATCGCATGGTGACCATTCTCCGCGTGCTGGTTCACCAGATCGATATTATGGAAACCATGACGCCCATGGATTTCCTCGACTTCCGGGATCTGCTGCGTCCTGCCTCGGGTTTCCAGAGCTGGCAGTTCAAAGAGCTGGAAGCCAAGCTGGGCCTGAAATTCGACCAGCGTCACGGCAAAGAATATTATACCGCACAGTTGCGCCAGGAGCATGTAGACCGCATCCGGAAAGCTGAGCAGGATCAATCGCTGCTGCAACTGGTCAACAGCTGGCTGGAACGCGTTCCGTTCTTTGAAGGAGGAAAAGCGCCGGCCGATTGGGCATTCTGGGACGAATACCGCAATATTTACCATTCCAGCCTTGCAGATGTGGAGCAGGTCAACCTGGAGATGTTCGATCATTTATTCTTCGGAAAGCCGCTGTCAGCGGCACCTGCAGCGGAAAATACCACGGTTGTGTCCTCCGGTGGGGGTTGCCCGATGGGACATGGAACGGGTTCTTCAACTACCGCAGTTTCCAGCGACAACCAGCTTTCGGTAGCAGGCGCCCGCTCGGCCCTGTTTATTATGTTGTACAGAGGTTATCCGCTGCTGCAACTGCCGTTTCAACTGATCAATGGTTTGCTGGAAATTGACGAACAGTTAAGCTCCTGGCGTTACCGCCACATGAATATGGTGCACCGCATCATCGGAACGCGTATCGGTACGGGTGGAAGCACTGGCAAAGACTACCTGCGTGCTGCTGCCGACAAACATTATATCTTCCGGGAATTTGCCCAGCTCAACAGCTTTCTCATAGAGCGCCATCGTCTGCCATCTCTTCCGGCCGCAGTAGAAAAACAACTGGGATTTGTAACAGGTTCATCTCTCTGATGTATACGCAAAAAGGAACCCTGAAAAGAGGAATTCCTTTCTGCAGACGATAGACGAACATTTATATTGAGAGGAGTACAGATTACTGTTAAATTCTGTTGCGATTACTATGCCAGAAAAGCAAGCATATGCCCTTGTTTACCGTTAAAAAGCGTTAACAAAAAATCATTCTCAGAAATGATATGCGGCGATGAAATATTGCCGCCGGATGAAGCGTTTGATATACTGGTGACAAACCTTGCACACAACTGCCGGTAACGGCGGAACAAAAACAGGACCACCTTCAAATAATTCAGAGCTGACAAGGGTTTTCGCTTTTTTGTTCGGATTATTTCCTCCAACTTTGCACACTAATCCAATAATAAAAATGGGACTTTTTAACTGGTTTACACAAGAGATTGCAATGGACCTGGGTACAGCCAATACCCTCATCATACATAATGACGAAGTTGCGGTTAACGAGCCGAGTATTGTAGCATTGAACCGTAACAATCCCAAGGAAGTGCTTGCAGTGGGAAAGAAGGCGTTGATGATGCACGAAAAAACGCACGAGAGCATTCGCACGGTACGTCCGTTGAAAGACGGTGTAATTGCCGACTTTAACGCCGCGGAATTAATGATCCGTGAGCTGATCAAATTGGTTTATCCCAAGAAGCCGCTGTTTCCCCCCAGTTGGCGGATGATGATATGCATTCCCTCTTCCATCACGGAAGTGGAAAAACGTGCGGTGCGCGACAGTGCCGACCAGGCAGGTGCGAAAGAAGTATACCTGATTCACGAACCAATGGCAGCAGCCCTTGGTATCGGCATCGATGTGGAAGAGCCGGTGGGCAACATGATCATCGACATTGGTGGTGGCACTACCGGCATCACCGTAATTGCACTCGCAGGTATTGTGTGCGACCAGAGCATCCGTATCGCCGGTGACGAATTCACCGCCGACATCATGGAAGCGCTCCGCCGCTACCATAGCCTGCTGATCGGTGAGCGTACAGCAGAGCAGATCAAAATACAAGTGGGTGCAGCCATGAAAGACCTGGACAATCCGCCCGACGATATTCCCGTTAACGGTCGTGACCTGGTAACCGGTATTCCCAAGCAGATCATGGTGAGCTACCAGGAAATCGCCGAAGCACTCGACAAGAGCATCTTCAAAATAGAAGAGGCCATTCTGAAAGCCCTCGAACAAACTCCTCCCGAACTGGCAGGTGATATCTATCGCCGCGGTCTTTATCTCACCGGAGGTGGTGCATTGCTGAGAGGTCTGGACAAACGGTTGAGCCAAAAGATCAAACTGCCTGTACACGTGGCTGACGATCCGCTGAAAAGCGTGGTTCGCGGCACCGGTATTGCTTTGAAAAATTATGATCGGTATCCATTTGTGATGCGATAGAAGAGGTTGGGGCAGGAGGTCCGGAAAAAGTTAAGTTTCGCTTTTCACCGGTCTTTTACCTGTCGCCGCCGGCCTTTGTCCTAATTTATGCGTAACATCTTTCTGTTTATTCGCCGCTACAGTGTGTTCCTGGGATTCCTGATCCTGCAGGGCATCTGTATATGGTTTTTATTTACCTACAACAGATCCCATCGCGCCAAAGGAATGGGCGTGGCCAATGAAGTAACGGGCTGGTTCAATACCCGCTACAACACCGTTCGCTACTTTTTCCGGATGAAAGAGGAAAATACGCAGGTGCACAAGATGAACGACTCCCTCCTGAATTTGCTGTCTGACAACTTTATCGCCCGCGATACCGGTCAGCCCGTTATGCGTGATACGGTAAAACTCGACACCCTCGGACATTACCGGCGGTTTGCGTGGAGAAATGCACAGGCCGTATACAGCACGATCAACTCCGATAAAAATTATATCCAGATCAACCGCGGCTCCGCTCATGGTATCCGCGACGATATGGGTGTCTTCAGTTCCAATGGAGGGTTGGTAGGAAAAGTGATTGCCACCAGCGCTAATTACAGCCAGGTGATGAGCCTGCTGCATGTGCAGAGCAAAGTCAACGTGTTGCTCAAAAAGACCGGCAGTGGTGGAACGATCTCCTGGGATGGCAATGATCCCGCATTTTTAACCATGAGCGGTATTCCCAAAAGCGATTCTGTACTGAAAGGCGATACGATTGTCACGGGTAAGTTCTCACTGAGTTTCCCGCCGGGCAAACTGGTAGGTACTGTAGATGCCGTGATCAAAAACAGCGCTACCAATTTCTATACATTAAGAATCCGGCCTTTCGCCAACTTTGCTACGCTGCAACAGGTGTTTGTATCCGAGAACATCGACTTCGATGAGCAGCACAAGCTGGACGAAGAAGCCAAACGTAAAGTGGATTTCAAAAAAACGACACCTTGAGCGACCTGGTCCGCAATATCATCCGGTTTGTATTCTTCCTGCTCGTACAGGTGTACGTGTTGAATGTGGTGCCGCACCTGCATCAATTGGTGGTGCCCTATTTGTATTTCCTGTTTTTGTTATGGCTGCCTTTTACCGTCTCCCGCGGTGGCCTGTTGGTACTGGGCTTCCTGATGGGTATTTCGGTTGATTATTTTACCATGACGCCGGGGCTGCATGCAGCCGCTTGTGTATTGGTAGCATTCGTACGTCCGTTCATCATCAACATCCTTGCACCGAAAGACGCCTCCGAGTTTACTTACCGCGAACCTTCACCCAAAGCAATGGGCTGGACGCCTTACATGGTGTATGTACTCGTGCTTACGATTCTGCATAACGCTTATCTCACCTTGCTGCAGTGGCTTTCATTCGGATCACTGTGGTTGTTCCTCCTGAAAATCGTTACCACTACGGCTATCAGTTTATTGCTGATCATTACCACTGAATTGCTGTTTCCGCGCAAGCTGAAATTCCGCACCAATACATCGTCCTGAAAATTTTCTTAAAAAGAAAATTTAGTCCCGTAAACATTTGGAAAGCGCGCGGAGTAGTTCGTACTTTGTAAAGGCTAATAATCCCCATTTCTTTTTATTCCATTCAACATCGGCGCCGTATTGACCTATGTCTGTGTTTAATCAATCCCGTAGCCGGGTGATCCGGCTGATCTTCCTGCTGGTCTTTCTGATCATTGTCGGGCAACTGATCAACCTTCAGATCCTGTCGGGGAAATATGGTCCCATGGCCATGGACAACGCGGTTTATCCCAAGATCGTTTATCCCGAGCGAGGCATCATCTACGACCGTAAAGGCCGCGCCGTGCTCAACAACGCCATCATGTACGACCTGATGGTGACACCGGCTGAAGTGAAGAACATCGATACCATGGCTTTTTGCCGTATGATGGAAATCGATACCGCTGACTTTCGCAAACGGGTGAATGATGCACGGTTTAAAAATACCGGTGTAAGACCTTCCATCTTTCAATCGCTGCTCACGCCACAAATGCAGGCGCGCTTTGAAGAAGACAGTTGGCGTTATCCCGGCTTTGCCATGGTGGAACGTCCGGTGCGCGTTTATCCCTTCAATGTTGCCGCACACATTCTCGGTTATATCAATGAAGTGGATGAGAAAGATATCAAACGCTCCAACAATTTCTACCGCCTTGGTGATTACATCGGTAAGAACGGACTGGAAGCTACGTATGAAAGAGTGCTGATGGGACAACGAGGCGTACAGTACATGATCAAAGACAACCGTAACCGCCTGGTGGGAAGTTATGAGAAAGGTGCTTTTGATACGGCAGCCGTTGCCGGCCGGAGCCTGCGCACTTCCCTGGACGTGGAACTGCAGCAACTCGCGGAACAACTGCTCACCGATAAAGTAGGAGCCGTGGTGGCCATCGACCCGAAGACCGGTGGTATTCTCTGCATGGCATCCGGACCCACTTACGATCCCAACCAATTGACCGGACCTGAGAAAGTATCAAACTACGGTAAACTGGCACTTGACGTAGCAGGCCCGCTGCTTAACCGTGCGATCCAGGGACGATACGAACCGGGTTCTACCTTTAAACCGCTTGGCGGTCTCATTGCGCTGGATGAAGGCGTTATCACGCCATCCTGGGGCTATCCTTGTCCCGGCCGTTACTATGGCTGCGGAAGCGGCAAACCGGCCTGTACACACTCCGGTGGCGGACACGCCGCCAACCTGCGTTTAGCTATTGCCAACTCCTGCAACTCTTACTTCACGCACGTATACCGCCTGGCTGTTGACAACCCGCGCTATGGCAACGTGAAGAATGGCTACATGAAATGGCGCGAATACATGAACGCCTTCGGACTGGGTGTAAAACTCGGCGTTGACCTGCCTTCAGAAAACAGCGGCTTTGTTCCCGATACGGCTGTTTACAATAAAGAATACCGCGGCGCCTGGAACTCCTGCACCAACCTTACCTTAGGCATCGGCCAGGATAAAATGGGCGCCACACCGCTGCAACTGGCGAATGCTATGTGTATCATCGCCAACCGGGGATTTTACTATACACCGCACCTGGTGGAAAAAATTGATGACGAAACGGAAGCGGATTCCGTTTTTGTAAAAAAATACCGCCAGCGGCACGACGTACTTACGCACGTGAGCGACACTACATACCAGGCCATCATCAACGGTATGCATGATGTGGTAACGATGGGTACGGCACGCATTGCGCGTATCGACGGCATCGATGTATGTGCGAAGACCGGCACCGCGGAAAACTATACCGTACTCGATGGCAGGCGCATCAAACTCGAAAACAACTCCGTATTCGTTTGTTTTGCACCAAAAGAAAATCCCAAAATAGCGATCGCCGTAATTGTACAGAACGCCGGTTATGGTGGCACATGGGCCGGTCCGATTTCCCGTATCCTGATGGAGAAATACCTGATCGATACGTTGAACGCAAGAAGCAAGGCAGACCTCGAGCGCATTTCCAAAACCAATAAAATGCCTTCGTACCTGAAGCGTCTGCAATTCAAAACAGACTCTATCCGCGCACAGGACTGGCTGCGTATAACAAAAGACAGTACACGTTTGAAAAAATTCCTTCGTGGCCCACAGACGCCGAAGCCGCAGGATCAGGACAAGGATAAAGAAAAACGCACCACCATTACCCAGCACATCGCTTTGCTGGCACCCGACCGTAAATCACTCCGTCAACCATTTGAAAAACCATCACCTGCCGCATGAGTCAGCGTAACCCCACCATATCGAAGGGCATGGACTGGAGCCTGTTTGGCATCTATATCCTGCTGGTGGCCGTAGGGCTTGCAGCTATCTTCAGCGTTACCTACAAAGAAGGAACGCCGGTAGTGCAGAGCTTTTTATCCTTCGGAACGGATTATAGCAAACAATTTTATTTCTTTCTCGTATCGCTGGTGCTGGGATTGTTTATCCTGCTGACGGACAGTAAATTTTTTACGGCAACGGCCAATCTCTTTTATGCCGGCGGTATCCTGGCTTTGTTGCTGGTGTTTCCATTGCACTCCAACGTTAAAGGAACGGAATCGATCATCAAACTGGGTGCCTTCAACTTCCAGCCGGCGGAATTCTGTAAAATATGCGTGGCACTGGCGCTCGCTAAATACTTATCAAGACCGGAAACGGACTTCCGGCAGACGAGGTCGCAATTGATTGCGGCGGCCATTACGCTGGTACCGGCAGTACTGGCGATCCTGCAAAAAGAAACAGGTCTGGCGCTGGTCTTCTTTGCTTTCTTTCTTGTGATGTTTAGAGAAGGATTGCCCTCCATCATCCTGGTGATCGGGTTTACGGGTGCAGCGCTGGTGATCGCAACGCTGTTGCTGGAAAGGTCATTGCTGGCGATGATCCTGATCGGGATCACATTGTTTATCGCCTTATTGTTGCGCAGACAAATCCGGAGAGATAAAATATTGTTATTGAGATTGCTGCTTATCGGCGGTCTCTGTATCGGCATCCAGTATTTTGCTGTACCATTCTTTTTTAAAAATGTGTTAGGCGCGCACCAGGTGGAGCGTATTTACAGTACACTTGGTAAAGACATCCCCGAAGAATACCAGAAGCGGGAAGTGGTGATCGATAAAAAGAGTGGCAAGCAGGAGAACCTTGCCGATTACAACGTAAAACAATCCAAAATCGCCATTGGCAGCGGCGGGGTATTTGGAAAAGGATTGCTGAAAGGAACGCAGACGCGTTACGGGTTTGTTCCCGAGCAGCGTACAGACTTCATCTTTGATACCATCGGGGAAGGCTTTGGCTTTACGGGATGTGTGGTATTGTTAGCCTTATATCTGCTATTATTATTCCGGATAGTAACCATCGCCGAGCGTCAACGAAGTGTGTTCAGTCGTTGTTATGCTTATGGTGTAGCCTCGGTTTTATTTTTTCACGTGGCCATCAACGTATCGATGACCATTGGCCTGGCGCCGGTAATCGGTATTCCTTTGCCGCTGATCAGTTATGGCGGTGCATCGCTGCTTACCTTCAGCCTGATGCTGTTTATCCTGATGCGGCTCGATGCCGATCGTCAGATGGTGTTGCGCTAGGCATTTAATTTAACAGACATGAAAATTATTCCTTTATCGGAAGGTTCCTTCACGATTGACGGCAGCAAGAAGTTTGTTCCCTTTGAAGAGAACACCGACGACCTGCAAAGCCGTCCGGTTGGCAGTTTGCTGGTAGAAGTACAGCCTTTTGTTGTTATTACTTCCAAAGACGTATTGTTGCTCGACACGGGTCTTGGTTTCAAAGACCGCGCGACCGGTGAAATGCAGTTGCACAAAAACCTGAAAGAAGCCGGCGTGGATCCTGCCAGTATTACCAAAGTGTTGATGAGCCATTTACATAAAGATCATGCGGGCGGTGTGGCTGATGCAACGGATCCTCGCAAGCTCAGTTTTCCGCAGGCCACTTACTATGTACGGGAAGACGAATTGAAATTCGCCTTTGAAAAAGGAACACCTTCTTATCTGCCCGGGGAGCTGGAGTTATTGCGTCAATCTTCGCAGGTAGTATTGCTCGACCAGGAGGAAGGAACGATCGATGGATATATACACTATCAATTAACGGGAGCGCATTCGCCCTATCACCAGGTGTTGCGTATTGAAGACGAAGCCGAAGTAATTTTCTTTGGCGCGGACGATGCACCCCAGTTGCAGCAAATGAAACACCGCTTTGTAGCGAAGTATGATTATGATGGAAAGAAAGCGATGGAGTTGAGACGCCAATGGTGGGAAGAAGGAGCAGCAGCGGGCTGGACGTTTTTATTTTATCATGATGTGCGTACGCCGGTGTACGCGGGATAATTTGAAAATTTGATGATTTGAAGATTTGCAAGTTCAAGTAGCTAGTGCAATTTTTTGTTGTAGTACTTGATTAGGTGT
>CALATA010000008.1:0-99021 GCA_937888905.1 uncultured Sphingobacteriales bacterium
AACAATATTCAATTGAAAATCAACCTAATTTAACCGGACACTAGTGATAAGTATTAAGTTATAAGCTGGCTCGTGAGAAGACACGAACCAGGAAATGAAGAAACATTCCAGCTATTCACTGATTGACTGATTGACTTATTCGCCGGTCGCCATTCAAACTTTTGACTTTTGAATTTTGACTTACTTCCCCTTGGCGAGTTCCATCACAATCTCCCACTCCTCCGCTGTTACCGGTTGAACGGACAATCTGCCCAGCCGCACAAGCGCCATGTCGGTGAGACGTTTATCGGCCTTGATCGTAGCGAGTGAAACGGGATGTTTTAATTTTTTATGCGGAGCAAAATCAACAGCCGACCATGTGTCTTCAGTGGAGGTAGGATCCTGGTAGGCTTCTTTTACCACTTTGGCAATGCCAACGATCTCCGTGCCTTCATTGCTGTGATAGAAAAAAGCAAGATCACCCTTCTTCATCGCACGCAGATTGTTCCGCGCGGCATAATTGCGGACACCATCCCAAAAAGTTTTTCCGTCTTTTTCAAATTGCTCCCAGCTGTACTTGAACGGTTCTGATTTGATGAGCCAGTATGCCATACGATAAAAGGTGTTTTGCGGATTTAAAAATTGAATCAATTTATAAAAATAAAAAATCGCCGGATAAAAAACCAAACGATTCTGTTTCGCCGTAATTGATGCAGTAAACTGGTTTCAAAAAACCATTCCAAAAAAATAACAGTTATGAAAAAGTTCAGAACACTTATGCTGGCAGCCGCTTCACTGCTGATGCTGCATACAGCTAACGCCCAGAAAGAAAAAACAGTTGAAGTAGGTGGTGCCCCCATGTACCCTTCTAAAAACATCGTTGAGAATGCCGTTAATTCCAAAGACCACACTACGCTCGTAGCGGCAGTAAAAGCTGCAGGTCTGGTAGAAACGCTTCAGGGTCCTGGTCCGTTCACCGTATTTGCTCCTACCAATGCAGCTTTCGACCGCCTGCCTGCCGGTACTGTTGAGTCGCTGGTTAAACCTGAAAACAAGGCGAAACTGACAGGCATCCTTACCTATCACGTGGTGGCTGGCAAACTCGATTCAAAAACACTGGAAAAATGGGCAGCAAAAAATAACGGTACAGCCGAACTGAAAACGGTTGCCGGCGGCAAGCTGTGGGTAATGAAAAAAGACGGAAAATGGTGGGTAAAAGATGAAAAAGGGGGCGTGGCTGAGATCACCATACCCAATGTGTATCAAAGCAATGGAGTGATCCACGTGATCGACCATGTGCTGATGCCATAATTTTTTTATCAAATGGAAAACCGGCTATTATCCGGTTACGTAGATAGTTAAAGAGGACGTTTTTAATTCATACCCCTGAAAACCGTAACCCGAAAACACCTGTCCAATAAACGAGTTTCCATTTAGGGCAAACCAGGCCGGTGCTCCGCAAGGACGCCGGCCCTTTTTATAATGTGAAAATGTGTAGATGTGCCACGCCTTCGGCGTGGTTGATGTGAAAATGAAATCCACTTGCTCATTCATTTTCACATTTACATATTTTCACATTTCCACAATTCCCCAATGACTTCTTTTATGGGCAAATGAACTAACCTGGCTGTTTCATTTACACACCCGTCAGGGCACATTTTCACATTTCCACATTTCGCCGCCTCCGGCGGCGAGTTACCAGCCGCTTGCCAGTACATCCGCCAGGTGCATGGCTTTCAGATCGTAGCCTTTGTTTTTAATATAACCATCGAGGTGCATGAGGCACGACATGTCCGTAGAGATGAGATAACGCGCGTCTGTCGCCAGCGCATTCTCGACCTTCTGCTCTCCCATACCTACCGAGATCGCTTCAAATTTCACGGCAAATGTGCCACCGAAACCACAACAGGTTTCCACATCATTCATTTCTGTTATTTCCAGCCCTTTCACTTTCGACAATAACTGACGTGGCTCGGTTTTGATGCGGCATTCGCGTAGTCCTGCACAGCTATCATGATACGTGGCTTTGCCTGGCAACGATGCGCCTACGTCTTCCACCTTCAGCACCTTGATCATGAATTCGGAGAATTCGAAGAGACGGTTACCGAGGTCTTTCACCTGGTTGTGTAAAGAAGAGTTATCAAATAGCTTGGTGTAGTAGTTGCGCACAAAGCCTACGCAACTTGCACTCGGCGCCACGATGTAATCGGTGCCACTGAAGTCTTTTAAAAACTTGGTACAAACACTACGCGATTCGTCCCAGAAACCGGCATTGAAAGCCGGCTGGCCGCAACAGGTCTGGTTAGCATTATAACTTACGGTGCAGCCGGCTTTCTCCAGCACTTTCACCATATTAAAAGCTGTTTCGGGGAAAAGCTGGTCCACGAAACAGGGAATAAAAAGTTGTACGTTCATAAAACCGTCTTGCGGAATTTATCAATGCTGTTGATCCACTCAGAAAGGCAGTTGTCCCGTCAACCCAATCATCTTGATTGCGGTGATAGCTGCTTCTTCACCTTTGTGGCCGTGGATACCACCGGTTCTTTCATGCGCCTGTTGCTCATTTTCAACCGTCAGCACACCAAAGATCACAGGTACCGGCAAGGTAAGGTTTAATTGGAGAACACCATCCGTTACTGCCCTGCACACGTATTCGAAGTGCGGCGTATCGCCGCGGATAACGGTGCCGAGAGTAATGAAAGCGTCGGGCTTTTTGCCGATGTCGGCACTGTCCCAAATCTTTTTTACAGCGAAAGGAATTTCAACGGCTCCCGGCACACTCACGCGGATGATTTGTGCCACGCCATTGGCCTGGAGCACGCGTATTGCTCCTTTTTCCAGTTCGTCTACGATAGCTGCGTTCCATTCGGTTTTAACCAAAACGACACAGGCATCCTTTTTCAGAATGCCTGTATCGAGATGTAATAATTTACTGTTAGCTACATCTGCCATGGTCTCGTCTTATTGTTTTAGCGAAGCCTGAACGGATTATTCGGCGTCGTACACACCCAGTTGAGCCAGGTAAGTGTCAACCGTATAACCGGCGGGCGTACGCGGGTATTTTGTCTTCAGTTCTTTGTAAAGTTCGATGGCCTGCTCCGGCTTATTGAGTACGCGCTGAGCCAGGTAAGCGGCGCTGAACAATGCATCGGAAGCGCTGAATGCGTCGCCGTCGAATTCGCGGGCGGCTTTTTTGTAATAGTCAAATGCTTCTGCAGCACTGCCTTTATCGCCATAAGCATCACCGAGCAGTTTGTATGCGCGTGCCTGTACCTGTTTTGAATCGCTGTCGAAGTCTTTCAGGTACTTGATCGCTTTATCGTTGTCCTTCAGCTTAACGTATGCGCTGCCGGCCATGAATTTGGCCAGGTTAGCGGCTTTGGTACCGTCGTAGCGGGAGATCACTTTCAACAAACCCATGTTGGCGCCGTCGCCGTTCAGGGCCAGGTTCAGCGAATCCATGCGCCAGTACTCTTCGGCTTTGAACATTTTCTGGGCAGCTTCCTGCTCTTTTGGTTTCTTAACAAATTGCTGGTAAGCAAACCATCCGCCACCCAGCAGCACCACGGCTACGAATACGATGGAAATTACCTTACTGTTTCTCTGCCAAAAATCTTTGGCCTTGGCAATTGCAACCTCGCCACTGTCCACACCCTGCACGTTTTTCTTGTCTGACATTTTTGTTTTGGTTAGTTAATGATGACTGAATGCGTATCCGCTTCCGCGGCCCCCATCCCGGTTATTAGTCTACGATGAAGGGATAGTTTTGGTCTACGTAAATATCTTTCAATACTTCGCTGTCGTCCGGCCATGGGCTTTCTTCAGCAAATTTTACTGAGTTGTTCACCACTGCATCGATGCGTTCATCGATCACTTTCAGGTCTTCCTCTGTAGCGAATTTATTTTCCAGGATCGTGTGCATCACCTGTGCGATGGGATCTTTGGAACGGTATTCTTCTACTTCTTCTTTGGTACGGTATTTCTGAGGGTCGCTGATGGAGTGACCTTTGTAACGATAGGTTTTGATTTCTATCAGGGTTGGTCCGCCGCCTTCGCGTGCTCTTTTCACCGCACGGCTGATGCCTTCGTGTACGGTTTCGGCGCTCATACCGTCAAACATATCGGCCGGCATTTCGTATGCGTCCGCCAGTTTGTAGATATCGGTTACGTTGGATGTACGCTCTACCGAGGTACCCATCGCATAGTTGTTGTTTTCGCAGATGTAGATCACCGGCAATTTCCACAGCATCGCCAGGTTGAATGATTCGTGCAGGATACCCTGGCGTGCAGCGCCATCACCAAAATAACACAGCACCACATTGTCAGTACCACGGTATTTTTCGGCAAATGCCAGGCCGGTACCTGTACCGATCTGCGCGCCTACGATACCATGACCACCGTAAAAGTTCTCTTTTTTACCAAAGAAGTGCATACTGCCGCCCTTTCCTTTGGCACAACCTGTGGCCTTGCCGTACAGTTCAGCCATACAGCTATCGGCAGAGATACCCTTGGCCAGCGCCAGTCCGTGGTCACGGTAAGCGGTGATGAACAGGTCTTCTGCACGGGTAGCGGTCATACAACCCGCAGCGATGGCTTCCTGGCCCACATAGGCGTGGAAAAAGCCACGGATTTTGCCTTCCATTTTATATTTTTCTTCGGCCATCAGTTCAAACTGACGGATCAACTGCATTAACTCGTACCAGTACAGGTAGGTCTCTTTAGAAAATTTTGTGGCCACCGGCGTTGAATTTTGTGGGTTTAACCGTTTTAAACGGGAGGCAAAAATAAGGGAAAGAATGGAATTATCCACCCAAATCGGTCCTGCCCTTTCCCGGCAGCCTAAGCGGCTGTCCGTGCAGCAGTTGGACAGTTTTGCGGCCGGTCGCTTATCTTGCAGTCCCATGCTGTTTTTCCGGGCTATATCACTCCTTCAATTTAAGAACTATACCAACCGCGCTTTCGAGTTTACCGAGGCGGTTACGGGTATTTGCGGCAACAATGGCCAGGGAAAAACCAACCTGCTGGATGCCCTGCATTATCTCTGTTTCACCAAAAGCTATTTTTCCCGCACCGACGGCCATGCCGTACAGGAAGGCCAGAAAGGCTTCCGCATCGAAGGAAGGGTGAGTTTAAACGAAAAACAGGAAAAAGCCGTGTGCGTACTCCGAGAAACCGGCAAAAAAGAATTTTCGGTCAACGACCAGCCTTACGACAAGTTTTCCCATCATATCGGCCGTTATCCCTGCGTGATCATTGCGCCGGACGATGCGGTGCTCGTAACCGGTGGCAGCGAGGAACGCCGCAAATTCATCGATTCGCTGTTGTCGCAGGCCGACGCCACCTACCTGCAGCACCTGATCAGCTATACAAAAATTCTGCAGCAACGCAACTCATTGCTCAAATCTTTTGCCGAAACCGGCCAGCGCAATTTTGCCCTGCTCGATGTACTGGATGAACAACTACTGAAACCGGGACAATATATTTTTGAAAAAAGAAAGGATTTCCTGATTTCGTTCCTGCCCGCGGTAAGGCATACTTACCACGAAATCGCACAGCAACCGGAAGATCTCCGGCTCGTTTACGAAAGCCAGTTGCTGGAAAATAACCTGGCCGAATGCCTGCAGGCTTCCCGTCAGAAAGATCTATATGCCGCGCGCACCACGGCCGGACCCCATCGCGACGAACTGGAGATCAGCCTCGGCGCACAGCCTTTTAAACAGATCGCTTCGCAGGGACAGCGCAAAAGCCTGCTGTTTGCCCTCAAGCTGACGGAAATGGATGTGCTCAAAGAGGAAAAAGGTTTCCCTCCGCTCCTGCTGCTCGATGATGTATTTGAAAAACTTGATGAGTCAAGGATCAGCAACCTGCTGCAACGCGTTTGCCGCGATAATGCGGGACAGGTTTTTATTACCGATACCAATGAAGAAAGATTGAAAAAACACCTCGACGACCTCGCCATTGCCCATCAGATCATCACCCTGCGTTAACGCACCACACCTCTGCCCAACTCCACGGTGAATTGAGCACCGGAACGATAGATCGCCGGTTCATCCAATCCGAGTGACTGCTGGCGAAAACGGTCTGAATGCAATTTAATATCGCTGCCATCAACGGCCTGCACCCGCAGAATCACAAAACCGATCAGGGCCTTTTTGCGCTTGCCCGAAGGCACCACGTCTACAATTTTACCGGTTACCATTGCACCCTTGCGGATGATCACGCGGTTATCCACCACTACTTCTTCTGCCGTGTATAGTTTAACGGGCTTGCCGTCTCGCTCCCTGAGTTCGGACGTAAGCTCTTCCGCGAGCACTACGCGTAAGGATCGGCCTGCAGGAATTTTCACCGGGGTATTTTTAGCGGGACGTTCAGGTTCCGGCGTTGGCGCCGGCGGATCATTGCCTTTGGCATCATCGGACGGCGGTTGCTTTTTATTTTTGTCTTTGACAGGCTTCTCCGGCGTTTTGCCCCTGTTATCGGAGCCTCCGCCTGTATTATCATTCACCACCGGAACAAAAACCGGTATGTCTTGTTTTTTTCCGCCGTTATCATCCTGCGCAGGTGGGTCATTCTGGTTAAACGTCAAGGAACGCGTTGAATCTTTTTGTACCGGGATTTCTGTTTCTCCGCCTGTTAAAGAAGATGGCGATTGAAAGTTCTGGTACACACAATTGCCGGTTACCAATATCAGGCATACCAGCACCACGATCGTGAGCAGGCGAAGGGATTTATCCTGTAAAAATGCCGGCCAGCTTAAAGCCGGTATGGTTCCCATTCTGGGCAATGATAGTTTTAAAGCTGGTAGTTTAAATACAGATTTGGCCGGGGAAAAGGTACGCGTGGCTCCCGCATCTGATGGAATAAGCTGATCATTGCTGATAGCCTGCAACAAATGATGATCGGGTATCAATGCGGCATTCAATGCTTCCTTCAAAGCAGTTTGGAGTGCCGCCACATCGGCATAACGTTTTTGTGGCTGTCGCTCCAATGCTGTCAGCACCACTCTGCGGAGCGCGGCAGGCACATGTTCGGGATCAGCAGGCCATGTCGCTTTTTCTTCCAGCTTGCGTTTCATCAGGTCATAATCCGTATCGGCACGGAACGGCGTATGACCGGTGAGCAATTCATATAAAATATTTCCTGCGGCATAAATATCGGTAAGCTCATCACCTTCCTTTCCCTGGATTTGTTCGGGTGCCATGTATTCCAGTGTGCCCACGGATTTCCCATATTGGGTCAACCTTTGTGAATCGCGGATACGCGCGATGCCGAAGTCCATGATCTTTACTTCGCCATCGCCGGAGATCATAACGTTGGCTGGTTTCAGATCGCGGTGAATAATACCGCGGCGGTGTGCATGACCGAGCCCCTGCAGCAATTGTATTAAAATACTCACGGCCAACACCGGTGAAAGGCGGCCTTTATATTTCACCCATTCTTCCAATGTCTTTCCTTCTACATATTCCATCACCATCCAGTAGGTATCCTGGCGGGGAATGAAGGCATAGAGATGGGTGATGTTGGGATGATTGAGTCTCGCAAGCGCAAGCGCTTCCTGTTGAAAACGGTTCTCGGGAGATTCTGCTTCAGAGGATACCGTACGCAGCAAAGACTTAATGGCTACCCTTCGTAAAAGCAACCGGTCTTCGGCAAGGTACACCGTACCCATTCCCCCCTCTCCGATCTTGTGCAGGATCGTATACTGATCACTCAATTGTTGGCTCATACATTACCGTTTGTTCGCGTGTTACCGCCTCAGGCCGGTACGTCGCGATATCAATAATGATTGCAGTAAAATTGTCCTGCGCACGCCGTTGCATACACAATGCGCGCAACGCATCCAGTGCAAAGGCAGGATCCGTCATTTGAAGCAAGTGTCCGATCTCTTGTGGTGTAACGGCATCGTACACACCATCCGAGCAGAGGAAACAACGTTCGCCCAAACTCAGCGACACCGGCTCCCGGCTCACTTCCGGTTTCACGGCCGCTACCGTTCCGAGTGCCTGCAGCAATACATTTTTTTGCGGATGACCGATCGCGGCGGCGGCGGTGATCGTTCCTTCGTCTACCAGTTGATTCACCAGGGTATGATCGGTGGTGAGCTGAACCGTTTTTATTTTATTATAATAATAAAGGCGGCTGTCGCCTACGTGTGCAAAATGCAATTGCTGATCGGCGATCAGCGCCATCACGGCCGTAGTGCCCATGCCGTTCAGGGCAGGATCTTTGGCGGCAGCATCGTGGATACGCTGGTGTATCTCCTGTACCAATTTGCTTAACAGCGCCGGCGGTTTCATCTTTTTGTAATGAAGGCCTACAAATTCTTTTGCGGTATCGCAGGCGATGGCGCTGGCCACTTCTCCGGCCTGGTGTCCGCCCATGCCGTCGGCCACCATGGCAAATACGGCACATGTATGTTTGTCGGGATAAAAAAACACCAGGTTGTCTTCGTTGCCGGTTCTTACCGGTCCTGTTTCGGAAAGCGTATATATGCGGCAGGCCGTTGTTTGTTCCGCATGCGGAATGACCGGATCCGCTTGTTTTTTTTGCCAGGGAAAACGCATAATGGTAGTTGTAAGAAGAGGATATTCATGATACGACTGCCTGTCCGCGGCCCCGGATACCGGGACCAGCGGGGCAGCGCCCGTCAAAAAAAGCTAGTTGAAAACGGGCAATTCTTTTTAGCGGATCACTTCATCGCGACCCATCAGTTCCATGGCGTATTTAATAGGAATGGAATACGACATCTTATCACTTCCGGCAGAGTAAATGCCGATCACATTTCCTTTATTATCGTACATCGGACCGCCACTGTTTCCGGGACCGGTGGAGTTGATCGTAAGCTGATAGTAATCGCCCATCACACTCATATAACCATCTACTTTATCGGTAGCGGCGCGTCCTTTCACCAGCCGTCCGATGATGCCGGTGCTGACGGTGGGAACAGGCACTTTCACGATGTTGGGATTTTTATTGAACGCATCCTGTGAACGCGTGGCCACAAACTGATCGGGCGACATGCCGGGATAACCCATCACCGTTACTTCACTACCCGATTCAATTTCGTCGTAATTGTTCAACAACTGAACAGGTGTTAATTCTTCCACCATATCGATCTTCACCAAAGCCACATCGTGAACATTGGAAATACGTGTTACTTTTCCGGGTGTGCGCAATGAATTGTTGGCAAATGTTACGTCGAGGTAAGAAAGATCACCGGCGATAACGGTCACGCCTGATTCGATGTTCTGGCGGTTGTAATTGCCTGCTTCAACAGGCACCCATTCGCGCACGTCATTAGGGCCTACCATTACACCATCCACGGGGCCGAGCTGTCCTTTCTGATTATAAGCCAGCAGCACACCGGGGAAATCTCCGTCGGAGAAATGATAAGAAGTAAGCCAGGGTGAGGCCACATGGCGGTTGGTAGCGATATAACCGCGGTCATCTACCACGAAGCCGCTGCCGGTTCCATAACCGCCGATGGGTTGGATCATGGCACCCGCGGGTTCGTTGCCTTTGGTACAGAGATACGGCTCTACAGCACCTGCGGCATTACGGATATAAGCCGCATAATATTGTGTAACACCGCGTTCTTTCATCGGCAGCTTCACATGATAGAGTTGTTCGCCGGTGCTGGTCAATTGTAATTTCCATCCCACTTCGATGAAAACCACTTTCTTTTCGTTGGCCTTTACGATATCGGCAGGTGTGAGTCCGCGCTTGGTGCTGTCACCTTTGACGATTACTGTTTCGTGGTATTCTTTTTTAGGTTTATTGGAATAAATGATCCAGCCGCCGGTGCTTACGAGTATAAGCAGCGCCACAACTGTAATCAGTAAACGCTTGCGGCTTTTTTTCTCCGACTGTTTAACGATGTGTTGCATCGTTTGTTTGCCGATACCTTCTTTGATGGGCACGGCTTTGGCGCTGGTGTCGTGTACTTTTGTCTGTGCAGCGGGCGTATCCACTACACGTGTTTGTTTGATATGCGAAGCGGGGCGCGGATCGAGGTCAAACTCCATGGAGGGACCGTCTTTGCCGAGACGGATTACGTCGTTGGCATAAAGCACTGTTTTTTCGGTAATGGCTTTACCGTTGACAAATGTACCGTTCTTGCTTTGCAGGTCGGTGATCTCATAGGTATCGGGAAGTAAGGGATTGACACGGATGCGGCAGTGTTCGCGGCTGATACTATCGGCCGAGAGATCGAAAGCGATCTGGTTGGTTTGTCCGCGACCGATACGGATTTCCAGATCCGGAGAGGCGCTGAATTTGTCTACCTGACCAGACTTGGTTCCGTCGATGTGACGGAGCAGGATTGTAGTAATGGTTGAATTGCTCATGTTACTTTTTTTGACGTTAGGAATAAAACAGCCTGTGGCCGGGTGTATTTCACGGGGCGTTCCCGAGGGAAGGATTATGATGCAATATTATCCTACGTCAAAAAGAGAACATATACATAGTTTGTAGTAGCCCGAAGGCGCAATAGGTGAATAAGTCAATAAGGCAATGGCAACTTATTGCAGTTCGTTGCGCCTTTGCTCCTTATGCGCCTTTGCGTGAAAGTGGCAGGGTTCACGCCAAGGCGCAAAGTAATTAAGACGCAAAGCTCATTCACCTATTGACCTATTGACTTATTGCCGGCATTTGGCTCAGGGAACTATGTTCCTCATCGCCTGTCTCACTTTCAGGCAAGTGGGTGCCGTCACAAAACCACTGCCCGCAGGCAGCAGGGTGAAGATAAAACCGGTAATCTTTTTACCACGGTTGACCCATGGATGGCTGCCGAAAGCACCGGGACTGCTGTTTTCAATCAATACGTCAGCGGAAGTGGTCACATCGCGCCAGTTGCCGATGCCGTAGATGCCGCCGGTGGTAAAATAGCTAACCGGATAAGGTGTGTTCTCGATGGTGACACCGGTGGTATAACTTTTTTCCATGGCCAATACCGACGTTTCACTGAGCACGCGGGTGCCCGTATTGGTAAGACCTTTGCGCATCAGCATATCGAGGAAAAGTATGTAATCATTCGGCGTACTGCGGGCTCCACCGGCAATGATGGGATTAGTAGTAAGACCAAAATCGGTATTGGTCATGCCGCAGGGCGTATATATTTTTTCCTGGATCAATGTATTCCAGCTTTTACCGCTGGCCACTTCGCAGATGCGGCCCGCCACCTGCATGCTCACGCCACCGTAGTTAAACTTTGTACCGGGTACATTGATCAGCGGAACATTTTTGGCAATCGAGTCCACCGCTTTTGCCAGGGTCAGGGTTTGATCCGATTCATAACCCTGGCTGGAATTACCGGGAAATCCTGATGTATGGGAGAACAATTGGGCCAGGGTTATTTTGCCTTTGCCATAAGTGGTAAAGACCGGCAGGTACTTGCCAACCGTATCTTCCAATTTTAATGCTCCCTGATCTACGAGCGACATCAACACTGCACCAGACAACCATTTGGAACAGGAAGCAATCAGCGCACGTGTATTGCCATTGTAACCACCCCAACCTTTCGCATATACTTCCCGGCCATCTACATGGATGACGGCGTAACAACGTCCGTCGAAAATGGTCGTCATGGAATCAGTAAGAATCCTGTCTACGGGGGAATAGTCCAGCGTAGTGGGGTCAACAGGCTCGGATCCGGGATCTTTGGGTTGACAGGCATTTATGGTCACGAGAACAGCAAAAGCCAGTAGTGCGGTGGGAAGGGCGTAGTTTTTTAGCATAATCAATAGACGGTCAGCAGGTGAAAATGTTTAATGCTAAGATATAAAAACCCTTCGACAAGCTCAGGTACTACCCTTCCAATCATGGAGTACCAAAAACCATAGTAAGTAATTTTCACATTAATCACGCGCCCAATTTCTTCAATGCCTTTTCAATATCAGTGCTGCCCGTTAGTATTTTTTTAAACAGATCGCCTTTTTTCTTCAACCGGGCCGGCATATTGAGGATCGTGAATTGCGATGGGGAGAGCTTGTGTGTCACTTCTTTCCATTCCAGCGCCGCCGATACTGTAGCGCCGGGTTTCGGACGGAGACTGTACACTGATGCCAGGGTCTGACCGCTACGGTTTTGCAGGTAGTCGATATAAATACGCGGCCCGCGTTTTTTCAGGGAGCGTTCGAGCGTGGTATTGTCCGGCATCTGCTCGCTTACCAGTGAAGCGATGATATGTGCAAAGTCCTTCACCGTTTCGTAAGCATATTTATTTTTTAAAGGAACATATACATGCAAGCCCGATGCACCGGAGGTTTTGCATATCGACTGCACCCCTGCTTTTTCCAATACACTTTGCGTAACAAGCGCCACATCCACTACTTCCGTAAAATCATTTTTATCCGAGGGGTCAATATCGATTACCATCCAGGTCGGATGATCCGGCGCCTTCATGGTGCTGTTCCATGGATTGATTTCAATGCAACCGAGATTGGCCAGGTACAACAGGGTGGATACATTATTGCATACGATGTAGTCGATCGTTTTCTGACTACTTTCGCTTTCCACCGGGAAAACAGTTACGTAAGCCGGAGCATTTTCTCCGGCATCTTTATGAAAAAATCCTTCATCGCGGATGCCATTGGGATTGCGCTTGAGCGACAAAGGCCGGTTTTTTAAATGCGGCAGGATGAAGGGCGCCATTTTTTCATAATAGTCTACCACATCTCCTTTTGTATAGCCTTCATCGGGCCAGAATATTTTATGGGCATTGGTAATGATTACTTTGTTTTTGCCCGTACCGCGCGATTCTTCGCGCGGTGTTTCGAGTTGTTCTTCCACAGTTTCTTCGTTTATGGCTGAAACTTTTTTATCATCCCGCAGGCGAAGGAAAACAGGATGACGGAATATATTGTCACGCGTAATTTCCCCGTAAGCCACGTCGGCAACCAGTTTTGGTTGAAGCCAGGTGACCGCGCCATTTGCGGGAATTTTTTCTTTGAAAGGAGATTCGTCCGTTTCCAGCGGTTTCATTTTCTTTTTCAGTTCACCCAGCAACTCATCTGAAAAGCCGGTTCCTACATGTCCCCGGTATTGCCATCCCCTGCCTTTTTTATTGGCAAGGATCAGAGAACCGAAATGATGCCTTCCTCCTTTGGGTGCGGTATAGCCCGCAATGACTACTTCGGTGCTTTGCACATTTTTCAGTTTCAACCATTCCTTGCTTCTGCTGCCGGTTGTATAGGTACTGTCTGCTTTTTTGGCAATGATGCCCTCGAGTCCCTGCTCTCTGGCCGTAGCCAAAAAGGCGATGCCTTCACCTTTGATATGATCGCAATAGCGAACGGTTTTCTGACGCGCTAATAATTTTTTAAGCAAGGCTTTACGGTCGGTAAGCGGCAGATCTTTCAGGTCTTTTCCGTCGAGCGACAATAAATCAAATACATAATAAATCAACGGATAATTGAGGTGGTTCTCATAATGCTGCAGCTTTTGAAAGTCGGGAAGATTTTTTTCATTTAACAATACCACTTCGCCATCCAGCACCGCTTTGTGTTTGATCTTTTGCAAAGCCTGGTAGACCACAGGGAACCGATCTTTAAAGTCGACGCCATTCCGTGAGTAGAATTTTGGCTCGTCGGTACCTGTCTCCGCCACGGCACGGTAGCCATCCCATTTCACTTCAAAAATCCAGTCTTTGTCATCGAACGGTGTTTTCTCCAGGGTGGCCAGCATCGGCTTTATGTATTTTGTCAGCTTTTTAGCGCGGCCATGCCGTATGGACGCAATGGTTTTGTGAGACTGACCTTTCGTTCCTTTTTCTTCTTCCGCATCATAGATGGCATTGACGGCGTGATCGTCGCGATGTTTGATGAGCAGCCAGTTTTTATCGTCTGCCTTGAGTCGCACCAGTACAAATTCTCCTTTGAGTTTGTTGCCGGTCAGCCGCACTTTGAGTTCTCCTTTTTTTAAGGCCTGCAAGGCTGCCCGCTCCGTAATCACTTCGTGCCGTGCGTTTACCGGTTCGTAGGTGCCTTTATCCCAGATACCTACTTTGCCCGCGCCATAATTTCCTTCGGGAATGGTGCCTTTAAACGTGATATAGTCGACCGGATGATCTTCTACCATCACGGCCAATCTTTTTTGTGAAGGGTTGAGCGACGGACCTTTGGGCACGGCCCAGCTTTTCAATACGCCATCCATTTCCAACCGGAAATCGTAATGCAACCGCGTGGCCTCATGTCGCTGCACTACAAAACGCAGTTTGCCTGTGCTGCTTTTTTTCTTTTTGCCGGCGGGTTCTTTAGTCTGTTTGAAATCGCGTTTTTTGTTGTAGGTACTGATACTCATGACGCTTTTCTTTTACCGGATGAAAGACTGGCTTTTAATTGATCCATCAGATCACTTGCCTTAGAATGCACCACCTTCATTGGTTTGTAAGGTTTCGCTTTCGCTCCTTTGGCTTTCGACTTGATGATCTTCAGTAATTTGTCCGTGTAATCATCTTTGTATTTACCGATGTCGAATTTTTTGGTGAGTTTGCCGATGAGTTCGACGGCCATTTTTACTTCGGCGGGTTTGGCTTTTGTTTTGGGAATACTCAGCTCTTTGTCTTCACGCATTTCCTGTTCAAAACGGATGCGGTTGAGCATAAGCGCATTGCCCCTCACTTTGATGATGCAGATATGTTCGCGGTTGTGCATCACAAACATCCCCACGCCGGCTTTACCGGTTTTGGCCAATGCCTCACGCAACAAGGCATAGGCGCGTGTACCGGTCTTCTCCGGCTCGAGAAAATAAGGCTGTTCGAAATAGGTGCTGTCGATCTCTTTTTCATTTACGAAATTGAGGATTTCGATATGCTTGGTTTTTTCAGGGCTCGCTCTTTCAAAGTCCTGTTTGTCCAGCACCACGTATTTTTCATTGATCAGATAACCGCGCACAATATTCTCCCAGGCCACCTCCTTGCCGGTGCGTTCATTTACACGTTTGAATTTGATATTTGCATGGTCTTTTTTGTCCAGCATATCCAGGTCCAGTGTACTTTCTTCCACAGCACTGTATAGTTTAACCGGGATATTCACCAGCCCGAAGCCGATGGAACCTGTCCAGATAGCTCTCATAACGTATGCTTTTACCGGAAACAGGAGAAAAAGTATGCCAGAGTGATGGGATCAGTCCGTTTGGGTAAGCTCTTCGATGATCTCCATTACTTCTGCGCCTTCTTCGCCGGTGCAGGGATTGTCGCCTTCGCCTCTGAAAAAGGCAGATACGGCAGCGATCATCGGTTGTTGCACATGTGCCAGCGATTCAAATACAATCTTTTCCTCGTGATCACCGATGCGTAATAAACAGGCAGGATGGCCAAAGAAATTGAAGGAAATACTTCCCGCAGTTCCCACTATTTCACAGGTATCGGTGTCTGCTTCGGCCGGCGCCCCGAATGTCCAGATACCATCGGCAAGAATCTGCCCGTTGAAAAGCAGGTGCCCGGCCACAAGATCCGGTACCGGATATACCTGCTGCTGGTTGAGTGTTGAGGAAGACAATACGCCTGGGCGTCCGAAAAAAGAATAGAGGATATCGAGTTGATGCGGTGCGAGGTCATGAAACAAGCCTCCACCCGAAACTTTTGGATCGACGCGCCATCCGGCATTTTCGGGAAATGGTTTGTGAAGACGGAGGGTGACAGCTCTTATGTCGCCGAGTTTATTTTCTTTCACACATTTCCTTACATATTGATAAAGCGGTTGCTGGCGGCGGTAATGTGCTACGGATAATTTCACGTTTTTCACTTTTGCAGCGGTGGCTATACGACGGGCGGCTGCGGCCGTAAGGGCCATTGGTTTTTCCAGGTAAACGGGTTTGCCTGCGGCAATGGCTGCGAGCGCGTACTCTTCGTGTGAAGCGGGAGGTGTAGCAATATAGATGGCATTGACAACAGGATCATTGATCAATTGCGTCGCGTCTGCATACCATTGCGGTACGCCATGGCGTTTAGCATAATCCGCCGCAAGCGCAGCATCGCGGCGCATGACAGCATGCAAATGGCTGTGCGGTACTTTATTAAAAGCGGGACCACTTTTTACTTCCGTTACGTTTCCGCAACCAATGATCCCCCAGTTTAGTTCATTCATACGGCAAAGATAAGCCGTTTACAGGCCGTCGTTGTCGTGTCCATGACCGGTATCCGCATGCAGCGCAGTGCTGTTGGTAAACAACAACACGGCATCGTCAGTTGCTTCAATAGTGTGCGCCACACCGGGATGAAAAGTAACCAGGTTACCTGATCTTAATTCCATATCGCCTTCGATGGTTCTTACGCGCACTTTTCCTTCCAGCACCTGGATGGTAAATATGCCATCGACTTGGTTGTCGAAGAAAGCTTTTTCGTGCAGGCATACGAGTACGATGCTGAGATGGTCTGTTTTAAAAACAGTAATCCCGTTGCGGTCGTTCTTTTGCCAGGCTTCTTCTTCTCTTAATTGATTAATACGTGTGCCGATATCGGTAAACACGAATGGTGCGTCTATTACACGATCGCCTTCCGGACGGTTATCGGTGGCTTCATTGCGTTTGTATTCCATACCCTCAGTTTTCCTAACAGGTACAAGAACCGTACTATTTTCCTGAAAACGGCGGAAATACAGCCAGTTAAGCTAGTGCCGGCGCATAAATGAAATGATTTCGTCGTAGCAGGGATTGGATAAATTGAAAAACTGTGTAATCATTGCTACATGCTTTTTCTTTTTCAACACATGGTACTCGGGTTCATCGCCCTGGTTTTTAAGCGCCTTGATGAATTTATCGTTGCCTTCGGCGATAAAAGGAATGGTTTTTCCGCCTACATACACCATCATGGGCGGCATGTCTTTGTGCAGTTGATAAATGGGCGATCCTTTTTTCCATTCGCTTTGGTCGTGGGTAAAGGTTTTGTAGTAAGTATGATTTTCCGGGAAACTATTGCCTTTGAGATAATCGTACATGTCCACGCCCGCGGCATCGATGAGGATGGCACCACGCACGGGATTTTTCATACCGAGTTCTGAGAAATATTTATCCTGTACGGCAATCAGTGCGGCAAGGTGTCCACCCGCGGAATGACCGCCGATATAGATTTTTTCAGGATCGCCGCCATACAGCCGGATATTATCGCGTACCCATTTTATGGAGGAAGCCACGGCCCTCGCCATGTCGTCGTAATTGGCCTGGGGACTTAACGGATAATTGATAATGACAGCTACCACCCCTTTGTTGGCAAAACCGTTGCCGATAAAGGAATACAGATCCCGTTTGCCGGAATTCCAGATGCCGCCATGGATAAAAAGAAAAACTTCTGAAAGGCCATTGCTTCCGCGCGGGGAAAAAACATTGAGCTTCTGATCGTGGACGCGGCCGGTCTGATCGGCTTTCATATACGTGATATCCTTGTCGGGCACCACATTCTTAAAAGTACAGGAACTGAATACTGTGGCGATAAGCACAGGCACGGTTAAGAATCGGAACATATAGTTTTTCATCATTGAAGCAGGCTTTAAGAATAAGACAACGTTGACTTCTCTTACCCCCATTTTTCTAAAATAAGCAAAAAAAACGCCAGTTGCGCAACCACTCCTCCAAAACACCGATCTTTGCAGCCGCTTACGGTCAAATTAACTACGAAAAAACGGGGCCGGGAAGAAACGAGGAGGCTATTATGAGTCTGTCACTGCCTTACCAGGCCAAGAAAACACTGCAATTATCCCTGCCAATCATATTCGGAGAGCTGGCCCAGATGGCGCTGCACCTGATCGATACTGCCATGGTGGGCGCACTCGGTTACAAATACCTGGCCTCGGCAGCATTGGTGATTGCGGTAATGAATATTCCGTTTGTGATCGGCATCGGTATTACGATGTCGGTATCGCAACTGGTATCGATGGCGCACGGCCAGCGCGACGGACAGAAAGTATCTCATTATTTTTATAACGGCTTCTGGCTTTGTGCCGCAGCAGCGCTGGTCATCTCACTCAGCCTGGTGCTGGGAAAAAACATCCTGCTGCATCTTGGCCAGGACCCGGAAGTGGCACGCATGGCGGTTCCTTTTCTCGAATTAATGAGCTGGAGCATCATTCCGATGTTGTTGTTCATGGCCTTGAAACAGTTTACCGACGGACTGGAAAAGACCCGCACGGCCATGATTATCTCACTGATTGCTTTACCCCTGAATATATTCCTCAACTGGCTGCTGATCTTCGGTAATCTTGGTTTTCCGCGGCTGGAACTGGTTGGCGCTGGTTGGGGCACCTTGATCACGCGTTCCCTGATGTTTGTGGCCCTGGGTATTGTGGTACTTACGCACCCTGTGTTCAGCCGTTACATGGCTGTGCGGCGTAACCAGTGGCAGCTCCGCTGGCAAACCATGAAAGAACTATTACACATCGGTATTCCGAGTGCGCTGCAGGTAGGCCTGGAAAGCGGAGCCTTTGCCATATCGGGTATTCTGATCGGCACGATCAATGCCACGTCGCAGGCAGCGCACCAAATCGCGTTGAGTTGTGCGTCTTTTACCTTTATGATCTCGATGGGACTGGCGCAGGGAAGTTCTATCCGCGTAAGTAATGCGCATGGTGCACGCAACAGACCGTTGATTCTTGCCATTGGCAGGAGCACATTGATCACCGGCTTATTATATGGAACGATCTGTGCGATCTGTTTTATACTATTCAGGCATCCGCTGGCGCGCCTGTTCAATGATGACGATGCAACCGTACGTCAGCTTGCGGGCTACCTGATGTTTTTTGCAGCCATATTCCAGATTTCGGATTCGACACAGGCAATCGGCGCCGGTTTGTTGCGTGGCGTAAAAGACGTGACGGTGCCAACCATACTGATCGCTATTGCTTACTGGGTAATTGGCATTCCCATCGGGTATTGGATGGCCTTCGGTTTGAAAATGGGCGCGGCGGGAATATGGACAGGATTTATTATTGGTCTTTCCTGCTCGAGTTTGTTTTTGAGTATCCGTTTTCTGCGCAGGGCATCAAGATCGCTTTAGGTCGACCGTTTTTCCCAGGCAAAAATACAGGTAGCTCCGGCCGCTACGCGGATGCGGTACGCGCTGTCTGACGCAATTTCATGATACATTCCTTTGGCCAGCGTACGTATGCCCTGGCTGTCTTTAATCTCACAAATACCATCCAGCACGAGTATTGCCTGTAATTCATCGTAAGCGGGAGGTTCGGCCAATGTGCCCTTCAACCACACGAGCGCCGTTGTAAGATGAGGCGTTTGGCTGATTACGTAAATGCGTAACGGATCGATGGAAGAGGAAAAAAGAGAATGGCGGATCGTGTTGAACAAATGCAGGGAACTGCCCGCAGTTACGCGAGGCTGATCCACACTTACCAAACCGCGGCGGCGACGATCCAGGAAATCGACATAGGCCATCAGCAACACTTTGAAAAACCTCGGCGTAGGTACAGCGTGCAGATGTGCCTGTTGTTCAATAGCTTCAGAAAAAGAATAAATCTCCTGCAGTACTTCCGGATATTTAACGGCCATGCGGTCTACTTCGCCGCGTTCCTCGGCAGTGGCCAGGCCCAGAACATACAGTTCTATCAGCCCCGAATGGAGAAAAGATTCGGTCTCTTTCATAGTACAATTACTATATAAACGTATCTGTTGCGGCAACGGTTTCTCTTCGTGGCTTCCTTAGAATTTTATTAACGATTGGAATTAAAAGAACTGAAGATCAATGCCCTTGCAATACACCAAGCAGCAGGCGAAGGCCAACCAATGCAAGACATATCGCCAATGCACGCACTATAGATGTTCCTTTTATGCGATGCGAGAGCCATGCGCCCAGTTGCGCCCCGATCACCACTCCCGCACCTAATCCAACTACCATACGCACAACGGCAGGCGCATCATAGGTGCCCTGAACGAGGTGGACTATTACGCTGACACTTGCCATAATTGCCAGGATAAAATGTGAAGTAGCGGTGGCGACATAAACAGGAAAATGCAGCCAATGTACCAGTGCCGGTACATGAATGATACCACCGCCAATGCCAAGCAAGGGCGATAAATAACCAACGATGACGCTGACCGCAATACCCGCATATTGATTATAGGTATAGCGATACGTCACTTTTTCCTGATCGGTAAGTACATGATGACGAAGCCCTTTTCCCTTGCGTAGCTGTTCGCCTTCGGACGCTGTTGTGCTTTTTTTAAAGAAAAGAAAAACAGCCAACACGATCAGCAGTCCGCCAAACAATCCATGAAAAACAATTGCAGGAATATAACGGGTGGTATAAACACCTAAAACGGAACCTGGAATAGTGAACAGCGCAAACAATAAGCCCGCCCGGTAATCGATACGCCCCGATCTTGCATAAGCTACCGAACCGGAAATGGCATTGGCTGCAACAATGGCTATGGAGATAGCCGTAATGGTTTCTGGCGACAATTCAGGGTGAGTGAACAAAAGCAAAGGAACAAGCACAAACCCGCCACCGGCTCCGATGAGTGTCCCAAGTGTACCGATAACAAAACCAATGGCAAGAAGAATAAAGATGTTGTCCATTGCCGGACAAAGATACGAAGGAAAGCGGGCAGGTTTTAAGTAATAAGTAGTAAGTTATAAATGGTAAGTAAAACAGCCGCTGCCCGTTCGCGAATACAGGATTGCCTTTTGACTTTTGAATTTTGACTTCTGAATTACTTCCCCCGCACTTTGCGCCAGGCAATCACAATGATCACCATGGCCACAATGAGAATGGGCAGAATGCCGAGAATGAAAAGACCGCCGGATGTATCGTTCATAAGGCAAAAGTAAAAACTCAACACTAAAAAACAGTACAGGACCGAACCTGCAAAGAATATTGCAGCATTTGGCGTTGCGACTGGTTCGCGAGGACACAAATCGGGAATGAATACCGATCCCCTATTCACCTATTGATTTATTCACTCATTGACGGCTACCGAACAGCTTCTTCCACATTTCACCATAAAGCCTGAACGCCCCCAACACACAATACACCGGCCGGCTGGCACGGAAACTTTTGTTGTGCTCAAAAAAATAATGTCCGATGCCCGGCAGCAGATAGCCCACAAAAACAGCCACCGCAATCAGCCAGTAGATGCGCGTGACGAATGCGGCAATGAGCAACAGAAAAAACAAGGTGGCTCCGGCAAAATGTAACAGCCGGTTATGGCGGTTGCTGTGCGCCCGCAGATAATCAGGATAAAATTTACGCATACCGTCAATGAATGCACGCATTACGTTAAGTTACTCTTTTCCCTACATAAAAAAAAGCCCGGTAACCAACCGGGCTAAGGGAAGTGGATGGGACGGATTAACAGACAGACACTTTTATGTCGAACAACAAAAAACTTTTTATCAATGTGCGAGGTAACCGCCATCGACAGCATAATAACTGCCGGTAACAAACCCTGCTTTATCAGAACTCAGCCAGATCACAAGTTCCGCCACTTCTTCTGAAGTTCCGAGGCGACCGATCGCATGTTGCGATGCAAGGTATTGGCGCGTGGCACCATCCATGCCTGCATGTGCGAGCAAAGGCGTATCGATAAATCCGGGACCAACTGCATTCACACGAATACCTTTGGCAGAATATTCAAGCGCAGCATTCTGCGTCAAACCAACAACACCGTGTTTGGCGGCTACATAACCGGCGGAATTAGCAAAACCGACCTGGCCTAAAATGGAAGACATGTTAACGATGGCTCCTTTGCCCTGCTTTTGCATCTGTTGTATCTCATACTTCATGCAATAGAATACGCTGTCCAGGTTTACCGAGATGATCTTTTTCCATCCGTCAATGCTCATCTCTCCGATCGGATTGCTTTCTCCACTGATACCTGCATTGTTAAACGCGATATCCACGCTGCCGAATGTTTTGACCGTAGCCGCTATCAACGCTTCGCAGGCCGCGGGATCTCTCACATCTGTTTTTAAGAAAACGGCCTCTCCCCCTTTCTGGCGGATTTGTTTTACGGTCTCTTCACCATTTATTTCGTCGAGATCAGAGACAACCACTTTTGCTCCGTGCAAGGCATAAAGTTTAGCAGTCGCTTGTCCGATACCCGATGCGCCGCCCGTTACCAATGCGACTTTTCCTTTCAAATCATACATAATATTTGTAGTTGATACGGTTGCAAAAATAAATGTGGGAGAAGCGGATACAACTGATGTTGGTCAGTTACGATGATGAGTTTAATTATTCTGCGTTTTGTATACGTCGGGGCAAAATATGACATTTCCCTCCGCGTCTGTACCCGCCAGTTGGTACCATACTACCAGGCGAAGCGGCTTGATGGCTTTCAGCACAAGCGGCTTATCGGGCACGATGGAGCAGGTTTCCGTGCTGAGTGTATCCACTGCCTGTTCATTGCCGGGCAACAGGAGCCGCGCCAACGCAAAAGGCTCTTCCATGCGCATGCACCCGTGACTCAGGAATCGCCGCTCCAGCAGAAAACCACCTTTCGCCGGTGTATCGTGCAGGTATACACTGAAGGGATTGTCAAAATTCAACTTCAGTATACCCAAAGCATTGTCGCATCCGGTTGACTGTCGCAGTGTGTAGGGAAAATTCGTTGCGCTGAGTTTATTCCAATTGACCGTTTGGGGGTTAACGATACGGCCCTGTTGGTCCAGCAGTTGAAAATTTTCAAGCATGCTTTTATCGCGTTTGATCTTTGGCAGTAACTCATTAACCGCGATGCTGTGCGGCACCGTCCAATAAGGATAGAGTATTACCTCGCGTATATAACTGCTGAGGGTTGGCGTAGGCATGGAAGGATTTCCGACCACGATGCGCATACGGATTATTTCTTCCCTGGCTGTGCTGACCGTCAGCGTAGCCGCGGGTATGTTCACCACCACCACACTATCGGGAGCAAACCGCCCATATAACCAGCGGTTGGCATCAATAGTGCTTTTCAACTGAGTTATTCTTCGTGTCAGCGGCACATTGATTTCCTGCTTCAGCGAACTGCGGATGACACCATCCGTGATCAATCCGAATGTATGTTGTAATACTTTTACCGCCTTTTTCATGTCCTGCTTCGACGGCGTGCTGTCATTGTGTACCAATTGCCAGCTCCGAAGTTTGGCAACCAAAACTTTATTGAGCGGATCTACCTGTACAGCATTCATTACCTGTTCGCTGTATCCGGGAGACTCGATACTCGCGGTTAATATTTTTAATTGCCGCAGCAAAGGGATAACGGGTTTGTAAAGCGTGGCAAGGCTATCCGCCATTAGCTGCAGTTGTGCCGAACGATAGTACGTCAGCAACACATTAGGCAACGAATCTTGTGTACAGGCCGCCGTTACACCTTTGAATGACAGTACCGGCTCACGCTGACCACAGGTTAATGCCGACATGAGCGCGAACAAAGACTTCGTATACCCTATTTCGGTTTCTATACTATCGCTGGCCGTTACAGGCAGTTTATCAAACGACGGCCATTCCGGCTGCCGCACATCCACTCCCAGGCTGCCCGCGTTTTTAAAAAGACTATCCGCAGACAGTTTCAGCGCTTCCTGATTTTTTCCCAGCCAACAGACCTGCATATCCGTGAGCCGATAAAACCTGTACACCAATGAAGGGATATCGCGCTGTTGCAAACGCGACCTCAGCAGTTCGCCGGTGCTTTGCCCCCGTACAACGCCGGATAATAGTAAGAGGTATAAAAGGAGCGATTGGGTCCACATACTTATTCGTTGCTGAAATGAGAGACAAAATTTTCTTTTAAAAGGACAAACTGATAATGAAGCTTGTCGAGTTCCGTCCGTATCCGGTCAGCTGACTTTTTGATCTCCGGATCGGCCATCTGCCCTCCGGCGGTGTTCAATTGCCGTTCGAACGTCTGTATATCCTGCTTCAGCAATAAGATACCTTCATCTTTGCGGATCAACTTGCTGAGAAAATCTTCCAGGTTCATCAGTCGCGCTCCTGAAATATCACCCTGTGCCAGTTCACTTACCTGGTGCTTAAACTGCATGTTCTCATTCTGCAAAAGCATCAGTTGCAGTTTCCAATGATTGACTTCGTCTGATAACGCACTATCCATAACCAGTGATTTAAAAGCTATATGATGAAAAAAGGCCCGTCATTTTACAATGGCGGGCAATGCAGTCTGTATACTGATCAATTTACAGCGATCTTTTTTGCTGCAGACTGCCGTGCTTCCTTGTTGCGCGGAAGCAGCAGATGTAACACCCCGTTTTCATACCTGGCGTCGATTTTATCCTTGTTTACCGCATCAGGCAGATTGAATGACCGGCTGAAGGAAGAGTAGCTGTACTCTTTCCTTGTAAACTTCTTTTCTTTTTCATCCTTCGTTACTTCTTTCTCCGCCAGGATAGTGAGCAGGTTTCCTTCAACGTTTATTTGAAAGTCTTCCTTTTCCATACCCGGTGCGGCGAGCGATACCTCATAGGCATCGGAAGTCTCAACGATATTAACGGCCGGCACAGACAATACCCGGGCCGGGAGAAAAAAATCTTTTTGAAACCATTCATTCCATGGTTTGAAAAAATCAGTCAACAAGCCAGGCATCTCACCGCTTGTTTTCGTCAGTTCCTTTGTGGCCATACAAATACTGTTTATTTGATGAAGAAAAAAATTACAGTACGAATCTACTCTCCTTCCTTGCTCTTTACAACGACCTTACTCAAGCCCGGTAATGAGTTTGGTCACTTACCTGCGTGCAAACATCATGACACCCGCTGACCTCTCTCATGGGAAACAGCGTTAATCCAACCTACTTTTAAACAAAAAATTGCCTACATCATCCCCTGATATCATCATTGAGCAATACGACCGGTGGATCGACCAATATCCGGCTGTGTTCCAGAGTAAATTGCTGGCTATAAAAGATGTATGGCCCGGCGGGGAGCAGCTTATTTCAGTGGAGATAGGCACCGTGTCGGGCAGGCTGGCGGCCGCGCTGTGCGTACACGAAGGACTGCAAACCACGACCGGCCTGGAAAAGCCGGCGGAGCAAATTCCGGTGGCAACAATACCGGGTCTTGCTGAAGACCTTCCTTATGAGAATGAGCAGGCCGACGTGATATTGATGAATGGTTGTATAAGTCATGTCAAAGACGTACCACGCGCATTAAACGAAGCGCACAGGGTACTGAAACCCGGCGGTATGCTGATACTGTCTTTTATCGATCGCAACAGCGAACTCGCATCGCATTATGAAGCGCATCTTTCGGAGGGAGCATTTCGTCCCTATACCCGTTTGTATACGGCAGAAGAAATACAAACATTGTTAAACCATGCAGGATTTCAGCAGTTGAATTTCTCCCAAACATTATTTGGCAGCCTGCACACGATCACCGGCGTGCAACAGCCCCGGTCCGGTTACGGAGAAGGCTCCTTCGTCGTGGTAAAATGCAGGCGTTGAACATTTTTTAAATTAAAAAAGATAACATGATCGGACATCTTAACGAAGAAGAAGTTGAAAGTTTGCTCAATCACCAGGTGATCGGCCGCATCGGATGCTGTGTCGACAACCGTTGTTATGTAGTCCCCATCAGTTTCGCTTACGATGGCCGGTATATTTATTGCCGTTCGCAGGAAGGGCTCAAAATACAGATGATGCGGAAAAATCCGCATGTTTGTTTTGAAGCCGAAAACACCCGCAATCATGCCAACTGGCAGAGTGTGGTAATTCAGGGCATTTACGAAGAGCTGGAGGCCGGGGACGCACGCAACGAAGCCCTGACATGGCTTCACAAGCGTGTGCTGCCCATGCGGAGCAGCGAAACCACACACCTGGGAAACGACTGGCCCTTTGGCGCTGAAGACAACGATATCATCGGCGGAGTTATTTTCCGTATCCAGGTTGTTGAAAAAAGCGGCCGGTTCGAACAGACAAATCAGGATTATTACTTTGCCACTTGATTATTTTATGAAAAAAATATTACTGATAACAGAAACTGTTACCGGGTTGTCCGCGCTTATCTGCGGCGGGCTGCTCGTTACCTGGCCCGATGGCTCGGCTATCGGGCTTCCGCTTTTCCTCCTGAAGACATCACCATTCGACAATTTCTTTATTCCGGGTCTAATACTGGCTTTGGTGATCGGGGGCAGCCAGTTAATTGCCTTACTTGCCGGTCTCAGCAACCTTACAAGCGCCGGCCGCCGGACGCTGATAGCAGGGATCTTGCTTATGGGCTGGATCATTGTCCAGGTGATCATGATCCGGGGGGTCAGTTGGTTACACCTGGTCTTTGCTGGCATCGGCCTTTTCCAGATTATTTATGGAGTAAAGAATTCAGGAAAAACGAAAGCCCTTGCCGGCTGTGACGTACTCTAGCATCTTTGGCAGTACACGCATGCCCCTTATTTGTTGTGAGCGATGAAGACGGGAAGTTTCAGGTTACGGATCAGGTTATCGGCCATGCTGGGCCGGAACCATCTTGAAACCGTATTACGGCGGTAAGCGCCGAGAATAACAAGCGGTTGCTCCTTTACCGATTTCAGGTATTGTGTAATAGCTGTTTCCGCATCGCCTTTGAGTACGGTGAACGCGGCTTTAGGACAGTGACGCTTCAGCCATTCACGCACTAACTTATGGTCATTCATATAAGCAGGTTTGCCTGCCGCTTTTACCGTGATCACTTCAACGGGATAACCTGTAAATTCGGGTAATACATAGCAAAACATTTTCATGGCATGTACAGAAGTAGGTTGGCCGTCGAACAGCCAGATCAGCTTTGATACCGGCTTAAATTGGACAGGCACCACCACTACCGGGCATTGCGCATTGGAAAGAAGATCGCGGATAAAATCCGTGGGAACAGGTTCTGCATAATTTGTCAGCGTTTCATGACCGTCTATTACGAGCATATCCGCATACATGGTTTCATGCAACAGTTCGCGGATAGCCACATTGTAATCGTGGTGTATCGAAAAACTCAGTCCCTCTTCTTTTACTTTAATAGCAAAATCGGCGGATGATGCTTCGCGCATGCGCTGATCTTTTTTATTAAGTTTTCCCAGCCGGTTATCCGTTGTACCTTCCCCGGATACCGCATCTGAGATCCGGTAACTGGTACGCATTATATCATCAAGAAACACGCCTACGAGGTGGGCATTTGTTTCCTTACAAAAATGGATGGCAAAATCCCTGGTGGAAGATGAATACCGGAGACCGTCGAATGCTGCAATGATTTTACGCATGATTCAGTTTATTTTTAAAGATGAGCAATGAAGAGCGGACGTGTGATGATTTTTATCACAAGATCTGCAGTACTCTCATGAAAGAACCTGGACAGAGCATTACGGCCATAGGCGCCCATTATGATAAATGCATTTTTCCTTCCGGATAAAAAAGTAAAAAAAGCATCCTGCTCATCTCCTTTCAATGCCTGGAAGCCGATAGAGGAATAATTATGCTGCAGCCAACCACGCAGACCGGCTTTTTCATCTTCCTGCCAGGCTCCGCTTTTATTTACCTGTAAAACGGTCACCTTTTTATCTGACAGTGCGGGAAAGAGATAGGTGAATTGTTTCATAGCAAAGGCTGCAGACTTCGAGTTGTCGTAGGTGAAAATAAGTTCGTCGATGCTGTAGAAATCGCCGGGCGCAATGATTACCGGGCATTCGGCATCTCTGAGCAATTCCCGCACGAAGCCGGAAGGCACTCCTTCGTATCGTTTGTGAAAAGATGTATCGGCATCGACAATGAGCACATCGGCATAGCGGCTTTCGCGGATCATTTCCGCTATGGGTGTTCCTTCATCGCGATGTATACTGAACCTTACATTATGCACATAACACGCGCGTTCAAACTCGGCAATATGCGCTTCTGTTTTTATGCATTTATCCTTGTATTCCTTAGAGTCTTTATCGATTTCCCATTTTATATAGGCTGCACCGGCCGTCTTTTTCAAAACGGGCTCCTGGTCGGCGACCAGGTTTTCCAGAAATACGCCGGTAAGCAGGGAATCCGTCAATGAAGCCAGATAGCAGGCAAAGTCGATAGCAGCCTTGTCCGGGCTCAAGGCATCCAGTGCGAGCAGGATCTTTTTCATTTGGTAACATTTTACCAAATTTATTCCAGCTCACTATCTGAATCTATGACAGCGGTTATAGGGAGAACTGATTGTTCTCACGCAAATCAGAACGCTTTGTATCCCACCGGAGCGGCTTTGCGCTGCAGTGTTTTCTGTTTTTGCATTTTATTCATGAAGCGTTTCAGCAACTCGGGCGAAGGTTGCGTCGCCGGAGGTTTGCCCATGGCGGGAGAACGTAACACGCTTAATGCCTGAAGGCTGGATAGATCGAAGAGTATGCCTTCCCAGAAAAAAGGACGGCGGCCTTCACCGGGTTGGGTGAAAAGCGTGCGGTAACTTTTTATTCGTTTGTAATAATAACTGTTTGGATAAACAGTCATCGTTTCTTTCCATCTGTCTTCGCGGTTCTGTGGAATCCGCGCAACGGTTAGTACCGCGTCGATACCGTCGCTTTTCAATTCTTTATACAATACTCCTTCGTGGCTTTCGTCCAGTCCGTTCTGTCCGTATTTCTCCACGGCTGATATCGCGTAATAACCGCGCTCCTGTAACAGGGCGACCATTTCTTTTTCGGCTACGCGGCGTGCCGCGGTGTCCTCGGGAGGCAGTATGGCAATGACTAATACGCGTTGTGCAGCTTTGAAGGTTTCTCCCGTTTGCCAGGAAGTATTCACACGTCCTGTACGGCAGCCGGTGAATGCAAAAGCTCCCGCCAATAGCAGGAGCCCGCAGATATATTGAAGGATCTTTTTCAAAATAGATTGTTATCCTCAGGCGGGCTTCGCCAGATTGATAATGCAATCTACGATAATGATTACATCCAGCAAGACGCTGAGGAAAAATACCGGGATAGTAATTTTAGTAGGTTGTGCTGAAAGGTTGGTGATCAGCACCAGCACCATTGCTACCATGGCAAATGGCCAAAGCACCAGGTTGTTTCCGGAATACATGATAAAAAACAACGTAAGCGGTGTGAGCACACAGGCATGCCCCATGAGCATAACAGCCAGCCAGGCAATCCGGTTCTTCTGCTGCCCTTCCGCCCAATCAAAAAAACGGCGGATGATGCTGGTTCTTTGTACGCTGTCATGCAAAACGATGGGATGTTGAAGAGTTTTCATTGTTGTCCTGTTTAGAATACAAAATTGCTCCATCCGTCCGCTTTTTTTCATGACCTGTCACCTTTGCACGCCTGATTTACGCAAACCGCAAGGCTGATCATTCTCATAACCGGAACATATAGTATCATGGATTCTGGCGATACGACTGTTTATTTTTGCTTGTAAATACTATTTTTTATGCGGTTAAGATTTTTGCGCAGCAAGACCATTCACGAAATCCAGGAGGCATTCCGACAGGAGTTCCCGTTCCTGAAGCTGGAGTTTTATCCGCAGACCGGGAGCAAAGGATTAAAAAGACATTTATTGCACGGCAGTAGTCTTGCCGATGCCGGCATGAAAAAAGAGGAAGCGTTTATTGATGTGAACCGCGACATGACCGTAGCGGAATTGGAAAATCTTTTGACAAAGGAACTCGGAGTCGATGCGCAGGTTTCACGTAAGTCGGGTCAGTTATGGCTCGAAACCACCATGACCGATGGCTGGACGTTGGATAAACAGGATACGCATGGAAGGGAGTTGGAGAACTAAGTCAAAATTCAAAAGTCAAAATTCAAAAAGGGAATGGTGAATAAGTCAATAGGTGAATGGCGCTACCTGACGTTGTCGCTTTGTGGTTCGTGAAGACACGAACCACGGCAATGGAGAGATGTGGCTGTTGTACTTAAAACTTAATACTTATATCCGAAGTATCGGGCGGCTGTTTAACCTTACACCTTATACCTTAGCCCGAAGTGTCGGCCCGAAATTTCGGGCCTTATACCTTCCCCCTCTATCAATACAACAAATTCCTCAGCTTATCCGCATCCGTCACACGGATCTTGCCTTCCCTGATTTCCACCAATTTCTCTGCTTTAAAATCGCTGAGCGTGCGGATCAGCGACTCGGTGGCGGTGCCAACATAATGCGCGATATCTTCTCTTGAAATATCGATAATCGTGTCTTTATGACCGCTGGCATATTTATCGTGCAGATCGGCCAGTGCATTGGCCACGCGCTTGCGGAGAGAACTATAAGCAAGGTTCAACAGCCTGGCCTCCTTTTCCTTTACGTTCTGCGTAATAATCCGGATGAATTTTGTGGCCACGTTGATATCACCATATACCATTTGCAGGAAATCTTCCCGCGGCACCTGCATCACCTCAGCGTCTTCGAGTACTACGGCCGAATGGTCGTAATTTTTATCCTCTAGCAGGGAGGAGTAACCCATAAAATCGCCTTCACTGAACATATCGGTGATGTATTCTTTTCCGTCCTCGTGTGTACGGAAGGCCTTCACTTTTCCTTTCACCAGGTAATATAGAAAACGTGGGCGCTTTCCCTCCTGGTAAAGGGTTTGTTTGCGCATGTAGGGTTCGGTGTTGTATTGCGATGTCAGGCTGCCGATCATACCGGCATTGCGCGCATCATCCAGGAAGCTGTTTAGGCCTTCCGCCGAAGCGGCATATCGCTGCTGCAATACTTCCGCTTTTTTTAATCGTATCTCTACCGCATTGAGCAATTCTATTTCATCGAATGGCTTGGTTACATAATCGTCGGCTCCCATTTCCATGCCTTTCCGCAGGTCGCTGCGTTCTGTTTTTGCGGTAAGAAAAATAAAAGGAATATGACTGGTGTCCGGATTTTTGCGCAGCAGGTGCAACACGCCATAGCCATCGAGTTCGGGCATCATGATATCACAGATGATCACATCCGGCTTTTCGCGAACGGCCAGCTCCACTCCTTTTTTGCCGTTTTCAGCGGTAAATGTTTTATAACCGGCCAGTTCCATGATCTCGGCCGTGTTTTCGCGGATGCCCTGGTTATCGTCAATGACCAATACAGATTTCATCATGTGGATTTATGATTTAAGAAAGTGATCGAAAAGCAGGAGCCTTCACCCAGTTTACTGTCTACCGTTATATCGCCGCCAATCAGGTCAAGGTAACGGCGCACGATATGCAATCCAAGACCCGTACCCTGGATGTTGACAGCGTTGGCGCCGCGGAAAAAACTGGAGAACAAATGTTCCAGGTCTTCCTGCGCAATACCGATCCCTTTATCGGTTACACTTACGGTGGCCTGTAGTTCATCGGCGGAGGCCTCGATACGGATCCCTTCTTTTTCGCCCGAAAATTTGATCGCATTGGTGATCAGGTTGGTGAGAATATTTTTCACCAGCTTTTCGTCGGAGCAGAAATGATTGGGTCCCTGATATTGCAAATCGAAAAATTGTTCTTCTTTCAGTAATGGTTTTAATTCTTCTGTCAATTCTTCCAGCGAATGACGCAGATCGAATCCCGTCAATTGCGTATGCACTTTCCCCTCATCCAGTTTACCCAGTGACAGGAAGTCTTCGAGTATTTCATTGAGTTGCTTGACCGAACTTTTGATCCGCTCGATGTGTTTGGTGCGTTTGTCCTGCTCATCTGTGGTAGTATATTTACCGAGCAACGACGCTGATGACAGCACGGTACTTAATGGTGTGCGGAATTCGTGGGAGGCCATGGAAACGAAACGGCTTTTAATTTCATTCAACTGCCGTTCTTTGTCCAGCGCTTCGTTCAATTCCACCTGTGATTGTTCCAGCCGTTGTAAGGCTTCTTTGAGAATGAGTGTCCGTTCTTCCACCTTTGCTTCGAGTTCGGCATTCAGAATACGGATCTCGTTGCTGATGAGTTCGAGTTCTTTCTGCTGCTTCACCATATTCTGTTCAATCTCTTTGCGCCGCGTGATGTTGACGACAAACGCGATCACGAACATTTCCTCCTGCTGGTGATAATAACTAAGGCTTACTTCCACCGGAAGATCGGTGCCACCTTTTTTTCTGCCGTAAAGGTCGCGGCCGTGGCCCATTACGCGGTTGGACGGCTTATGGTAAAACCCGTCCCGCAGTTCGTGGTGATGCGAGCGCACGCTGTCGGGTATCAGTATTTCTATGGGCTGACCGGTAATTTCTTCCGGGCGGTAATCAAACATGCGGCAGGCAGCAGGGTTCACAAGAATGATCTGCCCTTTACCATTGGTCAGGATAATACCTTCTGTTGCGTTCTCAAAAAGTGAATGTAAATGGGTAATGTCTGCCGCCATAGTTGGGTCTTCTCCGGGCGCTTAAGGTAGTGAAAATTCAGATGCCTTTCAAGCCCCCAATAATTCCTTTTCCATATTGATGATCCGCGGGAAAAGAATCGACGTTTCAAGATAGAGGTATTGCGACAGATCATTGTCCAGTTCACGAAGGCGTCCGAGCAGCACGCCGTGGCTGGTGCATGCGTTTTCCGGCGGCGTATACAGCGATGTAAGCTCCCGGATAGGCAGGAGGTAGTTTCTGAAAATAGTATGTTCCTGTTCCATCACCGGCGGCAGGGGCTTTCTGAGTGTTTTAACCAGTAAGGTTGCCAGCGAATCTTTATCTGCATAGGCATGCGCTACCTGCAGAATATAGGGGAACAATACTTCTTCTTCCTGCTTAATATGTTGCAGGGTTTCGGCGCAGAAACGCATGAATAGTTCCTCCAGGGCGGGTATGTACGCGTATTTATTTCGGTGCTTGCCGGCAAAACGGTCCAACGCCTCACTTAGCGGCGGCAGGTTATTACGCAGATAAGTATGATGCACGCGCCGGATATAATCGACCAGGAAATCGATATCCCATTCTTCGAACGCATGTGCCGTGGACAAAGTGAGCGTCCGGGTCACCCGGCGGAGTTTATCGAGTAGTTCATCCTGCTTCACACCTTTCATCAGGCAGGCGGAGGAAACGGGCCATCGTCCTCCGCAGCAGTAGTCGATGCCATAAGCATCAAAAACCGCCGCCGTTCGATAATCAGCCTGCACAATATCTCTTACAACCGTCTCCCCGGTAATAGCATTATCCTGTAGAAACATAACATCCATCCGTTTGAATTGTAAAAGAAAAGTATCCGCAAATGGCATCGGCTGATTTACGTCATACAGTCTGCCTGATATAAATCAGTTCGTCGGGAGCGTCATGTCATCAGTGTGTAAAAAGCTGACAGGTAGTTTTGCCGGGCAATCAAATTAATACACATGGAACCCCAAGAAAAGAAAGAAAAATTCACCCCCAAGGGAGCGATGGCCTTTTTTATCGCACTGGTTGTGCTCTCCCTCCTCTTCTGGTATGGCATCTATTCCCTCATGATCGAACGCAGCTAAAATTTTTTTTATGAAAATTGACAAATTTGAAAAACGGGTGCTGATCATCACACTTTCTGTTATCGGTCTGTTTATTTTTTCGCTGTTGTATGCGAAAAATAAATACCAGACAGACCTGCCTGAGTGTCTTCCTTATAACAAGGTGTATACCGAACCCAAAATCAACAAACTCGATTCAACTACTTACCAGGTGTTTTCCGTTGCATCCATGTGGCAATTTGAACCAGGTGAAATTTATGTACCTGTCGGCAGCGAAGTGGATTTCTATCTCACTTCCAAAGATGTGGTTCACGGGTTCAACATTGCGCAGAAGAATGTAAACATGATGGCCGTTTATGGCTCCATCAATAAGACCACCGTAAAATTTGATAAACCCGGCGTGTATGATATCGTGTGCCATGAGTATTGCGGAGTGGGTCATCAAAACATGCGTGCCCAGGTTATTGTCAACTATCCCACTGCCAAATAAAACGATGATTTATGCAAGTAAGCAAAACTTTTAAACGGATTATTTACCTCGAACTGGCGATACCGGTAGCCTTGCTGATCATCGGTATATATCACGGATTAATGCAGACCGTGTACAGGGCGGGCGTATTGCACCAGACTTCCTTCCTGAAACTGGATTATTACCAGGGCCTCACCTTGCACGGCGTAATCAACGCCTTGGTGCTGACAACCTTTTTTGCCGTGGCGTTTGGGCATGCGACCATGGCTTTCTATTTCAAAAAAGAACCCAACAAAAAACTGATGTGGCTCAGCTTCTGGCTGATGCTTACCGGTGTATTGCTGGCAGCGGCAACGATGCTGATGGGTAAAGCATCGGTACTCTATACTTTTTATCCCCCACTTAAAGCTCATCCATTATTCTATCTTGGTGCTGCCCTGCTGATCGTCGGGTCATGGGTGCCGTTGTTCGATTGGGTACGCATGTACAATGCCTGGAAAAAAGAGAATCCCGAAATCAAAACGCCACTGGCGGTATTGGGAACGCTCATCAACTTCATCATCTGGTTCATGTGTACACTGGCCGTAGCCTATGAGGTATTGGTATTGTTAATACCCTGGTCAATGGGCTGGACCAAAACGGTGAATGTGAACCTGGCCCGAACACTTTTCTGGTTCTTCGGACATGCACTGGTCTACTTCTGGTTGTTGCCGGCTTATATCATGTTCTACACCATCCTGCCCAAGGTGGCGGGTGGTAAGCTCTATTCCGATCTCGCAGGACGCATTGCTTTATTTCTGTTTCTCATTTTTTCCATTCCCGTTGGCGTTCACCACCAATACAGCGATCCTACCATCACACGTGGTGTGAAATTCTTCCACGGTTTGCTGACCTATGGTGTAGCCATTCCCAGTTTCATCACAGCATTCACCATTGCCGCCTCGCTCGAATATGCAGGCCGCAAGCGCGGTGCGAAAGGATTATTCGGATGGATGGCGAAACTGCCGTATTTAAACAAAGACAAATTCCTTTTTGGCTATTTCATCTGCGGATTGATCCTGTTTATTTTCGGGGGCGTAACCGGCATTATCAACTCCTCTTATTCGCTCAACAATGTGATACACAACACAGCCTGGTTGCCCGGTCACTTTCACATGACCGTTGCGGGGCCGGTTTTCCTCGGTATTGTGGGGATGAGTTTATACCTGTATGCCCGCATGAGTGGTAAAAAAATATTCATGCCCTCGGTGAATGCGATCATTCCCTATCTCTGGATGATTGGCATGCTGATTTTTTCCTTCGGTATGAGCTGGGGAGGGTTGAGAGGTGAACCACGCCGTACCAATCTCGGTATCTCTTACCTGAATCCCGAAAGCGCGCAGTTCCGCCCCGATTGGGTACCCACTACTACCATCGCCCTGCTTGGCGGATTCATCATGTTCCTTGCCGGTATGTTGTTCGTAGTCGTATTCTTCGGCACCATTTTCAAAAAGAAAACCGAAGAAGGCGAACTGGATATTCCCGTAGCGGAAGCATTTCATGACGAAAAACGCGTACCGCTTTTCGATCGTTTCAAACCCTGGCTGGTAGCCATGATCGTGATCATCCTCCTGGCTTATATACCTGCCCTGATCAATGTAAATAAAAACAGCGGCCCCGGTGCGCCAAGGTACAATATCGACAACCCTATGCCGCTTGAGAATAAAACTGAAACGGTTAAACCATGAAAAAGAATACAACCATCCGGCTCTTTATCCTGATCGTCTTTGCGCTGCCCTTTACGGTATACGCGATGGTGAACCTGTACGAACGCAAATGGGAAACCCTTCCCGTATTCGGCAAAGAAGACCACAGGATTGCGGCGTTTGCATTGCAGAATCAAAAAGGTGAAAACATAACGCAGGATCGATGGAATGGAAAGATCGTGGTGGCCAATTTCTTCTTCACGCATTGCCCGGTCATTTGTCCGAAGATGACCACCCATCTGCGGCAGGTGCAACAGGCTTTTGCCGACGATGCGGGCGTGTGGATCAGTTCCTTTACGGTTGATCCGGAAAACGACAGCAGCGCACAGTTAGCCACTTATGCACATCGCTTCGGACTCGACACTCATCAATGGGACCTGCTAACGGGTGATAAAAAATCGATCTACGCACTCGCGCGCAACAGTTTTCTCGTAGTAGCCACCGACGGCGATGGCGGACCGAATGATTTTATTCATAGCGAAAAACTGGTACTCCTGGATAAGCAACAGCGTATAAGAGGATATTATGACGGCACCAGTGATACCGAAGTAGCCCAACTCATAACTGACATTAAAAAACTGAAACATGAAAAATAGATCCCTGCTTGTTGCCTTTCTGCTGATCATCTCCGGAGGAGGGCTCTATGCCAATCCTGTCGAAGATGGCAAGACGATATTTGTAAGTCGTTGTGCAGCCTGTCACAATGTAAACCGTATACTCACGGGTCCTGCGCTGGCCGGTGTTGATCAGCGTCGCTCTATGGACTGGATCGTAAAATTTGTACAATCATCGCAGGCCCTGATCAAAAGCGGCGATAAAGATGCGGTGGCGATCTATCACCAGTTCAACCAGGTGGTGATGCCGGATCATGCTGATCTTACTCCCGACAATATTAAAAGCATCGTTGAATACATCAATGCTACCACACAAAAAGAAAGCGACGCGCCTTTCGTAAAACCTTCGAAACTGGAAACACACTATCTGCCCCCATCTCTGCAGCGGGACTATGGCATGTTCCTGATCTACCTAATGGCGGTCGGATTACTCGTAGCTTTGCTGTTGTTCATCGTGCGGATGAATACGATCGCGGGAGCAGCGCGTAAAAAACAAGTTGATTAGTTTAGTTGAGATAAAAGTAAACAGCCGGTATCGTGAGATAGCCGGCTGTTTTGTTTTTACCTATCTTGCCGCCATCAACTATGCATTGTCGATGCTTCCGGTCAACTATATCAAAGAATGTCAACTGCAAAAGAAAGTGGTATTGGCCTCGCTGGAAGAAAACGGCTTTGCCGTACTGCCTGTTTTGCCGGGCGATTTTTTATCGGAACTGGAGCAGGAACTTTCCGCAGCCGGGGCTTTCAACTATGACCAGCATCCGGATACTGAACTCCTGCTACATGCCGCCATTTTTCTCCTGGCGGAACAACTGCTGCGTATTTTAACCGATGAAAACCTGCAACCTGTTAAGATATTTGTGTTGGATAAAACGCCTGAACATAACTGGCATTTACCCTGGCACCAGGACAGGTACATTGCGGTTAAAGAAAAAATAGACGTCGGGGGTTATAATAACTGGAGTGCACCGGCAGGCATTCCGCATGTGGAACCGCCGCCTGTGGTATTGGAAAACATGCTAAGCCTGCGTATCCACCTCGACAGATGCCATGAATCCAACGGCCCGATGTGGATGATACCGGGTACGCACCGGCGGGGATATCTGAGTGGTACGGCAATTGAACAACTCTTCCTCGAAAAGCAAAAGATATGCGGAACATTTCCCCGCGGCGGGATATTATTGTTTCGCCCACTACTGCTGCATTATTCTCCGTTATCGCAAAGTGCGGACACGAGGCGTGTGTTGCAAATAGAATATGCCGACCGTTCGCTGCTGGATGAGCGGCTTAAATGGCATACCTGATATCAGATATCCAGCCCGTGTTTCTTCGCGGTTTCCTTCGCTATATCATAACCTGCATCGGCATGGCGGATAACGCCCATCCCCGGATCATTACGTAATACGCGGGCAAGTCGTGCATCAGCTTCGGCTGTGCCATCTGCTACAATTACCATCCCTGCATGAATGCTATAGCCCATACCTACCCCACCGCCATGGTGAAGACTTACCCATGAAGCGCCGCCCGCAGTATTCACCAACGCATTCAGTAATGGCCAGTCGGCCACGGCGTCGCTGCCATCGAGCATGGCTTCGGTTTCCCGGTTGGGGCTTGCTACTGATCCCGTATCGAGGTGGTCTCTGCCGATTACGATCGGTGCTTTTACACGACCGGTACGTACCAATTCATTAAAAGCAAGACCGGCTTTTTCTCTTTCTCCTTGTCCGAGCCAGCAGATACGTGCAGGCAAACCCTGAAACGCTATTTTTTCTTTGGCGAGGCGCAACCAGCGTTGGAGACCTTTGTTATCAGGGAATAAATTGCCGATTACTTCGTCGGTAACGGCAATATCAGCGGGGTCGCCGCTCAAAGCCGCCCATCTGAAAGGCCCTTTGCCTTCACAGAAAAGCGGACGGATATACGCCGGAACAAAGCCGGGAAAATCAAATGCATTGGTCACACCTTTTTCCTGCGCTCTTGCGCGAATGTTGTTGCCATAATCAAACGTAATCGCGCCCAGCTTTTGCAATTCCAGCATCAGCTCTACATGTTTCACCATGCTGTTATAAGCCAATGCAACATATTCATCGGGATTGATCTTGCGTAATTCAGTTGCCTGTTCGTAGCTCAGTTCATGCGGCCAGTAGCCGATCAGCGGATCGTGCGCGGAGGTTTGGTCCGTTAAGGTATCGGGAATGATCTTTCTTTCAATCAATCTTTCCAGCAGATGTACGGCATTGCACTGCACACCGATGCTGCGTGCTTCTCCTTTTTGTTTGTAAAGCAAAGCCTGATCGATTGCCGCGTCGATGTCGGTAAATTTTTCATCGAGGTAGCGTGTTTCGATGCGTTTATCGATGCGCCAGCCTTCTACTTCGGCGAGGAGTGCCACACCTTCGTTCATCGTAATGGCGAGCGGTTGAGCGCCACCCATTCCACCGAGACCGGCCGTTACATTCAGTGTGCCTTTGAGTGTACCGCCGAAATGTTTGTCAGCCGCGGCTCCATAGGTTTCGTACGTGCCTTGTACGATGCCCTGGCTGCCAATATAAATCCAACTGCCGGCGGTCATCTGACCATACATCATCAATCCCTTTTTTTCCAGCATATCGAAATGTTCCCAGGTAGCCCATTTCGGCACCAGTTGGGAGTTGGATAACAATACACGGGGTGCATCGGGATGGGTACGGAGAATGCCAACGGGTTTGCCGGATTGTATTAGCAATGTTTCATCATTTTCCAATGACTTCAGGCTGGCGATGATCTTGTCGAGTGCCTCGAAGTTACGTGCAGCTTTGCCGCGGCCGCCGTAGACAATCAATTCATCCGGACGTTCGGCCACTTCGGGATCGAGGTTGTTCAGCAACATACGGAGTGCCGCTTCCTGCACCCAGCCTTTGGTAGTAAGTGTCGCTCCCGTAGGTGTTTTATATTTAACCGGATCGTAAGACATAATGAGCTATTTATCGGATGAATGATTTTTTATTAATAGGTAAATTCGGCATACCCTTCGTTGAGCCGGATATCGCGCGAGGCAGTAAAGGCGTCTACTTTTTCCACGAAAGAAAAATCTTTGATCAATCCTGCCACCAGATTGATGTCTTCAGCAAAAATGCGGTCTTCCTCGGCAAAGCTTACGTAGTTGCGCACAAGGTCATGTGCAAACTCGAGCACTTCGCTGCTGCGATGCGGACGGCGGAATTCAATCGCCTGGCAGGCGCTGAGCAATTCGATCGCCAGGATATTTTCGAGGTTATCAAGCACCTGGTTGAGTTTGCGCCCGCTGATGCTGCCCATGCTCACATGGTCTTCCTGTCCGAGCGAGGTAGGAATGCTATCTGCGCTCGCAGGGAAACAAAGCGTTTTGTTTTCCGTTACCAAAGCAGCGGTGGTGTATTGCGGAATCATGAAGCCGCTGTTCAACCCTACATCTTTCATCAGCAACATCGGCAAACCCCATTTACCTTCCAATAGCAAATAACAACGGCGATCGGAAATATTACCGATCTCTGCTGCGGCAAAGCAGGCATAATCGAGTGGCAGCGCGAGTGGCTGCCCGTGGAAGTTTCCACCGCTGATGGTGTCTGTCGCCGAAAAGATGATCGGGTTATCGGTAACGGCGTTGAGTTCTGTTTCGGTCAATTCTTTTAAATGAAACCAGGCTGTGCGGCTGGCACCGTGTACCTGCGGCATGCAGCGGAGGCTGTAAGGGTCCTGTACACGTCCGCAGTCCACATGGCTTTGCATAATGGCAGAATCATGCAGGATCAGGCGCAGCCGTTGTGCTACGAGCCGGTTTCCGGCATAAGGCCGGAGTTTGTGCAGGCGTTCGTCGAACGGTGCGTTGGTGCCCGTCAGGGCTTCAAGCGTCATGGCGCCGATGATGTCTGCCGCCTCGAGGCAATTATGCATCCGTTGCACCGCTTTTACGGCGAAGGAGAGAATGAATTGTGTGCCGTTGATCAGCGCCAGCCCTTCTTTAGGACCAAGTTGGATTGGCGGCAATTGGTTTTGTTGCAACACCCGGGCAGCCTTTTTCTTTTCGCCATTAACCCAGCATTCGCCCAAACCGATAAGCGGAAGGAAGAGATGTGCCAGAGGGGCCAGATCGCCGGAAGCACCAACGCTTCCCTGGCTTGGCACTACAGGAATAATGTCGTTGTCGATATGCCAGATGATCCTTTGTAGAGTGGACAATTGAACACCGCTGTACCCTTGTGCAAGAGATTGCACTTTGGTGATGAGCATGAGCTTCGACACTTCCGGGGCGATGGGTTCGCCTACTCCGACGCTGTGGCTTTGCAGGATCTTGTATTGAAGTGTGGCGGTATCTTCTTCGGAGATAGGTTTGTTGGCCAGGATGCCGAAGCCGGTATTGACGCCGTAGACAGTGCGGCCGGTGCTGACGATCCGGGCTACTTCGTCCTGGCTGGCGAGTACGCGTGTGGTAGCTTCGTCATTGAGGCTGGCTTTGAGCTGACCGCGGGCAATGGCGATGGCTTTGCTGGAAGTGAGCCGGTCAGTGCCGTAAAAAAAAATATCGGGCATACAAACGTGTTAGGCCGCAAAAATATCGAATTACGATCAGTCGTGAGTAGGGAAAATTTGCCGTTTCCAAGGTTCGTGTATACACGAACCTTGGAAAGAAAAGTTCAACTTACACCCCCACGAAGGAAAAAAGCCGCACACGCCACCCTATGGTTCGTGTATACACGACCATGGCTGTTTTACGATCCTCAAATCAACACCTTCCCTTTTAGCATTCAAAAGGTGACATTGTTTTACAAATTAAACCCGAAGTGAAAACCGGGTTCTCCAAAGACAAACTTCGACCACTTATCGTCTAACTGCCTGAAACCATCAGGCAATTTTGTGTGATAAGCACGGTGAGTAATTGCAATTGAGGGCTGAATAAAGAATCTGTCCTTAAAAAGTTTGATGTGATAGCCTGTGCGGTAAGTATTGAAAAGCTGAAATCCATTGTCAACTTTTTTGCCGTCGCCGTTCACAAAAGTTTGTAATGTAGGCATTACATTGAGCTCGGCGTAGAAACCTTTCCAAATAAATCGTTGGTAAGCCACTGCCACGCCATACTCACGAATGTATCCCGGAAATTCCTCTTCCGGCTTTCCGTATGAGTCGTTAAAGAACGGGTTAATACCATTGGGCCAGGCATACTTCCAGGTTTTAGGTTCTAATGTAATTACATCCTTCCCTGTAATCCGGTAGCCGAAATTGAGTTGTACGAAGTCGGGGCGGTTTGTAGAAGCCAGATTACCCAATAAAAACATAGTGCTGCCAACAAACCACCGCTTCCAGGTACTGTCTTCTCCGGCATATTGGGCATTCACCCGCAGGCTGCCTGTTAAAATTAAAACAAGGCAAATCAATAGAACTTTCTTTTGCATATCGATTTAATTGGTAATAAACGTTACTGTAGAAGAGTCAGGGAATACGTCGTTTAAACTGTCAGCAAAAATTGCTAAAAATTAAACCCAAAATGAAGCCCGGGTTCAAAACCAAAGTAGTCAGGCCATTTACTTTCCTTTTCTTTAAACGATTGTGGAGTATTAGTTTTTACAGGCCAATGAGTCAAACCAACAGATGGTTCGATAAAGAAACGGTTTTTAAATAATTTAACCTGGTAGCCCAAACGGTAGGTCATAAATAATGTGAACCCATTTGCAATCTTCTTATTATCCTCGTTATAGTATCGTTGAAAAGCATTCATTGCGTGAACGCCGGTATATAATCCTTTCCACCAAAAACGATTGTATGCTAATCCAATTACATTTTGGCGTACGTGTCCGGGATAGTTTTCTCCCGGTGCATCAAATGATTTTCCCCAGGGGATGCCTAACGGGTAAGCAAACCTGGATCTTTTTAATTCCAGGAAAACAACATCTTTAGGTGTGATCCTGTATCCAACATTTAGTTGTATAAAATGAGGCGGATTCCTGTCGTTGGGAATAAAATTTCCTAACAACAGGAATGTACTCCCAACAAAATATTTTTTATAAGTACTGTCTTGTCTGGCATGTTGTGCATTCACCTGTAAACTGCCTGTCATCATTAAGGTCAAAGCAAAAAATAAAACTTTCTTGTGCATGTCAATACGATTGTTAAATGATAATGCAAAAGTAGATTGGCAAGATGCCCCGACCGGTTCACTTAAGTTAAGAAACAAGCCCACCTCTTATTTTTCCAGACAATCCCTGCGGCTTTTGGAGTCGTTATCCCCATCGCAACCCGACAGCTTTTGGCTGTCCATCGTGCCATCAATAGTGAGGTGGCCCCAAATAGAATTCTGCCCTTCTTTGGTGTTTTTTTCCTTTTGAGATAAAAAAGGATGGAAGATTTGCCTGACGTTCAAGCGAGAAACATTCAACCGTAAAAAAAGGATGCTCATTAAAATATCGCAAGTTCCTTTTTACCGTCGGGGCCTATAAAATCAGGTCCCCAAAAGCTCCTTTTGGAGATTTGGTTTGATCTCGTTTAAATTTTGGCATTTGTGAAAACGTTTTCTGGTAGCGGGTTTTAAACAAAAAAAGCGCAATTTTGAATTGCGCTTTTGTGATCCGGATTGGATTCAAACCAATGACCTACTGCTTAGAAGGCAGTTGCTCTATTCAGCTGAGCTACCGGACCGTCAGGGGCGCAAAATAACGATTTTTTTGACAGCCGGACAAATCTAAATCGTCCTATCGTTTCTTCAGGGGAACATGCACTTCCAGCGTACAACCGCGGCCCGGTGCTGTCAGGAGCTCCATTTTTCCCGGGAACAGCAACAACCGGTTGCGGATATTCGTGAAGCCCATGCCAAACGGCTGGGTACGCGCATCAAATCCCCGCCCGTCATCCCTGATCGACATGTGCAGCGTCTGCGCACTTACATGAAAGAACAGCCACACATTTTTCGCCTGTGCATGCCGCGCAATATTGTTCAACTGCTCCTGCGTGATCCGGTATATGGTAAATTGTAGTTCTTCGTCCAATTGCTCAGGATCCACATCAAAACGAAGCTGCGCTTCAAATTTCCCTACTGACGTATACGATCCTACCAGGTCTTCCAATGCTTCTTCCAGCCCTATGTCTTTTAATCCCGGAGGTGTAAGCGAATTACAAAGTGTACGTATTTCACTGATCACCGATTGCACCATCTCCTCGCTTTTCTCAATCAGTTCCTGCCGGTTTCCTTCCTGGCTTTTCGCATAGTCGAGGTAGATCTTGGCAGTAGTCAGTTGCTGGTTCACGCTGTCATGTAGTTCCGAACTAATGAATTGTCGTTCTTTTTCCTGGCCATTAATTTGTGCACGTGTAATCAGTTGCTGCTCCCGCAGTTTACGCCGCAATGCTCTTCTCACTGCCCAGAATATTCCCGCGATTATGAGCAAGAACAACGTGCGCGATATTATTTTAAACCACAACGTATCGTAGAAGTAGGGTTTGATGCGGAAGTTCAATTGCGCCGTCGGCGACCAGTGCCCATACCGCTCGGCTTTTACTTCAAACGCATAGTTGCCGGGCTCCAGCGAAGAAAAGTATACCACGCGTTTATTACCTGTCGGTGTCCATTCGTCCGTGCCTTTCAGCCTGAAATAGTATTGAATATCCGAAGCCTTGGAAAAGTCGATACTCGTATAACGGATCTCGAAATTGTATACACCCGGCGGTATTTCAATATCATCAATACCGGGATAAAAAGTATGATCACCAAACCGAAGCGATTGAATCAATACATTGAGGTCGTTGCTTTCTTTACCAATATTGGCGGGATCGGCTACCGATACGCCCTGCACTGTCGGAAACCAGAGCGTGCCATCAGCCATCGCCCATCCTGCAGGATAAAATCCGCCATTGGTTTCAGCATTGGGCATCCCGTCAAATGCATTGAATAACCGCACAGCCATCCGGTTTTTACCACCTGCTTTTTTTGCCCGGATCATTTCTTCCACAGACACCCGTTGTAATCCCTGGTTGCCCGTGAGCCACAGAAACCCTTTCGAGTCTTCCAGCATACGGTAGGATTCCCTGAAAAATAATCCGGCTGTTTTATCCAGTAGTTGAAACTTCCCTTCGTATTGTACGATCAGTCCCACATCCGTCGTCATCCACATATCACCTTCCCGGTCGGTATAAAAATCATACACAATTTCCCCGGGGAATCCTTCTTTATGATGATACCGTGCTATATGGCCTTCCCTGTCCATTTTGAATACACCGTTTCCACGGGTTCCAAACCAGATATTCTGCTGTTTGTCTTCGTAAGCCGCTATGATATTGGGCCTGTCGCCCGATGGCGGTTCTACCGCTTTTATCACCCCGTTCTCATCCATCACATGCAGCCCACCCAGGCGCGTAGTGATCCAGAGACGGTTGCGCGAGTCATTGAACAGGCATATTATGCCATTGTTCAGCAGTCCGTCTTTTGTGGTGTATTGCCGGTCGATACGGCCGGTTGTGTTATTGAAACGCGTAAGACCATTCGTACTTCCGATGTAAACATAATCCCCTCTTCCATAGATCGACAATACCACATTGTTGGCCAATCCGTTGGTCTGATCGAATTTGGTAAGCAAGCCATTAGCCCAGCGATGCACGCCTTTTCCGGCCGTACTGATCCACTGATCGCCATTCGGATGTTGATAGATAGCGAGGATGATTTTACCGGCAAGCTCCTGTTGTGGCAACGGTCCGCCGAGCAGTGCCGGGCGCAGTTGCAGCAATCCCGACGAAGTGGTACCCATCCACACAATTCCTTTGCTCGTCGTTAAAATGGAACGGATACCATCATGTTCGTGACCTGCCTGAGCCGGTGTGACCAGTTTACCATTTTCCATTACCTGGTATCCCGCGCTGCGGGTACCGACCCAGAGTCTTCCGTCGGATGAGTAGTGCAAACTATTGATAAAGTTTTCCCTCAATCCGTTTTTATCCGAATACCAGGTGGTATCGGTTGACAGATGACAGAGACCGCGCGATGCCGCTCCAAGCCATATCGAGCCATCGGCGGCAGGTTCTATTGCCAGTATTCCCACACCGTTAAACAACGGATGCGGACGTGGTACAGGATCGTTGCCACTGATGCGATAAAGCCCCTGCGATGTACCGATCAGCAGTCCGTGTGTACTTTGCCTGATTACTTCAATGGAAGAGCCCATACCACGTTCCCATTGCGGATAATTATAGATGGAATCGCCATTCAGTACCAACAGCCTTCCATTGCTGGTCCCGATCCACAGTTTACCTTTTATGTCTAATTCAATGCTTTTGATCCATCCGCCACTCACCTGGTCGCGCAGGTCCCATACCCGCTCCACTTTGTGCGAAAGACGCACGACAGAATTGCTTCCCGCGGCCCACACGTTACGGCCGGAAACAGCAAAGTCATAAAAAGTAGGGGAAATAAGTGATGGCGTATTCGCCATGTTAATGAGAGAAAACTCTGCACCGTCGAAACGAAACAATCCTTCTTCCGTTGCACCCCACAGATAACCCGTACTGTCCTGTACAACGCGGTACACAGTGTTCTGCGGCAGGCCGGACTCATTGTTCCAGCTCCGGTAGACAAAATTATATGGGTCGCCCGCGGTGGCAGGCTGTGCGTATGACGGGATACACAGACTACATAACCAGTATATTATCCAGCAGCAAAAAAATCGTACAAAAAAAAGCGTCTTTCTCTTACACAGGTTAGGTTGGTATCCCTTGACCAACAACTCCTCCATTCGGTATAGGTTCGTTACTTATTCCGGTGGCAGCTTACTGTTTCCGGATTTGACAAGATTATTTGCAATAATAAGAAGACCGGGAATATGACAATAAAATACCCCATTTTTCTTGGAAATGTTCAATAAAAGCACTGAAAAATTGACATTTGACAAGTTTCGGATGCCTATTCGAACCGCAAACACATATCGCGGAAGTTGAAATGCAGCTTTTCAAACTTGCCGATGAGATCCTGGCCGATGTTGCCGTAAAAGTGCGCCCTTTCGGGGTTGGTAGCATCCCTGAACAACTGTACCGAGTCTACCGCCACGGGTACGCCGTTGATGCTTGGACTAAACGTTACAAAATAACCGGGAGCCGTCATGGTGCCGCCGGCGCCGCTGTATGAAAGTTGCGTGACTTTATAACGTTTGGAAATTTCCTGGCGGTGCTTACGGAAATATTTCTGGTACAATTGAGTCCCGCGGGCGCCGGAGTCGAAGGAGTAATTGTCGCCGTCCAGTTGCAGAATGGGCGTTAAGAAGTCCAGTGCAAGATTCTGCTCGGTGCAGGTGATGAATGTTCTATTCACGATCAACTCGTCTTTGCGGGTGATCTGGAAATCTCCAAAAGCTTCGATAACGGGAAAACCAATGATACCATTGATCTGGTAACCGATTTGCGGAAAGGCCAGGGCAGAATCAGGGAACACCAGGAATACAGCATTACGTACTTCAATCTCACCGATTTTGAAAGAAGGACAAACAGCCAGTTCGGCATTTACTTTGATGCCTGTGATCGCTCCTACTTCGATTTGCGTATCAGGCATGATCCGCATACCAAATGTGCGGGCAGTGGATTTCGTAACTGTGGAGAGATTAGCACCTGTGTCGAATACAAAATCTTCTTCCGCTTCGCCGGATTTCACTTTGAGATTGGTGAGCATTACCTTATCACGTGTAAACTGCAGCTTTGTACTTTCTGCTATTATCACCTGCTGGGCAGGTTCGCCACGCAATGCGCCCCATATTTTGCGGGTGTTGACATAATCATCGCGCTCGTCTGCGCTGAGTTGGGCATGGTAGTTTTCCAAAATATCGTTGATTGCAGCCCAGGCTTCGCCGTAGGCAAACAACTTTCCGCAATTCGTCTGACGCAGGCCCAGCAGTTGCAGCTTAGCGGCAGGGCCTAATTCATTTCCATATTTGGAAAAAAGAGAAGCGATCCGCTCGTTGGACTGACCGAGACGATTGAAAACATTATCGATTTTTGCTTCGCAAAGCCATTGTTGTTTTTCTGAAAGCTGGCTTTGACTGGCCTTGTAAAGATCACGTGCCGAAAAAAAATCCTTATCGCTGAAAAGCGCTTCAATCCTGTTGTAGACCTGGTCCGGGGTGTCCGTCGTTTTCCTGCTGGTAGCACAACCTGTCAGTATAACAAAGCTTATGTATAAAAATAGCCGGCGCATGGGGAGGTTTTTAGATTGTAAGTTAGGTTAAAGAGATGGTATACGGTATAAGGCCCGAAACTTCGGGCCGACACTTCGGGCTAAGGCTTAAGGTGTACGGTAAGCAGCGTTGTAAGTATTAAGTTGTAAGTATTAAGTTTTAAGTAAACAGCCAGGGTGAAGGGGTAAGGCCTAGGGTGTAGGGCAGAAGCCTATTCACTATTCACCATGCACCATTCACTATTCACCATTCACCATGCACCATTCACTATTCACCATTCACCATTCACTATTCACCATTCACTATTGACGATTGACCATTCACCTATCTTTGTGCCGCTTTACAAAGCACTTAAATAGTAACTTTATGTCGGCTCCGGCTTTCTCTCCTTATCAGCGGTTTGTAGTTGCCCTGCTGGCGCTGCTGCAGTTCACCGTTGTTCTTGACTTCATGGTTTTGTCTCCACTCAGTGATGTATTGATGAAATCAATGGACATTTCTACCAAACAATTCGGCTGGGTTGTGTCGGCTTATGCCTTCAGCGCGGGCATTTCCGGCATCCTGGCAGCAGGTTTCGCCGATAAATTCGATCGCAAAAAATTATTGCTTTTCTTCTATATCGGTTTTATTGGCGGCACGGCTTTCTGTGCAATGTCCAATAATTACGTCATGTTGCTCTCGGCCCGCATTGTTACCGGTTTATTCGGCGGCGTTATCGGCGCCATTTCCATGGCTATTATTGCCGATCTGTTTGCCGTGCAGCAACGCGGCAGGGTAATGGGTATCGTGCAAATGGGTTTCGCAGTAAGCCAGGTGCTCGGTATTCCCGCGGGTCTTTTTTTCGCCAATAACTGGGGCTGGCACAGTTCGTTCTGGATGATCGTGATCCTCGCCATCCTGATTGCCATATCCATCATCTGGTTGTTAAAACCTGTAACGGCTCACCTTAGTATACAACTCCACAAATCTCCCTTCCTTCATTTCTGGCACACGTTGCAGAGCCGAAGATACCGTACAGGTTTTGCCGCCACTGCCCTGCTATCTGTCGGCGGATTTATGATGATGCCTTTTGCCAGCGTTTTCCTGGTAAACAATATTCATATTCATCACGACGATCTGCCCATCATTTTTCTTTGCACGGGTATTGCCTCGATCGTGATCATGCCGATAGTAGGCCGCCTCAGCGATAAGGTCAATAAGTTCAGTTTGTTTGTAGCCGGTTCTGCCTTGGCCATGGCGATGGTTCTCGTTTACACCAATCTTGTGCCGGTACCGTTGTGGGCAATCATTTTGCTTAACATGGTGATGTTTGTCGGCATTATGAGCCGCATGGTGCCCGCGATGTCGCTGGTGACGGCTATCCCTGCCATGTCTGACCGCGGAGCGTTTATGAGCATCAACAGTTCCTTACAGCAAATGGCCGGAGGCATTGCGGCCATCGTTGCGGGTGCGATTGTGGTACAACCGGCAAAAGAAGCGGCGTTGCTGCATTACCCCATACTCGGATTGGTAGTGGTGGGCGCTATGCTGGTATGTGCCATATTTGTCTACCGCGTAAGTAAGCTCGCTACTGACCCGGCTTCGTGAGGCAGGGGTCTTTTCTCCGTGTATCGATGATGTAGCGGATTCTCCATTGACCACCGGTGCGCACCAGTGTAAATGCATTCACTCCGCAGTGACTGAATTTTTTCATATAAAAAAAATGGTAAGGCGTCCATACCACGGCCATGTTGCCATCGATATGAACGGCTCCGAAACTGATTTGCTCATCGGCATTGCCCGGTTCTTCTTTCTGTAAAAAAGCGGCGAATGCGGCGGGCGACTCGCGCTGTACCTTCACCTGTCCGTCGCGGGTGGTGACGATTGTTTCCAGCACGGCGCTGTCGTCGAATACGGCCAGCAAAGCGGCGGCATCGGCATCGTGCATGGCTTTGAACAACTGGTTTACGCTGGCTTTAACACTATCTTCAGTTGTTTGGGCATTTGTATTAACAAAAAGCAAAACCGTTGTTAAGAGGGAGATAAAATGACGCATAACGTGATTTTTTGGGCAAACTATTGCATGTTTTGTTCGTCCAAAAGAAAAAACGAATGCGTATGAAAACAAGACAATTGGTACCAGCGGTCACTTTACTGGCTATGACGGTTATTTTTGCCAGTTGCGGCAGTAGCCGTGAGGTACACGTATATGGTCCGCCACCACCGCCTCCGTTATCTTTTTCCCTGGTAGTCACGGCAGGTCCGGGTTTCCCGGTCAGCCGTTATCGTGACGGAAGGTATTTTTACCGCAGTCCGCAGGGGTATACTTACTGGCGTGGCCACGACAACCGTTATTACCTTGACCGCCGTTATATGAATCGCCGCTATTATAATCATCCGCAGTATCATTCGTGGAAGAGGGATCACAGGCATTATTATCGTGGACGCTGAGTCGTCAATGGTGAATGGTCAATGGTGAATCGTCAATGGTGAATCGTCAATCGTCAATATAAAAGGTGAATGAGTAACTCATTCACCTTTACTTATAACTTATTACTTAAAACTTACTACTCCCTTACTTCAGGTAGCCGAGAATCCGCAGCATACTCTGCGCAGATTGCTGCTTGGCATATACCCAATCCGTCAATTTGCCTTTGTTGTCGTAGCCGACAATCACGTGCTGTGGTGAAGGAATGAGGCAGTGTTTGATACCGCCGTAACCGCTGATCTGATCCTGGTATGCGCCAGTATGGAAGAAGCCAACATAAAGCGGTTCGGGACTGTCGCCTTTTTTCGGCAGAAACACTTCGTTGATATGCTCTTCGGAATCGTAATAATCATGGCTGTCGCACGTGATGCCTCCCAACACCACCCGCTGGTATTCTTCATCCCATTTATTGATGGGCAGCATGAGGAACTTTTCACCAATACCCCATGTATCGGGCAGGGTGGTGATGAAAGATGAATCGATCATGTACCAGGTTTCGCGATCGTTCTGCGCCTTTTCTCCGATAACGCTGTAGATATGCGCCATGCTCTCTCCCACTGTGTAGCTGCCAAACTCCGTATAGATATTCGGCATCGGCACTTTTGACTTCTTGCAGGCAGCCTTGATGTTGCGCACGATTTCATTGATCATGAACTGGTAGTCGTATTCAAAGCCAAGGGAGTGTTTGATCGGGAAGCCACCGCCGATGTTGATCGAATCCAGTTCGGGACAGATTTTTTTCAACTGGCAGTAGAGATTAATGATCTTGTTCAGCTCACTCCAATAGTAGATATCGTCCTTGATGCCTTTGTTAAGAAAAATGTGGAGCATCTTGAGCTGGAACTTGCTTTCATACCCTTCGATGCGGTCGACATAAAACTCGAGAATATCCTTTGCACGGATACCAAGTCTTGATGTATAAAAGGGGAAGTTCGGTTCTTCTTCGGCCGCCACGCGGATGCCGAGCTTGAACGGAACCTTCACTGTTTTGGCGTATTCTTTCAGTTCATCTTTGTTATCGAGTACGGGTACCACGTTCTGGAATCCTGAGTTGAGCAGGCTGGCGATGCGGCGCGTGTAGCTCTTTTCCTTGTAACCGTTGCAGATGATATGAATATCCTTGTTGATCTTCTTGCGTTCGTACAACTTCTTGATGATCTCGATATCGTAAGCATAAGAGGTCTCAAGATGAATTTCATGTTTGAGCGCTTCTTCCACTACGAAAGAGAAATGCGAACTTTTGGTACAATAGCAATAAAAATATTTCCCTTCGTAGCGGTGTTTTTTAAATGCGTTTTCGAACATGGCTTTTGCCTTGTTGATCTGCATACCGATTTTAGGGAGATAAGTTAACTTGAGCGGAGTACCGTACTTGTTGATCAGGGCTTTGAGATCAAGGCCGTTGAATTGAAGATACCCATCGACCACATCAATGCCTTCCTGTGGAAAATTGAATGTCTGCTTTACGAGATCGCTGTATGAATTGTTCATTTTAATCAGCCCGCGGCGCGCGGGTCGTCTACCCGGTTAACAAAAAGTAACGGGCAAAAATAAAACATTGAAAAAAATACGCCGGAAATATTTTCGGAGCTACCAACGGTAGACGAACCGGAGTTGCACCTGGAAAAGTTTGACCGGATGTTCGTAAATATCAGCTACCCGGTGTTCGTGCTCTTCATTAGTGCTTACGTTCACAAAACGGATGTTGAGCGGTTTACCTTCGGAAGGGTTGGTAACATTGGTTTCATATACTTTACCCATATTGGCATATTCCTGTTTGCCGCCGCCTATGCAGGAAAAGCTCAGGTCGATGAAGGAGCGGTTGCGGGCTTTACTTTTGCTGATATCGTACATGAGTCCGGCACCACCACCTGCGTACCAGGTATAATCTTTTACGGTTGTACGTTTTTCCAGGGGCCGGCAGCCGTCTTCGTCATGTGGATCTTCGACATACAGGGTGCTGTACATACTGAGCAGTCCGCCCATGATTTGCCCGTAAGGCACCAGTCTTTTACTGTTGTCGGTACGCGGCTTTTCAAACCTTGCGCGGGCGCCTATGGTGCCGATCTGGCTGTTGAGGTTCACATCTGTTTCGGTGGAGCTGCCATCACGGAAAGTGAAGGTCTGGCGGCGGCTGGATGAGCCGTAGGTGCCTACCTGCAGGTCAGCTCCGAGCCATATAAAAGGGGCTTTTTTAAGGGAAAACAACATTTCCATGTCGAGACCGTGTTCGGACTTGAAACCTTTTTTCATTTCGCCACCGGGGAGAAACAGGTTATAACCGATACCGATTTGTCTGTTCTGGGCCTGGAGGAATAAACCAGCCAGTACAAGCGCGCAGGAAAAGAAGAACTTTTTCATAAGCGTTTATTTGTTGGAAATGGTACCCTGAATGTACAGAAAATGGCGGTATAAGGCAAAAAAAGACCACGCCGTAGCGTGGTCCTTCTCTCCTGAAGCGGGAATTTATTTTACAGAATCAACCAGCGTTTTGAACGTTTCGGGGTTGTTCATAGCCAGGTCAGCCAGGACTTTACGGTCGAGGGTGATTCCTTTTTTCTGCAGTTTGTTGATGAACTCAGAATAAGTGAGTCCTTCAGCGCGAACGGCCGCGTTGATACGGGCAATCCACAGTGAACGGTATTCTCTTTTCTTGAGTTTACGGCCTACATACATGTAGGTCATACCTTTTTCAACAACGTTCTTGGCAACCGTTAATACGTTTTTACGTTTGCCATAGAAACCTTTGGCTTGTTTTAATATTTTTTTGCGGCGAGCTTTGGAAGCTACTGCATTTTTTGAACGAGGCATATCTTAAGCGTTTAAAAGTAAAGATTGGGGTTAACTGAAACACCGCTCTGCGCGGTCTGCCGGCTTATTTCAGGCGCAGCAGGCGTTTAACGAAATTCATGTTGGACTTGGCCACTACTCCGTCAACACGCAGCGCTCTTTTACGCTTGGTAGATTTTTTGGTCAGGATGTGACGCTTGAAACTTTTCTGGTGGGTGATCTTACCAGTCGCAGTCACTTTAAAGCGTTTCTTTGCGCTGGAGTTTGTTTTTACTTTAGGCATTATAACCTTGTTTATTTAATTACACCTTTGAGGCGTTCCCAAACAGTCGGGATCCTTGTCGGGCCTCTTCAGTAATGTATCCGCTTGTACCAAACAAAACGGGGCGCAAAGTTAAGTAATCTGTTTCAGTTTACCTAAAGTGCACCCCGTTTTCTCGAATCAGTTTTAAATGACTGATTCTTATTTAGTTATAGTATTAAGCAATAAGTCAACAGTCATTCTCTTATTACTTAAAACTTACTACTTATCACTTATTACTTCTTCGGATCAAGAATATTATCAATCCGGCTGGCCACATCCTGCAGGTGAGCACGGCTCATCGCATCAGCAGTACCCGCAGCGGCATTCTTCGCTTCAGCACGCAGCGACACCAGATGGGCACGCACCGCACTGTAAACATCCGAATTTTCAATTGCCGGAGCAGATGGGCCGGATGAACGGCCACCGCCGCCAACGATCAGCGTCATGGTGCTGGCCGGAGGGTTCAGCAGTTTGTCCAACACACCAACGTATGCTTTCTGCAAATTGCGACGGTAAGGATCTATACGGCTGCGTGTTTTCAGCTCAGACCAGATACCGCTTTGCAGATCGCTCAGCAGTTCGCTGATTGTGTAAGCCTTCGCTCCTTCAACCGTTTCGCCTTCCACCAGCTTGCCAAGGTTACGGCCAGATAGCAGGCTGTTCAGCGTTGACTCCTGCAGCGACAATACGGTTGCTGTTCCGCTGATACCTGTTTTCGCGAAGATCGATTGATCCAGCAACCAGGTTGGCGTTTTGAACAGGTTATTTTGCAGGAATGTTACCGCTTCTTTTTGTTTTGCTTTCGGTACGTATTCATATACCACACCCTTCTCTTCTACTGTGCGCAGTGTTTCCATGATGCCGCCAACATATCTTGTTACATGGCTCATGTACATGGCAAACTGGTTGCGCACTTCGCCGTACATCATACGCAGATTGTCATAGTTCTTGTTAGGCTCGCGTGTCCATGCATCCAGGTTGGGTATGATGCGCTTCAGGTTAAGGATGCCATAGTAAGCTCCTTTCATGGCATCATCGCCTACCTGCTCGCGCTGCGAACGGGGATCATCAGGATTGTTTTCGCGGCCAAACCAAAGACGGTTGTATTTAAGTTTATTGATCACCCACTGATTGAGGTGCGCTTTTTCCGCATCTTCATTTGCGTACTGCGGGAACAGGCGATAACCCCATTCGATCGACCAGTCGTCATAGTCACCGATGCGGGGAAACAGGCCCACGCGGGAGATATTGTCTTCCGGCTGTGCTACGTAGTTGAAACGCGCATAGTCCATGATCGAAGGCGTATGGCCATTTTTCTCCACCCATGCTTTGTCGCGGAGTTTTTCTACGGGCACGGTGGAACTGGATCCATAGTTGTGTGGCAGACCGAGGGTGTGTCCCACTTCGTGAGAAGACACGAAACGGATCAGTTGGCCCATCAGTTCGTCGTCGAACAACATTTTGCGCGCGCCGGTATCCACAGGCGAAGCCTGCACAAAATACCAGTTGCGGATCAGTTGCATTACGTTGTGATACCAGTTGATATGGCTTTCCATGATTTCACCGGTGCGGGGATCGCTGATGCTCGGACCGCTTGCGTTGGCAATATCGGAAGGTTTGTAGACGATCGCTGAATAGCGGGCATCATCAAGGCTCCATTCAGGGTCTTCCTGTTTGGTCGGCGCTTCGCGTGCATAGATCGCGTTTTTGAAACCTGCTTTTTCAAATGCTTTGGCCCAGTCGTTCACGCCCTGGATCAGGTAAGGCACCCATTTTTTCGGCGTAGCCGGATCGATATAAAACACGATAGGCTTCTTGGGCTCTACGAGTTCGCCGCGTTTGTATTTTTCCCAATCGCCTTCTTTCGGCTCAAGGCGCCAGCGTTTGATCAGGCGAACAGATTCCACACCCTGCGGGTTGGCATCAAAGTCGGTATAACCCACAGCGAAATAACTCACGCGTGGATCATAATAACGTGGCTGCATTTTTTTTGCCGGAAGTACAACCCAGGAACTGTTCAGTTCGAGTGTAACATTACCGCCGGGAGAGCTCATTGCCCCGGGTGCAGGAGTGCGTCCAAAAGTTTTGACGGTGGTCAGTTCCACGTTCATCGGATAAGAACGTACGGTAGCGATATACGACTTGTCGGTTTGCTGCGAACCGATGCGGAGCGCAGATTTGAAGGAGCTGTTGAAGCCGAGGATATCGTTGTCGCTGTTCACATAATCGGTGATGTCGATCACGGTACCGGTGATGGTCGTGGGCAACACTTTCACGTCGAAAGACGCTACGATCGGTTGAATATTGGAATTCCTGACCGACATGAACATAGGTGACAGGGAATCTTTGGCATACTCCGAATACGAAATATTGCGCAGGAATACTTTGTTGTTGGGGCCTTTGTCGAAGGCTACTACGTTTTGCCCGATCTGGTCTCCGGCATATCCGAAAAATCCGTTGCGGATGCCGCCGCCGGATTTGGAGATGCGGTTAACTACGAGGAGTTCACGTCCGAAAACGGAATCCGGGATTTCAAAGAAATACTTGTCGTCTACTTTATGAACCCTGAAGAGACCGTCGTCAGTAACGGCTTTGTCGGTGATAACATCCTTATAAGGCTTGGGGCCTTGTGAGGCGCCCGCACCGCCACGTCCTGCAGGAGGACCGCCGGTAGGCCGTGTCGTGTCAGCTTTGGGTTGTTGTGCTGCGGCTGCAAGATGCAGCAAAATGGCCGCAGCGGCCAATGAGGATCGAATTAACTTCATGCCTGGCTTAGTTTATAATTTTAACGTCTCAATATACGTCAGCCAGGCTTTTAGTCGGTCAACTATTTACATGAACGGCAATCCCCGCGTTACTGCGGGGATTGTGTTCTTTTATTCTTTCGGCTTATCTGACTTTTTCTTGGCGCCTTTCGGTGCGAACATCGCCAGCATCCGTCGTCCTTCCAGTTTCGGCATATTTTCCAATACACCTACTTCTGCCAGACGCTCGGCAAATTTCAGGAGGAGCAGTTGCCCGCGGTCCTGGAATTGAATAGCGCGGCCTTTGAACTGTACATAGGCTTTCACCTTGTTGCCATCTTTCAAAAAGCCTTCGGCATGTTTTGCTTTGAAGTCGAAGTCGTGATCGTCCGTATTGGGCGTAAAACGGATTTCTTTCACTTCGGAGACTTTGCTTTTCGCCTTCATCTCCTTTTCTTTCTTCTTCTTATCGTAAAGGAACTTGTTATAGTCAATGATCTTACAAACCGGTGGATCTACCTGCGGGGAAATTTCAACCAGGTCGAGTTGTTGTTCCTGGGCGATGCGCAGGGCATCCTGGGTGTTGTAGATACCAACTTCCACGTTGTCACCTACCAGGCGAACCTGTGGTACGCGAATAAATTGGTTGATCCGGTGTTCGGCTTCTTTACGGGGCATGAAACGTCCCTTGAAACCACCTTTGTTAAAGCCACCGCCGCCGGGTCTGAATCCGCCGCCGGGCGGTCTGTTGAACCCGCCTCCGGGTTTTTGAGGTACTGCCATTTACATTTTTTAGTTTAAAAATTGATTTGGTACGGTCTTCCGGCTTAGAGAAGACCTTGTGACGGTTTTATTCGGCCCGTCTTTCCGATTTTTCTTCGCTGGTTTCAGCCAGAAATGCTTCGACTGTTTTTGTTCCGAGGTCGCCTTTACCTTGACGGCGTACGGCTACTGTTCCTTCTTCCATCTCTTTCTCTCCCACGATCAGCATGTAGGGTACTTTCAGCAATTCGGTGTCCCGGATTTTCTTTCCGATCTTTTCCTGCCGGTCGTCAACCTCTGCACGAATATCCGCTTTTTTCAGCTTCTTTGCCACATCTTTTGCATAATCCAGGAATTTGTCGCTGATCGGGAGCACTTTCACCTGCACCGGTGCCAGCCACAGCGGGAATTTGCCTGCGTAATTCTCCAGGAGGAAGCCGATGAACCGCTCATGTGTGCCCAATGGCGCACGGTGAATGATCAGTGGCGTATCCGATTTGTTATCCTGTGTGGCAAATTCCAGTTTGAAGCGGCGCCCCTGCGCAAAGTCAACCTGGTTGGTTGCCAGTGTAAATTCGCGGCCGATGGCACTCCAGATCTGCACGTCGATTTTGGGACCATAGAAGGCTGCTTCATCCTGCACTTCCACGAATGGGGTGCCGGTCTTCACCAGTACTTCCCGTACCATGTCTTCGGTTTCTTTCCACAGCTCCGGCTCATCCACATATTTCTGTCCCAGTTTCTCGGGAGAGTGCAGCGACAGGCGCATAACAAATTTATCGATGCCAAAGATCTTAAAGTATTTGAGGTACATCTGATTTACTGCAAGAAACTCCTCATAGAATTGTTCTTTGGTACAGTAAATATGTGCATCGTTCATATGCAAACATCGTACCCGCATTAAGCCGAACAACTCGCCGCTCTGCTCGTAACGGTAACAGGTTCCGTATTCGGCCAGGCGCAGTGGAAGATCTTTATAGCTGCGGGGTTCCGCCGCAAAGATTTTGTGGTGGTGCGGACAGTTCATCGACTTCAGGTAGTACTTGGTACCGTCGAGTTCCATGGGAGGATACATGCTGTCCTGGTAGTAAGGCAGGTGTCCGCTGGTGAGGTACATACTTTCCTTGGCGATATGCGGTGTTACCACGCGCTTGTAACCTGCTTCCTCTTCCGTTTCCTTGGCCAGCTTCTCCAGTTCTTCAATAATGATGGTACCATTGGGCAGCCAGAGCGGCAGGCCGGGTCCTACATCATCGTCCATGGTAAAGATGCTGAGCTCACGTCCCAGTTTGCGGTGGTCGCGCTTGCGGGCTTCCTCCAGCATGGCCAGGTATTCGTCGAGTTCTTTCTGCGCGGGGAAGGTGACGCCGTATACACGGGTCAGCATTTTATTTTTCTCACTGCCTTTCCAGTAAGCACCGGCCACACTCGTGAGTTTGATGGCTTTGATGAAACCGGTATTGGGAATATGCGGGCCGCGGCAGAGATCGGTAAATTGCCCCTGGGAGTAAAACGTGATCTGTCCGTCCTGGAGATTTTCCAGCAGGTCGAGTTTGTACTCGTCGCCTTTTTTATTGAAATAATCAACAGCGTCTTTTTTGCTGATCTCCTGGCGCGTGAACAGGTTGTTCTGTTTGGCCAGCTCGTTCATTTTCTTTTCGAGCTTTGCCAGGTCCTCTTCGGTGATCTTGTTGTCGCCGAGGTCCATGTCGTAATAGAAGCCATTTTCCACGGGCGGGCCTACCCAGAATTTCACACCGGGGTATAGCGATTCCACTGCTTCTGCCAGCAGGTGTGCAGAAGAATGCCAGAACGTGCTTTTTCCTTCCGTATCGGCCCAGGTGAGCAGGCGCAGCGTAGCATCCGTATGGATAGGACGCGTGGCATCCCACACTTCTCCGTTGATGTCAGCGGCCAATACTTTCCGGGCCAGCCCTTCGGAAATAGATTTCGCAATGTCCAGTGCGGTGGATCCCTCGGGATACTGTTTCACCGCACCATCCGGTAGTGTAATATTGATCATGTTGTTGTTTGCTTGAAAACGGGTTACCTGTGCCTGCCTGTCCCGTTCGGATATCCGGTTATCTGAGGAAGAAGCCTGAAGTATCTGACCCGGTAACCAGGAACCGGAAACCGGTAACCAGATTTTGGATGGCAAAATTAACAAACTCTTGCCGGAGTGCAATCAACGGGTAGCAACAAAATCCTTAGTTTTGACGACCGATGAAGAGTTGTCCACGAAAATTCCTCCTCCTCGCCTTGGTTTTTGCTTGTACAGCGTGCCTGCGCCTTGCCGCACAGAATATCGACGGCATCTGGCGGGGTTACTTTATTGACCGTTCCGGCGAGCAGTACAAACTTGAGTTCCAGATCAAGCAAAGCAGCCAGACCGGCGTTACCGGCGTTTCCTATTCTTATCTCGATGTGCGTTTCTATGGCAAAGCAACCATGACCGGAAGTTTTATCAAGACTGGCGCCAACCTCAAAATCCGCGAAATAAAAACCGTGGAGGTAAAGAACATGGAAGGCAACGGCACCTGCATCATGAACTACAACCTGGTGTACAGCCGCTCCGGCCGCGAAGAATACCTCGAAGGCACCTTCCTGGGCAAACAGGAAGTGCAGGGCGCCAATAATCCCTACGAATGGGGCGACTGCGGAGGCGGCAAAGTATTTCTCCGCCGCGTGCCCACTTCAGACTTTTACATAGAGCCTTTCCTGCGTAATCCGAAAAAAACAACTCCGCCGCCTGTCGTAAAAACAGACAAGCCGGTAAACACCACGCCGAAACAACCACAGAAGCCCGTTACCAACCCGCCCGTGGTAAAAACACCGCCGGCCAAAACGCCTGTGCCAACACCGGTGATACCGAAAGACACCGCACGTACCATACCCGTAAAACCGCCGCCTGCCAAACAACCCGTGGTGGTTACCCCACGCCCCGAAGTATTGAAAACGCGCCAGAACGAATTGACCAAAGTCCTGGAAGTAACCAGCCCCGCCGTCACCGTTAAACTATTCGACAATGGTGAGATCGATGACGACACGATCTCTGTATACCTCGATAATAAACTGGTACTGTCACAGCGTCGCCTGTCGGCATCACCCCTGAGCCTGCACCTGACCATGGAAGAAGATGGCGAAGAGCACGAACTGGTGATGGTAGCGGAAAACCTCGGACGCATTCCTCCCAACACGTCCCTGATGATCGTGGAGGCAGGTGAAGACAGGTTCCGCGTACAGATCACGTCTACCAAACAGAAAAATGCCGTGGTACGCTTCCGCTATAAAAAGCGGACCCTGTAACGCCGCCGGTTGGATGTGACAGCCATTCATCATTCTTTGGTAAAACCATTCGCTACGGCGGATTATCTTCAATTTTCATTCATTTTATCTAAACACTGCTGTGCTGATGCGCTATTGCTTTTTTCTTGCTGCACTTTTTTTCACCCAGCTTGTCTCCGCACAGCAGGTCAACGGGATATGGAAAGGAAAACTGGTGATGGAACCAGGCGGTTGTTTTCCCGTGTATCATATGGAATTGCAGATCACTGTTAACGGCACAAAAGTGACTGGCAGTTCTTATCACTATTCAGATACTACCAATTTCGTAAAAGAAGAGTTTGAGGGCAGTTACGACACGGTGTCCAAAATTCTCCACATCCAGGAAACCAAAGTAGCTACTTTTCGTATTCCTGCCGATTGCACACCCTGTATCAAACGATATGTACTGGAATATCACACAGATGGCAAAGAGGAACAATTGAGAGGGTCATGGACCGGTAAAACTTTAGAGCGTAGCCTGGATTGCCCGCCGGGGAGTATTGTCCTCACACGTTCACAGAAGTCAGACTTCACTCCTCCGCCTCCTCCAAAATTAACAAATCGTAATAACGAACTGGTAAGAGAGCTATATGTTGACACAGGAAAGATACGCATCGACTTTTATGATAACGGTCAGATAGACGGTGATACGATCACTGTATTCGTCAACAATATACCTGTTATTTCCCGCGAAATGCTTTCGCTCAAGCCTGTTACTACCTATGTAACCATCGATGCACTGCATCCCGAACATGAGATCGTTATGTTTGGGGAAAACATGGGTACCATTCCTCCCAACACTGCTTTAATGATCATCAAAACAAAAGATGAACGTTATCAGCTTTACCTCACTTCAGATGAAAAGAAAAACGCAATGGTGCGTTTGATCTATCGAAAGCCCGATAAAAAGTAATCCGTTTTCTTCTGGCATGATTTTTTTCTATATGGGGGTATAAATATACTCGTATGAAGAAATTATTTCTCGCGGGTGCAGCGCTGATTGCGTTTGCTTCCGTCAATGCACAGAATTTATCTCTCGGCCCTACAGCAGGTTTTGGTCACAGTTGGGATAACGGTGACTTTGGTAATGATGCTAACAAAAAGTTCCATGCCTCTCCGAACATTGGCGCCAAGGTCGTTTACAGCTTTGTAAGTAATTGGGGCATCAGTGCAGACGTGCGTTTTTCCAGTGAAGGTGCAACTGTAAAAAATGAAGACAACGAAGAATTGAGACTGCGGTCTAATTATATCCGCATTCCATTGCAGGGTATTTATTTCTTTGGCAAGTATGGTAATGCCATTCGCCCGAAAGTTTCGCTTGGTCCTTCATTTGGTTTCATGGTTGGTGGAAAAACTACCTATTATGAAGATGGCGATAAGATCAGCGAATCCGACAGCAAAGACAGAGTGAATGGCTTCGACGTAGGCCTCACCGCTGCAGCCGGTGCTAATTTCCGCCTTTCTCCTAATGTATGGCTGAATACTGACCTCGCTTACTACCATGGTTTTGTTGATGTGAGCAAGACGACCATCAGCGCCAGAAACCGGAATATCGGTGTCAATGTAGGTGTACTTTTCGGCATCGGATCCGTGAAAAAATAACCCGGACTATCCGTCTATATAAAATGAAAGCCTGTCAATTGACAGGCTTTTCTATTTTGGTTAAATGTCTTTTGTATTACATGATAGCCTTGAAGGTGCCACTTACATCCACAAATGCTGCAGAACTGTTCATGGCTTTTCCGTTATAGGTTCCCTGCACAACTCCCGTAGTGGTATTGAACGTTGTGATGTTCACCGTGAAAGGTTGTGTAGGCATCGACATGTATACCGGCGTTACACCATTCATCAGCAGCATGGTTACTGCGCCGCTTGCAGACGTATAGCTACCTACACCAAGTGTGGTGCTGCTGATGCGCAGTTGAAAAGTATAAGGTGGAGCGCCGGCATTCGCACCTCCGATTTCCAATAACTGCGAGCCTCCTGCCGTCACCAGCAGTGCCGTGGCATCGCCGCCAAAATTATTGCTACCCTGGATCAATGTCCATTTGAGATCGGTAGGAGGAGGTGCTGTGGCTACGTTAACGGTTACATTACAGTTGGTGCTGCCCGCCGTAAAAGGCAAGGTGGCAGGTCCGGATGCTGCCGGTGTACCTGCACCTCTCAATGTGATAGTGTTGCTTCCCACTGTCAGTTGCCCTGTTGCGCTGAAGCTGATGCCGTTTACCGCCGGAACCGTAATGGAATAAGCGCCGGCTGTGGTAGCGGTTACGGACAAAGTGATCGTGTTTGCAGCAGTGAGTGCCACACCTTGTGTATAGGTGCCGTTTACAGTAGCCGTTGCGCAGTCAGCCGTGTATTGTGCGGGGCCGAGAACGGTCAGCGGTACCGTGCATGAACCCGGAGCTGCCGTTGCTATCGCAATATTAAAACTACCTGCGGCGGCGGGTGTACCCGAGCCCTGCAGCGTCACCGTTTGCGGACCGGTTGTAATAACCGCGCCGGTACCGGAGAATGTAATACCGTTATTGGTAGTAGTGGTGATCGTATACGTACCGATTGTTGTGACGTCTAAGGTCACCGTAAGTGTATTGGTTGAATTGAGCGCTACACCTTCGCCGTATATGCCATTGGCCACACCGCCGGAGCAGTTACCAGGTGCACCCGTAAAGGTATAAACAGCCGGACCGCTTGCGCCTGATGGCAGTACGGGAACGCTCACGAAACAGGACTGGCCATTGTAACGTACTTCAAAATTGGAAATGCCCGCCGTGTTGGGCGTGCCGGAAGCCGTGAGCTTAACGGACTGAACACCACGCGTGGTAAAAAAGCCCTGCGCGCGGAAAAATACACCGTGAACGGTATCGGTATAAATAAGATAAGCACCGGGAGTGGTTACATCGATTGTTACATCGATGCTGTTACTGCCGGTAACAGCTACGCCCTGTTCGTAAGTACCATTGATTGTTTTGGGAAGGCAGTCACCGGAGGTTTCCTCCTGCAAAGAGCCTACGGAAGGGCTGGCGCCAAATTCGAAACTGTATTCTTTGCCACACGAAGCCAGCATCACAACAAGCGCATTCAGCCAAAAAAGGAACCGTAATTTTTTAATCATAAAAGCAGAAAATTAAACAACGGCGTAAAAATACGCTATTTTCACAAGCGCGGCCACGGGTCTTTAAATCAACAGGACTTCCGCTGGCCCGAGGCTTAGAACAGTGGTTTTTATATTTTATTGTTTATGGCAAAAAAAAACCTGCTCCTTACCCTGCTGCTGCTGATCATTCAATTGGCGCATGCGCAGAACTTCAGTGTACAGGAACTCACCTCCGGTACGGAAACCAACCTGCGTGGTCTCAGCGTCGTTAACGATAATGTAATATGGGTCAGTGGAAGCAACGGCAAAGTGGGCCGCTCCACCAATGCCGGCAAAAACTGGAAATGGATGACGATCAACGGTTTTGAAAAAGCCGAATTCCGCGATATCGAAGCTTTTGGTCCCAACACAGCCGTGGTGATGGCTTCCGGCGAACCGGCCTATATGCTCAAAACAACCGATGCCGGTGAAACCTGGAAGATTGTTTTTCACGACGACCGCAAAGGCATGTTCCTCGATGCCATCGATTTCTTTACTCCGCAATACGGTATTGCCGTTGGCGACCCGGTCAATGGTAAAATTTTCTTTGCCGAAACCCGTGATGCCGGTGACAGTTGGAAACAGATCCATGCCGATACGGTGGCCAACCGCCCCGACTCCGGCGAAGCTTTTTTTGCCGCCAGCGGCACCAATATCCGATATTTCCGCAACAGACGTTTTTACCTTGTAAGCGGCGGAAGAAAATCGCGCCTGTTCTCACACAACGGTGTGCGGCCGATGCCCATCACCCAGGGAAAAGAATCTGCCGGTGCCAATTCAATAGCCGTATTTGACCGCGGCAATATGAAAGGCAGCAGTCACTTTGTAGTGGTTGGTGGCGACTACCTGCAGGATACGCTCAGCACAGGCAATTGTTTTTATACAAAAAATGGCGGCAAAACATGGAAGGCACCGAAGGAGCCGCCGCAGGGATATAAAAGTTGCGTGGAGTTTATGGATAAAAACGAACTCATCACCTGCGGTCCCACCGGCGTTGACATCTCCTTCAACGGTGGACGCACCTGGCAAAAGATCAGCGATCAGGGATTTCATGTATGCAGACTCGCACGGTTCGGCACCGCGGTCTATCTCGCCGGCAGCAACGGACGTATTGCCCGCCTCGCATTTCCCTAAAACTTATTTGGAAAGATGATCGAGAATGTCCTTCACCGAAGGACGTTTCTTGTAATCCGGTTCGAAGTAACGGTAAGTAACGGTTCCCTCTTTGTTGATCACATAGGTAGCCGGAATGGGTAAGTATGCACCGTTCTTGCCATTCGCCTCTTCGAGTTTGAGACCGGTATTGCGGTAACGCGTTTGCGTATTCACCGGTACTTCGTATTCCACTTCGTAGGCTTTCATGATCTTCAGACCTTCGTCATACAAAACAGGAAACGTTGCACCTGTTTTATCAACGGTCTTTTTTACATTCGCCGATACTTCAGGAGATATGGCAACGATGGTTGCTCCTTTTTCCTTCACCAGTTCAAGCGAGTCCTGCAATCTTTTGAGATAACGATTGCAGTAAGGACACCATTCGCCACGATAAAAAACCAATACAACTTTTCCTTTTTTCAACAAATCTTTCAGTCTTACGGTATTGCCGTTTTGATCGGTGGCCTTAAAGTCGGGGGCTTTGGAATTGATGAACAATCCTTCAGGAGCCTCCTGGGCTTGTCCATTCAATGCCAATCCGGCAACGATCAGTAAGAGCAGAAAGATTCTTTTCATGGTGAAAATTTACCTGTAAAATTAAAAAATGGCCGCCGGCTGCCAGTCGGATTAACAAAAGATTATTCGTAAATTCGGCTACAACCTTATTTAAACACTTGTCTTATGAAAAACAGGCATCAGGCAAAATACGTAAATAATCTGTTTACGGCCTTTCTCTGCGTCAATGCAGCCGTCTTCCTTGTCTTTTACAGCCATAAAGCCGATCCTGCACATCACTACTGGATTCCCTGGTCACTCGGCGTTTGTACCTTATTAACCACAGGCTTACTATTGGGCGGCGCGGCATTCGTGCATAAAGTAAAAGCAGACCTGATCCGGCGTCAACAACGACGCCAACCCAAAGATCAACCAGCCTGAGCTGTGAGTGCCAGCCGCATTTCGCTGATCGCGTGCGCTGCAAGGCCCGGCTGTTCATAACTATCCGCGTCACCTGCAAAGGCCGGCTGCACAAACTCCATACGGCTCTTTTCTTTTGCGCGAAGCGATGCATGAAATTCTGCGCAACCCGTTTGCGCCGCCAGTTGCGCAATGTTCTCCGGACGCACCCCGCTTCCCGGCATGATGATGATACGGCCGGCCGCCGCTTCATTCAATTGACGGATTAATTCCACACCATCCGGTGCCTGCAGTTGCTGGCCCGAAGTAAGTATCCGTTCGCAACCCATTTCAATAATTTCTTCCAGTGCATGCAGCGGATCACGACAACGGTCGAATGCCCGGTGAAACGTAACACTCATCGGGTAAGCCGCATTGACCAGTTTTGCCATGCGGCTGCGATCGATGCTTCCGTCGGTCAGCAATATGCCGGCTACTATTCCATCGAAACCAAGTTCTTTGCAAAGTTTCACCTCTGCTAACATGCAGGCAAATTCATCACCGCTGTATAAAAAATCGCCGGAGCGCGGACGGATAATGGGAAAGAGTGGAAGACCAAATTTCTCGCGGCATTGTTTGAGCACACCGTAAGCGGGCGTGGTACCTCCTTCGCCAAGATTGCAACATAATTCAATCCGGTCGGCGCCGCCTTCCACGGCCAGTTGCGTGGTAGCGAAATCGCTGGTGGCTATTTCAAGAACATAACTCATGATGTTTTCTTAAAGTGAGAGGGCGCATTGATCAGTCGCTCACCTTTGGTAGTGCGGATAGCATAACTGAACCCGGGATGAATGGCGTAAGACCCTGCCCTTCCTTTTTTATCCAGGGCAATGAACGCTACCTGGATGTCTTTCACTTTTTCTTTTTTGATGCGTACGATGCGCTCGATAATTTTTTTACAGGCCTGCTCCGGCGTCAATCCCTGGCGCATCATTTCCACTACGGCGCTGGAACCCGCCACACGTATCACGTCTTCACCCTGACCGGTAGCCGTACATGCGCCCACTTCGTTATCGACATATAAGCCGGCACCAATGATCGGTGAATCGCCGAGGCGGCCACGCATTTTAAAGCCCATGCCGCTGGTGGTGCAGCTTCCGCTGAGATTGCCTTTAGCATCGAGTGCCACCATACCGATGGTATCGTGATTGAATTCCCCTGTGGGCATGATGGCCGGCGCAAAAGGTCCGTGTGCCTTGTTCTCCACATTGATCACAGGTTTGTACTCCGCTTTCTTCAGCCATTCCGTATACGCTTTTTGTGCATCCGGAGAAAGTGCTCCCGATTCTAACGGAAATCCTTCTGCTACGGCAAATTGCTGCGCTCCGCTGCCTACCAGCATCACGTGCGGTGTTTTTTCCATCACGCGTCTTGCAACCGACACGGGATGTTTGATCCGTTCCAGGAAGGCTACGCTGCCGCAATTGAACTGGTGATCCATGATGCAGGCATCGAGTGTTACAAAGCCATCGCGGTCGGGATTGCCGCCCAACCCCACGCAACAATTGATGCTGGATTCGGTGACCATCACTCCTTTTTCCACGGCATCGAGCGCCGTACCTCCGTTGCCGAGCACTTCCCAGGCTCCACGATTGGCGGCGAGTCCGGCATCCCAGGTTGAGATAACCACAGGTCCGTTACTAACGGATGCTTCCGCAGCCAGCACGTCTTTGGCCAGCAAACCGGCAAGCGATCCCAATGAAGCAGTTCTGATAAACTTTCGGCGATTAACCATGTTATTTGCATTAACGAACGCCGAAAATAAGTTTTAAAAAGACATTTTACCGGCAGACGAGGGGAAATCAGGAAAAGTTTGAACCTTTGCACCGGCCGGTTATCAAAAGCCTTGCTTAATTATGCAGATAGAGATCATTTCAGGAAGTCCGCGCGAACAGAGTGTTACACGCAGAGTTGCTTTGCATCTGAAGAAACGGCTGGAAGCAGAAACACCGCACAGCGTGGGCCTGATCGACCTCAAGGATTATGAACTGCCGATGGTGCAGACCGTTTTCAATTCGGTGGATAATACGCCGGAGCCATTCCGTCCGCTCAGCCGCCGGATCTTTGCAGCCGAAGCTTTCATCCTCGTTACACCCGAATACAACGGCAGCTATTCTCCGGCGATGAAAAATCTGCTGGACCATTACCCCAAACAATTGCATAAACCTTTTGGATTGGTAACGGCCTCACCCGGCCCGTTGGGAGGCCTTCGTGCGTCGCAGCAATTGCTGCTGCTCGTAGCCGGACTTTTTGGTATTGCCTCACCTACCCTGCTGATCGTGCCGAACGTAGAAAAGAAATTTGATGCGGAAGGAAACCTGGCCGATGAAAGTTTTCAGAAAAACGTACACATGTTTCTCACGGAATATTTGTGGCTGGCCGATCAATTAGCCGGGCCCAAAACGCAGGCAGATTAAACTTTTGATGCGCGGTAACGGTCCAGTCCCCGGCGTGCTTTTTTCTGCACGGCTCTTTTCATAAAACCCGTCCAGCCGAACAATTGCCCCTTCCAGCCGAGAGCCTGCCCGAGCCAGGTGCTGAGGCGGAATGCGTCGCTGTGTTCGATAATCTTACCGTCTTTCAACCGCATAAACGCCTTCACGCGGTTGGTAACTTTGTTACCGGTCTGGCTGAATACGTAGTTGGCCACCCATTCGCAGGTAGCATACTCTTCATCGAGTAATTGTATGTTGGAAAAAGTCAGGGAAAAGGACTTTGCATTACCACACAACATTTCCCACATATCACGCGCTTCGTCGCCGTGCAGCAATCCGAAAACAGGATCGTTGAAAACGATGTCCCCACTATAACAGGCATTCATGCCCGCGGCATCGAGATGGGAAAACGCAGTATAAAACCGCGCAACAATTGCTTCGTTCTGTTCCATAGTTCAAAAATAAATAAACAGATAAGCTGTAAATTTAGCTTTTCAGGATCATATCCTTTCTTCAATCTTTTGCCATGCGAAAAATCTTATTGCTTTTGCTGCTCCTGCCGGTTTTGTATATGCAGGCACAAACACCTACTGTCATACCCGAACCTGTTTCGATGACGATGGGAAAAGGAAAATTTACGCTCAACCGGCACACGGTTATCGAGGCCGATGACGCATCGGTCAATGATGCTGTTAACTTTTTCAATCAATACCTGCAAACCAATTATGGTTTTAAGCTGGCTGTAAAAAGGCAACACAGCGGTGCGGCCATCCGTTTTATTTCGCGGATATTTGTCCGTGCACCGGATAAAGATGCTTATCAATTAACGGTTGACAACAAAGGCATCCGTATCGAAGGCGATACACATGCAGGCACTTTCTATGCCGTGCAGACGCTGATACAATTGTTGCCGGTGGAAAAATCTGCATCGCTTGTAATACCTGCGGTGACCATTAACGACTATCCGCGATTCAACTACCGCGGTATGATGCTCGATGTATCCCGCCATTTTTTTTCCGTTGCACTGGTAAAAAAATACCTCGACTATCTCGCCTTGCACAAAATCAATTATTTCCACTGGCACCTGACCGATGACCAGGGCTGGCGTATTGAAATAAAAAAATATCCCATGCTCACCCAAACCGGTGCCTGGCGCAACGGAACCATTGTTGGCCGTTACCCCGGTACGGGTAATACCCATCAGCGATATGGTGGCTATTATACGCAGGCACAAATCAAAGAAGTGGTGGCTTATGCAGCAGCGAGGCATATTACGGTGGTGCCCGAAATTGAAATGCCGGGACATGGCAGCGCGGCCATCGCTGCTTATCCGGAATTAAGCTGTTTTCCCAAACGATCGACCTATAGTTACTATCCGAAAGAATGCGTGTGGAGTGGCGATACCACGGGCAAACAAGTGCAGCAAACCTGGGGTGTGTTCGACGATGTATTCTGCGCAGGCAAAGAAAAGACCTTTCAATTTTTACAGGATGTAATCGATGAGATCATTCCGCTTTTTCCCGGTCAGTATATACATGTTGGCGGAGATGAATGTCCCAAAGAAAACTGGAAGCAATGTCCCGACTGCCAGCAACGCATCCGGACGAATGGCTTGAAAGATGAACATGAACTGCAGAGCTATCTCATTCAGCGCATGGAAAAATATATCAATCAGAAAGGCCGCAAACTGATTGGCTGGGATGAAATCCTGGAAGGCGGGCTGGCACCCAATGCAACGGTGATGAGCTGGCGCGGCGAAAAAGGCGGCATCGAAGCGGCGGCGCAAAAACATCCCGTGATCATGACGCCGACCACGTATGTGTATTTTGATTATGCCCAATCGCGGCGGGAAGATTCAGTGACCAATGGCGGCGTAAATGACCTGGAAAAAATATACGGCTATAATCCGATCCCCTCAGCGATGCCGGATACTGATACGGTATTTGTATTGGGCGCACAGGCGAATATGTGGACGGAGTATATCACGAATCAACGAAAACTGGAATACATGCTTTTCCCGAGGCTCGCGGCGTTAAGTGAAGTGTTGTGGACGCCGGTGGCGAAAAAGAGTATGGAGAATTTTGTGCGAAAATTACCGGTACAGCTTAAACGGTATGACCGGTGGAAGGCGAATTACAGCCGCGCGTTTTATCAATTGAAGCAAAAGGTGACGCGCGCTCCGGGGCATGCGTTGTATTGGGAGCTGAGTAGTCGTTCCGATAAAAAAATAACTTTCGTTTCCAATTTGGTGGATAGTGTGGGCGACTATAAAACTCCTTTGCTGATTAACCGGAGTGCAAACTTTTCTGTAAGGCAGGCCGATCAATCTGTCTCACAGAAATTTTCTTTCAACAAAGCAACAGCCAAAGAGATAACACTAAATCCCGCTCCTTCTAAAAGTTATCCGGGAGAGGGCGCTTTCACCCTGGTCAATGGGATCATTACGGAAAGAAAACTTCAGGAGCCGGACTACTGGATCGGTTACCAGGGAACCGCTTTTACCATTACGATCGACCTCGACAGAGACGACAATTTCTCCGAAATAAAACTGGCCACATTGCAGCAGCCTTCGAGCTGGATCTATGCGCCTGTCACCACAGGCGTATCGGTTTCGGATGACAATATGAATTTCCGGGAAATAAAAGACGTTCTGTCGTCTTTTAACCAAAATGAGCTGACCATCAAACTGCCACAAGCCGCGAAAGCAAGATTTCTGCGCCTCCACATGCCGGAAGGACAACGCATACCCGCCGGCGCGCCAGGAGCCGGCAGCAAAGCCTGGGTTTTTCTGCAGGAAGTAAGCGTAAACTAAGATTGCAGGATTCTGCGGGGCCTTGGCCCGAAATAATTTTTAAGAGCCGTAGCCGGTCCGCTCAAACGCGCCTGAACAGGCGCATCCGGCATTGCGCACTGCGTTTTTTTGCGGGCGAACCTTCTAAAAACATCGCGCCGCCCGCAGGAACTTGCGGAGGATTTATTTTAAATATATTTGAAGCACTTATCGCTCAACAGCATAACCATCCAACATTATGTCGAAAAAAACAGCTCAGGCCGACCTCACTGACAGTTTTGAAAAAATTCCCGTACGTGTTTATCCCGATCTGAAAGAAGGATCGAAATTCGTAGCGCAACAGATCGCCGATCTGATCCGGGACAAACAAAAGAAAAAACAAAAATGTGTGCTGGGACTGGCAACAGGCTCTACGCCCAAGACATTGTATGCCGAGCTGGTGCGCATGCACCGCGAAGAAAAGCTCAGCTTCAAAAATGTGGTCACTTTCAACCTCGATGAATACTATCCCATCGACAACGATGCGCTGCAGAGCTACAACCGCTTCATGCGTTCGCACCTCTTCGATCATGTAGACATTAACCCGAAGAATATTCACATTCCAAACGGAGAAATTCCGAAGGAAGCCATAAAAAAACATTGCCTGCATTACGAGAAGATGATCGAAGACGCAGGTGGTATCGACCTCCAGATACTTGGCATAGGCAACAACGGACATATCGGTTTCAATGAACCCGGTTCCGGTATTTATTCCAGAACAAGATTGATCACGCTCGACAATTCAACACGCCTGGCCAATGCATATGAATTCCCCAACATCTCGCAGGTGCCGCGGCTGGCAATCACCATGGGCATTGCCAGCATCCTGAAATCAAAGAAGATTATCCTCATGGCCTGGGGATCGGGTAAGGCCAACGTGATACAGAAAGCGGTAGAGCATGACGACAGCGAACACGTACCGGCGTCTCTCCTGCAAAACCACGATGATGTAACCTTTGTAGTGGATGAAGCGGCAGCCGCCGATCTTACCCGCAATAAATCGCCCTGGCTCACCGGCGACTGCGAGTGGACACCGAAGATCATCAAGAAAGCGGTAGTGAACATGGCGCTGAAACTCAAGAAACCAGTATTGAGCCTGACCAACGGCGACTACAATGAATATGGCCTCAGCGATCTGCTGGTGGAAAAAGGTGATGCTTACGAAATCAACCTGCAGGTCTATTATATGCTGCGCGACAGCATCACGGGCTGGCCCGGCGGAAAACCCAATGCGGTTATCCCTGCTCACCCCGAACGCTCAGAACCCTATCCGAAACGGGTAATCATATTTTCCCCCCATCCCGATGACGATATCATCAGCATGGGTGGTACGTTCCAGCGTCTGCACGATCAGGGACACGACGTGCATGTAGGCTATCAGACATCCGGTAATATTGCGGTAACGGATGAATTCGCTACCCGCTTCCTGGATTTCGCCGTAGGTTTTGAAGAAATTGCCGGCATCGATACCACCAAATCAGAAAAGATTCTCGCCGATACGCGCAAATTCGTGGCCTCCAAAAAATCCAACCAGGTCGATACGCCCAGGCTGCGTGCCATCAAAGGATTGATCCGCCGCAGCGAAGCCAAAGCCACCTGCCGCTATGTAGGCCTGAAAGATGATAACATTCACTTCATGAACCTGCCTTTCTACGAGACAGGTACGATCGAGAAAAATCCCATGGGGGAAAAAGACGTGAAGATCACGATGGAATTACTGCGCAAAATCAAACCTCAGCAGGTATATTGCGCAGGTGATTTCGCCGACCCGCACGGCACGCATATCGTTTGCTTCAACGTGGTTTTGGAAGCTTTGAAGCGCATCAAGCATGCGGGTGACGAATGGATCAACGATTGCTGGCTGTGGTTGTACAAAGGTGCCTGGCAGGAATGGAATATCGAAGAAATTGAAATGGCGATCCCCATGAGCCCCGACCAGGTGATGAAAAAACGCTTCGGCATCTTTATTCACCAGTCACAAAAAGACTCGGTGCCCTTCCAGGGAAGCGATTCACGCGAGTTCTGGCAGCGGGCGGAAGAGCGGAATGCGAATACGGCGGCATTGTATGCTGATCTCGGGCTGACGCATTACGCAGCCATGGAGGCCTTCGTGCGCTGGCATTATTGAGGCTTGGCTTCGAGGGCCGATACTTCGGCCCGAAGTATCGGCCCGAAGTATCGGCGGCGGGGTCCATTGACGATTGACCATTGACGATTCACGTCTTATTGCGTATATTTAGCACCAAAATCATTAACGACTATGTCTTTATTCAAATCAAGCAACCCAATCCTCAAGGAATCTGCCTACGAGGGGACCATCCTTGACGGTGTGGTTACCGGTGAAGAAATGACCGTGCGCGGTACGATGAACAAGTTCGGGTTTCTTTTTATCCTGATGTTAGGCACCTGTTTTTTTGCCTGGAACCGTTTTTATTCCGGCGAAGACCCGATGACAATGATGATGATCGGTGGAATCGGTGGTCTTGTACTGGCACTGGTAATGGCTTTCCGCCCCAAAGCCTCTCCCTGGCTGGCTCCGGCTTACGCCCTGCTGGAAGGTTTGTTCGTAGGTGCCGTATCCGCTTTTTATGATTTTGCCTTCAAAACATCTTATCCCGGTATCGTGATGCATGCCGTTGGTCTTACACTGATCGTGGCGCTGGTCATGTTTGTGCTTTATACCACCCGCATCATCAAGGTCACCAAACAATTCCGTGCTATCATCACCGTGGCAACGATCAGCATTGCCATTTTCTACCTGGTACAATGGATTTCCTATGCCATCAGCGGCAGCACACTCGTTGCGTTCACCAACGCAAGCACACCGCTGGGTATCGGCTTCTCCGTATTCGTAGTAGCACTGGCTGCACTCAACCTGTTGCTCAATTTCGATACCATCGAAAAAGGCGCGCAGGCCCGCGCTCCTAAATACATGGAATGGTTCAGCGCCTTCGGTCTGCTGGTAACGCTGGTATGGCTTTACCTCGAAATCCTGCGACTGCTGTCCAAACTCAGAGACCGCTGATATTTTTTCAGTACCTCATAAGAAAAGGCTGCCCGAGGGCAGCCTTTTCTATTAGCAAGCTGTTTACCATACCAGTTTATAACCCATTCCCCGTACATTGATGATCTGCACACCCGGATCTTCCTGGAGCAGCTTCCGCAGTTTGGTAATGAACACATCAAGCGTGCGGGAGTTGAAAAAATTATCATCACCCCAGATCGCTTCAAGGATAACTTTTTTGCTACTTAACTGCTGGTGATTTTTATATAAGAGCCATAACAGCTCCGCTTCCCGCGCGGTCATCGTTTGCACGCGCAGGTTGATGGTGAGCTGCTGTTTTACCGCATCAAATTGGTATTGACCGATAGATACCTTCGTTGGTGTTGTTTCTTTTTTAAGCAACCGGCCTTCGCTCACAAGCACTTTGATGCGGATCACCAACTCCTGCATCGCGAAGGGCTTTCGCAGGTAATCATTGCCGCCACTTTCAAAACCTTCCACCACATCCTGCGGCATTGTTTTGCTGGTAAGAAAAAGAATAGGAACGTTTTTATCGCTTTGCCTTATCGTACGCGCCAGTTCAAACCCATCCATGCCAGCCATCATCACATCCAGGATCAAAATGGAAAATTCACTTTTCTCAAGTTTTTCCAAAGCCTGTTCTCCACTCATCACATGCGTAACGCCAAATCCGGCAGCGGCAAGATTTTCCGCAATGATCGAGCCGAGTGACTGCTCGTCTTCCACCAATAATATCGACGTACGATTATCCAATTATGCAACAGGTATTTTGATGATGAAATGAAGTCCTTCTTTCGTTTCGGCCACTACCGTTCCGCCATGTGCTTTTATGATACCCGCCACGCGGTAAAGCCCCAAACCGAATCCTTTTGCTTCAACCGCACCGGGCACCCGGTAGAATTTATTGAAGATATGCGGAAGATAAGCTTTGTCAATGCCCGGTCCGTTATCCTGCACGGTGATCGTAAGCCACGCTCCTGCTCTTTCCGCGGCAAAATGCATCAGCACATCGTCTCCTCCGTATTTGATGGCATTTTCAATCAGGTTTTGGAACACGGCGCCAAACTTTTCTTTATCCGCATACATTTTTATTTCGGCATCAATGTCCAGTTGCCACCGGAAACCCGATTGCACATCGAAGGAAGATAAAAGCTGTTCAAGAAATGGACGGAGTGCAAATTTTTCCTTTACCAACTGACCGGAAATATTTTGTTCCACTGACAGTTCCAGCGCTTTCGATACCATCTGATCCAGCCGGTTCAGTTCCGTACGCGAAACATTGAGATATCGTTTGGTACGTTCTTTATCGTTTAACGCATTATAAAATTGCAGTCCGTCAATCGCGGCTGTTACGGTGGCAATTGGTGTTTTCAGTTCATGCGTCATGTTGCTGATAAAATCATCTTTCAGTTCATCCAATTGCTTTTGCCGGATAATGGTCTGGTACATCCGGTACAGGCACCAGAATGTCAACCCGAGCAACAGCAACGAACCGATGCCGATGAGCCATAATCTTTTAAAAAGTACCATACGCGGATTGCGTACGGTTGCCTGCGCCACATATTTTTTCGCTATATCATTCACCCGTTTAAAATTGACGGTAATGGGTTTGCTGTAAAGCGCACTGCCCTTCATCTCCGGCAACGGATCTTGCGTGGTATCAATATAGGCAATGGAAAAACCAGCATCGATCTTGTTTTGAGCCAGTTCTGCTTTGAACATTTTTTTCATGAACAACGTATCCATCGAGAGATCGTTGTATTTTTTTGTCCAGGCTTGTCCAACACGCTGGGTATAGAAAAAAATGACATCCGATGCAATACTCTTTATGAGATTTTCTTCTATAAACCGGGCGATCACTTCTTCCCTTTCTTTATCCGACAACTTCTCCGAAACCGGATGCAGTTTGTTTGACCAGGAAGAATAGTCTTTTGGATTAGCAGGATCGTACATTGTAACCGCCCATACATTTTCCGTTTTATTATACCGGGTTCCGAATCTGACGGAATTCGTATCGTGCAGTAAATCGCTGAGATAGGCGGTCAATGTATCCTTACGGCGACTCCACTCTTTATCAACTGCCTGCTGAAACGAATAATCCACCTCCCGTTGCAGGATATCCGCCGAGCGGGTCCATTCTTTGGAGATCCAATATACCTGCAGGCAAAGCAGACCAGCGGCCGCCAGCAATGCCAGGAGGAAAAGTCTTCTGACCCGGTTATTCATACCAACAAAAATATCTGCTTTGCTCATAAACCGGAAAACCGGTTAACAAACATTAACAATGATTCGAATCGCTTAACGCCTTTGCTCCGGCCATCCGGATATGTTTGCGTTCTAAATATAAATCATGAAAAAAATAATCCTTCTGCTGATACTAACCCGTTCCCTGACGGCTTCCGCACAGGAAATAGCGCTCCGCGATCAAATGCCGGACATTCTATTACCGCGTACACTGGATGGGATCGCCGGCAATGTCCATTCTTTCAAAGGCAAATTATTGATCATTGATTTCTGGGCCACCTGGTGCAGCCCCTGCATCAGTGCTATGCAAGAACTGGAAGGCTATAAAAAAGCACTGGGCGACAACATAGAAGTGCTCGCCGTGTCCGGCGAACCGGAAGAGCGACTGCGTAAATTCGTGCAGGCAAGACCAACCACACTGGCTATTGCAAGCGATACTGCCGGCACGCTCCGCAAACTTTTTCCGCACCAGACCATTCCGCATACGGTGCTGATAGGCCCGGAGGGAAAGGTTTACGCCATCACCAATGCCTCCAACATCAACCTCGATGTGTTGAAGGTGGCGTTGAAGGGTATAAACGTAAACCTCCCTTATAAAAAAGACCTGGTGGGATTTGATATGGAAACCTACTTCACCGCAGACTCCACCCAGGCCCGGCATTTCGCCCTGTTGCCTTCCGTGGACGGCGCGGGCTCTATGTCCAGAAAATACTTGGATGGTCCCTACAAAGACAGGCGTTTAACGATTGTCAACATGCCGGTTGACGGACTATTCCGCACAGCCTATGATAAAAATTATTACGCCATGGTAAATGAATACGACACTGTTAAAAGGAAATACGAAGAGCTGGAAAAATTTTGCCTTGACGCCTGGATTGAAACACCTGATAAGGAAAAACTGATGACCTTTATCCGCGATGAACTGAAAAAACACTTTATCGATGTGAAAGTGGTGATGGAAAAAAGAAAACAAAAAGTGCTGGTACTGAAAGCAAAAAAGGATGCCAAGGCTTTACTGAAACCGTCGAAGGAAAAAGCGGACGGGTACGATGCGGGCGGATCACATTTTAAAGGCGATGGCGTTACGCTCGATGCGCTGGCGGATTACATTGAAGCGTTTGGATTATACCCGGGAAAAGTACTGAATGAAACCGGTGTTGAAGGGCGGTTCGATATTTACTTTGAATTCCAGCCCGAAAAGAAAGATGATTTTAAAGAAAAGCTGGCGGCATTGGGTCTGTATTGGGAAAAAGTCGAACGGGAAGTGGAAATGATGGTCTTGAAAAAGAAATAAAAACTAAAGGCTGCCTGAGGGCAGCCTTTAGTTTTTTATCGTAGAAAACTCAGAGCTTCGCCGGGCCACCTTCTTTCTTGTCTTCCGGGGCAGCCTCCTCTACCAAATGCGGCACTTTATCCGTCACAAATTCATTCATATAAATATCAAATACGACCATGATATAGTTGATCAACAACGGACCGAATACCAATCCGATAAAACCGAACAATCCGAGGCCCACGATCACCCCGAGGATCGTGATCACGGGATGCACATCACCCATGCGCTTCAGCAACGTGATCCTCGCCACATAGTCAACGTTGCCAGTGATAACAACACTGTATAGCAGCACGCCGGTAGCATTACCGGTATCGCCTACTGCATACATATAGATTACCAGCGGCACCCAGACGACCATCGTACCTACCACCGGGAAGAATGCAAAGACACCGGTCAGGAAACCCCAAAGTCCCCATTCATTCACATTAAAAATAAAATAGCCCAATGCCGCGATCAGGCCCTGGATAATGGAGATCAGCGGAATACCCAGGGCGTTGGCCCTTACCAGCTTCTTGGTTTCCGACGCCAGCTTATTGATATTGTCCTGCTTCAGCGGTGTAATGCGATTGAGGTAACGTTCCAGTTCGCGACCGTTGCGCAACATAAAATACAACACAAACAGCATGATGGCCAGGTTGGTCACCAGGTTGGCCGTACTGTTAAGCAGACTTGGAATATAGTTGGTGAGTTTGTTTAAACCTGTTGAAAGGCTTTCTTCTGAAATAATGGTGAAGCCGATCTTGTGTTGAATGGTGGTGAGCGAAGTCCTGGCTTTATCGATCATATCGGTAGGATTGGCCAGGAAAGTATTGATCTTGGGACTGATCAGCGTGATGGCCAGAAAAATGGGCAGTCCGATCAGCAGCAGGTAATAAATAATGAACATCCCTGCAGCCCAGCCTTTGCGCCATTTGCGCTGATAGATCAGCCGGAAATAATTGTTACGGCTTAAGATATACAACGTCAGGGCACCCAGTAAGCCGGGCATGAAGATGTACAACTCTCTGATCACAGCTAAGATCAGCAGTAGCAGGATACACAGTATGAGCACCTGCCGGATTCGGTCGTTAAATGTCGGCATGTCTGTAAGATAAGATATTAAGTTATGCAAAAAGGATGCTCGGATCAGGCCAAAAGCATGCCATGGGCAAAAATGGAACAGTAATTGACTTTTAGGGGTTATGCCATCCATAAAAGAACGCTACAAAAAGCAGACATCCACCCCAAAAGGCAAAATCATTCTGCTCAGCCTGGTACTGATCATTATTACAGCCGTTGCCGGCGGCATCCTTTACTGGAACGCCTATAAAAAGCAGATCATCCGTGCCGAGCTGGAGAAAGCATTGCGCAAAGGCAATGGCCTCTACAAAATTGCGTATGATGACCTGAAACTCGACGAAGTAAACGGTAACCTTTCCGTTATCAATCTGCGCATCGACTACGACAGTACCAAACTGGAGGAAATGCGGGCAGCGGGCAAAATGCCTGCTATGCTGCTGCACATACAGGTGCCTTCCCTGCACGTAACGGGTGTAAAAACGCCACGGGCGCTGCTCAATAAGGAAATCAGCGGCAACAAGGTAACCATCAGCAATCCCCTGATAGAACTCAAATACACCATGGAGGGCGACACGACGCGCAATGTACCGGACAAGGCGGTATATGAGCAGATCCTGGGCGGATTGAATATGATACACATGGACACTGTGGAAATAACAGGGGGCATAATCTCCACACAAAACCTGAAAACGAAACGCAAGAACATCGAATTAATCGACACCCGGCTGGTGCTGTCGGATGTGGCGGTGGACAGCGCTTCCAATGCGGATACCACACGATTATTCTTCGCCCGCACCCTGCACCTGCAATGTGGTAATGTCTCCTGGTTCTCCGGGAATGGCCTTTACCGCTACACGGCCGACAGCATAACGGTGGGCTCCGCTAACAGCGAAGCCTTCATCAAGCGGTTTGCTATCGAACCGCAAAAGGGCGAAGATGCTTTTGTAAAAAGCCTGCCCACGCAGGACGACCGGTTCGACTTCAACATCCGCGGCATTGCCATCAGGGGACTGAAGATGCTGGACCTGCTGAACGAATCGTTTTATGCAGACAGCATTACGATCGATGCAGCGCAATTTAAAATATACCGCGACCTGTCGATCCCGCGCGACAAAAAGAACCGTGTGGGCACCTACCCGCACCAGGCCGTAGGCAAACTGCCAATCCCGGTGGAAGTACCGGTGATGATCGTGAACAATACCTATGTGGAATACAAAGAAAAAAATGCGAAAACGCAGCAGTCGGGCAAGGTTCGCTTCCACAACTCGACGGCGGTGATCCGCAACCTGACCAATAAAAAAGAAAAAGTGGCGCAAAACAATGTGATGACGGTGGACATCAACACGCGTTTCCTCGACATCACTCCTTTCAACGTGAAATGGAAATTTTACCTGCTGCAACCCAACGGACGCTTTGACGTGAGTGGTACCCTGAGTGGTTTGGATGCGAAGGCGGTGAATGTGTTGGCCGAGCCGATGGGCCCGGCGCGGATCGAAGAGGGAAAGATCAACAAAGTGCAATTCAACTTCGCGGGAAATGACTATAACATGAGCGGCAAAGTGCTGATGTTGTACGACGATCTGAAAGTAGCCGTATTGGAAAAAGACGAGGACAGTAAAAAGCTGGAAAAGAAAAAGCTGATCAGTTTCGTTGCGAATATCCTTGCTAAAAACTCCAATCCCAAACGTAAAGGTCAGGAACCGCGGGAGATTGATGTGAAGAATGAACGCAACACAAACCGGTCAATTTTTAATCTTGCCTGGAAGACCTTGTTTGAAGGGATTAAGGAAACGGTGGGGATTAATAAGAAGAGTAAGGAGAAGTGATATGTAAAGCTAACACTTGATCTTACAGTCAGGGTATTTTTTAATTTTCAAAAGGGTTGGATTAAATAAATTTAAGCTGCTGACGATGTTTTGTATTAGGCGAATATCATACTGAAATGAGCATTGGTTCTATAGAGAAAAAAACACTTGCTGAAGAACAGCGATCCGGCCTATTTCCGATCAGATCGCTACCCTCAATTCTAGAAAGTTATAAATTGGAATTTAACAATTAAATCCAGCTGTCTGACTTCCGGCCTCCAAGAATACCACAAATTGCTTCCTGCCTTTAGCCAATTCTTCTAAATTTTCAGGCCTTTCAAAAATATACTCTCTGTAGACGTTTATATTTTTCAGAAAAAATTATCCGTAAGATTAGACGAACTATAAACTATTCAATAAAAAAATCTGGATCTATTTAATATCACGTTTCGCGACCTCTTTTTTTAGCCAAGTTGATAAACTATCATTTGGGAGAACCTTAAGATATTCAGTAAATATCGAATCGACAGACTTATTATCTTTTTGAGCATAGGAAGAGTTATCAAAGCTATCTAGTCGAATCATTCCGGTTATAGGATAAAATATACCATCTTTCTCTTTAAAGCCGTAAATCATCAGACCGTCATAAATATGGTAGAACTGATACCCCTCTTTTTTGTAGCTTATCAAATATTCACTAAAGCCGCTATTTTCCCTAATTGAATCAATCGAAACATCACATTGAACGGCAGGCAGAAGAATTTTCTGGCCATTGGCTTCCGAAAAACCGACTTTAGATTTAAAAGTATAAGCATAGAAATACCATAGGACAGAATCTTGTTTAAGTTGCCTCGACAAGTCTTCAACATCTGACACTTTATTATTTTTGCACGCAATAAGTAAATAAGCAGCAAGTAGAATTATTAAAATAGATACTTTTCTCATTTAATATCTCCCGGATTTTTACTTGGTGTATTTTTTCGATCTACAGAAATTGTTATCTGCCCATATCGGTACAAATATACATGTGATGAACTTACTACAACCCTAAATATCCAGAACGATATTTCTCTTTGCCCGGCGTCTGATAGCTATCTCTTGAAAGATCATTACCGTATACTCCTCCAAAAGCTTCTTTACCCTTGCCGACACGCCCCGACCTTCCGCTAAGCGTAAAACTACGTCCCTCCACAGTATGTGTATGAATATCCGCATCTCCAACATCTGCCGTACTGCTTATGGTTGGCATCTTTGAGGTGCCATCAGACCTGCCGTCCATAACCCGCATGGTGGCCGGATCGTTTGACGCATCCACGACGTTTTTGAGTTTGTTGGTACCGCTGTAGTAGGTATAACTCAACTGGTCGATCCAGCCGCTGGTCAGGCCTACATTCAAGATTAAGACAAATCAACTTACCAAAAAGTATTCGATATTACGTTATGCATAAAATGATGGAAACGTACTTTTATATCTACTTCTGGTTAAATACTCTAATAGAATTAATCCAAGTATTATTGAAAAAATAACCAAGAAATAAGGGGACAAATATTTTGAACAGATCGGATAAATAAATCTATTTCGGAGAAGTTTACTTCGCGAGGTATTAATTTCCAGCATTAGAAAAAAAATACTGCCAAAAGCTAGAAAAATAGCCAATGTAATTGATTTGGACACGTCAAAGTTAGAAAATGTTAAAATAATTAATGTTGTGGCAAGTGCTACAGTTATCCCAATTATCTGGTTGGCACGATAAATATAGCCTCTTCCACTTTTGAATTGCTTTGTTTTGTATAACTTATAAATCAAAGCATATTGTATCTTTTCTAAAATCATTTGAATATTTTACCACCCGTTAAAAACATCTGTTAGTCCATTGCAATAGCTACCGCTATCACAACGCCTAACCCAATAGGGCCAAACGAAGCAACAGGTCCTTCCACAACACTCCACGCAGCTTTATAGCCGCCTTTCCATAGCTACCACTCCTGTATTCATACCAACATCAATCAAAGGAGCCATTTTGAAATATCTATAATAACAGAAATATATAAAATTGTACATTTTTTAGTCAAATAAATGTTCTGTAACACTTTTACCTGTTGCCGATGAAATTACTAAATCCGTAACAAAGAGTGTTGTAGTCAATATAAAGCCCTATGGGTCCTGGTGCTGCCATGGTAATGACTGCCATAATTACATCTGCAGTATGATGGCTTTTCCTTCATTTTCTACCATCTGGAAGTTCTATTTGACAGCCCACCTGCTACAGACGATACCTTAAGTCCATTGGATGAATACTTAATAGATTCGCTTACAGATTTTCGGTTGCTCCAACCGCAATAAAAACCAGTCGGATGACCGGGCTGGCTCCGCCATTCACCATCTAAAAATTGTTTTTCGAAGAAGATGTAGCTGATGAACGTTTTTGAGTCGCTGTTAACAGCACGTAACAACGTCTATGTGTTCATGAATCTATATAAAATTCGTATATATTGATTTAATACTACAGCCTGAGACCTATAAAAAACTGTACTTGGAAATCGGTACTATACAGAGTTTTCTGACAACAGGAATCTGATCTGCTCCTGAGATATCGATCCATTATATATGCAAATACTTTTCCCATCATTTTCACAGAAAACAATTTCTGTTACAGACTTCCAATTGGAATTGCCATGAATAATTTCCAAAAATTGGCGCATGTCCTCTTGCATTATCCCACTTTTACCAGTTATTATCAAAAGGCCTCGCCTAAACTCTTCAGATTCGGCAAATTCTAATAAAAAATCTTCAGAAGAACTTTCTATTTCAGTAATCAGTATATGCTTTTGGGCAACAATTAGCCTCCGATTATCGACATTCCTTCAGCAAAAGAGTAAATTTGAGGATCAAGTGTTATTAGAGTAGCTGGTTTATTAAAAAATAACCGCGTACATATTTATAGTAAATTTTTTCAAGGTTCTTTGATTTTTGTAGATCATTGGGATAGCTTCTGGGAAGTACTTCTCTGTTGAACACATCACCGTGGCTTTTTAAATAAGCGGAAGATGTCCAACCGCAAAGCACAGTCTGTGTCAGAACGATTATTACTTATTCACACATGATTATTAACATTGGCCGACCCGGCAATTGGAATATCTAATTTTTTGAATGTGCTAAAAGCGCCAGACGGGGTAGTTATACCCGATAGTTTACTGAATTAGTTATCGAGCAGCCACTTTTCCAGATTAATTTTATCTTGGTCTGAAATATTGTATGCTGAATCCATCACTGTTAGAGTAAATTTATAGCCCAATTCTTTGGTGTACCCCCCATTATTAGGGACAGTTCTGTCGAACGCTTCCATTATTTTTAATCGGAAATATTTGTTTCCGGATTTCACCCAGAACCCTAATTCCTTCCCGTTGAAAACATGCCTGTATTTAAATTTGCCTGGTATACTGTCTGGATTACTTTTAAAAATATCCTTTTCATAAACTGGCATGAGAGTAGTTCCGCCAGCGCAAATTATTTCGTATAAGTCCTTGTTGGTCGACCTGGAAAAATGTATGTGAGTGCTGTCAAAATTCACGCTATTTAGTCCGGTTAGTAAATCAATTCCGAAATTCGTCTCATTTATCTTCTCGTTATTCCGATACATTGATTCCGAATAAAGAACTACTTCTTTTCCCCCATTTATGGGTAAATCGCCAAATTTAATTGAATCAGGAGATCGCAATAAAAAACCGATCTGATTGTTTTGAAAGTCCACGATCGTTTTCATTTGCGGCAGCAATCCTGGTGAAAAGGCAGCAATATCTATTCTGATCACATCTTTGAAATAAAGTTCAAAGCAGCCTTGCGAATCAGTCAACAATTCTTTTTTCTGGTATGTTATCCCATCAAATTTAGATTCATACCAACCTAACGCAACAATTTTAGCATTAGCGATTTTTACTTTTTTTTCGTTCATGACTGTTCCTTCAATAACAATTTGTTTATTCTGACATCCAAATCCGTATATACTTAAAATCAGGATCAAACAAATTTCAGCTATTTTTTTCATGACCTTGATTGTTATTTAGGCTTAGTGAGGCTCATTACTTTTTTAATATTTTTCATAACATCGTCAAAAACCTTCTCATCTATATTTCCATGGTTCACGCCTGTTCCACCACCACTATTCCTGCTGCTACTAGTACCGCCGCCTTTACCGCCATTTGACATATTATGATTAGTAACTTTCGTCTTGGCCGGATCTTTGGCACGTTTGGGGTCACCATGAGATCCTGGGGAATTTGAACTACCACCCTGTGAACCATTTGAGCCCGACTTCTGCGAACCGGATGATGCGCCAGATTTATCTGTTTGATAGTAGTTTTGAGCTTCTTTGACATTTGTTGGAATCACGTCGTCAACTGTCATATTATTTGCAGGGCCGTCGGATGCATCTACAGTTATAACGAGATCAACCTGAATGCTCATGTCTTTTAACTCTTTGGCTAATTCAACTGCAAAATCTCCGCCGTAACTGTATCCATAAATAATAATTTTTTCACCTTGCGTGTAGTTATCAGAGATAAAATTTTTTGCATTCTCAACAGAGCTGCCAGAAGTCCAGCCGGGCGTTATCACCGTTTCTTTAAAATCAATCCCATTTTCTTTGGCAAATTTTTGTGCCTCACGTATTACCCTGCCAGTGGTTCCTGCGTCCTTAGAGTTCGGATTGATTGACTTACCTCCTCCCGTTGGCCCTCCTGTAAAAGCTATTATTATATCATTTCCATCGGGATCAATATATACAAGTGGATTACTAAGAACATAAGAATAAGGCGTTGACCAGTTATATTTATCAGATTTAGCATCTTGCACATGCCATCTACCAATCTGTGCGTCATACATCCTTGCTCCATAGTCCAGCCATTCCAGTCCGGATAGATCGCTGAATTCCTTACGCTGTTCCTCCTTACTATTGTAAGTATATTTATTCTCCGGATTGCCAAATTGTACAGCCTTTGAATTGATGCCTGCCATCGTCAATCCAAAAGGATAATAATGGGTTTCCTCAGGTAACGGCCCGCGGATATGCGTTACCTGCAAGTTATCAAAATATACCGGCACATTGGTGGTCTCGTTGTTGACAAACACATACAGATAACCGCTTTTACTTATCGGCAGATTCGTGAACTCATGAAGTTTAAATTCCTCGTTCGTACCAACCTGCTGTGCTCCGCTGCTGCCGGCTACATAGTTAAAACGCTCGTCCAGCAGCAGCCAGTTCACATACGCTTTCGGGCGGCCGTAGATCATTCCCTGCTGCTCGGCCAGGAAGTCCGCTGCCGATGGGGTCAGTATACCGCTGCCACTCAGGTCGCCGGGCGTAATGTTACCGTATACAGCGCTCAGCCCTCCTACAGAACTTGCCAGCGCGGAGGCCGGCACATCTGTCAGCGGCGTCAGCGGAATCGTCGGCGTAGTGCCGCCCGCTGCTGCACCGATTCTGCCTGCGCAAAACTTTGCTGCAGTCCTTTTACTTTGTCGAGGGATTGCGTTACATCTTTAGCAATCCCGTTTTGTTGCAGGAACTGCAGGCTGGTGGCCATGGTATCGATGGACGCATTGTAAGAACCGGATTGTATGTTGGAGAGTTTGTCGCGGAGGCCATCGTATTTGGCCTTGGTATCACCGAAGAGTTCGGCGGCTTTGGCAGAGTCTTTGCGCGCAAGTTTGCGGCGCATTCTTTCTTCCTGCTTTTGCAGGGAAGACAAAAGTTTATCCGTTTTTTTATCGAGTTGTTTGTCGATGGATGCAGCTTTAGCGCCGATCTTATCAACGTAAGAAGCTGGTACCTTCTCAGGTGCCAACGTATCGTGTTGGGCAAATACTATTGCTGGCACCAGCAATAGCACGAGTAGCAGGTGGCGCATCGGTGGATGGACGGTTGGTTGGTTTGACTAGTCATCAATGACTGGTGCGATCACTGACATATTTTTATTTTTCTCGAATCACGAAAATGCCGGAATTGCACAAAATAAAAAAGAGTAGATGTACTCTTTTTTAAAGCTACCACTTCAAACCGTTGTGATATAAATGAAAAAAAATAAATTGGAAATATTACTCGTTTAAAATTTACGCATCCGCAGTCACCTTAATCTTTTAATACAGAATGTACGTTATAAACGCGTCTTATGTAATGTTCCTGAATCGTGAATAAACAGATTATCCTGCGACAAGCTCCAATAACGACGCAATTTTCACGCAAAGACGCTTAAGGAGCAAAGACGCAGAGAATGTTTTTACTTACAACTTATCACTCCTTAACACCTTCTTCATCACCACAATTTGCCCCAGGTGATAATGTGTATGTTCTATCAAACCAGACAGGTTGCGGTAATAGTTACCATATTTTTCGTCGGTGAAGTTTTCATCAAGTTTTTCATCGGGCAATGGTTCCATCAGGTCACACAACTCTTCGGCTGTTTTCCATACATCCAGTAAAAACAATTGCCATTCTTCTTCCGTTTCGATAGGCGGGTGATCAAAACTGAATTTGTCGTGCGCATCCAGCGGACCGCCACGTAGCACGCCACGAATCGTCACCACATAGTAGTGTATGTGATAGGTTAGCGCCAATATCGTATTGGTCAAGCCGGGAATGGCCGTTACCGCTTCTTCGCGACTGATATCGGACAACTGATCTTTCAGGCAGGAAGCCGTCCAGTTGCCACCGAAATATACTTGCCGGAAATGCCCGGCGATTTGAGGAATCAGCATAATTCAAAAGTAAAAAGTCAAAATTTAAAAAATCTTCCAGTTCTAAGATAACAAATATGTGAATCGGCTTTGCGCAAGAAAGACGCAACTTTCACGCAAAGAAACATAAGGAGCAAAGGCGCTAAGTAACCATTCCTATACCTTATACCCTACACCTTATATCTTCTACCTTATCATCCAATTAATTCCCACTCCTACTTCCCTTAAAAACCATTCATCATGCGATACCACTAACAAAGTGCCTTTGTACGATCGCACCGCTTCGGTGAGAATGGAGATATTCTGCAGGTCAAGATTATTGGTGGGTTCATCCAGCACCAATAGGGACGGCGGCACATTGGTTAGCGTAAGACAACACAGCAACAACCGCATGCGTTCACCTCCACTCAGCCCATAGCAGGGTTTGTCCCAATCTTCCCGATAAAAAAGAAAATGTGTAAGGCGGCTGTTGAGTTCGTGTGGTTGCAGACCCGCCGTATTATAAGCAGCGGCCAGTTCCTGCACCGTCTGCTTTCCACTGATCTGCGAATAGTCCTGATCGATGTACAGGTAGTTAAATTCAGCTCTTTCCACTTTCCCTTCGTCGGGCTGTCGCAGTCCCATTAACAACTGCAGCATGGTCGTTTTACCGGAACCATTGTCACCGGCTATGGCAACACGATCACCGCTGAACAGGTCGAGGTTCAGCGGTTCTCTCCATAAGCCCCTGCCGTTTATTTTTACCTGTATATCTTTTGCTCCGATCAGCCGTTTGCCGCGGTGCATCGCTGCTTCATCGAAGTCGAGGCGCATGGTACTGCCATCGGGTTGCACTTCACGAAGACGTTTTACATCACCCGACAACTGGCCCGTTTTTTCTTCGTGAATACCTTTTAGTTTAGCGGTACTTTTTTCTGCGTTGTTGCGGAGTGTATTCATGGCAATGGTGGGCAGACCTGCGTTTTCCTGTTTCTTTTTTCCACGTGCATCCTGGCGCTGCCGCCGTTCTTTTGTCTCGCGCTCGAGCTCTTTTGCTTTGCGCAAAGCTTTCTCCGCTTCTTTCAGTTCATGCTGAAGCGCTGTCTGCTCCAGTTCTTTTTGTTCTTTATAAAAACTATAATTACCGCCAAATGCCTGCAACCCTTTTTCACTGAGTTCATAAATAAAAGGCAGTTGATCCAGCAATGTTCTGTCATGACTTACCACCAGCACCGTATCGCGTGTGTCGCGGAGATAGGCGTATAACTGCTCACGACTTGATTTATCGAGATGATTGCTCGGTTCATCGAGTAATACCAATGCGGGCTGTCGCAGTATGATGCCCGCCAGCAACACCCGCGTTTGCTGTCCCCTGCTTAAGCCAGCCATCAACTGATCCAATGCCACATCTTTCAGCCTCCATGCTTCGAGTGCTTCGGCGCAGCGTTCTTCCAGTGTCCAGTCGTCATTGAGCAAGGTGAAATGATGTTCATTCACCTCACCCTTCAATATCGCATGCAGGGCATTGCGTTTGGCGGCGACACCCCACACTTCTGCAATAGAAAAAGAGGAGAACTGATCCGCCAGCTGCGGCAGATAATAAACCGGGCCATCTACGCGAATGCTACCCGACGAGGGCTTGAGCAACCCGGCTATGAGTTGCAGCAACACAGATTTACCAGCACCATTGGCGCCGACAATTCCTGCTTTTTGCTGCGGTAATATGTTCAGATGAATATCGCTGAATAACACATCTCCATTGGGATGCGTGTAGACCACATCTTGAAGAAACAACATACTTTTTTCCTTTAACGTGAAGAAAACAGGCAGGTGCCTGCTATTATTTATCCGGAAAAAAGTGAGGTCTACATGTTCAGTTCTGTGTTTGAGCCACAAAGATAATAAAACTATCCAAAAAATTTAGCGGCATTGCGAAGCAGATACGGCCGTTGCTTCCACCACTATAGCCGGCGCTGATAAGGGAATGCCAACACAAACCAGGCAAACTTCCCCATCAGTACGTGTTGTCTCCTTTAATTTCACATATACGGTTGCATTAGGCACTGCCCTGGTTACTTCGCGGATGGTACAGATGTTCAGGCAACTCACTACATTATCATAACGCTCACCCGAATTTGCATCATACCAATTATCCTCGCCGATCGGATAGTCTTCGCTCAATTGCAAGATGACACGATCGCAATCATAACGTATTACCGTGGCTTTACGGTAATCGCAATCCTTTGATTTGGAACAGGCGGATAAAACCATCAATGCGATGATAGCCAGCATCGTGTAAAATCTCATAACAATCAGTTTTCATCACTGACAGACGCGCTGGAAAAAACGTTGCCATTTTTATAAAAAAATTTGCGCAAGCAAACAGTTGCATTTATTTTTGCAAGCAAATACTTGCGCTTTATGAAAATCAGAAGAGATGTATTCCAGGCCATAGCAGATCCTACGCGCCGTCATATATTGGAAACTGTTGCCCGCCAACCTGTCAACCTCACGACTTTGGCCGACAAATATGATATGAGTCGGCAGGCTGTATCGCTGCATGTAAAAATCCTTTCCGAATGCGGGTTGCTGCAGATTACGCGGCAGGGACGCGAACAATGGTGTGAAGCTAAGCTAAAGGAGCTCGATGAAGTAAGCCGCTGGGTGGATCATTGTCGCAAGTTTTGGAAAACACAATTCCATTCCCTTGAACATTATCTCGACAAAGTACAAACAACTAAAAAACATAAGAAATGAGTACTCCTTCAACAAAAGAAGCACCCTTTAAACTGGTGCATGTATTCGATGCGCCGCGTGAATTGGTGTTCAACGCTTTTTCAACAGCCGAAGCGCTGGCGCAGTGGTGGGGACCTGCGGAAACTACCAACTCCGTACTCTCATTGGATTTCAGACCGGGTGGTGTTTTTCATTTTAAGATGGAACACAACGGCATTATCAACTATGGACGTTTTCTATTTGGTACTATTCGCCCTTATGATGTGCTGGAGTTCAGCAATGCTTTTGCGGATGAAAAAGGAAATGTAATCCCCGCTCCCTTCGACATTCCTTTACCAAAAGAGATTCTTTACCGTCTGTATTTTACAGAGCATGCCGGCAAAACGACCATCACCATCACAGGAGAACCGATTAATGCTACACCCGAAGAAAAAGACGGCATGTTGCAGATCAGCGGGGACATGCAACGCGGATTTACGGCAACATGGGAAAAGCTGGAGCATTATTTAGCCTCCTGACCTACTAACAATTCTCGGCGCGCCAGATCAAATGTGAGCACCGGGCCCATCCAGTCGATGCTGATGATGCCATCGTAGATCAGTCCGTCAACGAATGCCGCCTTGAAAGCTGTATGCGGCCTGGCGTTTGTCTGATGAGGTTGTAATTTTTTGATCTCAGCGATATAAGTACGGCTGACAAATGCGGTATCGATCTCGCTGCGGTGTTCGCGCACCTGTACTTTTGCTGAATCGCTTTTGTCAATGCCCAGTTGCGGCATATAACGCGGATTAAGACGAAACACACCCGAACCTGAACCGCTATCGAGCAGGAATTGCAGTGTCAACGTATCGTTGACCCGGAAATAAGCAAAAATATCGAGGGAACGGCCCCGGGAATCTTCCAGTTGCAAGGGAACCGAAGCGCGGTTTTTCTTGCGGATGGCCTGCAAACTCTGTGTAGTTTCCAACACCAGTTTTTTCCCGGAATAATCGATCGTGAAAGGTTGTGTGCGGAAATTGACCAGCGAGATCAGTCCGTCGATGGGACCGAAATCGGCATCTAGTACTGCGATCTCGGGGTTGTCGATTTTGTAACTGCCAATGGCAATACTTTGCGATGCATAGAATACCACATCTACACGTTCGCCGGTAGCACGGAAGGCCGTGTATCCACCGTCTTTTTGTCGGGTGATATTTGCTTTGCCTGCAAACTTCTTGGTGACGACATTCACTCCTCCACCGGTATCGAATACAAAACTTCCTTCCACGCCGTTGACTACCGCTTTGATCAGGATATGCCCCTGCGGAGTTTGCTCAAAAGGAATGACCACCTGGGCAGATGATGCTATTGAAAGAGAAATCAGCAGGAAAAGAAATAACACGCGCATAGAAGTAAAAATTCAAAAGTCAAAATTAAAAAATTGAAATCTGAACGCAAAAATAAGGATATCGTGAATGGTGATCCCGATGCTTCGGGAGTCAATCGTCAATCTCAAACAAAAAAGCACCGCTTGCGCGGTGCTCATTAAAACTTAGGCTAGATATGATCAGCGTAATGTGAATGTGTGCGCATTTAACAACCATTTTCACATTTACACACTTTCACATTTACACATTTGTTACTTCACCACCTCCTCCAGATCCACCCAGTTGTCATTATCATCAGCCTGCTGGGCGATATCCTGGATCACAGCGGGATCTACCCGGCGATTGGTGCGTTTGTCTTTTTCTTCTTTCAGCTTCAGCGTTAATACGTCTACGCACTCGCTGACCGAGGTTTCAAAGTATTCACTGTTTTTCTTTACAAAAAGATCGTTGCCGGGAACTTCAAGCCGGATTTCGCAGTAATCCTTCTCCTGCTCACTTCCGGCTCCCTTAAAGAGGGTCACATTGGCCCGTACGATCCGGTCGCCTTTAAGTGTATTTACTTTTTCCCGTACAAAATCTTCCAGTTTTTCCCCGGCGCGGAAGCCCAGAGATTGAATAATGATGTCCATATCCAATTGTTTTTGGTAATTCAATTAATACCGGCAACACGTGTCTTCGTGGTGCCCGCTATTATTCCTACAACAATAAAGCCGGTTGAAATGTTGGGCGGAAATACCGGATTGTGAACGATATATTTTAACTATGCGGAATTCTTTCCACGTTTATCAATAAGACAGCCTGTCAGGGCTGCACAGAAGGGCGCAGACTCCAGTCAAAAAATTCGTTAACATCTTTTTTAAACTGAACCATATCCGGTTCATTGATATAATACATGTGCCCGGAGTTGTAAAAATAATGACGCACATTGCCCTGCGCTTCTTTGCGGAGAAACATGTGTGCCACATCATATTTTGCCGTGAAATAAGGCGTCGCAAAATCGTAATAACCCGAACCCACGTATACTTTCAAAGACGGGTTTTTGGTCATGGCATCCCGCAGGTTCTCCGCCACATTCAGAAATTTGTTCTGGACATTGTTGTAATTCCACGGATAAACATTACCGAAAATATTATAGGCCTTTTCTTCCTTGAACAATAAATCACGGTTGATATAGTCATTCATGGCCGTGGTGAACGGTCCGTCGATATTGCTGAATGACGGATCATAGCTTACATACTCACCCGCATCGTCGATATCCCGGCCGGTAAACCGCGCATCCAGGCGACCGATGGTTAGTCCTTCACTGCGGCGCAATTCTTTGTAGAAACGGTTTTCATCCACACGGAGATTCGCCTGCAAACAATAGGCTTTACTGAGACCGGTATAGTAACTCATTTTTTCGGCGATCTGCTGTTTCTCGGTTTCGCTCATCCAATCTCCCTTAAGCAAGGCGGTGGCATAAGCGCCCAATGCAAATTCTTCACTTTCCTTCAATGCTTTCTGCAAATCTGCCTGCAACGCGGGCGCCAGCTTTTTGTGATACCAGGCAGCCGCCGTATAAGAAGGAATATACAAAGCCCTCGGCAAATCATGCCCGATATAATAGTCATTGGTGCCGAAATTCAATACCGGGGAAATGAGAAAAATGCCATTGATATAAATGCGATAGCTGTCTTGAAGAAATTTGGCCAGTCCCGCAGCGCGCGTAGTACCATAACTCTCCCCTGCCAGGAACTTCGGCGATCCCCAACGTTCGAAGCGTGAAAGGAAATGGCGTATAAACGAACCAACCGATTGGACATCCTCATTGAACCCGTGAAACTGGCGTGTATTCTCGCCCGAAGCGGGCTGGCTGAATCCCGTAGCAACGGGATCAATGAAAACGAGATCCGTTTTATCCAGCCAGGTATATTCATTGTTGATGATCTGGTAAGGCGGCGCCGGCGCCGTGCCATCTTTCTCCAGTTTCACACGTTTGGGACCTAAACCGCCCATGTGCAGCCACACAGACGAAGAACCCGGACCGCCATTGAAGGCAAATGTAAGCGGACGTTTTTCTACTGTTTCATTCTCCTTCCTGTAGTAAGTAAAAAAAACTTTTGCAATCATCTTGCCCGTATCGTTTTTCAGATCGAGATATCCCGTGTACGCTGTATAAGGGATAGTAGCCGTACCGGTTTTAACCGAGCCGCTGGATTTAACCACATGCACACTTGCGGGTACCGAAAAATCTTTAACTTCTTTCTGGGCACAGAGATATTGCGAAACAGTCAGCGCAACAAACAGGAGAAGCAGTCGCATAAAATGTATTGGTTTTAGCTACGGAAGATACTACTTTTCCGGGCAGCTATTATCTTTACCGCATGCAGGATATACTCGGGCAAGCCATTGCCGACTACCAGGCCGGGCAACGGCGTACACGTTTGTGGATACTTCCCTCTTATGGCCCGCGGGAGCAAATGCCGGTGCGTGTTTATTTCCGTTCTCCTTCGGAAATGTCGGAACTGGAACATATCGCATTGGGCGCCTGCACGGGGCATATACTCGATGCCGGCGCAGGTGCAGGAAGTCATGCGCTTTACCTGCAACAGCAAGGCCGAAAAGTAACAGCACTCGATATCTCTCCGCTTAACTGCGCCGCAATGAAAGAACGCGGTGTAACAGATGTAAGAAAAGGCGATCTCCTGAAATGGAAAGGCCGCCGGTTCGATACCGTCTTGTTATTGATGAACGGCATCGGCATCACGGGAAGTATACAGGGACTTAAAGATTTCCTGGCAACCGCACCAAACCTGCTGAAGCCCGGCGGACAACTACTGTTCGACTCATCCGACATCGCTTATTTATATGAAAAAAATCCAGTGGCAGGGCGCCGCTACTATGGCGAAGTAGATTATCAGTATAGCTACCGTGGACAGGTATCCGGTCTTTTTTCCTGGCTATACATTGACAGCAAACGGCTGCGAAAGATTGCCCGCGCCACCGGATGGCATTGCGATGAGTTGTACCGCGAAGACAGCGGGCAGTACCTGATGCGCCTGACACGGTAAATCTGGAATTAAAATTGCCCTTTTTCAGAAAAAGACTGCCAACACATGCAAATTCAGCAATTGATAAAAAGATGGCCGGTATATACAGCGCTTGCAATATTCCTTGCCGGTTGTTCGTTCTCACAATCCAAATCCAAAAAGCTGCTGCGCGCGGCTGAAGACGAAACATTTGACCTGATCATCGTTCCGGGTATTCCGTTGGAAAATGGTGAATGGGGCCGCATCATGAAAGCGCGTGTGTACTGGGCAAAATTCCTGTATGAGAAAGGAATTGCCCGGAATGTGATGTTTTCCGGATCTGCCGTCCACAGTCCCTATTACGAATCAAAAGTGATGGCGTTGTATGCCGAAGCCATCGGCATACCGAAAGAAAATATTTTCACGGAGACCAAAGCCGAGCACAGCGTGGAGAACATTTATTACTCTTATAAGAAAGCGCGCAAACTGGGTTTCAGAAAAATCGCACTGGCCACCGATCCTTTTCAGTCAAAAATGACCCGTCGCTTTACGCGCAAAAGGGTAAGCAAAGACATTCATTTGTTGCCCTTCGTGTTTGACACCCTGAAAGTACTGGAGCCGCAGATGGCCAATCCTGAAATAAACTTCGAAACCGCCCGGGCTGAAAATTTCATTGCATTGAAAGAAAGAAAAAACTTTTGGCAAAGGTTGAGAGGAACTAGAGGAAGAAGCATGGAGAAGGAACCTTATTAAGTCAAAAGTAAAAAGTCAAAATTCAAAAGTGAATCGTGAATAAACATCCCGCAACTGCGGGACTGGTTCGTGTATACACAAACCAGGGGAAGTATCCGTGAAGCCTGACAACCCAGCTACTTATCACTTATTACTTACTACTTACTACTTCCCTTCGCCTTTTCAATCCGTTTCCTTACTCTCGGATTGACCATCGACAGATCATCACCCATCAGCATTCCCCAAGGTTTGAGATCATCAACTCGATCGAAAATAGCTTTCATCACTGCGATGCCGGGTATCGAAAGAAACATGCCCGAAACTCCGGCCAATGCACCTCCTATCAGCACACCGATAATACTGACTAATGCATTGATGCGCACTTTCGAACTCACCACGTAAGGCATCAGGAAATTATTATCGATGAACTGTATAACGGTCAGAATGACCGCTACCCACAACACATCGCTGATATTGGTGGAAGTTGTAAGCGTGATCAGCATACAAAGAATGGTGGCCACCAGCATTCCGATATAAGGGATCATATTGAGAATAGCAGCGAGCACAGCCAGGAAAATGGCATACTCGATACCGATGATAAAGAAACCAACCGCATTCAATACAGCTACGATGCCCATTTCGATCAGCAGTCCAACCATGTACCCTTGTACGATGCTTTTTGATTCTTCCATCACTTCAGTCACGCTGCCTTTATGTTTTTCATTGAAAATATCTTCAAAGAATTTACGGATGAGTTTGCGGTAATACATGATCAGAAAAGTGTACAGGGGTAGCAGGATCACCATCAGCAAAGCCTGCATGGCACCGAACAAGGTAGAGCCCACCATGCCGGTTCCGGAGTCTTTCATGCCATTGGTAGCTTCTTTTACAGCGGCATCCTGTTGTTTGGTGCTGATGCCAAACTGGTCGCTGATCCATTGCTGGGCCGTGCGTGCGTGATCCATCAGGTGTTTCTTGATCGTAGGCATATCGTCTGCAAACGCTGAGATCTGCGACGAAAGGAACCAGATGATGCCGGCCAGGAAAATGATGGCCAGCAGGATCGACAAAAGCATCGACGGTACTTTGGGTAATCCCCACTTTTCGAGACGGTTATTGACGGGCAACAGCAGGATTGCCAGCACAATAGCGAAAAATAGCGGCATCAGGATATCCTTGGCGATATAGACAATACCGGCTACCAGTACGATAGCAAGCAGGTTGAGCGCAAACTTGTGGTAGAATGGCGGCGTCTGGTGGGCAGTCATGGTGCGTGTTTACAGGTTATTATATAAAAATCATACCAGCACCGGAGTGGGCAGGCATTCCTGAATATACACAAAAGAGTGCGCTTACGAAACCCGGATATTCCCCGGAGTTTCACGGGAATGTCATTCTAGGGGTTTTCCCAAATTATTCCCCAAAAGCCCTCGAAACATGGATAAGTTATTTACTTTTGTAAAAATTACTATCATGAAGATTTTTGTTGCTGGCCTCCCGTACGACCTCGACGACGCTGAACTGACTGAGATTTTTGAGAAATTCGGCACGATTGCTTCGGCTAAAGTGGCGATGGACCGTGAAACCGGTAAAAGCAAAGGATTTGGTTTTGTAGAAATGCCGAACGAAGAAGAAGCTAAGGAAGCCATTGAAGGATTGAACGATATTTCCCTGGGAAAAAAACCCCTGGTTGTTAAAGCCGCGGAAGAGCGTCCTGGTGGCGGTAGTGGCGGATCCCGCCCCGGCGGACAAAGCCGTCCTCCCCGGTTCACCAACAACCGTCCCCGGTTCTGATAACCCGTTGTTGAAAATCATCGAAGCGTTCCGTCAACGGGGCGCTTTTTTTATTAGTTAAATACTACGAATGGAACGATTTGCTTATGCCATTGCCTGCCTGGCACCACACCCCGCCGATCATATCCTCGAAATAGGCTGCGGCACCGGGCAGGCCGCCGTATTGCTGCACCCGCTTATCCCGCAGGGTGAGCTGTACCTTATCGACCGGTCAGATGTTATGTTAAAGAAAGCCGCTAAGAAATTGCCGGCGTCTGTGCTGAAGGAACGGGCAGATTTTCCCGATTGGAAAAGCCGCAAAAAATTTGATAAGATTTTTGCGTTTAATGTGAGCGACAGTTGGGGTAACACAGGAACCGCATTTCTCCGGGCAATAGCCGCCCATCTTGCCGCAGACGGGCAGTGCTGGCTTTTTCACCAGGGGCCGCCCGGATCTGGCGAACGGCTTAACAAGGAAATCAGGATCAAACTGAAAGAACTGGCAACCGGATCAGGCCTTGTGATGAAACATGCGGAAGAAAAGATGATACACCCGTCACCTGTACTGGCCGTGAAGTTCGTCAGGGAATAATCGTGAATCGTCAATCGTGAATGGTTCTTCCATTTCCACATTGCCGCCGAAGGCGGCTCAAGCCTTCTTCTTCTTGCTGCGCAAACGGCTCAGCGTTTCCTCCGTCATGCCGAGGTAAGAAGCAATGTACTTGAGTGGTGCGCGGTTGACAAGATCGGGGCGCGATTCGATAAAATGCTGATAACGCATTTCCGCATTGGGAATGCGGCTGATAAATGCACGGGCTTCCGCATCGGCATAATACACCTGCAGGATCACCCGGCCGATGACATTTATTTCAACCGAGTTTTCGTAGAGATAAGCAAGCGTAGCGTAAGGAATCACAACCAGCTCCGCATCTTCCACCGCCTGGATGCTTTCCTTCGCAGGTTCCTGGTTCGACATACTCCGAATAGAGGTAACCAGTTGGTTTTCGGTATTCATCCAGGTAGTGATCTCCTTGTTGCCAAATATGATGTAAGCACGCAACAAGCCTTTCATCACAAAATAATATTTGTCACAGATCTCTCCGGCCTTTAAGAGGTGCTCACCTCTTTTCACACGGATCGCATGGCAATTCGCCTGAATGTAGTCTTCTACTTCACTTGTCAACGGATGAATGCTATTCAGAAATTGAACCAGCGGAGAGATATCAACTTGTTTTCGTCGGCTCATAGGCGTATTATGTTTCGCAGAGAGGCTTTGTTACGCAAGATAGAAAATATCTTCCGCAACTCCCAGTTGCATCCATGATCCGGCAGGACAGTTATATGTAGTGATCTATTATCTTTAGCACTATGTTTTCCTTAAAAACAAAAAGGGCTGTTGTCACCGGCGGAGGCAGCGGTATCGGCCAGGCGATTGCCGTATTGCTGGCAAAACAAGGCGCGGAAGTGCATATTCTCGAGTTGGGGGAAGAACAGGCTGCGGAAACCCACGCGCTGATCCGGGAAGCCGGCGGTACCGCATTCGTTCACGTATGCAACGTGGCTTCTCAACCCGATGTATCGCGCGTTTTTGAACAGATCGGCGCCATTCATATTCTCGTCAATAATGCCGGTATTGCCCATGTAGGTAAGGCGGATACTACGACGGAAGAAGATTTTGACCGCATCATGCAGGTAAATGTAAAAGGTGTGTACAATTGCCTGTATGCAGGCATTCCTCAATTGCGTAAAGCAGGCGGTGGCAGCATCATCAACATGACTTCCATCGCTTCGATCGTGGGCATTCCCGACCGCTTTGCCTATAGCACCGCGAAAGGCGCGGTGCGTGCCATGACCCTGAGCGTTGCCAAAGATTATCTGGCGGACAATATCCGTTGCAATTGCATCTCTCCTGCGCGTGTTCACACACCTTTTGTAGATGGATTCCTGGCAAAAAATTATCCGGACAACCGCGAGGAAATGTTTGAGAAACTTTCCCGCACACAACCAATCGGACGGATGGGACGCCCCGATGAAGTTGCCGCCCTTGCATTATACCTGTGCAGCGACGAAGCCTCCTTCGTTACCGGCTGCGATTATCCCATCGACGGAGGATTTACAACATTGAACAACTGATAAAATTTTTACCAACATGAAATTGATCCGCTATGGTCAACCTGGTCAGGAAAAGCCCGGTGTTTTCACCGGCGACCAGTATTACGATGCTGCCACTGTTACGAATGATTACGACAAAAACTTTTTTGCCAACGATGGTTTCGCGCGGCTGAAGGCCGCGCTCGACGCAAACGAACTGCCGGTTTTACCCACACCCGAAAGATTAGGTGCACCACTCGCCGATCCGTCCAAGATCGTGTGCGTAGGACTCAACTATAAAGATCATGCGCGCGAAACCAACGCAGCTATTCCGGCAGAACCTATCTTGTTTTTCAAGTCCACCACCGCTATCTGCGGTCCTAACGATGCATTGGTGATTCCGCGTAACAGCACCAAGACGGATTGGGAAGTGGAACTCGCCGTTATTATCGGTAAAAAAGCGAGCTATGTTTCAATAGAGGAAGCCAAGGATTATATCGCAGGATATTGTTTGCACAATGACTACAGTGAGCGCGCATTTCAACTCGAGCGCGGCGGACAATGGGTAAAAGGAAAAAGCTGCGATACCTTCGCTCCACTCGGTCCCTGGCTCGTAACCACAGATGAGATTACAGACGACAGCAACCTTGGGCTCTGGCTTACCGTTAATGGTCAAAAAGTACAGGATGGCAATACCAGCAACCTGATTTTCGATGTACCGTTCCTCGTACATTATATCAGTCAGTTCATGACGCTCCTTCCCGGCGATATTATTTCCACCGGCACACCCGCAGGGGTTGGCCTCGGACAGAAACCTGAACCCTGGTACATCAAGCCGGGTGATGTGATCGAACTCGGGATAGAGGGGTTGGGAAGCAGTAAGCAAATTGCCCAAGAAGAAAAATTCTGACTAATGTGTAAATGTGCCCCGCCCCTGGCGGGGACCATGTGTAAATTTATGTAACAGTCATGCTGAGTTCAATAGATAAGTGCAATTTTTGAAAACAAAAGAAAAAAGCTTTT
>CALATA010000009.1:0-42293 GCA_937888905.1 uncultured Sphingobacteriales bacterium
AAGAACTAAACAATATTCAATTGAAAATCAACCTAATTTAACCGGACACTAGTGAAAACTTATTACCTATAACCCTTTTTGAATTTTGACTTTTAAATTTTGACTTTGCATTTTTTCCTCTTTGCGCAACACGTGTTTTCTCTTCCCGTAAATCATTCCGGCGGCTTTGTCATTCTTTTGTCACTCAAATAAAACAACAATGAAAAGACTGATCATACCTGCCGCACTGCTCCTCTCGCTGACTGCAACAGCGCAGGCGCCCAAAGACAAGCCGAACGTAGACAAACTCTGCGGCTGCTTCGAAGTGGAATTTAAATATGCCGAAACATTCTCGCCCGATAAAAGTTACAAATACCACGATCGCGAAGAGATCAGTGGCGGTACCGAACTTACTTTCCCCGTTGAAGTAAGCGATAAGAAGATTGTGATGCAACACCTGCTGGTGATCACCGACTCCATGATCATCAAACACTGGCGCGAAGAATGGACCTACGAGAATCCCGTGATCTGGCGTTATAAAGGCGATAAGGTGTGGGAAAAAGAAACCCTGAAACCCGCCGACGTAAAAGGCAAATGGACACAAACCGTATGGGAAGTAAGCGACGAACCGCGCTACCAGGGTATCAGCGAATGGGTAACCACCAATGGTAAAACTTTTTGGGAAAATACCACTGACGCTCCGCTGCCCCGCCGGGAATATTCCGCGCGCAACGATTACAACATTTTGCGTCGCACCAACCGCCTCGTGCTCACTAAAGATGGCTACGTGCATGAGCAGGACAACCAGAAGATCGTCCGGGCCAACGGCACCGACAAACTCCTGGCCGAGGAAAAAGGGATCAACAGCTACAAACGTCTTGAAGACAGCGAATGTGCCGCTGCCCGCGCGTACTGGGACAAAACCAAAGCTTACTGGAATAAAGTGCGTGCTACCTGGGATGCCTACGTAGCTTCCAGCAGCAAAATTGCCCTGAAAAGTGAAGTGGACGGCAAAGTACTGCACGACCACCTGTTTGCGCTGGCAAAAGAATACAGCAGCAAAAAAGTGAGTGACAGCGAAATCGATGGCCGCATCAAAACCACGATCTTCAAATTCATCATCACCGACAACCAAACGGCTGCCCGCCCGTAAAAATAGTGTCAACCATCGCGAACCCCGCCCCAGGCGGGGTTTTTTGTGGCCCGGAGGACATACCCGTCGCAGCATTCAGCCGTTTATTTCCGTAACTTTGCCCACTTTTTAGATCGGCTATGGAGCTTAAATACAGAGAATTTACCGGATTGAATCTTCCCGCCATCGAGCAGGAAGTGCTGGCAGCCTGGACTGCCGGTCAGGCCTTTGAGAAGAGTGTTTCCCTGCGGGAAGGCGCTACCCCTTTCGTATTTTACGAAGGACCTCCAAGCGCTAATGGGCTGCCGGGCATTCACCACGTTATTTCGCGCACGCTGAAAGACCTTGTATGCCGTTACAAAACCATGCAGGGCTTCCAGGTAAAACGCAAAGGCGGATGGGATACGCATGGCCTGCCGATCGAACTCGGCGTGGAAAAAGAACTCGGTATCACCAAAGAAGATATTGGTAAAAAGATCTCCGTTGAAGAGTACAACGCCAAGTGCCGCGAAGCTGTTCTCCGCTACAAAGACAAGTGGGATGACATCACGCGCAAAATGGGTTACTGGGTTGATCTCAACGATCCCTATATCACGTTTAAAAACGAATACATTGAAACGCTCTGGTGGCTGCTGAGCGAGCTGCATAAAAAAGGGTTGCTCTACGAAAGTGTGAGCATCCAGCCTTACTCACCCGCTGCAGGTACAGGCCTGAGCTCGCACGAGCTCAACCAGCCGGGTACTTACAAAGATGTAAAAGACACCAGCGCCGTAGCCATGTTCCGCGCCACGAAAGACGCGTCGTCCGCCTTTCTGTTCGACGCCGCGGGAACCGATGAGGTTTTCTTCATGGCCTGGACCACCACGCCCTGGACATTACCCTCCAACCTCGGTCTTACCGTAGGTCCGGATATCACTTATGTGCTGGTAAAAACCATCAACCCGTATACACACCAGACCGTGCACGTGGTGCTGGCGCAAAACCTGCTTGGTAAATATTTCAAAGAAGAAAACAAAGGCGCCGATTTTGCCGCTTATGCAAATGATGGTAAAAATATTCCTTACACGATTCTCGGTTCGTTTACCGGCGCACAACTGGAAGGATTGCGTTATGATCAGTTGCTTCCCTACGAAGCCAACTCGCCCGAACGCGTCCGCGAGATCACGCCAGATGCTGATCCTTTCCGCATCCTGCTGGGTGATTTCGTAACCACCGAAGACGGTACAGGGATCGTACACACGGCTCCCGCATTTGGTGCAGATGACTATCGTGTTGGTAAAAAATACAATATCGGTATTCTCACACTCGTGGATCGCCAGGGAAAATTTGTGGACGGGCTTGGTGAGTTCAGCAACCGTTATGTAAAAAATTACAAGGACGAAAAGGATTACGTGGATGTCAACGTAGACATCAGCGTAAAACTGAAGAAAGAAAACCGCGCCTTCAAAGTAGAGAAATACGAACACAGTTATCCGCATTGCTGGCGCACCGACAAGCCGGTACTTTATTATCCGCTGGATGCCTGGTTTATCCGCACCACCGCTCTGCGCGACCGTATGGTGGAGCTGAACAAAACCATCAACTGGAAACCTAAATCCACTGGTGACGGCCGCTTTGGCAACTGGCTGGAGAACATGGTCGACTGGAACCTCAGCCGCAGTCGCTTCTGGGGTACGCCACTTCCAATCTGGAAAAGCGTTGGCAGCGACAACCTGTTTATCGACGAACGGGAAGGCGGAGAAGAAATCTGTATCGGCTCCATCGAAGAACTGAATAACGAGATCCGCCGTGCGGCCGAAGTGCTGGGCGGTGATACCAACAAGGCTTTCCTGGAAAATGGTATCCAGGATCTGCACAAACCTTACGTAGACGATATCATCCTGGTGAGCCCTTCGGGCAAACCGATGCGCCGCGTGCCGGACCTGATCGACGTGTGGTTCGACAGCGGAGCCATGCCTTATGCGCAATGGCATTTCCCGTTTGAAAATAAAGAAACATTCAAGCAGGCATTTCCGGCAGATTTTATCGCTGAAGGTGTGGACCAGACACGCGGATGGTTCTATACCCTGCATGCCATCGCCTGTCTGCTGTTCGACTCGGTAGCTTACAAGACGGTTGTAAGCAACGGCCTGGTGCTGGACAAGAACGGCAACAAGATGAGTAAACGCCTGGGTAATGTGGTGGATCCGTTCGACACCATCGAACGTTTTGGTGCGGATGCCACACGCTGGTATCTCATCACCAATGCATCACCCTGGGATAACCTGAAGTTTGACCTCGAAGGTATCCGCGAAGTACAGCGCAAATTTTTCGGCACACTTTATAACACCTACCAGTTCTTCGCGCTGTATGCGAATGTGGACGGCTTTGCTTTCCGCGAAGCGTATATACAAATGCAGGACCGTCCGGAGATCGACCGCTGGATACTTTCCAGTCTGCACACGCTGACGCAGAAAGTAACTGCGGCCATGGACGACTATGAGCCGACGCAGGCCGGTCGCCTGATCGAAGATTTTGTGGACGAGCACCTGAGCAACTGGTATGTGCGGCTCTGCCGCCGCCGTTTCTGGAAAGGTGAATATGAACATGACAAAATATGTGCATACCAGACCTTGTATGAATGCCTGGAAACCGTGGTAAGGCTGATGGCGCCGGTTGCACCGTTTTTCAGTGACAGCTTGTTCCGTCAACTAAATGCGGTCACCAATCGTTTTACTGTAGAGTCGGTGCATCATGCCTATTTCCCGAAAGCGGATGAGTCGCTGATCGACCGGAGCCTGGAAGAAAGGATGCAAATGGCGCAGGATGCTTCCTCACTTATCCTTTCACTGCGGAAAAAAGTCAACATAAAAGTGCGTCAGCCGTTGCAGCGCGTGTTGATCCCGGTGTTGGATGCAGGGATGAAAGACCAACTGGCGCTGATCGAGGACCTTATACGTAGTGAGGTGAATGTCAAGGAGATAGAATATCTTACTGAAACAGAAGGGTTTATAAAAAAGAAGATCAAACCCAATTTTATCGCCCTTGGTAAAAGGCTGGGAGCCAGGATGAAAGCAGTGTCTGCAGCCTTGGCCCAGTTCTCGCAGGAAGATATCAGCCGGTTCGAAAAAGAAGGACAATATAGTTTGTTAATTGATAGCGAACCCGTAATATTACAGATTAGCGAGGTGGATATCACCAGTGAGGATATTCCTGGCTGGACCGTGGCGGGCAAGGGACGCCTGACTGTTGCGCTGGATATCACGATTACCCCCGAACTCGAGCAGGAGGGTAATGCCCGCGAATTTGTAAACCGCATTCAGAAGATTCGTAAGGACAGCGGATTTGAGCTTACCGACCGGATCGTGGTGAAGGTGGTGGCGGAAGGAAGTCTGAAAACCTCTCTCGAGGCGTTCAGGGATTATATCAGCGCCGAAATTCTGGCTGATGAGCTGGAATTTGTGTCGGATATATCCGGAGGAACAGACATCGAAATCAATGACATTGTCCTAAAAACGATTGTTCTAAAAAAAGGCTAATAGTATGGCTACCAAGAAAAAAACAGTGGTGAAGAAGGCCGCTGCCAAACCGGCCCCCAAAAAAGCAGGAAAAACAGCAAAGCCCGCTCCCAAGAAAGTCGCGGCGAAAAAGCCTGCACCGGCGCCGAAAAAAGCAGCCAAGCCAGCCGCCCCTAAAAAGGCAGCGCCGGCCACCAAAAAACCTGTTGTAGCAAAAAAAGCAGCGCCTAAACCGGCTGCAAAGCCCGTTGCTAAGCCCGCAGCTAAAAAAGCTGCTCCGGCCAAACCTGCCACAACCATTAAACCGAAGGCCGCCCCGGTTGCAGCCAAACCGGCTCCCAAACCAGAGCCCAAGCCTGTTGAAGCGCCGAAGCCTGTTGCAAAAAAATCCGGAGAGTCGGATCCCATGTCGCTGGTCTCTATTCGTCCTGCTGCCAAGCCGGTACTGAAAAAAGAGCCCCCGCGGCCGTCAAAAGTGGTTATGCCTAAAATCATGACCAAGACAGCAATTAAATATGAACCCGAATTCACAAAATCAGTATTAGACCCTATGCTAGAAAATGCAGGACTCATAATGAGATACTCTGACGCCGACCTGGCCGAGTTTAGAGAAATTATCATGAAGAAGCTGGATGCCGCGAAAAAGGAATTGGCTTATCTCCAGGGACTGATTACCCGTCGCGACGAAGGCGGTGATATGGACGAAGCCCGTTACATGACCATGGAAGATGGCAGTGTAAGCATGGAGCGTGAGCAACTGAGCCAGATGGCCAGCCGCCAGATCACCTTCATCGATCACCTCGAGAAAGCGATCATGCGTATTGAAAACAAAACCTACGGCATCTGCCGCGTTACAGGCAAGCTGATCGACAAGGCACGCCTGCGCGCAGTACCGCACGCTACGCTCAGCATCGAAGCTAAACAGATGATGAATAAATAATTATACGGAACAACAACGTTCCCGATAAATGAATGGCCCGGTTCTGCCGGGCCATTTGCTATCTGTTAAAAAAAATACAACGGAAATAAACTGGGCTTTATTAAATCAAATTAATTTCCCCTACCTTTAGACTTAACGGGATAAACCAAATCTTTAACAATCTTAACTGCCAAAAAACTCTTGTTTATGAGAAAATCAAGAATCCTTACGTTATCCTCTTTATTATTGGCAATCGCTTTTATAGCGGTCAGCTGTACCAAAGAAGGTCCTGAAGGTCCTATTGGTGCTACTGGTCCGCAAGGCCCTGCCGGTTCTGCCGGCCCTGCTGGTCCCGCCGGCCCCCAAGGCCCTGCAGGAAGCAGTGGCTCAAGTGTGATCTATTCTACCTGGGTTACTTCAGGCGCTGCCAACTGGGTAGCCAACGTTCCCACAACTACCGGTGCTTATGATGCCCTGGCCTCTTACCGCAGAGCGGCAACAGGCATCACACAAGCCGTAATTGACAATGGTGTGATCCTTTGCTACTTCAAAGCTACTGCCGCCAACCAGAGCGGTCTTGGTACCAACGTAGTATTCCAGCTTCCTTATACGTATATCGATGATGATTTTGAAGATCATTATGATTATACAGTGCCTGCTCCCGGTGCTATCTTTTTCACCTACAAAACAGGTACTTCTTTCGCTTCACTTACTGCAGCGCAACTGGGTCTGTTTGCTTACCGCTATGTGCTGATCCCTGGTGGTGTAGCTGACGGACGCGTAGCAGTTGGCAGCAACAACAAGCATTATTCACTCGCTGAGCTGAAGGCAATGCCTTACGAAAAAGTTCGCGAGCTGTTCAATATTCCTGCAGACGGAACCAACATCCGTTAATCCGGAATCGGAATTAATTTACACAGCCGGCTTCAATGAAGCCGGCTGTGTTTTTATAGGCATCACGGCTGCATTCTTTCGATGAACGCCGTACATTTGCCCTATGACGATCCATTTTGAATACAGCAAGCCGCAGGTGATCCAGGCACTTCGTTATCACTTCATCACACGCCCCGAAATCAGGATCATGCTGATCCTTGTAAATGTATTCGCTGCGGCTTCGATTTTATTATATGCTTTGGGAAAAGTAACGGCCGTCGCATTCCTCGTCAGTTCTTTTTTATGGGTAATGCTGATGGTGAGTTTCTGGTTTATCATGCCGGGCCTTGTGTATCGCCGCAGTGAAACCTTCCAACATGCTTTCTCCATGCGTTTTGAAAAAGACGACTTCACGCTGGCGCATGAAAGAGGGGAGCGCTCCTGGCCCTGGTCATCATTGGCTGAATTCAAGGAAAGCCCGAATTTCTTTCACCTGTATTTCGATACAAGATCGTTTTTCCTGGTGCCCAAAAGCGGCTGCAAAGACAGCGATGAGATACAGGAGCTGCGCCACCTGCTGCGGGATAACATTAAAAAGTAGGGATCAGAATAATTTTTTCTCCATTACATAGTGCGGGATATTCACTTCCGTGAACTCATCACTGGTAACACGGTAGCCCATTTTTTCATAAAAGCCTACAGCATTCTTACGGGCATGCATGGTAACGGCTTTAAAACCGCGGTCGCGGGCGAGATTTTCGGCAAAATTCATGAGGGCGCGTCCAATTCCCTTGCCCTGGAGATCATTTAAAACGGCCATCTGACGCAGGCGGATACCCGACGGTGGCTCTTCCACGAGCATACAGCATCCAAGGATTTGCTCCTCCTCAAAGGCGGCAATCAACATATTTTCTTTTTCCTTTTCCAATTCTTCCGGGGTAAAGGTCAATCCAAGCGGTTTTCGCAGGATATCATCCCGCAATTTGACCATTAACTGGTATTCCTCTGACCCGTGATCTATAATTTTCAGCGCCATGCTGCACCCTGATTTATAGGCCTTAAATTACGACTATCTGGTAATACTGCCAACGGAAGATATGAATAGATGAAACGGTAATGATTTTTGTCCTATTTTTCCGCCCCGAAAGCAAAACCGGAAAAAATTTGGTTTCCGATGCTTATTAAGTCAAAAACTCTATTTTTGCACCCATAATAACTAAACTTAAACGACATGTCAGACATTGCATCAAGAGTAAAAAAGATCATCGTTGACAAACTTGGTGTTGACGAGGGGGAAGTAACTAACGAAGCTTCTTTTACAAATGATCTCGGTGCCGATTCATTGGACACAGTTGAATTGATTATGGAATTTGAAAAAGAATTCAATATTTCCATCCCTGATGAGCAGGCCGAAACCATCACTACTGTGGGCCAGGCTGTTTCCTACCTGGAAGAGCACGCTAAGTAATGAATGAACCAATCCTCCCCGCATGATATCGGTTGATATCCGTGGAAAGGCAGGAATGTAATAATACCGCCTTCGGTTGCTCCTCGCAGCGAAGGCGGTTTTTATCTTGATCAAAGAATTTTAAGAAAAGGCTATATGGAATTGAAAAGAGTTGTTGTAACCGGGATGGGCGCCCTTACCCCCCTGGGCAATTCGGTTGAAGAATACTGGAACGGACTCATCAATGGTGTGTCCGGGGCCGATATGATCACTCTTTTTGACGCCAGCAAGTTCCGCACAAAGTTTGCCTGCGAGGTAAAAGGATTTGATCCTGTTCAGCACCTCGACAGAAAAGAAGCCCGCAAAATCGACCGGTTTACCCAGTTTGCACTGGTAGCCAGCGACGAAGCGATGAAAGATGCCGGCCTCAGCAGGGAAAACGTCAACCCGGACAGGGTAGGCGTGGTCTTCGGCAGCGGCATCGGCGGCCTCATTACCTTCCAGCAGGAAGTAACAGAGTTTGCCAAAGGCGACGGCACCCCGCGGTTCAACCCTTTTTTCATTCCCAAAATGATCCTGGATATTGCTGCCGGTCAGATCAGTATGCGCCACAATCTCCGCGGTCCCAACTACGCGGTGGTAAGCGCCTGCGCCAGCAGTACCAACGCCATCATCGACGCCGTCACCCTGATCCGCCTCGGTAAGTCCGATATCATCGTTACCGGCGGTTCCGAAGCAGTGATCAGCGAAGCCGGTGTAGGAGGATTCAACGCCATGAAAGCCATGAGCGAACGTAACGACGATCCTAAAACGGCCAGTCGTCCTTACGATAAGGACCGCGATGGTTTTGTGATGGGTGAAGCGGCAGGCGTACTCGTACTGGAAGAATTGGAACACGCCAAAGCACGCGGTGCCCGCATCTACTGCGAAGTAGTAGGCGGCGGAGCCAGTGCCGACGCTCACCACATCACCGCTCCCCATCCGGAAGGACTGGGTGCGAAAAATGTAATGCTGGCCGCACTCGCTGACGCCGGCATGAAAGCGGAAGATATCGACTACATCAACACACACGGTACTTCTACTCCTCTCGGAGACGTGGCCGAAACCAAAGCCATCACCGACGTATTCGGCGAACACGCTTACAATCTTAACATCAGCGCTACCAAAAGCATGACAGGTCACTGCCTGGGTGCCGCCGGTGTGATCGAAGCCATCGCCTGTATCAAAGCGGTAATGCACGATATCGTTCCGCCCACGATCAATCACTTCACCGATGATCCCGAACTGGATCCGCGCCTGAATTTCACATTCAACAAGGCACAGGAGCGCACGGTAAACGCCGCGCTCAGCAATACCTTCGGATTCGGAGGGCACAATGCCTGCGTGATCGTGAAGAAATACCAGCCCTGATCTCCTTTGCACACAGGTGGTTGTAAATCAACCAACTGATCAGGTAATTTTACCTGAAATGACCGGGTATTTAGCAAACATATACGCCATTTGAAATTTTTTGCGTAGCTTGAATTCTGTGGATTTTATCACTAACCTTTTTAGGAAACACGAAGGCTCCTCTTTCAGAAAGGAGCTGAAAAATATCCTGGGATTTAAGCCGAACAATATTTCGCTTTACAAAACCGCCCTCACCCATCGCTCGATCCGTGAAGGCGCAGACGAAAACAATGAAAGGCTCGAATACCTGGGTGATGCCGTATTGAGCGCCCTCATCGCCGACTATCTTTTCAAACGTTATCCCTACAGAGAAGAAGGTTTTCTCACAGAAATGCGCAGTAAAATGGTGAACCGCCAGCAACTGAACGATATCGCCGTACGCATGGGACTGAAGAAAATCACGCTTTACAATAAAATGGACAGTTCCCTCAAAGTGAGCCAGATTTTCGGCAATACACTCGAAGCCCTGGTAGGAGCGGTTTACCTCGATTGCGGGTACAAAAAAACCGCACGCTGGGTACTGGATCATATCATTCTCCCACATATGTTCATGGAAGAACTCGAGAATCTCGAGATTAACCACAAAAACAAACTTTATGGCTGGGCCAATAAAAATGGAAGAGTGCTGGAGTTTGAAACGCTGAATGAAAAACTGGAAAATGGCCGTCGCCTTTTCACCATTGCCGCAGTGATTGATGGCAAAAACATAGCGGAAGGCCGCGCCTTCAATAAAAAAGATGCTTCACAGATCGCTGCGCAGGTAGCGGTTGAAAAACTCGGCATCGTCAATTCCGACTCATTGGTCGTGGGCAATGGCCTCGGCTAACCTTTATCCATACACAGTTCCACCAAAATTCCGCCGGTTGTTTTCGGATGAAGAAAACAAACCAGTTTATTGTCGGCGCCGGGTTTAGGTTCGGGCGAAAGCAACTGGAAGCCGGCTTCCGATAAACGGTTCATTTCTGCATGAATATCGTTTACGGCAAAAGCGATATGGTGAATGCCTTCTCCTTTTTTTTCAATGAATTTTGCGATCACGCCTTCGGGATCGGCGCTTTCGAGCAATTCGATCTTGTTTTCCCCCGTTTGAAAAAAAGCAGTAGTAACACCTTCGGAGGCAACACTTTCTGTTTTATAACAAGGCGTTCCCAACAGGCTTTCGTATAAAGGGATGGCGTTCTTCAGCGATTTTACGGCAATACCGATATGTTCGATTTTTTCCATTTCACAAAAGTAGGCGGCAATCGTGAATCGTCAATCGTCAATGGTGAATAGGTCGATCAATCGTGATTAAATGGATGAGAGAATCTGAGCTGCTTTTCCCGCAAGCTCAGTTCACCCGCCTCTAATGGCTGTATACTTAATACTTACTACTTAATACTCATGCCCGAAGCTTCGGGCGGCTGTTTAACCTTATACCTTACACCTTATACCTTCCACCTTCTTCTCAACCTTCCACCGTACTTTCGTGTTTTAAAGTAAATGCCGGCACTTCCCATATACATGGACTACAACGCCACTACGCCCTGCGATCCGCGGGTAATAGAGGCACTGGTGCCCTGGCTGGGTACTCATTTCGGTAATCCGGCCAGCAGGGCGCATGCTTTTGGATGGGAAGCTGCCGCCGCCGTTGATCTTGCACGCGAACAGGTAGCGCAATTGATCGGGGCGGAGGCCTCAGAGATCGTGTTCACTTCCGGTGCCACCGAAAGCAACAATCTTGCGCTGAAAGGCGTTTTTGAAAAATATTATCAGAAGGGAAAACATATTGTCACGTTTGCAACTGAACATAAAGCGGTACTTGACACGTGCAGACATATAGAGAAATTGGGGGGAGAAATTACCGTTCTGCCCGTTGACAAAGAAGGAAGACCCGATCTGGAGGAGTTGGAAAAAGCCATTCGGCCGGACACTATTTTGGTAGCAGCCATGTATGCCAATAATGAAACAGGTGTCATTACGCCGGTAAAAGAGATCAGTGAAATCGCGCGACGCCATAATGTGCTGTTCTTCAGCGACGGCGCGCAGGCCGTCGGAAAAACACCGGTCAATGTGAACACTGACGGCATTGATCTGTTGTCTGTTTCGGCACATAAGTTTTATGGGCCGAAAGGTGCGGGAGCGTTGTATGTCCGCCGGCGCGGTCCGCGGGTAAGCCTTGCTCCGCTGATCGATGGTGGTGGTCACGAAAAAGGAATCCGCAGCGGTACGCTGAATGTACCGGGTATTGTGGGTTTGGGCAAAGCCTGCGTGATAGCGCGGGAAGAAATGGAGCAGGATGCGGTAAGACTTGCCACCCTGCGTGATTACCTGGAAGAGCAATTGCTGCTGCTGCCAGACACAAAAAGGCATGGCGACAAGAATCACCGCCTTGCACATACCGCTCACATCAGTTTCGGTAATACAAATGCGGCAAGTATCTTGCAGCAGATTGGAAAGGAAATTGCCCTGTCGACCGGCTCGGCCTGCAGTTCCGCAGATCCCGAACCATCGCATGTGTTGCTGGCAATGGGGCTGAGTAAAACAGAAGCTGTTAGTTCGCTCCGCTTCAGCCTGGGTAAGTATACGACAAAGGAGGAGGTGGAGTACGTAGTGCGGGTATTGAAAGGGTTAAGTATTAAGTAATAAGTGTTAAGTAATAAGTAGTTTTAAGCGGTCCCGAAGTTTCGGGCGAAGTGTAAACGGCCGGATTGACGATTCACGATTGAAGTCCCTTCGAGAGGGAGCACAATTCACCTATTCACTTATTGACTTATTCACCATTGACGATTGACGATTCACCATTCACGCTTTAATTTTGAATTTTATGGAAACGATGATGGAAAACGGCATACTGGTAAGCGACAATGCCCGCGCAAAAGTGCTGGAACTGCTCGCCGAAGCCGATAAAGAAAAACAAGGCAACTATTTCCTGCGTGTAAGCGTAGTCGGCGGAGGCTGCTCCGGTCTTAGCTATAAGCTGGATTTTGATAACGAACTCAAACCTGCCGACCAGGTATTCGAACACAACGGTATCCGTGTGGTCACCGACCTCAAAAGCCTGCTGTACCTCGTCAATACCACGCTGGAATTTTCGGAAGGGCTCAACGGCAAAGGATTTTACTTCAACAATCCCAATGCCAGCCGCACCTGCGGTTGCGGCGAAAGCTTCGCCGTATAAGCTGCGAAATATCCCGGACGATTTTTCGTTCTAAAAGACTTATCCGCCTGCGGGCGGATTTTTTATGCGCCTTAAAAGAGTTTAGTTTATTTTGCAATACCGATTATGATCTCTGTTTGTAAAAAAGAGCTTCGCCAGTTTTTCAGCAGCCTGACGGGCTACATTGCCATCATCGTTTTCCTGCTGGTCAACGGCCTCATCCTTTTCGTTTTTGACGACAACATCCTCGATTTCGGCTATGCCACATTGAGCTCGTTCTTCGAGTTTGCGCCCTGGGTATTGCTGCTGTTGATCCCTGCCATCACCATGCGCAGCTTCGCCGACGAATTCCGGGCCGGCACATTCGAATTGCTCCAGACCCGCCCGCTCACCCGCTGGCAGATCATCGGAGGAAAATACCTTGGCAGCCTGGTGGTCGTGTTCATTGCCTTGATTCCTACCATCGTTTACTATTTTACTATTCAGGGCCTTTCCACAGGCGAAGGCATCGATACGGGCGCCACCATCGGATCCTATATCGGTTTGTTTATGCTGGGCGCCGTGTTCACTGCTATCGGCATCTGCACCAGCAGTTTCACCAGCAATGCAGTAGTGGCTTTCATCGCGGCACTCATTGCCTGCGCTACCTTGTATTACGGGTTTAATGCCATCAGCCGCCTGCCGGGCCTGGAAGGCGGCGCTGACTATTATATAGAAATGCTGGGCATCGATTTTCACTACCGCAGCATCAGCCGCGGCCTGCTCGATACACGCGACCTGATCTACTTCGCCAGTGTGATCCTGTTGTTCCTGACTATTACCAACCGAAATCTGTTAAAGCGATAGGAGACTACACTATGAAAAAAATCATGACGTCAAGATTTTGGTGGATCTTCCTGCTGATCGGATTGGTAGCCGTTAATTTCCTCGCTTCCGTTTTTCATGCCCGCCTCGATCTTACCAAAGAAAAAAGATATACCCTCAGCAAAGCCACGCGAGGCCTGCTGCGCTCACTGGAGAAGCCGGTGCGGATAGACATTTTCCTGACCGGTGACCTCAATGCCGGTTTCCGCAAATTGGCCAACAGTACCGAGGAGTTTGTAAGCCTGCTCAAAGACCGCAACAGTTCCAAAGTTCAGTACAGAGTGATGTCGCCGATGGAGGCCATCCCCGGCTCCTCACGTCTCTACCGCGATACATTGGAAGCTTTAGGTGCTGTTCCGATCAATCTTACCGACCAGACCGAGACCGGCGCTTCCAGCAATATTATTTATCCCGTTGCACTTGTTTCTTATAATGATCAGCAGGAACTCGTACGTCTGTATACCGGCAACGAGCGCTTCGTTTCTCAAGCTGATATCGTAAACTCTGAAGCCGCCATGGAATATGAGTTCGCCCGGGTGATCGATCAGCTGGTAAGTCCGCGCAAACCTTTTGTGGCTTATTCTATCGGCAACGGCGAGCCCATGGATGCCCGTACATACGGCATCCAGGAAGCACTCGACAAAGATTACCGCCTGGCTTTGCTCAATATTAACAGCCAGCCGGTCAATGCTGACACCTTCGACGTTTTACTGATGGTGAAACCTTCCCTGCAGTTTACCGAATCGGAAAAGCTGAAGATCGATCAGTATGTGATGAATGGCGGCAAGCTGCTGTTGTTCATCGATGCGTTGATAGCGGAACAGGACAGCCTCAAGATGAATGCGGCTACTATCGCTTATGACCGCAACCTGAATCTTACGGATCAGTTGTTTAAATACGGCGCGCGCATCAATCCTTCCATCGTGATGGACCTGCAGTGCGACTTCATGCCTTTTGTAGTAGGCGGCACTCCCGAAAATCCGCAACGCGAATTCCTGCATTGGAATTATTATCCGCTGTTCGAGCCGCAGGCCAATCATTCCATTACCCGCGGACTCGGGCTTGTAGCCGGCCGTTTCGTTAACTCGATCGACACAATAGCCGTGGAGGGAGTCCGTAAAACCGTGCTGCTGGCTTCTTCCGCCAATTCACGGATACTCAGCACGCCGGTACGCATCGACGTAAACGAGAACCGCAATGCTCCGCAGGATGCCAGTTTCCAGAAAAAAGATATTCCCGTAGCACTGCTGCTCGAAGGAACATTTACTTCCAATTACCGCCACCGCGTATCCAATGCCCAGCGCGATTCACTGACCGCTATGGGCGTCACCTTCCGCGATCATTCCGAGGAAAATAAAATGATCATCGTAGGCGATGGCGACATGGCATTGAACGATGTATCACCTACCAACGGACCGCTGCCGCTGGGAGTCAATATTTATACGCTGCGCTCTCCTTATCAATACCAGTTTGCCAATCGTGCATTCCTGCTCAATTGCCTGGAATACCTCGTAAGCAAACCGGCCATCAGCGAAACACGCAACAAGAATATCGTACTGCGCCTGCTCGATTCCAAAAAAGTAAAAGAAAACAAAAGAAGCTGGCAGTTGATCAATATTGCATTGCCAATACTGCTGGTGGTACTCGCCGGCATTATCTATCAATATATCCGGAAAAGAAAGTATGCCGAATAAGCCTGCAAACGCACGGCATCACTGAGTTCACGCTATCTTTGCCTCAAATTTATCCAACGTCATGACAACAGATCAGATCACGTACGTAGTATTCGGCGCTATTTTAATTTTAGCATTGGTGTTTGATCTGGGACTGTTAAGTAAAAAGAACCAAAAGGTCACCATCAAACAGGCGCTGTACCAGACTTTTTTCTGGGTGGGCCTTGCACTGAGCTTTTGTGTATTCATGTGGATCGAGAACGGACAGAAACCCGCCCTCGAATACCTCAGTGCTTATCTCATGGAATGGAGCCTCAGCATCGATAACATTTTTGTCTTCATTCTTATTTTTTCTGCATTCAGCGTAAAGGAAAAGAACTATGGGCGGGTATTGCTCATCGGTATCCTGATGGCCATTCTTTTCCGCGTCATCTTTATTACGCTGGGTGTGGCGTTGGTAGAGCGTTTTCATTGGATCCTGTATGTTTTTGGTGTGTTTCTTATCTATACCGGTTACAAAATGTTTGCTTCCACGGAAGAAGAAGAGTTTGATCCGAAGCAGAGCAAGGTATATAAGTTTGTTCGCCGTTTCCTTCCGGTAGTACCACATGATGGCGATGGTAAATTCACCGTACGTATCGATGGCAAAAAGTTTTATACCACTTTGTTCGTGGTGGTGATCATGCTCGCAGCGATCGATCTGGTTTTTGCTTTGGATTCGATTCCCGCGGTGATGGGAATTGTGGATACGAAAACAGAAGGATACCAGGAAACGGCACGTCTGGTAATCTATACCTCTAATATTTTTGCCGTATTGGGGCTGCGTTCCCTGTTCTTCCTGCTGCGCGGCGCGGTGAGTAAATTCGATTACCTGCAGCAGGGCATAGCCATTGTGCTGGTATTTATCGGATTGAAAATGCTTTGTGAACACTGGATCAACGAATGGCTCGATAAAACAACGCAGGTATTTATTTCCCTGGCCGTGATCCTTTGCTGCATATTCGGTTCCATCTTCTATTCTATTTTTATGAAGAAAAAAGGTGTGCCGCCGGATGTGGACGATCCCAGTACTTCTTCCTGATTCATTATTATTGTGAACTATACACTCAGTCATATTGCCACTGTTATCGGGGCGCCCGCTCCTGCAATTGATTGGGAGATCGATCAGCTACTGCTCGATAGCCGGAAAGTTCCGGTGTTACGCGCCGATGCTCCGGGTCCGTTGTTTTTTGCCCTGAAAGGCAACAGCCGCAACGGCCACCAGTTTATTCCGGAGCTGTATGAAAAAGGCATCCGGTCTTTTGTGGTGAGCCAGCCCGTTAACGCCACGCTTTATCCCGAAGCCGTATTTCTTCAGGTGCGGGATAGTCTCGAAGCATTACAGCAACTGGCCGCTTATCATCGCAGCCGTTTTACCTTACCCGTTACCGGTATCACCGGTAGCAATGGAAAAACGGTGGTGAAAGAATGGCTGGCACAATTACTGGATCCCGGCGTGAGATTGGTACGCAGTCCGAAAAGTTATAACTCGCAAATAGGCGTGCCGCTCAGCGTGTGGCAATTGAATGAAGAAACGCAGTTCGCTGTTTTTGAAGCAGGCATTTCCCTGCCGGATGAAATGGAGAAGCTGGAGAAGATCATTCAACCGCAAACCGGCATCCTCACCAATATCGGCGAAGCACATAGCAAAGGTTTTGCTGACGCAAAACAAAAAGCGATCGAGAAACTTAAACTCTTTGTCCACTGCGATCAATTAGTTTACAGCCCTGATCATTTGCTGCCGGCGGACCTCGACATTCCCGCCGAACTCGCCTTGTTGACGGGCGGAAAAATTCCGGCACTTTATACCTGGAGCCGTAAGCAGCCAGCGTGGCTCACGGTTGAACGGATACAACGCTATGCGGCACATACGCTCATCGAAGCACGCCGCGGCGATACCGTTATTTCATTTGAAATACCTTTTACCGACGAAGCTTCTGTCGACAATGCACTGACCTGCTGCTGCACGTTGCTGATGATGAACTATGCACCGGCTGTGATCGCTGAGCGCATGAAACACCTGCAACGGGTAGATATGCGTTTGGAATTAAAGAAAGGCATCAACCAGTGCACGCTGATCAACGATAGTTACAGTGCAGATGTCAATTCGCTTTACATCGCGTTGGATTTTCTCGATCAGCAAAGCGGCTGGCCGAAACGTACGGTCATCTTATCCGATCTGCTGCAAAGTGCCGATCCCGATCCGCTATTATATGCACGTATTATCGGTGAACTCAAACATCATCATGTTACACGCCTGATCGGTATCGGTCCACATATCTCAGTGGCGCTCGAAGAAGCCCGTGAAGCGGGACTGTTGCCCGAGATCGAATGGTATTCCGATACGGAATCTTTTTTGCAACGCTTCCTTTCTTCCCGTTTCCGTGAGGAAATGATCCTGGTAAAAGGGGCGCGTGTGTTTGGCTTTGAACGTATCGTGCAGGTACTGGAACAGAAAGTACACCAGACCGTATTGGAAATAAACCTGAATGCGCTGGTGCATAATGTGAAGCTCTTCCAGGAACAATTACGACCCGGCGTAAAAGTGATGGCGATGGTCAAAGCTTTTGCTTATGGCAGTGGTGGTGCGGAAATCGCCGGCATATTGCAATTTCACAAGATCGATTACCTGGGCGTAGCTTATGCGGATGAAGGTGCTGAGCTGCGGCGTGCAGGCATTTCCCTGCCGATCATGGTCATGAATCCTGAGCCCACGGCATTTGACCTGATCACTGAATATAACCTCGAACCGGACCTTTATTCTTTTGCGATGCTACGCTATTTTGAGGCCTACCTCAAAGCCGAAGGGCGCCATGCTTACCCGGTGCATATCGAGATCGAAACAGGTATGAACCGGTTGGGTTTTGCATTGGAAGATGCGCAGGCGCTCGCCAACGCGTTGGCCGAAAGTCCCTGGCTTCGCGTACAATCTGTTTTTTCCCACCTGGCAGCCAGCGAAGACCCGGCAGAGGATGCCTATACCATGGCGCAGTTTGACCGCTATCATACGGCCGTAGCCATTTTACAAAATACTTTGCATTATCCTTTTATCCGGCATATATCCAATACGGCGGCTACTTCCCGTTTGCCGCAATTGCAGTTGGACATGGTGCGTCTCGGTATCGGCATGTATGGCATCGACAGTGCAGGTGTGCTCCGGAATCAACTGGAGCCCGCCGCTACGCTGAAGACGACCATCGCACAGATCAAACAATTAAAAAAAGGAGAGTCGGTCAGTTACAACCGCCGCGGCGTGGTGACACGCGACTCGCTGATCGCTACCGTACGCATCGGGTATGCCGATGGTTATTCGCGTCGTTTAGGCAATGGCGTGGGAAAAGTATGGATAGCAGGACACCTCGCGCCGGTGATCGGAACAGTCTGTATGGACATGACCATGGTGGACGTAACCGATATTCCGGGTGTACGCGAAGGTGATACGGTTATTCTTTTCGGCCGGGAACTGCCCGTGCAGGATCTTGCACAATGGGCCGGCACCATTCCTTATGAAATAATGACGGGTATTTCACAGCGGGTGAAACGTGTATATTATGAGGAGTGAGGGGTGTTGTGAATTGTGACCCTCGTCGTTGTTGGTCTCGCCGTTGTTGGCCTCCAGACCAACAACATAAATGAATCGGCAATGACGCTTCCGAAGCCACATAGCCGGTCGACAGTCCCCGCCCCGTCAGCAAAATCCCTATATTTGTCTACTAAAACCTTGTTGTGAAGCTCAGATCAGCCATCTTTATTATCGCCCTGATTATTATTATCGACCAGGCACTGAAAATATACATCAAAACGACTTATCCAACCGGTGAGATCGTCAGGGTAATGGGTATGGATTGGTTCCGTATTCACTTCATTGAAAACTCCGGCATGGCCTGGGGTTGGAAACTCGGCGATGAAACAGGCAAGGTGATCCTGACCCTGTTTCGCCTGGTGGCGGTGATCTTTGGCAGTTGGCTGCTGGTGAAATTTGTGCGGGAGAAATACAGCCGTGGTTTTATTGTTTGCGCGGCGCTCATCTATGCAGGTGCCCTGGGCAACCTGATCGACAGTATGTTTTACGGAATGATCTTCGACAAAGGATTACATTTCGATCCACTTACAAAAGATTATATCCCTTACGCGGGTGTTGCTTCTTTCTCTTCTGACGGATATTCTTCCTTCCTGCACGGAAGCGTGGTTGACATGCTTTATTTCCCGATGATCAAAACGCATTTTCCTTCCTGGTTTCCATTTGTTGGAGGGGCAGAGTTTGAATTTTTCAGCCCGATCTTCAATATCGCAGATGCATCTATTTCGGTCGGTGTTATCACCTTGCTGATCTTTCAAAAGCGCTTCTTCAAAAAACTGGAACCCGCAAAATCCCGTTCAACCGTTGAGACCGGAGCGGAAAATAATGATCGGGTGGAAGTGCTTTGAAACAGCCGTTTTAAGTGGTAAGTAATAAGTATTAAGTAAAACAGCGATGGTTCGTGTATACACGAACCATCGCTGTTTATTGACGATTGACGATTCACGGCTTCGGGAGCGTCAGCCAGCCATTCACTATTGACTCTGATTGCCTACTGTTTGATCAGCTTCTGCTGCAACACCTCATTGCCATCGGTGATCCGGAGAATATAAACCCCTGCTGGTATTTGTTGCGTATTGGTGATGTTCACCGAATTGATACCTGCCTGCACATTCAACGTCTGACGGAGTACGCTTTGTCCCATATTGTTTACAAGCTGCGCCTGCAATACAGCGGCGCGTTCTGTTCTTATTTCAGCACGGATGGACGACTGGAAAGGGTTTACATAAGACACCCATTGCAGTCCGCGATGCTGCGAAGGCTCCAGGGTCACTATTCTTGAATAAGTGGTATTGCCGGCGCTGTTGTACATACGCAGGCGATAGTATTGCCTTGCTGTAATATCGTCTGCATCGGGCAACGAATAAGTATTCAGTTCGTTTCTGCTGTTGCGGCCATTGAGAGTAGCAAGTGAACGGAATTGCTGCCCGTCATTACTTTTCTCCACTACAAACCATACGGGTTCATTTTCGGTGCCGGTGGTCCAGTTGATTTGTGCCCGCCCATTGGTATTCGTAGCATTAAAGGAAAGTAGCTGCGTACTGAGCGGTATGCCACAGTCGAGCACGTTCATCGTGACGATATTTATTTCATCGGTCGAGCGGCAGTTCGTTTCACCTATATTGGAAGTGGAGGTCGCCGTAAGCAAACGGTAGCGATCGCCGTTGTTGGCCAATGCGGTCATGGCAGGCGGCACGGTATAAGAAGCTACATACTCCCACATACTGCCGTTCCACACAGGGGTAATGGGGCCGATCAGCGGACCTACATCCGTCCAGGCACCACCACCTGCAGGACGGTACTGCCATTGATAGTAGCGGTAGTTATTGAAATAAGAACGCACCGTATCATATATTCTCAGCGATGCACCGCGGCATACATTGGGTGTAGTGGACGGCGCATAGGTCATCGAAGGCAGACAGGTGGCAATAGCTATATCATCTATTGCCCAGTCGTTGCCACCACCACCCGGCGCATTGTTGCGGATCGTTACGGTAATGGAAGTTTGTCCGGGTTTGGTACGGAATACAAATCCTTTTTTGATCCACTGGCCGGTATAGGCAATGTTGCCGCTGGTATAATATTCTTCGTCGTCGATCTGGAACGCCAGGTTAGGACGTACACCGGATGAGTCATTACCTGGTCCGGGCACATAACCTGCATCGCCGGAACCTTTACCACTTGAATCGCATCCGCAGCGACGGCAGATATTGCGGAACCAGGCCGAGAATTCATAATAAGTTTCTTCGCAGAGATTGGTGATGGTTTGCTGAAAGGCGCGGTTGGTTTCATAACTCGCGTTGATGATCACCGCATAACCCGTGCTGGTAGGCGGATTGCCGGCCAGCGGGTCGGAAGCGCCGGTGTGGTCACCGATAATATCCCACAAAGTGAATACACGCGCGGAATTGGGATAAGGTAAATTACCGACCGTACTTCCGTTGGCGCTGGTGCGGTTGGCCACGCCATAACCATTATCGTTTGGTGTGCCCGTTCCGAAATTAAGGTAAGCATAAGGTGCAGGAATAAAAGCCGTGGCACTGCGGTTCTGAGCTGTGCCCGAACCGAATGTTCCGCCAAATTCACCTAACAATGCATTCGAACCGATCGAGTTGGAACAAAGACCATAATCGGGTGCAATGCGGATCATATAAGGGCGGAAATTGGATAACTGATCCGTGGTTGAACTGCCCATGCGGTACCGGAAGTTACCTGAGCTCAGGCGTATAAGTGAGTCAATAGCAACTGCGGGTGCATCGGGACGGATTTCCAGCCGGTATGAATAAACGCTGATGCAGGTGCTGCCATAAAACGAAGGACGCAACGCCCCCCATAACCTGCCGGCATTGGTGGTGCCGGTACCTTGTGTGGTCACATTGCAACTACCAGCGGCATCACCGACGTTAAACCGGAGCTGGCCATTGCTGGTGTTGATGTGTGCGCCGTCGGCATCAGCACCATCCGTATACTGCGTTTGTGTACGGCCTTCATTCGAGATCAGGCGCAGCGTATTGGGAACATAATTAAACTTGGCAAGATTGAGCGTGTCGTTGTAGCGAACTGAATTTACACGGTTAGTAGATGATCCGCCGCTTACAGCAATGGTTGCCCGCACTTCAATGATATCGCCGGGAAGAAAGTTGCCGCCATTCGGACGTGTAAGGTTGATGAAACTTTTACCTGTGGTAACGGTCTGCGCGCTTAAAGATTCAGTGAATAAAAAAGTGAAAGCTGTTATCAATAGCAGGAAAAAATGCATACCAGTACGGCGGGCAACAACACGGCACGGGGGGCGGGACGGTGGTACAGTCTTCACGGTATGGATTTTTAGAGCAGCTAAGGTAGTATATATAGTAGCTGTTGTCAATAGTAGTTTTGGGCATTTTTATGTAGTGCTTTTATAGTAGAAACACAGTAAATACACTCATATCACTAAATTTTTTTATAGAAAATTTGTCTGCGATTTTCACGTTTCAGTTTTTTTTACTAAAAACAAAAAGGGTTTCACCGATTGAGCCATCGTAACTCTACTTTAATAGATTGAGGGCTATTGCGCTTGCATAAAAAAACGCAGTAATGTATTTTGCCCCCGAAATCCAAATCCGTATGAAGCAACCAACGCTGCCGTTAGTTCTGCTGCTGACCTTCTTTTTGCCTCTTCATGCTTTCAGTCAATCTGAACCATTTTCTAAACGTGTGGTCTCCACCGGATTCAATTCCGCGTGGGAAGTAGTATATGGTCCCAATGATTCTTTATGGGTAACAGAAAATAAAGCCTACCTCGTTCGCAGGGTAAGTATTGCCACCGGTGTGAAAACTACGTTGCTCAACCTGCGCTCCACCGACGCCAGCATTAATTTCGACGAGACTACCACTGACTGGCCGCAAGGCGGATTGATGGGGTTGGTGTTGCATCCCAATCTCTATTCCAGCGATCCCGCAGTACGTGCAGCCAAGCCCTGGGTTTACATTGCCTATGTATACAATAAAGGCACCTGCGCTTCGCCCAATGGATGTTTTTATACTACCAAGATCGTTCGCTACAATTATAACGGTAATACATTAAGCAGTCCGCAGATCGTGCTGGATAATCTTCCCGGCAGCAGCGATCATAACTCGGGAAGACTCGTCATCAGTCCGCAGATCGAAGAAGCCGGTGGCGGCCTCAATGATCAGTACCGCTTGTATTATACTATCGGCGACATGGGTGCCGGACAGTTTGCCAACCAGAACCGTACACAACGTGCACAAACCCTGGATGCTTTCGAAGGAAAAGTATTACGCATCAATACCGAGACAGACGGCGACAGCGGAGCAGATGCCTGGGTGCCTGACAATAACCCGTTTTACAACGGTACACCTATCAGCGGGCGCGACTATGTATATACAATGGGACACCGCAATGCACAAGGCCTGGCGTGGGGGCAGGTAAATGGTAATTACATACTCTACAGCACCGAGCAGATGGATAAAACAGATGATGAAGTAAATATTATCGAAGCAGGAAAAAATTACGGATGGGATAAAGTGGCCGGTTATTGCGAGGGCAATGTAAATGGATATCGTTTAGGCACCACGGCTTCTGCCAATGAACAGGCCTTCTGTTCCGTGACGGCAAACAATCACCAGGAACCAATCTTCACCACATTCACCGTGCCGGCAAGTGGCATGGCGGCTTTGTATGCACAGTCTGATAACTCACAATGGCCGACCATTGCATCGTCAAGCGTAGACTTCTATAAACACGGAAAAATAGCGGGATGGCAAAGCTCATTGCTTATTACTCCGCTGAAGAAAAATATGGTATACCGCATTCGCCTCAACGCTAACGGCGACGGCGTCACCGGCGATACCATTTCTTATTTCAGGGGCGATGGCAACCGAATCCGTAGAATAACGATATCACCGGATGGGCTTAAGTTTTATGTGGCAAGGGATGTAGGCGCCAGCAGCAATGCAGGCACGATCATGGAATACACGTATACCGGCATTACACTGGCTTTACAGGATCCGCGCCCCACACCGGAACGCCCGGAAGACAGAATCCGCATTTATCCCAATCCCACACCCGGACGTGTATACATTCATGGGGAAGCGGTATTTGCCAAACCACTGCGTGCAGACCTCTGTGATCTGGGGGGAAGAGTATTGAAGCAAACGCAAAGCTTCCGCAACGATTTTGAAGTAGATATCACCTCGTTCAAGCAGGGGATGTATATACTTCAATTATACGACGGCAATGGCCGTCCGCTAAGAACCCAGAAATTGGTTTACTTCAGATAGGATCATGGATGAAAGCTGCCTTCGGGCAGCTTTTTTTTGAGGGCTTATTCGTAATTGCCATACCAGTCTTTGCCGGATTCCGGATGACCTGGCAATAATACAGGTGCCTGCTGATTTGGGAAAAACTGCGACAGGTAAGGGTTGGCTTCGGGCGTCAGGAACACGCGGCTGATCATCGTGGAGCCGGACAATAACAGGAATTGTAAATAGGGAGAAATAGATGACCCGCTCGGAGACGGCGCCTGGTGGATATTATTCAGGTTTTTCATGTGGAAGGGATTTGAAGTAAGTTAGGTTAAAAAAAACCAGAATATCAAGAGGCAGGCACCAAAAAAAAGTGAAGAACAGGCCGTTCTTCACTTTTTACTATCGGGGATCTACGTGTATCAGATCTGACCAACCATGTTGGCGGGGATCACCCACTGGTCAAATTCTTCCGCGGTTACATAACCGAGTTTGATCGCCATTTCTTTCAGCGTGGTGCCTTCTTTATGTGCTTTTTGGGCAATCTCAGCGGCCTTGTAATAACCGATCTTCGTATTGAGGGCGGTCACCAGCATCAGGGAGTTGTCCACGTGTTTTTTGATATTGCTTTCGATGGGTTCGATGCCTGTTGCACATTTATCATTGAAGGAAACGCAGCCATCACCAATCAGGCGCGCGCTGTGCAGGAAGTTATAGATCATTACGGGTTTGAACACGTTCAGTTCAAAATGTCCCATTGCACCGCCAACGTTGATGGCAACATCATTTCCCAACACCTGCGCAGCGATCATGGTGAGCGCTTCACATTGTGTAGGGTTTACCTTACCTGGCATGATAGAAGAGCCTGGTTCATTATCCGGGATAAAAATTTCACCGATGCCACTACGCGGGCCGGAAGACAGCATGCGGATATCGTTGGCGATCTTCATCAGGCTCACGGCGATTGTTTTCAATGCGCCGTGTGCTTCCACGATCGCGTCGTGTGCGGCGAGTGCTTCAAATTTATTTTCAGCCGTGAAGAAAGGCAGACCGGTGAGTTGGGCGATATGTTTGGCAACATTCTCCGAATAACCCGGAGGTGTGTTGATGCCGGTGCCAACGGCGGTGCCGCCTAATGCGAGTTCGCTCAGGTGAGGCAGGGTATTTTTCAATGCACGCAGACCGTGATCGAGTTGCGATACATAACCGCTGAACTCCTGGCCAAGGGTGAGTGGCGTAGCGTCCATAAAGTGTGTGCGGCCGATCTTAACCACCTGCATGAAGTCCTTGCTTTTTTTCAGGAGTGTGTCGCGCAGCTTCTCGATACCGGGAATGGTTGTTTCGAGTAAAATTTTATAAGCCGCGATGTGCATAGCGGTAGGGAAGGTATCATTGCTCGACTGTGATTTGTTCACGTCGTCGTTGGGATGCAGGAATTTTTCTTTGTCTTCGAGGTTGCCGCCGTTGAGTACGTGACCGCGGTAAGCCACCACTTCATTCACGTTCATGTTGCTTTGCGTACCGCTGCCGGTTTGCCATACAACGAGGGGGAAATACTCATCCAGTTTTCCTTCCAGTATTTCATCACATACTTTACCGATGAGTGCTGATTTCTCCGCAGGTAAAACGCCCGCTTCGAAATTGGTGATGGCCGCAGCTTTTTTCAGGTAAGCAAATGCGCGGATAATTTCTTTGGGCATCTTGTTAATGTCCTCGGCGATACGGAAGTTGTCGATGCTTCGCTGGGTCTGTGCACCATAGTACGCGGTGGCGGGTACTTTCACTTCGCCCATCGTGTCTTTTTCTGTTCTGTATTGCATGTATTACTGGCTTTTGTTGAAAAATGGCCACAAAGGTAGGCGATAAGGTTGTAAGTAGTAAGTGATAAGTTTTAAGTCAGAGGTGTATAGGCATAAGGCATAAGGTCTAAGGCGTAGGGTGTAAGGTAGAAGTAGGGGGTAGGTAATAGGTTGTAAGTGATACTTTGCGCCTTTGCTCCTTATGCGTCTTTGCGTGAAAAGTAGCCACGGTAACGCAAAACACAGAGAAATTAAGATGCCATTTCCATATTTTCACAGTACAAAAATTGCCTCGTATGCGCTTCATACTTTTGACAGTATCACTTCTGCTGCTTGGATTCGCCAACGGACAAAACAAAGCCGAAAACCTGATCATTATCACTACCGACGGCCTGCGCTGGCAGGAGGTATTTGGTGGAATGGATACCGCACTGGCCCGCGACCCCGCTTTCAACGAAGAAGACAGCGCGTACATTTTTGCCAATTACTGGCATGCCAATGCAAAGGTGCGGAGAAAGAAACTGATGCCGTTTCTGTGGTCGCTGATGGAAAAGGAAGGACGCATCTATGGCAACCGCCTCGCCGGCAGCAAAGCCAATAATGCCAATCCTTACTGGTTCAGCTATCCCGGCTACAGCGAACTCCTTACAGGGTTTGTTGATACCGCTATCAACAGCAATGGTTATCCGGAAAACCCCAACCTCCATGTCCTTGAATTTTTACACAATCAACCTGGCTTCAAAGGGAAAGTGGCGGCATTTGGTGCATGGAATGCTTTTGACCGGATATTAGCCCAATCACGTGTGGGTTTCCCGGTGATTTCCGCATTTGATACATTGACAGGAAAAAATCTGACCCCCAACCAATTGTTGGTGCATCGCATGCTGCGCGATAGCTACCGGCCATGGGGTGACGCGGAATGTCTTGATGTATTTACCCATTATGCCGCGTTGGAATACCTGCAGCAAAAACGTCCCCGGGTATTATACATAGGTTATGGAGAAACGGATGAGTGGGCGCATGCCGGCAAGTATCGTTCTTACCTGGATGCCGCCAAACAGGTTGATAAATGGCTGCAGGAGTTATGGGCTTTCATTCAAAACGATCCCCAGTATAAAAATAAAACGGCCATCTTTTTAACAACGGACCATGGACGTGGTGATATCATCAAACGTCAATGGACGGATCATGGATCGGGTGTGCAGGATGCTTCAGAGATCTGGGTAGCGGGCTGGGGCAAAGGCGTAGCCGCGGGAGGGGAACAGCGCAACAGCCAACCGCTGTTTTTGCAACAGATGGCCGCGACCTTCGCAAAAGTTTTGGGCTATCAGTTCAAGGCGCCGCATCTGGTGGCTCCTTTGGTTGAAGGCTTCCTGAAGTAGCAAGAAATTAAAAAGTAAAAAGTCAAAATTCAAAAAGAACAGAAGCGCTGCTGCACAAATTTTTGAATTTTGAATTTTTACTTGGCTTGAAAAGCCGCTTTCCTTTTTTCCAGAAACGCCGTAATGCCTTCTTTCGCATCAGCAGTATCAAACAGTTCGCCGAACAAACGGATTTCTGTATCGTAACCATTTATTTTTTCGTCATACACAGCATTAGCTGCTTCAATGCAGCCGGCAACGGCCAATGGCGCTTTGCTCAATATCGTCTGAAGAATGGTTTTTGTTTTGGGTAATAATTCTTCAGCGGTTGTTACATGATTGACCAGGCCATACTGATGTGCCGTAGCCGCATCGATCATGTTGGCGGATAACAACATTTCAATTGCACGACCTTTACCGATCAGTTGCGTTAAGCGCTGCGTACCGCCATAACCCGGAATCAGGCCAAGGTTTACTTCGGGCTGACCGAAACGCGCTGTTTCTGAAGCCAGTCTGAAATGACAGGCCATCGCCAGCTCGCAACCACCACCCAAGGCAAAGCCATTCACGGCCGCCACAACGGGTTTGGGACAACGCTCGATACGGTCAAACACTGTTTCCTGTCCATGACGCGCCAAAGCTTCACCACCTTTGGCATCCAGGCTGCTGAACTCGCTGATATCGGCACCCGCAACAAACGACTTGGGGCCGCTGCCGGTCAGGATCACTGCTTTAATATCATGGTTGCTATACACATCATCGAATACTTTTCCCAACTCTTCGATCACCGATTTATTCAACGCATTCAGTTTGTCGGGACGATTGATGGTAACGGTCAATATATTTTCTTCCAGGGAAACAAGAAGTGTCTGGTACATAGCTATCGTTGTTTTTTACAAAAATAAGCGTGAATCGCCAATCGTCAATGAAACGGCCAATACAGTTCACGCAAAGCTACATAAGCGGCAAAGTCGCAAAGAACTGATTATACTTATTACTTAAAACTTACAACGGCTGTTTTACTTTTACCTCCACCTTCGGCGGCATCAATTTATAAATAACCGGCGTCACGATTCTTGACAGCAACGTAGAGCTGATCAAACCTCCGATCATCACAATCGCCAGTGGCGAGATCAACGGATTGCTCGACAGGGCAATCGGTAACAAGCCCCCGATCGCTGTCAGGGAAGTGAGAATGATTGGCAGAAACCTGGCCTCACCCGCTTCTTCGATCGCTTCCATTAACGGTTTGCCTTCTGCGCGCAACTGATTCGTAAAGTCAACCAGCAGGATCGTATTTTTCACTTCAATACCTGCCAGTGCCACAATACCGATCGTTGCCACAAAGGATAATGAATTGCCGGTGACCAGCAGTGCCAGCACAGCACCAACAATACCCAACGGAATAACCGACAATACGATGAGCGTACTCTTGAAGGTGCGGAACTGCAACACCAGCACGGCAATGAACATGAACACGGTCACGAGAATGATCTTACCAAACCCGCTGAAAGATTCACTTTTGCCTTCTACTTCACCACCCATTTCATAACGGTAGTTATCGGGTAGTTTTTTCTGATTCAGTTTGGCTATTACCGCGTCGATCACTTCGGAGTTCAGGTAGCCTTTGCGGACGAAAGCAGTAACCGATACCGTCCGCGTTTTATTGAAGTGATTGATGTGCAAGGGTGAGGTTTCCATACCGATGGTTGCAAGTTGATTCAGCGGAATGGCTTTTCCCTGCACATTGTTTACATACAAGTTGTCAAACACGGTAAGGTCGGGGTAGGACTTGCCCGGTACACCCAACACGATCGTATAATCATCGTTATCACGGTTGGGATTGGTAAAATTGCCGACAGGGAAACCTGCCACGGCCATCCGCACGGTACGCGTGATGTTGACAGTCGGTACGCCCAGCATCTGCGCTTTTTCCTTATTGATAAATACACGGATATCAGACTTCAGGTTGCGGATGGGATTGTTTACATAAATGGTTCCTTCGGTTTGTTTGAGTAAGGTTTCTACTTCGGACGCCAGTTTGCTGAGTGTATCGAGATTTTCTCCCAGCAACCGTACTTCCACCGGAGAGATCATCGGTTGTCCCTGTTCAAAATTCTTTACCTCCACTTTTGCGCCCGGGTAAGGTGTCCACCGGTTGCGGAGCATTTCAATGATCGCTATTTTTTTATCAGGACGTACATCCGGTTGCAGTTGTACAAAGATCTCAGCGAAATTGCTTTGTTCATTTTGCTGGTTCACGTTGTAATAAATACGCGGATTGCCTTTGCCGGTATTGGATGCGAAGTACCGGATCTCCGGAATTTTGCGCAGTTCTTTTTCAATTTGCTTCGTCAGCGAATCGGTATGATAAATATTTGACTGCAGCGGTGCCGTGATGTCGATCAGGAATTGCGGTTTCTCCGAAGCGGGGAAGAGGCTCGATCCGATAACAGGAATCAGCATCAACGAACCGACAAAGATCGCCGCACCCACTGCCAGCGTTTTCCAGGGATGTTTCAGGGCGCGGTCGAGCAGTTTTGCATAAGTACCATGAATGAGTTTTTGCAATCCGCGCAGGAAAAAGTTGCCGTGTTCATTGGCATGTGGTTTCAGCAAACGGCTCGACAGGAAGGGCACGATCGTCAGTGCCACGATCATCGAGGCAAAGATGGTAGCGATCACCGCTACCGGAAGACTGCGGATAAATTCACCGCTCGACTCCGGCATAAAGGCCAGAGGCATGAAAGCGATGATCAGGGTGGCGGTACAGCCCAGCACGGCCATACCGATCTGGTTTGTTGCCTTCAATGTTGCTTCCAATCTTGAATAGCCATTGCGCATCCATCGCTCGATATTTTCCACCACCACGATGCTGTCATCCACCAGGAGGCCCAAGGCCACCACCAAACCTACTATACTCAATTGGTTCAGGTTATAGCCCAGCATGTTGATAAAAATAATACCGATGCCCAGTGAAAGCGGAACCGCAATCATCACTACCAGTGAGGCGCGCATGCCCAATGGCAGCAGGGTCAGCAATACCAACCCGATCGCGATCATAAAGTCCACTCCCAGGTGCCCCAGCCGGCTATTGACATTATCGGCCTGATCGAAGTGTAAGACCAGGTCCATGTTGGCGGGTAATTTCTCCTTGAAATTATTGATCGGCTTCAGGTATTCTTTCTGTGCGTTAGAAATATTTTCTCCTTTTTTCAATGCCGCAACGATCGTGATGCAACGGTGACCATTCAACCGCGTAATATGTTTCTCCTGCGAGTAATCGAAATAAACTTTCGCTACATCTTTCAGAAAGATCGTACGGCCTGTGCCCGTGGCCAATACCGTGTTTTCAATTTCTCCGATACTCTGGTAAGTACCATTCGTTTTAATATTGAAAGACTTGCTGCCTTCGTTGATACTGCCACCCGGGATGTTGGTGATCTCTCCCTGGAGGGCGCCCGCCACCACGGTCACCGGAAGATGCAATTGTGCCAGTTTATCCAATGCAAGGTCAACACGGATGGTAGGATCGGGAATGCCTTGTATCTCCACATTCTTCAACGAGGGAATTTTTTCCAATACCTCTTCCAGGTCTTCGGCAGCTTTACGTAGTTTATCACGCGGTGCATTTTCACTCACCAGGGCCATCTGCAGGATGTTTACATTCGACGGATCGATCTTTTGCACGTCGATGCTGTACAGGTCCGGCGGTAACTGCGATCGCATGGCGCTTACTTCCCGCACCACTTCCTGGTATTTGTCGTCTACGTTGCTGTTGAAACGGTATTCAACAAACAGCAGTGCCAAACCATCATGAATGCTGGTTTTGATGCGCTTGATATTATCAAGGCCGTATAATTTTTTCTCCAACGGTTTTACAACCAGTTCTTCCATGTCCTTAGGACTGGTACCCGGATACACTACTACTACGGGAAACATCGGGGCATTCAGTTCGGGATCTTCCGATCGCGGCATGGTCAGTACCGTGGAAATACCAACCGACACGATCATGAGTACCATGATAAGTGTGAACTGGTAATTCTTTATCGCGTATTGCGCTATTTTCATACTCAGTGTGGTTTCAGTTGATTTTGATTTTAGAACCGTCATTCAGGTAAGCGCTGCCGGAGATGATCAATGAGCGGGCATTCTCCAGTCCGCTGCTGATGAGCACCTGGTTATTTTCCACGCGTGCGATCTGCACTTTCACTTTGCGGGCAGTTTTGTTGTCATCGGTTACAAACACATAACCTTCATTACCGTTGCCATCGAGCAGCGCATCGTAAGGAATAGGCCATGCATTGGTAATACGGGTGGGATAAATAACGGCTTTACCGAAAAGGCCGGCCGCCAGTCCTGCGGGTGCCTTACCGGTAATCTCGATCTCCACATTGAACGTGCCACTCATCGGATCGATGCCTTCTGATTTTTTTGAAACAATAGCGGGAAATTGTTGCCCGGGTAGTGCATCGGTTGACACCAGGGCCTTGTCGCCCGTTTTAATCATCGCCCATTGTATATCGCTTACGCCTGTGCGCAACAACCATTTGCCCTGTGTGGCACCATTGATCTGCAATACGGGTGTACCGGGACCAACCACCTGTCCTTCATTGGAAAATTTGCGAAGCACATAGCCGCTGGAAACGGAACGGATCTCTGTGTAAATGCGGTTGAAGCCCGCGCTGCTGTTTTGCTGGCGCGCCACATCGTAAGCGGTTTTGGCATTTTGCAATTGCTCGAGTGTAGCTACACTGTCGCGGTAAAGATTTTGTGCGCGTTCATAATCGCGTTGTGCTTTCTGCAAAGCCAGCGAAGCCTGTTCGGCCATGGCATTGATTTCGGTAGGATTTAATGTAGCCAGTATTTGTCCGCGGCTCACGGCATCGCCTTCTTTTACAAAAATGCGGCTGATGATGCCCCCGTTTTTAAAAGATAAAATTGTTTCGTCGTCGGTGGTAAACTGACCGGAAGTATTGACTTCCTGGCGTAAAGAATCCTGTTGCAGCGGCATGATGCGGACGGGGATTATATCGTCCTGTATCGGTTCAGTTTTTTTGTCGTTGCCACACGACAGGAGGAAAGTGCTCATAAGCGCCACAAGAATGGCTGATGTGGTTTTATGCATGGCGGTTATTTTTTCAGATTAAAAGAAGCGGTTTCTCTTTCCAGTGCAGCAGCAGCAATCAGTACGCGGTATTGGTTGATATTATACTGAAGCTGTGCCTGTGTGTATTGATTGCGGGCATCGATGGTTTCAATAAAGCTGTTGGTGCCTTCGCGGTAGCCGCGTTCGATGAGGCGTTGGTAAGCCGCAGCGGCTTCGAGTTGTTTGGTCGTGGCCTGGAACGATTGCCAGGAGGCCAGCAGGTTGTTGTGCGCTGTAGTGCCGGTCAGTTGTAATTGCTGACGGGTTTGTTCTATGTTGAGCCGTGATGTACGCGCATCGAGTTCAGCTTGGCGGATTTTGTACTTATTCCGATAGCCGGCAAAAATGGGAACGTCCAATTGCACACCGAGCATATAATAGCGTGATTGTCCGTTGAACTGCCAATTCTGCGATTGCGAACCAAGATCGAGGAAACCGTTCAACTTGGGATAATAAAAACGCTTGTTCATTTCCAGGAGATTTTCATTGATGGCGAGTGCCTGGCGCAAGACGCGGAACTCTTCGCGTTGTCCGTTCGACGGCGGTGCCATCAATGTCGATTGTATCTGATCGAGGGCGGCAGTTGAATTGTAATTGCTGTCGATAGCCGCAGTTTGCTCGCGGTTGAGTAAAAGATTGAAATAAGCGCGGGCATTGATCACCTGCTGGCGTGCCTGGTACAACTGTGCATTCACCTGTTCAATTTCACTGTTGGAGCGAAGCAGGTAAGCGTGCAGGCCTTTGCCGTTGTCGAGTAGCTTCTGATTTACCCGTTGGCCTTCGCGTGCAAGTTCGAGAGCGCTTTCATAGATAGCAACGGCTTGTTGCGCGGTGAGGTATTGGTAATAGGCGCTCTTGATATTCTTGACGAGTTCGCGTTTGTAGAGGTCTACTTCGATCTCACTGAGCGTTATTTGCTGGCGGCTTATTTTTTTGCCATAACGGATGTCTTCATTGATGATGGGCAGGGTGGTGCGGATGTGGCCATCATAGAAGTTTTTGGGTAAAAAGTTGATGCGTTGGTTTTCCAGTTGGGGAAAAGCGTTGCTGGCGGTAAGTTGATTGAGCGTTGCGTACACACCGTTGAGCAGATCGCCGAGCGGGAGGTAGATATCGCGGCCGCCATCGGCTGTCTGGTAACCGAATTGAAAATTGACGGCCGGGTAGCTCCAGCTCCTGGCGATCTCAAGCGCTGCGTTGGCTTTTTCCAGGGAAATGTTTTTTTGTTCCAGTACAATGTTGTTGGCAAAAGCGCTGTCGATGTATTGCCGGAGCAATTCATTTTGCGCGTTGACTGCCGATGGAAGTAAAAACAAGAACCCGAGGCAGGCTTTACTGAATACCGTTCTCATTATTTACACTGTTAATTTATGGTCAAAAAAAAGTTACCGGAGTTTTTCCAGCATCTTGATAAATGTCTCAAATGTGTGTTGCAGCACATTGTCTACGTCCTGCAAAATATTTTTATGGGCTACTACCATGTCCAGATGTCCTTTTAATTGCAGGGCGCAGAGTCCGTGCATGGTGCTCCAGACAACTAAAGAAAAAGTTTCGGGATCCATAGAACGGAAATAACCGGCTTCCTGGCAGGCCTGGATGCCGGAAAGGAGCAGGCGAAAAGCCTGTTGTCCTTCTTCCCAATGATTGTCTGCGCAATCGTGTATCGTTTGGAGCGGATCTTTCATGATGAACATAAGCTCATAGAAATCACCGTGTTCCAGCGCAAACTGCATATATACTTTTCCCATGGCCTTGAGTCGCTCAAAGGGATCTTCGATCACCAGAAGAATACTCAATTGCTGGCCGAGGATTTTGAAGCCTTCCTGGTGCAGGGCGTGGGAAATTTCAGCTTTGTCTTTGTAATAAAGATAGATGGTGGTGGGACTGAACTCAATTTCGGCGGCAATCTTCCGGATAGACGTAGCCTCATAGCCATCCTTCATGAACAGCTTTTTGGCTGCGTCGAGGATGAGCTGTTTGAGGTCTTCCTTGTGTTTGCGTTTACGTTCCTGTATACCCACTTGAATTATATTAACGGGGCAAATATAATTAACGGCGTTAATAAATCAAAATTCAAAAGTAAAAATTCAAAAACAGGGAGAGGGGTCAATAGTGAATGGTCAATAGTGAATAGGGAATGGAAACAATAGTGATTGACTCATTCATTGATTCACCTATTGCCCAACATAAAACTTATAACTTACTACTTATCACTCAAAACTCCCTGTGCTCCGCTACCCATGTCCGGATATACTCCGCAATTTCAGTGGTGGGCGTACCGGGCGCAAACAAACGGCCTACGCCGGCTTCGTTGAGTTGTTGCATATCATCTTCGGGAATGATGCCGCCGCCGGTGAGTAATACGTCGTTCAATTGTTTTTCTTTCATCAGGGCCATGATTTTGGGGAACACGGTCATGTGTGCGCCGGAAAGAATGCTGATGCCGATGGCGTCTACGTCTTCCTGGAGGGCGGCATTCACCACCATTTCCGGTGTCTGCCGCAGACCGGTATAAATGACTTCCATGCCCGCATCGCGGAGAGCGGTGGCAATTACCTTGGCTCCTCGGTCGTGACCGTCGAGGCCGACTTTGGCAACTAATACACGGACAGGTCGGTTAAGCATATAGCAAGCGTTTTGTGAGCGATCAATTGAATAAAGGCAAAGCCTGCTGGATACGGCGCACCGTTTCCTCTTTGCCCAGTACTTCGGCGATATCAAATACCTGCGGACCAAATTTACCTCCTACCAGCATCACGCGGAACGGCAGCAATACATCGCCCGGTTTTAATTGATTGGCAGCAGCGATCTCTTTGAAATTATTCTCCAGTTCCCCCGCTTTCCACAGCGTAGCCAGTTCATAATTGCGGATCAGTTCGGTAAAGAAAAGATTTTTCGCTTCCGACCATTTTGGTTTTACCGCAGCCGCATCGATGTTGGCAGGACGCTGGAAGAAAAAGCCGGCTTGTTCGATGAAGTCGGGCAACAGTGTACAACGATCACGCACCAGCCCCAGCACTTTCGCTACGCGATGTTGATCGGATACGTCAAAACCATGTTCGGCCAGCAAGGGCGAAACAGCTTCCTGCAGTTTATTTATATCGACACGTTTGATCCATTCGTGGTTGAACCATTTGGCTTTTTCATAGTCGAAACGCGCGCCACCATTGTGTACGCGGTCAATAGAAAATTTCTCTGTCAGTTCTTCCAGTGAAAAAAGTTCCTGCTCGGTTCCGTCGTTCCAGCCAAGCATCGCCAGCAGGTTGGTAAAGGCTTCCGGCAAAAATCCTTTTTCGCGGAAACCTTCGGTAAGTTCGTTTGAACGCGGGTCGGTCCAGTTCATCGCAAAAACCGGGAAACCGTATTTCGCTCCATCGCGTTTACTGAGTTTGCCCTGCGGACCGAGTATCAGTGGCAGGTGCGCCCACTGCGGCATTTTATCCAGGCCGAATAAATATTTCCACAGCAACACGTGTACGGGAGCAGAAGGCAACCATTCTTCCCCGCGGAAAGCATGGGTGATCTCCATCAGGTGATCATCTACTACCACTGCAAGGTGATAAGTAGGCATGCCATCGGCTTTGAGCAATACTTTATCATCGCTCAGGCCGGCATCAAAACTTACTTCGCCGCGGATCATATCGGTGAAGGTGATCGTTTCTTTTTCCGGCATGCGGATCCGCACCACATAGGGAATGCCTTTTGCCAGCAGCACGTTTGTTTCTTCCACGGAAAGTGAAAGTGAGTTGCGCATTTCCATGCGTACGTTGTGATCGTATTGGGGAGAAGGATTGTCTTCCGTGCGGAATTGCTCGCGCATTTTTTCCAATTCTTCGGGTGTATCGAAAGCATAGTAAGCGTAACCATCGCGGACGAGCTGATCGGCATATTCCTGGTACAGACCTGCTGCTTTTCGTTCGCTCTGGCGGTATGGACCGTAAGCGCCGGGTTTCAAAGGACTCTCATCCGGTTCGAGACCTGCCCAGGCAAGGCAGGAAAAAATATATTCCTCTGCTCCGGGAACATAGCGGCTCTGATCGGTGTCTTCGATCCGCAACACAAAATCACCGCCGTGCCGGCGGGCAAACAGGTAATTGTATAACACTGTTCTTACACCTCCAAGGTGCAAACCACCGGTAGGTGAGGGTGCAAAACGAACCCTTACTTTTCTCGTTGCCGTCATAGGCGGCAAAAGTACAACGATTGGGGGATTGGTCGGTGAATCAATTATATTTGACGTTTGATTCGTGCATGTATTTTATAAAAACTCCTTTCTGGCTCAAACGGTTTTATGCCGGTTATACCTGGGAAATACCTGTCTCAGGCAAAGCGCTTTTTCTGACCTTTGACGATGGTCCCCATCCCGTTGCCACTCCGTTTGTACTCGATATGCTGAAGTCATATGGTGCGAAAGCTACTTTTTTCTGTATTGGAAAAAATGTGGAGGCGCACCCTGGTATCTACCAGCGTATTTTGGAGGAAGGGCATGCTGTCGGCAATCACACCTGGCAGCACCTGAATGGATGGAAAACGGGAACAGACCTTTATATAGCAGATATTGCTAAAGCAGCGCGTGTGATAACAAGCTCATTGTTTCGCCCACCCTATGGGAGAATTACGGGGCAGCAGGCAAAACAATTGAAGAAACTTACGTTGGAGGCCAGGGAAAAAAACAGCGTTAACCGCGTCATAATGTGGGATGTGCTGAGTGCGGATTTTGACATAAAACTGGATGCAGCTACTTGTGCAAACTACGTTATCCGGCACAGTACACCCGGATCGGTTGTGGTATTTCACGACAGTGAAAAAGCGTTGCCACGACTGACAGGAGCGCTTCCGCAGGTATTAAAATTCTTTTCGGAAAAAGGATTTTCGTTCGAAAAAATAAAGTAGGAAAAATTATCAATTAAGAAAAAAGATCATTTACAGGATACTTATTTAGAAGAAGTTGGCTGAAAAATTTAGGGCCTGGGTAGAAACCCTGGCCCGTTTTTAATCCGTACCCTATGAAAACTGGATTAAAGGTATAATAAATTTTAATTTCTCCAAACCTATTTTCAATTTTAACCCGGTACCGGGGGGGGAAACGGGTTTAAAGGCTCAAAAACTTGACAAATGATGCTCATCGACACGCATGCACATACGTATTCAAATTCATTTAAAAGTGACGCAACGGAAATGCTCGCCCGCGCCCGCGAGGCCGGCATCGGAAAAATACTAATGCCCGCAATAGATCGTTCCACGCATGAGGCCATGCTGGAAATGGAAGCAAACAACGACTTCTGTTATAGCATGATGGGTGTTCATCCCTGTTCCATTGGCGAAAACTTTGAAGATGAATTGAAGGCGGCCGAAGAGTACCTGGCCAGCCGTCCGTTTATTGCGGTGGGTGAAATCGGTCTGGACTTTTACTGGGACGTCACCTACAAAGAGCAACAATACAAAGCGCTGCGCCGCCAGATCGAATGGGCCTTACATTATGACCTGCCAATCTGCATTCACTCGCGCAATGCCACGGGGGAATGCATTGAGGTGGTGAGCGAATACCAGCAAGGGAAACTGCGCGGTGTGTTTCATTGTTTCTCCGGCGATGCCGCCCAGGCCGCCCGGCTGACGGAGCTGGGATTTTATCTGGGTATCGGCGGAGTGCTGACATTCAAGAACGGAGGGCTGGACACGGCAATCAAAGATGTCGATCTCTCGTGGCTGATCCTCGAAACGGACGCCCCTTACCTGGCGCCTGTACCATACCGGGGAAAAAGGAATGAGCCGGCCTACGTGCTGCATGTGGCGCAGAAGCTGGCCGATCTGCGGGAAACGAGTCTGGAAAATATTGCGGACGTGACCACGGCTAATGCCCGGGCATTATTTCGCCTGGAAGCCTAAAAAACCGGTGAAATAGCGGTGCCTGTAATCACAGAAAACCGTATTTTTGCCACCCTTCAAACAGAGAGGTGTCCGAGTGGTTGAAGGAGCACGCCTGGAAAGTGTGTATACGGGAAACTGTATCGAGGGTTCGAATCCCTTCCTCTCTGCGAAAAAAGCCAGCTCATATTGAGCTGGCTTTTTGTTTTGCACCATTAACTGGAATAGGCCTGCCCGTCGCCTTCTTCGACAAAAAGCGTTGTCTGACGATAGAACAGCTTTAAAGCCTGACCATAACAACACCATAAGAATAAATTTATCTATTTGCCGGATATGAAAAATATCTTCTTATTCTTCTTCCTGCCGGTATGTAGCATCGTTAATGCACAGGTTAACCTGAAGGTGGAACTGGCACCGCAATTTGCCGGTCCCTATAATGGCCGGTTGTATGTTTATACGTTGAAAGACACTTCCGGGCAATTCAATGAACGGACGATGGCCGAAGAGCCGGCTTTTTATCTGCCGGTAAAAAATTGGCAGGCAGGCCAAACCATCAATTTTAAATCCGGCGCCACGCCTTCTCATGTGGCTATCGATTCGCTGGGCAAAGGTGTCTATAAACTAATTGCTATTCTTGATACGAATGCCAATGAAAGAGCCAATTCTGCCCCGGGCAATTTGTACAGCCGGGTTGAAGGTTTGCTGCAAGTAAGTGCTCCCGGCCAGGGCGAAGGCCTTGTTACTTTATCTAATGTATTTCAGGAAAGACAGTTTCGGGAAACCCCTCTGGCAAAAGAAATCAGGTTTCAATCCGGTCTGTTAAGTGAGTTCCGGAAAAAGCCCATTTTTATTAAAGCGGCGATTGTGTTTCCTGCTTCCTACGTTGCGGATAGTGCCCGGCGTTACCCTGTGGTCTTCATTATCCCGGGTTGGGGCGGCACACATCATCATGGCGCGATCTCCGGCAACCAGCAGTTATATGGCATGGACCTGGGTAAAGACAAAATCTATATCTATCTCAATCCGGAGACTCAAACGCCGTGGGGACTTCATGCTTTTATAGATTCCCGGGTAAACGGACCCTGGGGAAAAGCGCTGGTGAGCGAATTTATTCCTTACCTCGAACAACATTTCAACGTGACCAGAAATCCCCGGCAACGCTTCCTCATGGGTCAGAGTTCCGGTGGTTATGGGGCGGTTTGGCTGGCACTGAATTATCCCGCAAGCTTCGGCGGTTGTTGGGCCACCTCACCGGATCCGTTAGACTTTTCTTCCTTTACCGGTGTGAATCTCTATAAGGATAAAAATTATTATACCAATACTCAGGGAGAAGAGCGGGGAATAAACCGGGTAAACGGTGTTTTTCAGCAAACATTACGCAAGGCCAGGCTGGCCGAGTTGTTTGCGGGTGATGGTGGTCAGCAGCAATCATTTGAAGCAGCATTCGGACTGCCCGGCAGGGATGGCCGGCCCAAAGACCTGTTTGATCCACGCACGGGAAGAATCGATCAGCAGGTCGTTAAAGAATGGCAACCCTACGATCTCGCCCTGCTGGTAAAAACACAATGGCCCCGGATTAAAAAAGAGGGTGTGGGCAAAATCACCATCTATGCAGGTGGCAGGGATAACTACCGGCTGAATGAATCGGTGCTGGCTTTTGAACAAAAAGCGAAAGCGGCGGGCGCTGACATACGGGTGGTAATCCTTGCAGATGCAAACCATTTTCAGGTTCGTACCCGGGAGCTCAGTACCACGATACAGCAGGAAATAGATAATTTGATCGGTCAATAACCTGATCGTCGTGCGAATTACAGTAAATTCGATGGTATGAAGTCTTTGCTTTTTCCATTTGTTATCCTGTTGTTGCTTTCCTGCAACAACGAAAAGAAGGAAGCGCCCAAGCCCGCTCCGGAAATACCAGTAGCTCCGGCTGATGCTTTTTCTGTTATACGCGAGAAAATTAAATCGATCGATGAACTGGAAAACTCCGAAAAAAAGCAATTCGAGGTTAGTTGCGGCAAAAAAATAAAAGTAGAATATACAAGACACAACGGAGAGGTGATAAGAATCGCCGTGGATTTTTTGAAAGAAAGCGATAAGGAGATAAAGGCCGATTACTACTATGAGAACAACAAACTCATTTATATTTTTGAAGTAGTAAGAAAAGAAGGGGAAGACCAGAAAACATACAGTTCTTATATCGAAAACGATAAAGTGATCCGCTATTTCTGGGATCATGGCGAGAGTCAATGCAAGAAATGCGAATTCAATGCTTCCTCGAAAGAATACAAATTATTAAAAGCGAATAACGTCGCTGAAATAGAGGCCGTACTTTGCCAGTGATCAGGGCAGGTTCCGGATGGCTTTTCCCAATGTCTGTTCCATATTATCGGCCGAAGCTTCCAGTTGCGTGGCGATGCGCTCGCGTTCTTCGGTGGTTTTATTCTGGCTGAGTTTCTTCGCACCCTGCAGTTTGGTTATTTCCATTTCAAACGCCACCAGCCCCTGCATCATGCCGGTTTTATATTTTTCCGGAAGACTGTTCCACCTTTGCTGATAGGCTGCTTCGTAAAAGGAGATGGTTTGTTCGAGCAAAGCTGTTTTACCGGCTTCGTCTTCGATTACAGTAACCTGTCCATAAGCGTGGACGGCGATATAATCCCATGTAGGTACGCTTTCCCATTTGTTATAATGCTCCGGAGAAATATAAGCATGCGGGCCGCTGAAAATCACGAGTGCTGTTGTGTTGTTCAACTGAGCCGCCTGTTCATTGATTTTCGCCAGGTGGGAGCGGAGCCATACACTTCCTTCACGCTCTTCCACCAAAAACGGCAAATGTGTGGCAACCGGCAATTGATCCACCGTTGTCACGAAAGAAGCAAAACTATATTGGTTCATAAAGGCAACCAGTTCGGGCTGGTTGTCGAACCGGAACATATGTGGGACGTACATGACGGAAAGGTAGTAAGTATTAAGTAATAAGTTTTCAGGGAGGCGTTAGGTTTTAGGTATAAGGCTTAAGGAGTAAGGTATAGGGTGTAAGGCCCGACACTTCGGGCCGAAGCTTCGGCCCGAAGCTTCGGCCTAAGGCGGAAGTAGTAAGGCATTCACCATTCACTATTGACTATTGACCATTCACGATTACCCCGTCCGTATTGTCCCCGTTTGTCCATCCTGTTTGTCATTACCTAAATTTTAGCATGAAAACCTTTTTGTTCATTTTCAGTATGCCCGCATCTGTCACCGGCGCACCTTCACCCGAACAAATTTCAGCACGGCAACAATGGTTTGCGGGGCTGAATGACAACAAACAACTGGCGTGGCCTGGCGGGACATTGTCTCCACAGAACGCAACGGAGCACGACGGATTTTTAATAACCGGTCTTGTAGCCGTGTATGCCGATTCATTACAAGGAGCGAATGAGTTGGCGAAAACCAATCCGGCTTTCAAAGCCGGCGCAAAGATCGAAGTGCGGGAGTTGTTGTCACCGCCCGTAAAATCATGATCGTATCTTTGACCGATGAAGGAAACAAGCATCGATCAGGCGTATTGGGAGCAACGATGGCTCAACGGCTCAACCGGCTGGGATGTCGGTGCGCCCACTCCGCCATTAAGGGAGTATATCGATCAGCTCACGGATAAATCGATCCGTATGCTTATTCCCGGTTGCGGCAACGCTTATGAAGCGGATTATCTTCTGAGCAAAGGCTTCACTTCTGTGACCTTGCTGGATATTGCAAAGCCAGCCGTTGAAAAGTTGCGGGCGCGTTATGCCGGTGATGACCGCATACGTGTACTCAACGAAGATTTTTTCCGGCATCAACAATCCTATGACCTGATCCTCGAGCAGACTTTCTTCTGTGCGCTTGATCCCGCGCTGCGCAAAGATTATGTTGAACATATGCGTCGCCTGCTGCATCCCCGCGGCACATTGGCCGGTGTATTGTTTAGCCGTGAATTTTCAGATCCCGGTCCTCCATTCGGAGGAAACAAAGAGGAGTATGAAAAATTGTTCAGTCCGTTTTTTACTATTCACACGTTGGCGCCTTGTTACAATAGTATCGGCCCGCGTGAGGGCACGGAGGTTTTTATGATAGCGAAAACGTGAATCGTCAATAGGTCAATAAGTCAATAGGTAAATGGTGAATGAACAGCCTTGCGCTTTTGCGTGGAAAAGAGGGCCAGCTCACGCAAAGACGCATAAGGAGCAAAGACGCAAAGCATTATCTGTATTAGTTGAGACTTAATCTGACAGTTGGGGTTAATTTAGAGTAACGACA
>CALATA010000010.1:0-237083 GCA_937888905.1 uncultured Sphingobacteriales bacterium
CTACCAAGACTTTCAAAGAACTTCAATTAAATTATACCGGACACTAGTGATAAGTAATAAGTGATAAGTGATAGGCTTTAGGTATAATCTATAACCGAAGCAGCCCTGGTTTGTGGATACACGAACCAGGGCTGCTTACTTATCACTTATTACTTAATACTTAAAACCTACAGCCTCACATTCACACCTACCATAAAATTCGTTCCGGCCATCGGCATATAAAATTTATCCGCAGTGATGCTGCCGTCGAAAACATAACTGTAAGTATAACCATTGGGTTCGTAGCGGCGGTTGAAAACGTTGTTGACCTGACCGATAAGCGTCCATTCGCCGAGACGCTTGCCGCGCAAGGTGTAGAGGGCGCGGACATCCTGCGTAAAGAAATCGTCGAGTGAACGTTCTTTATTCTGCGTATTGTCCATGTACTGGCGGCCGACATATTTTTCGAGCAGACTGATCTCAAAATTCTTTACCGGCAGGATGTTGATGCTGCCGCCGGCAATAAGGGCGGGAGAGAAGGCAATATCGGTATTGCGATGCCGCACCGACTGCTGACCGATCCATTCAAAATCTGCGTCGTAGTCATCGAGGAATTCGGTGAAGGCTTTGATCTTGTTACGGCTGAGTGTAAGGTTGGCTGATGCGTTCAGCCATTTGTTGATGATTACGCCACCTTGTAATTCAATACCCATTCTGTAACTGTTGGGCACGTTGATACGCGTGTAAGCTCCTACGTCATTGATCATGCCTGTTTGTACCAGCTGATCTTTATACAACATGTAATACAGGTTGACGCCTGCACTGAAGCGCGACGTGCGTTTTTCGACACCTGCTTCAAAATCATGCAGGGTTTCTTTTTTCGGCTGGTTGTTCAGGCTTGCCTGGAAGTCGTCGCGGTTGGGTTCTTTGCCGGCGTGCGCATAACTCACAAAAGCCTGCCATCCGTTCCGACGATAAGTAATACCGGCTTTGGGATTAAAGAAATTAAAAGACCGGTCGATGGTGAGTGCAGGGTTTTCTTCAAAGCCGTTCATGCGGTGTTGCACGCGACGGTATTGAAGATCGGCGAACAAACTAAAAGCGGTTGTAAGCTGGTATTGCCATTTGGTATAAACATTCACATCCGTTTTCCATGCATCGTTGTCGTAATAGCGGTAACCTTCATCAAAGCCATATTTCGCCCAGATCACTTTACCGAAATGGTCGCCCTGGTAACGGCTCCATCCGCCACCGATTACCCATTCGTGGCGATCCTTGCGGTATTGCAGCGAAAGAATTTGGCCATAAAAATAATTGTCCAGCCATTTCTGGCGAACGAGGTCGGTGCGTGAAATAGTAGTGTCGCCCAATACCAGATTGGGGAGGCCGTACTTACTCAGTTTTTCATTGCCTTTGTAGTTTTCATAGTAGCCCTTGCCACGCGTGAGGTACAATGCAGTGTTGAATTGCCAGGAGGTATTCAACTTCTGATCAAAGAAAAGCTGGTAATGTGTTTGCGTGTAATTGTCTGTTTCGTTGTCGTACGGCGCGCCGGGCCGGTCGGTGCCGGCAGAGTTGTAAGTGCGGTTAGTTTCCTTGAGATTTTCGGGTACGCCGTTCCAGGCCTGGTAGGTTTTTTCCTTACCGGAAAAAATATTCAGCCTTAAGGAACTTCCTTTGTTGAGGTAAGCGCCGGATAAATAAAAGGACTGCAGATCGCTTGAAGCGCGATCGATGTAGCCGCTGCTGCTGATACGGCTGAGGCGCGCGTCAACGGTAAAATGATCGTTGATAAGCCCTGTGCCGGCTTTGACCGTGTTCTTCCAGGTGTCGAAGGAACCGTACGCGTTGTTGAATTCAGCGTAAGGTTTAGCGTTGACTTCATTGGTGGAAAGGCTGACGGTAGCGCCGAACGCACCGGTGCCATTGGAAGAAGTGCCTACGCCACGTTGGATCTGGATGGAGTTGACGGAAGACGTGAAGTCAGGGAGATTGACAAAAAAGGTACCCTGACTTTCCGCGTCGTTGTAGGGAATGCCGTTCAACGTGATGTTGATACGGGTGGCGTCGGTACCGCGGATGCGCAGCCCTGTGTAACCGATGCCCGTGCCGGCATCAGAATTCACTACTACCGAAGGTGTGAGGTTGAGGACAAAAGGGATGTCCTGTCCGAGGTTGCGTTTGGCAATTTCGGTTTTTGACAAATTGGATTTTGCGAACGGGGCTTTTTCGCCGGCGCGTACTGCGCGGACTTCCACGGGCGACAGCAGATCGAAGCTGTCGCGTTGTGCTGTTGTCTGGCCAAAGGATAACATAGCTGCCGATAGCAGGCAGCCGGTCATAATCATCCTCTTCATTTTTTTTAATGTTTTAGCTGTTAAAAAATAATGAGAGGGAAATGCTGTAGTAGAAGAAAGGGACAGTAGTCAAACCTCCTCCCTGCGCAGGCATTACCCTGATCAGGTCTTACGGGTATTATCTCAGCCCCTCCGATGATTCATCGGGGGACACCCCGGGATCTGTGGCTGCGAAGGTAGGGTTAATTTGATAATTTGGTAATTTGAAAATTAGACGATGTGGTGTAAGGCGGAAGGTGTAAGCTGTAAGGCACAGGGTTAAAACAGCCGGTCTCTTGCTTCAATTACCTAATTTTCAAATTACCAAATTTCCAAATTAGCGCTGTAACTTTTCCTCTCCCGGTCCGTTACACATAAAAACAAGCACAGAAAATGAAGCATATTTTATCACTGTTGCTGGCTATGGTGCTGATTTCCAGCCCTGCACTGGCCCAACAAACGATCAACGACCCGAACGCTGAAATAAGAGCGGCAAAAGGTTTTCATGCCATCGAAGTATCCAGCGCTTTCGATGTATACCTGACACAGAGCAATGAAGAAGGTGTGGCGGTAAGTACAACCGATCAGCGCTATAAAGAAAATATCCAGGTAGAAGTAAAAGGCGGCGTACTGGTGATCCGTTATACCCACAAAGGGAAATGGGTAAATCAAAAACTCAAAGCCTATGTTTCATTTAAAAATCTCGACCGGCTTACGATCAGCGGTGCCTGCGACGTATATGTACTCGGCACCTGGAAGCAGGATAATGTGAAAATAGACCTTAGTGGTGCCGCCAACCTGAAAGGTAAAGTGGACCTTGGAAAAGTAAAAGTAAACCTGTCCGGCGCTTCCGACATGAATCTTACGGGAGCGGCAGGTACACTCGCTGTAGAAGCAAGCGGCGCCAGCAATTTCAAAGGATATGAATTGAGCAGTGATTTCTGCAATGTAAATGCGAGCGGGGCAAGCGATGTAAAAATTACCGTGAATAAAGAATTTACGGCAGAAGCAAGCGGGGCAAGCGATATCCGTTACCGCGGTAATGCGGAAGTGCGTGAAATCCGCTCCAGTGGTGCCAGCAGCGTGCGCAGAAAAGATGGTTAAAACAGTAGGGCACTATCCTCGATAGCAAACCGGGAAGTTGAAAAACTTCCCGGTTTTTTTTATAATCTTTTGGCGGAGAACATAAAAGCCCCTACATTTGCAATCCAAATCGCGAGGTAGAGCAGCGGTAGCTCGTCGGGCTCATAACCCGAAGGTCGGGAGTTCGATCCTCCCCCTCGCAACAGAAGAAGAGGCTGCAATTTGCAGCCTCTTTCTTTTTCAGCCCTTTACACTTCTGGCTAAGCCATTTTCCACCCAGAAACACCCGGAATTCTCCATAACCGGCAGGGGGATTTTTCCGGTTTGCTTTTAAAATCCAATCCCAGCAGGTATTTTGGCCGATGATCCCGGAAGGGAATTCTTTAACCATCACAAAATTTCCTATGCAACCATTCGACAATCAGCTCAAAACGATCCTCGAAACCAAAGGCAGGATCGAAGCTATCAAGTACGTCAGGACCACCACCAAAGTATCGCTCAAAGAAGCCAAAGAGTATGTTGATTCCTTTGTAGCAGCCAATCCCGGCCTTGTTATCTCCAAAGGAAACAATACCGTAAGCGGCCTGATCGGACTGGCCATTATCGTCATCGTTATCTGGGTGGGATGTAATACCTGCTCTGGCGAAGAACCCAAACAACTGACCCGCCAGGAGCGTGTGGAGAAGTTGTTTTCAGCCTGGGATGGCAGTTGCCCTGTAGTGAATGCCTGGATCAAGCAAAATATCAATGATCCGGACAGCTACAAACATATCGAAACGCGTTTCTGGGATCAGGGAGCAGAGATCGTAGTCAAAACACAGTTCTCGGCTAAAAACGGTTTCGGAGGCCGTGTACAGGCGCTTTGCGAGGCAAAGATCGATTCAACCGGTAAGCTGCTTTCCGCCAATCTCATACAATAAAGGCCGACTTTTTTCTTCGGCCCATAAAGAGTAATTTTGCACACCGGCGTTCCGGAAGGGATGCCGGTATTTTATTATAAGGAACTGTAAACCAGTTCATTTCATGAAAGCAGGATTTGTCAACATATTCGGCCGTCCCAACGCGGGAAAAAGCACGTTGCTCAACGCACTGATAGGCGAGAAGCTGGCGATCGTGTCGCCCAAAGTGCAGACCACCCGTCACCGCATCAAAGCGATCATGACGGAGGATGATTACCAGATCATTTTTTCCGATACCCCCGGCATCATCGAACCCAAATATAAACTGCACGAGAAGATGATGCAGGCGGTGAAGGGCGCGTTGGAAGATGCCGATGTGGCCCTGCTGATCGCCGATGTAAACGAAGACCCCGCCTTGTCGCACGCCATCTTTTCAGCTTTGCGCCTGCGGGTGCCGGCCATCGTGGTGTTGAACAAAACCGACAAAACGAACGCAGCCCGCGTGAAAGAGATAACGGAATTCTACACGCAGCAATCCTATTGCCGGTCGGTGGTCGCTATCAGTGCGGCGAAAGGTTTTGATGCGAACGCATTCCTCGCGCCGATTCTCGAATTACTGCCGGAAGGAGACCCGTTTTATACGGAAGACGATATCAGCGACCTGCCGACCCGTTTTTTTGTGAGTGAAATGATCCGGGAAAAAGTGTACGAGCTTTTCTCCGATGAGCTGCCCTATCATACGGCCGTGCTCATCCGCGAGTTCAAAGAAAAACAGACACTGGTAAAAATTGTAGCAGATATTATTGTACATCGTGAGACGCAAAAAGCGATCATCATCGGTGATAAAGGAAGCATGATCAAAAAGCTGGGTACGGAAGCGCGGAAAGACATCGAGGCGTTTATCCAGCAAAAGGTATTTCTGGAATTGTTTGTAAAAGTAAAACCGAAGTGGCGGGAGAATGACCTGCAACTGAAAGAATATGGTTACTAGACAGGCATTCCGTTTTTAAATTAAACAGGTATTATGAGTTTTACAGTAGCGATCGTCGGACGACCCAATGTGGGCAAGAGCACTTTCTTCAATCGTTTGATTGAACAACGGAAGGCCATTGTGGACGATGTAAGCGGAGTTACCCGCGATCGCCAATACGGCGTGGCCGATTGGAATGGCAAACAATTCAACGTAATCGATACGGGCGGTTTTGTGTCCGGAAGCGAAGACATCTTTGAAAAAGAAATTGCGAAGCAGGTATTGGTAGCCGTTGACGAAGCGAGTGCCATTATTTTTATGGTAGATGCACACACCGGTCTAACCGACCTCGACGAGGCCATGGCCCATGTACTCCGCCGCAGCACCAAACCGATCTTTCTGACGGTTAATAAGGTGGACAACACTGATCGTTTGTTCGAAGCGTCTGAGTTTTATTCGCTCGGTTTCGAACATGTATTCTTTGTAGCGGCCGCCAGCGGCAGCGGTAGTGGCGAGATCCTCGATGCGCTGACCGAACTGATGCCCGATGTGCCTGTAATACCGGAAGAAGAAGTGCCTGTTGAATTTGACGAAGAAGGCAATCCCATCGAAGCAAAAGAAGAAGTAAAAGAGCCGGAAATTCCGCGCTTTGCGATCATCGGTCAGCCCAACGTAGGCAAGTCCTCTTTGCTGAATGCGTTGATCGGAGAGGAACGCACCATCGTAAGTGATATCGCCGGCACTACCCGCGATACCATTCACACACATTATAAACTTTTTCAAAAGGAATTTATCCTGATCGATACGGCCGGTATCCGCCGCAAAAACAAAGTACACGAAGACCTGGAATTTTATTCCGTTATCCGTGCCATTAAAGCGCTGGATGAAGCCGACGTGTGCATGTTATTGCTCGACGCTGAGAAAGGTATCACCGCTCAGGACCTGAATATTTTCAGTTTGGCTGCCCGTAAAGGCAAAGGCGTGGTAGTGTTAGTAAATAAATGGGACCTGGTTGCCAACAAAGAAACCAACACCGCCCGTGATTACGAACGTGTGTTAAAGGACAAGCTGGCACCGTTCACGGACGTGCCCATTCTGTTCATTTCCGCCAAAGAAAAAACGCGCATATTCAAAGCGGTGGAAGTGGCGCTGGACGTAGTAGAAAAGCGTCGCCGCAGGCTGCCGACTTCCAAGCTTAACGATGTGATGCTTAAGGCGGTACAGAACTATCACGCGCCGGTTGTAAGAGGCCATGCCATCAAGATAAAGTTCGTGACGCAACTGCCTACGGCCGTGCCTTCGTTCGCCTTTTTCTGCAACTTCCCGGACGACATCAAACAGCCTTATAAAAACTACCTGGAGAACCAATTGCGCCAGCAGTTTGACTTTACGGGGGTGCCGGTAAGATTATTTTTCCGAAAAAAATAGGGTTTGGGGAAAAGAGATATTTGCAGGAATCAAAACGGCGAGTATTTTTGCATCCTCAAAAATTAAAACCACAAATGAAAAAAGTATTCGCTATCGCGTTCATCGCAGTTGCTTTCGCAGCTTGCAACAACGAAGCTGAAAACAAAGTAAGCGCTGAAGATTCTGCGCGTATCGCTGATTCTGTAGCACGCGTTCAAGCTGACAGCATTGCTGCTGCTCAGAAAGTTGCTGCTGATTCTCTCGGCGCTAAAGTTGACAGTGCTAACCTGAAGCTGGACTCAGTTAACACTAAAGTTGACAGCCTTAAAAAATAATTTAAGCTGATCTTATTACGAATCCCCTGCAGCAATGTGGGGGATTTTTTTGCCGTGAATCGTCAATGGTGAATGGTCAATAGTGAATTGGGATTGGCGCTCCCGGAACTTCGGTGCTGATGAGGCTTCGGCCTGAGACTTTCGAAGGGAAGTTAACAGGTCCCCGAGGCTGTCGAAGCCAATCTTTGCGCCTCTGCGTGAAAAACCGCCAAGGGTCACGCAAAGCCGGATAGGGGTAAGGCTACTTAAAACTTATTACTTATAATGGCTGTTTTACCTTTTGACTTTCTACTTTTGAATTATTAACCTTATATTAGCAGGCGCAATACCGAAACAAACGATTTTTCTATCTATACGCCACATGCTAATTGCTTACTGACCCCTCCTCACGGAGGGTTTTTTTATGCCCTTTTGTTTTGGCCGGGGCATACAGTTGCTGCAATTGCGCAATCTCTTTGCGGAATTTTTCCTGTTCCTCTTGTTGCTGAAGAATAAAACTGTTGTCCTTCAATGCACCGATCACTTTCTCCATTTCCTTTTCGGTCTCATACACCATTTTACGGAATGGATTGGCGTAATCTTTCGCGCGGGATGTATAAATGTTCTCTGTCATCCATTCGCGCGTCTGCAAAGCCTGTGAAAGCAGGCCCGCAAACACCGCCGGTGTAAAGGCTGAAGAAGAAAGTGCCAACAACTCACGCAGAGCGGCAAATGCATGCCCGCGTTTGTTATGAATATATCGGTCGCCTTCGAGGCGGTAAAATTCATGGATCTCGCTCCACTGATCCACTTCTCCGGTTTTGATCTTTTCGATCAATTGCTGCACCGCTGAACGCGCGATCAGTTGGCCACCCGCATTGAGCCAGGGTTCGCGGTCAGGTGCCGTGAAGAAGTAGTCACGCACAGTGTTAAAGTCTTCCGGTTTTTCTTCGCGGATATATCCCATCAACTGCGACACACCGTGATAAATGATGAGCTCTCTGAAGATGCGGTAGGCTTCCGCTACTTTCAATAATACAACCGGACGTTTTGTGTTTTCAAACCCGTCCGCCATTATTTCCAGGCCCGCTACTTTTTCAGGCGCTTCTTCCAATAATTCTTTCCCTTTGCGACGGCATTGTTCCGCTGTTGCTTTCTTCTCTTTTTGCCGGAAAAATGCTTTGCCGGTTGCTTCGCAAAAAATAGCCAGGGCATCAAACAGTTCATTAACGCTGTCAGGTGCCAGGAAATCATATTCCAGGTGCTGCGTTTTCTGAATGCGGTTGTCGCGGGAGAGATATTTTCCTTCATTCCGGGCCAGCGCATACATGTTGTACATAAACCAGTACGCGGGCATGATCGTGAGCCGGTCGCGGCTTACATCATTGCTGATAAGCGAGAAAGGAATGGGGATAGACAGCTCTGCAGGAAAATCGCCTTTGGCGATCAGGGTAAAACAAGCGAAACGTGAGTTGTGTTTGAGGCTTACGCAGAGACCAGGCCAGAAGCCACGGCCGGCAACAATCTCGCCGTCTGCACCTCTTGAATTATGATTGGAACCGATCGTGGCACCGGCCGCCATATTGCTTTGTCCGCCCAATAAAGCGGCACAGAGAAAAGAGTTGTTGTGGTGTTGCTCATGCGCCGGGAAGATCAGTGAGTTCAACACCTCACAGCAGGAGATCGTTGAGTTGTCACCGAGGAATGAGTTGATCAGCCGCGCTCCATATTTGAGTTGGGAAAATGAGCCCATGATAAAACGCACTGCTTTTACACCGTAGAATGCACGGCATCCATAACCGATAATACCGTTGACCAGTTCGCAGCCTTCTCCGATCTGTGACCGCGCTTCCGCAGAGGAATTGATCGTCAGGTTTTTGAGTTTGTTGGCGCCTTTGATATAGGCATCGCTGCCGATGAGTACGTCTTTGATGATGCGGGTGTTTTTTATAACCGTGCGGTCGCCGATGGTGGCATATCGTCCGCGAACATCGTCGAAGCGTTTTTCGGTCAGCTCTTTGAATCGTTGCATCAACGTTTCGTCATCGCGGTGGCGCGTCCAAAGCCAGGCATCTCCGGCTTCCATTCCATCAAAGGGTAATACGCTGCGGCCTGCGTTTTCATTGCAGAGCTCGAGCCATATACGGATGTTTTCTTTTTCCCCTTTTTTGAGAATGCCGTTGCCGTATTTACTGTGCGAGGTGCAGGCGAGTTCGTTGATGTTAACGAGTATTACATCATTGCCAACGATATAGTGACTGAGAAAGTTGACATTGTCGATAGCCGCATAATCACCAATATCGCTGCTGATGATGGTGCTGTTGTATAAGCCCACCGGCAGTTTCAGGCTGTGGTATTCTACAGAATAAGGTTCCAGTTTACCAATGCGCACCAGGCCGAAGAATTTACAGTTGCGGATGAGTGATACGTCGGTTCCGGGTGTGATCAGCACATGCTCCCAGTTATCGGAACTGTTGCCGGCTGCTGTCAGTTGCTTGATTTGTTTTTCCGTAAGCGCCTTATAATCTTTTCGCGGATTCTGTTTGAAGCGCAGGTAATATTCATCTTTTCCCTTTGGAATATATTCCGCAGGAATAAAGTTGTAGCCGAGCTCAGCGAGCGGTTTTCTGATAATTGTGTTCATAGATAAGATGAGGACAGCGTTTGGCTGCGGTGTTATTCTACCGTTACAGACTTGGCAAGGTTGCGGGGTTTGTCTACATCCAGTCCTTTGGAAACTCCGATATAATAAGCCAGCAACTGCAGCGGAATAACACTGAGAATCGGTGCCACGATCTCGTCAGCCTCGGGAATGATCATCACGTCCTGCGACAACGAAGCGGAGTGTTCGTCACCTTCCGTGATCACGGAGATGATCTGTCCTTTGCGCGCGCGGATCTCCTGCATATTGCTCACCACTTTTTCGTGATAGGGGTCTTTGGTGGCAATGAATACGACAGGCAGGTTTTCATCCACCAGTGCGATAGGGCCGTGCTTCATTTCCGCAGCAGGATATCCTTCGGCATGGATGTAAGAGATCTCTTTCAGTTTGAGTGCACCCTCGAGTGCCACGGCAAAATTGTAACCTCTGCCGAGATAAAGAAAGTCGCGGGCGTCTTTGTATTTTTCCGCAATCGCTTTTATTTTCTCATGTTGTTGCAGTACCCAGGCTGCCTTCTCCGGCAGTTCGTTGAGTTCGTTCAGCAACCGCAGATAACGTTGCTGGGGAATGGTGCCTTTCATATAGCCAACCTTCAGCGCAATCATGGTGAGCACGCTTAGCTGTGCGGTAAAGGCTTTGGTGCTTGCCACGCCGATCTCGGGTCCTGCGTGTGTGTAAGCGCCGCCATGCGACGTGCGGGCAATGGAGGAGCCGACCACGTTCACCACACCAAGTATAATGGCACCTTTTTCTTTGGCGGTCTCGATCGCCACGAGGGTATCCGCTGTTTCACCACTTTGTGAAATAGCAATGATCACATCACCCGGATTGATCACGGGATTGCGGTAACGGAATTCCGATGCGTATTCCACTTCTACGTTGATGCGACAAAGCTCTTCGAAGATATATTCTGCTACCAGCCCTGCATGCCAGCTGGTGCCACAGGCTACCATGATGATGCGGTTGGTTTGCATGATTTGTTCGGCATATTGCTGAATGCCACTCATGGTGATGGTGCCGGCTACGGCGTCGAGTCTTCCGCGAAGACAGTCATTGATCGTCTGCGGTTGTTCAAATATTTCTTTGAGCATGAAATGTTCGTAGCCGCCTTTTTCAATGGAAGCCAGTTCCAGATCAAGCTTCTGTACGTAGGGAGTGAGTTTCTCGTTGCCCAGGTTTTTCAGGATCAGTTCATCAGGCTTGATAATGGCCAGCTCGTAATCGTTTACATACACCACTTCTTTGGTGTATTCGAGCATGGGTGAAGCATCGGAACCGAGAAAGTGTTCGCCTTTGCCCACGCCTATCACGAGCGGGCTTCCTTTGCGTGCCGCGATGATGGTATCGGGGTTTTCTGCATCGAGCAGCAGGATTACATAAGCGCCCACCACACGTTTGAGGGCGATACGGATGGCTTCTTCCAGTGAACAATCATTCTTTACCAGGATTTCTTCGATGAAGTTGAGCAGCACTTCGGTATCGGTATCGCTTTTGAACTCGTAGCCTTTTTTTACGAGTTCGCTTTTGAGTTGTGCGTAGTTTTCGATGATGCCGTTGTGGATCATGGCCAGGCGTCCACTGGCCGACTGATGCGGGTGGGCGTTGCGGTCGTTGGGCTCGCCGTGCGTGGCCCAGCGTGTGTGTCCGATGCCTACATGGGCATGCACATTTTTCCCGGCGATGGAATCTTCGAGATCGGCTACTTTACCTTTTTTCTTATAAACATGTAATCCGCCGTTTTGCAATGCCACGCCGGCGCTGTCATAACCGCGGTACTCCAATCGTTTGAGTCCTTTTACAATTATCGGGTAAGCTTCTCTTGGTCCTGTATATCCAACAATTCCACACATATAAGGGTGTTTAGATCATGCGTTTAAAGTGAGCAAAGATAAGTATTTCCTCGCGGTTGCGGATTTGTGCGGCCGCCCCGTGGAAAACCGGTGTAAATAATGCACCCGGGCGCAAATAAACGGGTGATCAGAGGAGGCTGCCGGTTAGTAAAAGGTACGCAACGGAAAAATAAATAACAAGTCCGGTGACGTCCACCAGGGTGGCGACAAAAGGTGCGGAGCTCACAGCAGGGTCGGCACCGAGGCGTTTCAGGAGCATTGGCAGCATGCTGCCTGACAGGGTGCCCCACAAAACCACGCCCAGCAAGGTGATGCCGACGGTAAGCCCGATTGGCAGCCAATGTTCGCCGTAAAGATTGGGAGCGAAGGAATGCCAGAGAAAAATGCGGACGAAGCCGATAATACCCAGCAGGGTTCCGAGCAGCAGTCCCGATACGATCTCGCGGCGCAGCACCCGCCACCATTCTTTGATGGTGATTTCCCCAACGGCCATTGCCTGGATAATAAGCGTGGAGGCCTGCGAGCCGCTGTTGCCGCCGCTGGAAATGATCAGCGGCACAAAAAGCGCGAGGACCACCGCTTTCTGGATCTCTTCTTCAAAATAGGCCATGGCGGTTGCAGTCAGCATTTCACCCAGGAAAAGGATCACGAGCCAGATGGCGCGTTTGCGGAACAATTGGAAGATCGGCATCTCAAGGTAGGGTTGTTCCAGCGCCGCCGTACCACCCATTTTCTGCATGTCCTCGCTGAACTCTTCACTGGCTACCCAGAGCATGTCGTCGATGGTAACGATGCCCAGCAGTTTGTTGCTGCTGCTGACCACGGGCAGTGCCACGCGGTTATTCATTTTAAACACTTCACTGGCTGTTTCCTGGTCATCGTCGGGGCGCAGGGCCACAAAACGGCCGTCCATCAGTTCGGATACTTTTTTATCCGGACTGTTGAGGATGAATTCCTGGATGCGGATATCATCCAGCAGTTCGCCTTTTTTATTGATAACGTAAATAACGTTGATGGTTTCACTGTCTTTCCCATATTTGCGGATGGTGGCAAACACTTCTTCGATGGTATTATCGGAGTATACGTATACGTAATCGGGCGTCATCAGGCGGCCGATACTGTTTTCCGGGTAGCCGAGCAGTGACAGGGTGATTTTTCTTTCCTGGGGGTCGAGCAGTTTGATCAGTTCACGCACGGCATTGCTGGGCAGTTCTTCCAGGAAGTCGGTGCGGTCATCCGCGGGCAGTTCGTTTAGCAGGGAGGCGATGGTATTGGGCGGCAGGTTCTGGATAATCCGCTTCTGCGTGGGAAATTCCAGTATCTTGAACACGCTGGCCGCGCGGTGCGTGAGCATATTGGCGATGATGCTGCTCTCGTAGTCGGGAAATTCGTACACGAGGTCAGCCACATCACTGATGTTCTGGTGATTCAGAAAATCCCTGATCTGCAATTTGTCTTCCGTTTGTATAACGGCTTCAAATTGTTCCTGCAGGGTGCTATGCATTGTCTGATCTTCTCCCATGCGTCAAATTTACAAAGATCAGGCAAGCGTGCAGATGAAGAATTCGTGACCGCCACTTTTTATTTTTGCCGGATAACCGTTTACCATGGTCTTACCTTTTTTGTATATCGCTGAATCGCCCGGCCGGGGCAGAGGTGTTTACACGCGCGAAGCCATTTCCGCAGGTACGCTTATTGAATCCTCACCGGTGATCGTGATGAGCGCACGCGAACGGGAATTGCTCGATCAGACGCTTCTGCATGATTATATTTTTGAATGGGAAGGCGATAACGGCGCATGCTGCATGGCACTGGGCTGGCTGGCAGTTTATAATCACTCTTACAAAGCCAATTGCGAGTATGAAATGAATTACGACGATGATACCATGTCAATACGTACAGTGCGGGATATAGAAGAAGGAGAAGAATTATTTACCAATTACAATGGCGACTGGAACGATGAAAAGCCCGTGTGGTTTGATGTGAGCCAGGCATAAAAAAAGCGTCCAACCCGGAGGCTGGACGCTTATATAAAGTTGCAAATATCGGGATTAATTCACTTTCAACTGTGCGCGGATTTCACCGTACCAGCGGTAGAACAGGTTGGCAGGAGCTGTTCCGGGCAAAATTGTTTTAGAGTGAATGGTGATGAAGTACAGTCCGTTCATCAGGTCCACTTCCTTGAATTTAACACCGTCCATCAGGATGGTGCCTGTATAAGAACCTGTAGCCGGGAGTTTTTTGGTAGAAACGAACTGGCTGGTATTGGCAGAAGTCAGCAGTGTGCCGGTAACTTGTTGCAATACATTGTAAGGAGTAGTGGTGTCGGCGGTGGCCGCAGCAGGTGCGTAGCCCGCACGGAATGCTCCATAACCAACAGGGGCAGGGCCGCTGATACGGATGGCCATTACACTGTCAGACAATCCTGACCAGGTAAGTGAATAGGTCAGCAGTTTTGTACGCTTGCTATAGCTTGCCGTCAGTTTGCCGGTACCGCTTGAAGGCGAAGCCTGGGGAGACACCTGGGCGCCGGTCACTGGCAGGTCGTTTTTAACGTATTCGGTTCCATTCTCGTTATACTCTTTTTCGCAGGAAGAAGCCAGTATGCAGCAGAAAAGAAGGGGTAAAGCAGATAGTTTGATAAGCTTCATGTTAACTTGGTTTGAAGTAAAAATAAGAACTTTTTGCATTGGACCTAATCCGGGTGGCTGATTTTCATTTTTCAGCGCTATTTTATCCGTTCCCTGATCTCCTGCAATTTTAGCAGTGCTTCCACCGGTGTTAAGCGGTTGATATCGATATTCTGCAGCAAATCCCTGATTTCCTCAAAGGTCTGGCTGTGTGCATCGAAAATCGATAGTTGCATTTTAGGCGTATTCAGTTGTCTTACCTTGTCTTCGAGCGAGTCGCCCGCTGTTTCATCGTCATCATTTACGTGCTGGCTTTCGAGTTGTACCAGTATTTCATTGGCCCGCTGGATCAGTGAAGGCGGCATGCCGGCCATTTTGGCCACATGGATACCGAAACTGTGGGTGCTGCCCCCGCGGGCCAGTTTACGCAGGAAAATGATTTTGTTGCCGGATTCTTTGTTGGTGATATGGTAATTCTTTACGCGTCCCAGCTTTTCTTCCAGCTCATTAAGCTCGTGGTAGTGCGTGGCAAAAAGCGTTTTGGGTTGATGCGGGGAATTGTGCAGGTGTTCGGCAATGCTCCAGGCGATGGAAATGCCATCATAGGTGGATGTGCCGCGGCCGATCTCATCGAGCAGGATGAGGCTGCGCGCGGTCATGTTGTTGATGATGCTCGCCGTTTCGTTCATTTCCACCATAAAGGTCGATTCGCCGCCGCTGAGATTGTCGGAAGCGCCTACGCGGGTAAATATTTTATCCGTCAAAGAAATATGGGCTTCCGCGGCGGGTACAAACGATCCCATGTGTGCCATCAATGTCACCAGGGCGGCCTGTCGCAGCAAAGCAGACTTACCGCTCATGTTGGGGCCGGTAAGAATGATGATCTGCTGATCTGTCTTGTCGAGTGTGATGTCGTTGCTGATATAACTTTCACCGGGGGGGAGGTGCCGTTCGATTACGGGGTGGCGGCAATCTTTCAATTGCCAGTCGTCGCCATCGTGCAATACAGGTTTTTTGTATTGGAATTGAATGGCATTGTTGGCAAAACAGCAAAGACAATCGAGGATGGCCGCCAGTTGGCCGTTGGTCTGGATAGGTGCGAGGTAATCGAACAATTCATTGACGAGTTGTTCATAACGCTGTAATTCCAGTTGAAGGATCTTTTCTTCGGCGCCGGTGATCGTTTCTTCGTATTCCTTCAATTCGGGCGTGATATAGCGCTCGGCGTTGGCGAGTGTTTGCTTGCGCATCCATTCGGCAGGCACTTTGGATTTATGGGAATTGGTTACTTCGAGGTAATAACCAAATACGTTGTTGAATCCGATCTTGAGTGAATGGATGCCGGTGCGGTCGGCTTCCTGCTGCTGCAATTGGGCGAGGTATTCCTTGCCGTTCTGCGAAATCTGGCGGAGTTTGTCAAGTTCGGCATCAACGCCATGATTAATAAAACCGCCTTTGATGGCCAGTGCCGGCGGGTTTTCCATAATCTCTGTAATGATCTTTTCAGCGATGGCGGGGCAGGGATCGAGTGAAGCGGCGATCCTGAGCAGGTATTCCTGGCCGCTGGCTTCGCATTTTTCTTTGATCTCTTTTACCTGTTGCAGCCCTCTGGCGAGTTGTAATACCTCGCGCGGATTGATCTTGCGCAATGGGATTTTTGAAACAAGCCGTTCGATGTCGCCGCACTGGCGGATGGCGTGCTGCAGTTCGTTGCGGAGATCCGTTTCCTTAATAAAAAATTCTACCAGATCAAGGCGTTGATTGATTTTTTGCAGGTCTTTCAACGGAAACACGATCCAGCGGCGGAGCAGCCGTGCACCCATGGGCGACACGGTGTTGTCGAGTACGCCCAATAAAGTATGTCCCGCGTCGGGGCCGCTGCCGATCAGCTCCAAATTGCGGATGGTGAACCGGTCCATCCAGAGAAAATCTTCGCGGCTGAGTTGCTGGAGCGAAGTGATGTGTTGCAGGTTGGGATGTTCGGTATCGCGGAGGTAATGAATGATGGCGCCGGCGGCAATGATGCCATTGCGCAGGTCATCCACACCAAAACCCTTGAGGGAATGTGTCTGAAAATGTTTGAGCAGCGTATCCGTAGCGTAGGTAAGATCAAAAATCCATTCGTCGAGCGTGTAAGTGTACATTTTTCCACCAAAAAATTCCCGGAATTTCTTCTGGTGCTGACGTTGATAAACGATCTCCGCGGGTTTGAAGCTCTGCAATAGTTTATCGGCATATTCCCGGTCGCCTTCGGCGAGAAAGAATTCGCCGGTGGAAATATCCAGGAAGGCGAGGCCGAAGCGGTCGTCCTGTTCGATGTGCAGGGCGGCGAGGAAGTTGTTGCTATTGTGCTCAAGCAATTTGTCGTTCACCGCCGTGCCGGGCGTGATCATGTCGGTTACGCCTCTTTTAACAACTCCTTTGGCCGTTTTGGGATCTTCCAACTGGTCGCAGATGGCTACGCGGTAGCCGGCCTTGACCAGTTTATGTAAATAGGTATCAAGTGCATGATGCGGGAAGCCGGCCAGTTCCAGCGAGGAAGCGGCGCCATTGTTCCGTTTGGTAAGGGTAATGCCCAGTACGCCGGACGCTATAACGGCGTCCTGTCCGAATGTTTCATAAAAATCACCCACACGAAAAAGCAGGACGGCATCCGGGTATTTCTGTTTGATTGCCCGGTGCTGCTGCATCATGGGAGTTTCTTCTGTCTTGCTTTTGGCCATGGCGGCAAAAATAAGGAATGGCCTTTATGTAAGATGAGCCGCCGGTGCATCTGGGTATAAAATGGATTAATATGCGGAAAATTTTGTTTTTGATGGGATTGGTAGCCGGCACTGTCGCTAACGCCCAGGATACAGCGCGCGCAGAGGCCGCTGTTTCAAGTGCAACGGTTTATTTTGGCTATGGTGCGGAACTGACGCATCAGTCGAAAGTGACGATAACGGCTAATACCCGCACCATCGTGATCGGGCAACTGGCCACCAGCATCGATATAAACAGTTTGCAGATCAGTTGCCCGGAAGACGTGGCCCTGTTATCACATAAATATTCCGTGTACACACCGGAATTGCCTCCGATGGTCAAAACACCGGAATACCGGAAGATAGAAGACAGTATAACGGCGATTCAACAGGACAACAGCCGTATTCAAAACCAGATCAGTATTCAGCGGGAGATACTCGAAAAAACCGGCAAACTGATCGAAACCACGGTAAGTGTGGGCGGCAACAAACCTGTAACCAGCGAGGATGTGCTCAAACTGGTCGAATACTACAACGCAAAAATTGAAAAAGCGAAGAACAGCATTTATCAATACGAGCAGACGATTATAGCCTCCAACCGCCGCATGAGTGAATTGCAGGTCCGTTTAAATGAGTTGCAGCAACTGGCTCCGAAACGTGCTCCCTCATACGGACAAATCATTTTGCAGGTGATCAGCAAACGATCCGGTGAAATACCTGTTGCACTTTCCTACTATACCAATAATGCGGGATGGACGCCGGTATATGATATCCGGGTAAATTCAAAAACCAACAAAGTGAAACTGGTATACAAGGCGGCGCTTACGCAGACGACCGGTATATTCTGGAAAAAAACAAAACTTACACTGAGCACCGGCACGCCGAGTTTTGGTACCAATGCACCAGTGCTGGCTCCCTGGTTCCTGCAGATATATGTACCGGGTATTTATACAGACCTGCAGCGTCGCGCGGCGGTAGGCAATGCCACCCGGAATGTGGTGCAATCGTACGGAGATGATAAGGCTTTGTCAGAAGTGGTTGTTACCGGTTATAACCAGCAATATAAGCTGGAAAAATCTGCCCAGACGATCGATCCCAGTACGCTGCAGTCTTATACAACGCTCAATGAAGGTCAGCTCAATACGAATTTCGAAATCGATCTTCCCTATGATATTGAAAGCGATGGCCAGTTGCATAGCGTGTCGATCAAAGACGAAGAAATCAACTGTCTCCTTAAAAACTACGCAGTGCCCCGTGCGGACAAAGAAGCTTACCTGATGGCGGAGATTGCGAACTGGCAGAATCTTGATCTGCTGCCTGGCGATGCCAATATCATTATGGATGAAACCTATGTAGGCAAATCGGTAATCGACCCCAACACAACGGCGGATACGTTGAACCTGTCATTGGGCAAAGACAAACGTATAGCGGTAAAAAGATCATTGGTAAAAGAATTGAGCAGTCTGAAAACAAGCGGCCGTGATACGAAGCAGACCTTTACCTATGAGATCATTGTGAAGAACAATAAACTCACCGATGTGAACCTCTTGCTGAAAGATCAGTATCCGCTGAGTACGATTAAGGAAGTGGAAGTGAAGCTCGAGGACGATGGCAATGCCGCTGTGAACGAGGAGACGGGCGTACTCACCTGGAAAATCGATCTGAAACCCGGAGAAAGTAAACGAGTACGGTTTACGTATACGGTGAAATATCCGAAAGACAAGAAGATTGTTAACCTGAAATAACAAGAAAGCCCCGCACGCGGGGCTTTCTTAATGTGAAAATGTGCCATTCGGAATGTGTAAATGTGGAAATGGCTGTGGTTATTTTTTTTCATTTTCACATTTCCATATTTACACATTTGCACATTCTGTATTTTCGCGGATGCGAAAATTGTCCATGGACGAATTGGGCCGGATGTCGCCGGAAGAATTCAGGCAGGCTTCGAAAATTCCGGTTGTGGTGGTACTGGAAAATATCCGGAGCGCCTATAATGTGGGAAGCGTATTCAGAACCTGTGATGCGTTTCTGATCGAAGCCATTTACCTGATCGGATATACCGGATGTCCACCTCATAAAGAAATACGCAAAACCGCGCTGGGTGCGGAGGAAACCGTGACCTGGAAACATTTTGCACGCAGTTCCGAAGCAATCGGAGAACTGAAAGCGGCGGGGTACCGTGTGTTTGCGGTGGAACAGGCCGAGAATAGTATTGCTCTTCACAAGACTGCTTTGCTGACCGAAGCGCCGCTGGCCGTGATATTCGGCAACGAGGTGACGGGTGTGGAGCAGGCTACCATTGGTGAATGTGAAGGATGTATTGAAATTCCGCAATTGGGCATGAAACATTCCCTCAATATTGCCACGGCCGCCGGGGTGGTGTTATGGGAGCTTGTGCGCAGCCGCCTCGACTAAATCGCATTATCAAATAGCGCTAACTTTGCCGCATGTCCACAACGAGCCGTTATCTCAGCCTGATTAAATTTTCCCACACCATTTTTGCTATGCCTTTTGCGCTGATCGGGTTTTTCCTGGGCATCAGTCTCACGGGCAGGGAAGTGTTTACGGCTTCGGGCGGATTGTTATACACGCCGGATTCATTGCTGGGCCAGTTGGAGGCGGGCGCGGCACCCTGGCTGGTGGCAAAATACCTGGGATTGGTGATTTTATGTATGGTATTCGCGCGCAGCGCGGCCATGGCTTTTAACCGCTACCTCGATCGTGAATTTGATGCGAAAAATCCGCGTACGGCGGTACGTGAAATACCCGCCGGGGCATTGAAGGCATCGCACGTGGGATGGTTTACGTTGATCAGCAGCCTGCTTTTTATCGCTTGTACATTTTTTATTAACCGGTTATGTTTTTTTCTCTCGCCTGTTGCGCTTGCCGTGATACTGGGGTATAGTTATACGAAACGTTTTACGCCGCTTTGCCACCTGATACTCGGCATCGGTTTGTCGCTGGCACCGATCGGGGCTTACCTGGCGGTGACCGGACAATTTGCCTTGCTGCCCTTGTTGTTTTCCTTTGCCGTGATCTGTTGGGTAAGTGGTTTTGATATTATTTACGCCTTGCAGGACGAAGAATTTGACCGTTCGCAGCAATTGTATTCCATTCCTTCATGGTTAGGTAAAGCACGTGCCTTGCGCGTGTCGGAACTATTGCACGGCATTAGTGCGGGTTGTGTGATCGCGGCAGGCTTTTATGGTCATTTCGGATGGCTGTACTGGACAGGATTTGTGGTGTTTGCCGGCATGCTCTTGTACCAGCATTCCATCGTCAAACCGACTGATCTGCGTCGTGTTAACCTGGCATTTATGACGGCGAATGGCATTGCTTCAGTGGTGTTTGCGGTGTTTGTGATTGCGGATTTGTGGTTTAACAGGTGAATGGTCAATTGTGAAATGGTGAATAGTGAATGAGTGACCCTGGTTCGTGTATACACGAACCAACAACCGGCTCTTCTGCCTCCAACCTAAGACTTAAAGCTTATTACTTAAAACTAACTACTCAAAAATGGCTCGCATAATGGCATTGGATTACGGAATGAAGCGCACCGGCATCGCCGTTACGGACCCATTGAAGATCATTGCCACGGGATTGACAACGGTGGATACCCCTAAACTGATGGACTACCTGAAAGACTACCTGCAGCGCGAACAGGTGGAACGCGTACTCATCGGTTATCCGCTCAACCTCGACGATACGCATACGCATGCCACACCGCTGGTAGAGAAATTTATAGAAACGTTTACGAAGCTATATCCGGCCATGCCCGTTGAGAAAGTAGACGAACGGTTTACTTCCAAAATGGCCAAAAATGCCATGCTCGAAATGGGCTTGCGCAAAAAGCAGCGCCGCGATAAGGGATTGGTAGATGAAATAGCGGCTACCATCATGTTGCAGGATCATCTCCGCAATCATTACTGACCTTTGCCGGTAAGCGCGGAATCTTTACCTTTGCAGCTTCGCAAAGAAGCAAACGATCCATGATTTTATCCATTGTAGCATACGGGCATCCCGTTCTGAGAAAAGTAGCCAGCGATATCAGCGCCGATTATCCCGGTCTCGGTAAACTGATCGAAGACATGTGGGAAACCATGTATGCCAGCAATGGGGTAGGGCTCGCCGCACCCCAGATCAACCGCGATATCCGCCTCTTTGTGGTAGACACCGCCCAGATGTTCGACAACATGGACGAAGACGAAAAAGCCGAATACCCCGGCGATCCGGGCCTCAAAGCGGTATTCATCAACGCGCACATTGTGGAACTGAGCGGAGATAAATGGTCTTACAACGAAGGCTGTCTCAGTATTCCCAAAATCCGCGAAGACGTAAACCGCGAAGAATCCGTGACCCTCGATTACCTCGACGAACAATTCCAGCCTCATCAAAAAACATTCACCGGCCTCACCGCCCGCGTGATCCTTCATGAATATGATCACATCGATGGTAAATTATTCATCGATCACCTCTCTCCGCTCAAACGCAAACTCATGAAAGGCAAACTTACCGACATCTCCAAAGGAAAGATCCGCGTGGATTATAAGATGACTTTTCCCGGCTAGACTGATTTGAAAATTTGATGATTTGATAATCTCGGTAGATCAACTTTCAAATTTTCAAATCATCAAATTCTCAAATCGGCATTTTTACCGCTTCGTAGTATTTTTTCTTTAAAAAATAAGTGAAAAATCACATAAATGGGGTATTGCTGCCCTCTTAAGACCCCGTATTTTTGCTTCAGCCATTACCTCTCACCATTGCCTGTTCCCAGGCGAGGATAACCATACCATGTAACCATTTAAACCCGTCTCAATGAGGAAACCTCTACTTTCCTTCCTGGCAACATTTCTTGCTATGTCTCTCTGTTATGCCCAGTCGGTCACTCCGGCAACGTTCAACGTTGCGGGCGGCAGTTACGACAACCCTTCATCTTATCACCGTTTCGAATGGAGTTTTGGAGAGATGCTGGCGATCTCTACGATCAAACCAGCCGACAGTGCCGTGATCGTTACGCAGGGTGTATTACAACCCTGCACCGACAAGATCGGCAACTCTCCGATGACGTTGTTGTTCGAAAAAGGTGATTACCGTTTGTTCCCCAACCCCACTACAGGGAAGTTCGAAGTGAGCTTTTTTGTGCGTGAGACCGGGCGCATGTCCCTGCAACTGGTGGATGCCACCGGTCGTGTATTGGAAAAGCGAAGCTACCAGTACAACGGCTGCTGCCGCATCGACCTGTTTGACCTGAGTGCGCGCCCCGACGGGTTGTACTTCGTGATCGCCGATCTGAAGCCCGACCGTGTACGTCCGGGCGACAACATCGAAGTGATCCGTCACAGCGGTCTGAAAGTTTTGAAGATGTCTAACTGATCCAACCATTAACCCAACACTAATTACGAAAACAATGAAAAGAAGTTATTTGCTGCTGCTCACGTTGTTGTGCGCAGCTTACACCAGCGTATTTGCTCAGGCACCCGCGCTGTTCAATTACCAGGGCGTTGCCCGCAACCCCGTTGGCAACGTACTGGCCAACAAAAACATCACGGTACGTTTAACTATTCATGATGGCACTTCATCAGGGCCGTCTGTGTACAGCGAAACAAGAACGATGACCACCAATGCGTTTGGCCTGTTTAATATTTTAGTGGGCAGCGCAGGTGCGTCCAACGTTACCGGCACTATCCCCGGTGTAAACTGGCTGGTGGGTGATAAATTTTTACAGGTAGAAATAGATCCGGAAGGGGGCAGTGCGTTTATCAATGTTGGCACCAGCCAGCTCGCCTCTGTTCCTTATGCGTTCACGGCTGGCACGGCTACTCCGGGCGGTCCTGCCGGTGGCGACCTGAGCGGCACTTATCCCAATCCCACAGTAGCACGTTTGCAAGGTCGTCCTGTGGCCAACGTAGCGCCTGCTGCGGGTCAGGCTTTGGTATGGAGCACGGTAAACAGCCGCTGGGAACCAGGTGCAGCCCTGCCTTCCGGTCCGGCCGGTGGCGACCTGAGCGGCACTTATCCCAATCCCACCGTAGCACGTTTGCAAGGACGTCCGTTTACCAACGTGGCACCTGCCAATGGTCAGACGATTGTATGGAACGGAACCACCAATACCTGGGAGCCGGGTAACGGCGCTGCCACAACGTTGGTGTTGCCGTTCGCCGCTACCGAAAACAATCCTGCTACACTTTTCTCTATTACGAATAATGGTGATGGCACTTCCATCGAAGGCATCAATAACACCACTACGTCAAGCATTGCTGCGGTACGTGGTATTGTAAACAGTACAACACCCGGCGGATTTTCTTCTGCTGTGCGTGGTATCAACAACGGTACCGGTGGTCTGGGTATCGGCGTATGGGGCAGTCAGGCCGGCAGCGGCTGGGGTGTGTACGGCGTAACGCCGAATGGTCTGGGTGTATATGGTAACGCAAGCGGTAGCGGTACAGGTGTGTATGCGAATAGCAATAGCGGAACGGGCCTGACGGCTACGTCCAATAATGGAACTGCTGCCAGTATTTCAATTTTCAACAATGCCAACAACAACAACGTATTGGATGCCAATACTACGGGTAATGGCACCGTGATCAATGTAAGTACTACCGGCAATGGTGCAGGTGTGTTTTCCAATACCGGTGCAGGTTTTGCCGTTCACGGTATTACCAGTCAACAAACATCCGCTGGCATCATTGGTGATAATAACGGCGCAGGCGAAGCGGTAGTAGGGCGAACCACATCTGATATTGCGGGTGCCGTAGTAGGCCGCAACGATGGCGGTGGTTATGGTGTACGCGGCTTCGTGGCTACCAATACCTCCGGAACTGCCGTCGGCGTATTGGGACAAATTGGTCTCAACAACAGCACAGGCCGTGCAGGTCGTTTTCAAAACTTCAATCAGTCGAATGAATTCAACACGTTTGAAGTAGAAACAAACAGCAACGGCAATATCCCGGATAATACTGAAGGCAATGCCGGTTCATTCCTTGTAGATAATACGAACAGTGTGTCTGCAGGTGTGCGAAGCGAAGTGAAATCAATATTCGGCAACTTTGGTGCTGCCGGTATATTCGGTGTTTCTTCCGGAACAGGTGGTTTTGCCGGTCTTTTCCATTCATCTAATCCTGCCGGCAACGGCAGCACAGTAGTGGCTATCAATGACGGTAATGGAAATGCCATACGCGCGAATGCTATCGACGGCAATGCCGTGGAAGCAAACGTAGATGATGCGGGCACAGCCGTATACGGATGGGTACCTACTTTCTCCGACGAGGGACAAGCCGCACGTTTCGAGCATTTCAGCGAAGACAATGAGGAAACGGTGGTATCGGTAAAAACCGTGGGCAATGGCACTGCACTATCTTCTTTTGTTGACCGTACTACTGGTACTTCGCCTGCTGTAAAAGGTGAAGTGAATTCCATTTTTGCCAACTTCGGTACAGCGGGCATTTATGGTGTGTCATCCGGCACGGGCGGTTATGCCGGTCTCTTTTATTCTTCCAATCCCGGAGGTAACGGTCCTGCGGTACTGGCATTGACGGAAGGCGCCGGTAATGGTATCACTGCCAATGCAGGCGGTAACGGTGATGGGATCGAAGCTTCCTGCGATGGAAGCGGTAACGCTGTTTCAGGATTCATACCTAATTTCGGTACCGGTAAAGCCGGACGTTTTGCCAACTTTAATAGTGCCAATGGTCAGCCTGTTGTTCATATCACGACAACCGGTACCGGTAGCGGAATGCTGATCAATCACCAGGGTCCTTCAGGCAACGTTGCCGTGTTCCAGAGTGCCAGCGCAAACGTTGCTCGTATCAATAAAGCGGGCAAGGGCTTCTTCAACGATGGTGTGCAGTCAAGTGGTGCTGACGTAGCTGAATATTTCGATGTGGAAGGCAGTCTTCAACAATACGAAACCGGTGATGTACTCGTGATCTCCGTTAACTCCGATCGGAAAGTGGAAAAATCTTCCGAGCCATATTCTACACTGGTATCCGGTGTATACGCAACCAAGCCAGGTATTTTACTTTCTGAGAAAAGTGCCACAGATGGTGATCATAGCGACATGGTACCCATGGGTGTGATCGGTGTTATTCCTACCAAGGTTTGCCTCGAAGGTGGCGCTATCCGCCGCGGCGATCTGCTGGTTACTTCTTCCATTCCCGGCGTGGCCATGAAAGCCGATCTGGATAAAGTAAAAGTAGGACAGGTGATTGGTAAAGCACTCGAAGGTTATGATGGTCAAAACACCGGCAAGATCAAAGTTCTGGTAAGCATTAAGTAATCATCAAAAGCAATAATAGCATGCAAAAGAAATTATATAAATACCTGCTGGCCGCAACATTATCAGTTGCCGCTCTTGCAGTACAGGCACAGAAAACCGAAACCGGAGAAAGTCCGCGCAAGTTGTATGTAGAAAACAAAATGCCCGGATTGCAGTATGCTCTGGCAAGCACGGCCAAAAGAAGCAGTGGCTCAAAAAAAACATACCAGGGAGCAAGTCTTCGCCATGAGATCGAAGAAGGCAAAATGGGTATGCCTGTAAAAAAAGGTGGTAACGCTACTGCTAACAATACCCCTAAACGTTCAACAGAAAAAGTTTCATTACCGAGTGATCAGCCGGCAACGGAAAAGAAGGTTCAGCTACCTGAACCTTTCACCCCAACGCAGGAAGATCCCGCACAGCCTTCCAATGAAACGAAGCAAGATAAACCGGCAGCAGCTCCTGCCGCATCGAAGTAAGTAAGAAGGAGCCGATAGTTTCATCATTTGCGAAAGAGCGGGTACGTCGGTAGCGTACCCGTCTCTTATTTACTACAAACAGGTAAGTTTCTGTATAGAGAAAATATTTACTTTTATATCGTTAAGACTCCTTCGTTCACCTTATGTTCTATAAGGTTTGTTTTTCCGGCAGGTTAGTAGCACAACCATTAATTAACCATTTAAACCGCTTGTATGAGGAAACCTCTACTTCCCTTCCTGGCAGTATTTCTTGCCATTTCCTTCTGTCGTGCGCAATCAGTTACTCCCGCTACGTTCAACGTTGCGGGCGGCAGTTACGACAACCCTTCATCTTATCACCGTTTCGAATGGAGTTTTGGAGAGATGCTGGCGATCTCTACGATCAAACCAGCCGACAGTGCCGTGATCGTTACGCAGGGTGTATTACAACCCTGCACCGACAAGATCGGCAACTCTCCGATGACGTTGTTGTTCGAAAAAGGTGATTACCGTTTGTTCCCCAACCCCACTACAGGGAAGTTCGAAGTGAGCTTTTTTGTGCGTGAGACCGGGCGCATGTCCCTGCAACTGGTGGATGCCACCGGTCGTGTATTGGAAAAGCGAAGCTACCAGTACAACGGCTGCTGCCGCATCGACCTGTTTGACCTGAGTGCGCGCCCCGACGGGTTGTACTTCGTGATCGCCGATCTGAAGCCCGACCGTGTACGTCCGGGCGACAACATCGAAGTGATCCGTCACAGCGGTCTGAAAGTTTTGAAGATGTCTAACTGATCCAACCATTAACCCAACACTAATTACGAAAACAATGAAAAGAAGTTATTTGCTGCTGCTCACGTTGTTGTGCGCAGCTTACACCAGCGTATTTGCTCAGGCACCCGCGCTGTTCAATTACCAGGGCGTTGCCCGCAACCCCGTTGGCAACGTACTGGCCAACAAAAACATCACGGTACGTTTAACTATTCATGATGGCACTTCATCAGGGCCGTCTGTGTACAGCGAAACAAGAACGATGACCACCAATGCGTTTGGCCTGTTTAATATTTTAGTGGGCAGCGCAGGTGCGTCCAACGTTACCGGCACTATCCCCGGTGTAAACTGGCTGGTGGGTGATAAATTTTTACAGGTAGAAATAGATCCGGAAGGGGGCAGTGCGTTTATCAATGTTGGCACCAGCCAGCTCGCCTCTGTTCCTTATGCGTTCACGGCTGGCACGGCTACTCCGGGCGGTCCTGCCGGTGGCGACCTGAGCGGCACTTATCCCAATCCCACAGTAGCACGTTTGCAAGGTCGTCCTGTGGCCAACGTAGCGCCTGCTGCGGGTCAGGCTTTGGTATGGAGCACGGTAAACAGCCGCTGGGAACCAGGTGCAGCCCTGCCTTCCGGTCCGGCCGGTGGCGACCTGAGCGGCACTTATCCCAATCCCACCGTAGCACGTTTGCAAGGACGTCCGTTTACCAACGTGGCACCTGCCAATGGTCAGACGATTGTATGGAACGGAACCACCAATACCTGGGAGCCGGGTGCCGGAGCAGCAGCTTCACTTGTCCTTCCTTTTATTACCACACAGAATAACGCCGGTACATTGTTCTCCATTACCAATAATGGTGACGGCACATCTGTGGAAGGTGTGAACAACACTACTACGTCAAGCATTGCTGCGGTACGTGGTATTGTGAACAGCACAGCACCCGGCGGATTTTCTTCTGCGGTGCGTGGTATCAACAACGGTACCGGTGGTCTGGGTATCGGTGTATATGGCAGTCAGGCAGGCAGTGGCTGGGGTGTGTACGGCGTAACACCGAATGGTCTGGGTGTGTATGGTAACTCATCGGCCAGTGGATATGGCGTATATGGTAACAGCAATACCGGCGTAGGTGTGGCTGGGGTCAGCAACAATGGTATTGCTGGTGAATTTATGATCAACAACAGTGCGAATAACAGTGCTGCGTTGCATGTTGCCACACTCAGCGACGGCGTGGGCGTAGATGCAGAAAGTTCTTCCGGTACTTCCAGCATTGCTGTAATACGTGGTACAGTGAACAATACAGCACCCGGCGGATTTTCATCAGCCGTGCGTGGTATCAACAACGGCACCGGTGGTCTGGGTATTGGTGTATGGGGTAGCCAGGCTGGCAGCGGCTGGGGTGTATATGGCTCAACGCCAAATGGCCTGGGTGTCTATGGTAATGCAACAGGCAGTGGTTATGGTGTGTATGCAAACAGTGCATCTGGTACAGGTCTGCAGGCGACTTCTAATGCTGGTGTTGCTGCCCAGGCTTCGATTTCAAATAATACCAATAACAATACTGTATTTATTGCAAATACGTCTGGTAATGGCAATGGTATCGATGTCACGCTTCCTGCCAGCAGTGGTGCCAGAGGTGTAAACGTGCAGGGTGGGGCAGGCCCAGGTGTATTCGCCGTGGGCACGGGCAATGGCGTGTGGGGCGTAACCACCAACATCAGCTCGGCTGGTGTAATAGGAGATAACACTACCGGCGAAGCCGTAGTGGGCCGTAACCAGGGCGGCTTAGGCGTAGGTGCTGTGGTTGGCCGCAACGACGGTGCCGGTTTTGGCGTCCGTGGATTCAATACGCAAAACGGTATTGGTGTAATGGGACAAGCTTCGAACGCGGCTACCGGACGGGCAGCACGTTTTGAAAGCCTTAACACGGCCAATACCAGTGCAGCAGTAGAAGTAGCCCATTCAGGCATAGGAACAGGCATCTCCGTGCAGCTCACGAACTCAGGTAGCGGAGGCAGGGGCATTGATGTCAACAATAGTGGTGTTGGCCCGGGTGTTTTTGCTACCGGAGCAGGCAACGCTATCTGGGGTGTAACCACCAGCATCAGTTCTGCCGGTGTAATCGGTGATAACGCTACCGGTGAAGCCGTAGTGGGCCGTAGCCAGGGAGGCAACGGCGTTGGTGCCGTAGTGGGTCGTAACGACAACGCCGGTTACGGTGTACGTGGTTTCAATACCAGCTCCGGTATCGGCGTACTCGGACAGGCAGGTATCAGCGGAGGCACAGGTATTGGCGGACGTTTTGAAAACGTCAATGCTGCTAACACGTCTAACGCTCTTGAGGCGGTTACAAATGGTGGTGGCCTTGCTCTTCGTGCCAGCGCCGGTAATAGCGCCGCAAATATTGCAGTATTCCAGGTGAACAATGGCAACCGTGTAAGAATTGACAACACCGGACAGGTATTCGCCAACGGCGGCTTCACCGCAGGTGGTGCCGACGTAGCTGAATATTTCGATATCACCGGCGACCGCAATACCTACGAACCCGGCGATGTACTGGTGATCTCTCAATCTGCAGACAGAACAGTTGAAAAATCTTCAGGCGCTTATTCTTCACTGGTTTCCGGCGTTTATGCAACTAAGCCAGGTATGCTGCTTACCGAAAAAAATGCCGTGGATGCTGATCTCAGCCACATGGTGCCCATGGGGGTGATCGGTGTCATTCCCACGAAAGTTTGCCTTGAAGGTGGTGCTATCCGCCGCGGCGACCTGATCGTTACCTCTTCCATCCCCGGTGTGGCCATGAAAGGTGACCCTGAAAAAGTGAAGATCGGCCAGGTAATGGGTAAAGCCCTGCAGGATTACAATGCCAAGGAAGTTGGTAAGATCAACGTACTCGTGAGTGTCAAATAATTTTTTACTTTAGTTAAATGAAAACAGATATGAGAAATATTATCAGAAATACAGCCATGCTGGTTTGCCTGGGATTTACCTTGCCCGCGACAGCCCAGCTTGCCAGTGACCGCCCCACACCCACACCGGCACAGGTAGCCGAACTGCGCAAGACTTCCACCGGCATCGAAGCGCCTGCGGCTGAAACGGCTTCTTCCAAACCGGCAGGGACTGCAACCGAAAAGAAAGCGCCTGCTCCCGCAGCCCAGCCCGCGAAACAAACTTTCCAGGATGGGGCGAAAGAGCCTGCAGCACCCGCAGCCAAAAAGATCGAGGTAAAGCCTGCTCCAACACAGGAAGAAAAACCTGCAACGGAACCGGCAGAGAAAGCAAAATCAAAAAAATGAGCATACAGGCGGCCGGATACCCCGGCCGCTTTTTTTATCTCCTCATTCACGGGCATGTCTTTACTTTTGTGACATGCGACTCCTCGTACCTTTTGTTTTTTACCTCATAATGCTGCCATGCACGGCTTTGTGCCAGGAAGATTCGCTGGACAATAAGCGGCTTGCAAGCATGATCACCCTCACCGATGTGGTGATCGGCAAAGACTTTAACGTCGCGCGTTTTATTACGTTGGTAAAAAATGATACGACGTTCTACAAGGCGTTCAAGAACCTGCGCATACTCGGTTTTACTTCGCTCAATGATATCCGCATGAACGATAAACGCGGCAAACAAAAAGCAAGCCTCACCAGCCGCACCCGGCAGGAAGTGGCGAATGGCTGCCGCACCATGGTCACCGAATCGGAAACGCTCACCGGCGATATGAAAGACCGCCGCGGCGACTTTAACTACTACACAGCAGAACTTTACGCCAGTCTTTTTTTTACGCAGGGGCAGGTCTGTGGAGAAAATAACATCGTTCACGATTCCAGCATCGACCCCAGAGGGAAAACGGGCATAGATAAACGTAAGGAACAATTGAAAATGTTGTTCTTCAATCCGGGCAAACGCATTCCAGGTATTCCCTTCATGGGAGATAAGAGTAATATTTTCGATCCGGATATTGCGAAGTACTATGATATGCAGGTAGATGCCGGTACTTACCAGGGCAGAGACTGTTTTATTTTTTCCGTCAAAGCCCGTGAGAACCTGAACAGCAACGAACGTGACAAAATCGTGTACGATAACATGACCACCTGGTTCGATGCGAAATCACTTGAGATACTCGCTCGCAATTACGATCTCAGCTATAATGCCGGTGCTTATAAATTTGATGTAAGCATGGAAGTGCAACTGACCCGCTTCGGCAGCCTGCAGGTACCTTCTGTACTGCGCTATAAAGGAGATTGGGATGTAATTTTCAAGAAACGCGAACGCGGTATATTTACAGCTACGTTGTTTGATTTTCGACGCCCCTCGTAGAAACGTATTTCCTCCATTTATCGATCACCGAAGTGATGTCCTCCGGTATAGGCGCTTCGAAAAACATGTCTTCGCCGGTAGCAGGATGTACAAACCCAAGTGTGCGCGCATGCAATGCCTGACGCGGGCAAAGTGCAAAACAGTTGTCGACAAATTGTTTGTAGCGCGCATAAACGGTGCCTTTCACAATTCTGTCGCCTCCGTAGAAATCATCGTTGAACAACGGATGGCCGAGATATTTCATGTGCACACGTATCTGGTGTGTGCGGCCGGTTTCGAGTACACATTGCACTGTTGTTACGTAACCAAACCGCTCCAATACTTTGTAATGTGTAATGGCTTCCTTGCCGTGATCGCCTTCGGGATAAGCTTCAAAGAGTTTGCGAAAGCGTTGATGTCTGCCCACATGCGCGATGATGGTGCCTTCGTCGTTCTCCGGATCGCCCCATATCAGCGCAATGTATTGACGCTTGACGGTATGATCGAAGAACTGTTTGGCCAGGTGGCGCATGGCGGTATCGGTTTTCGCCAGTACCAGCAGGCCGCTGGTGTTTTTATCAATCCGGTGCACCAGACCGAAGCGCGGAAGAGTATCTTCTGTAACGTTGGGATTGATCTGTTGCAGGTAGTATGAAACACCGTTCAGGAGGGTGCCGGTGTAGTTGCCGCTGCCGGGGTGAACAACCATGCCCGCAGGTTTGTTAATGATCATCAGATGATCGTCTTCGTATAAGATGTTGAGGTCCATTTTCTCCGGCACCACATCGGTTTCTTCGGGGCTCATGTCTGAGTAAACCACAATTTCTTCGAGGGCTTTCACTTTGTAGTTGGGGCGTACGGGTTTGCCGTTGACCAGGACCATGCCGTTATTGATACCTTTTTGCAATTTATTGCGGGTGGCGCCTTCAATACGGTTCATCAGGAATTTATCGATGCGCAGGGGTTCCTGACCCTTGTCGGTTTTAAAAGTAAACCGTTCATAGAGTTCATCGCTTGTTTCCTGAGTCTCGTTTCCTTGCGGGTGTTGTGTGGGTTCCATGGTCGAAAAAGAGTTAACGGGCGGCTGGCCCGGCTGCAAAGGTAATGGATGCAGATTTGTTGGTAACTTTGTATGCAATGGAAAAACAAACAGTGTGGTTCCGCGATCTGGGACAAATGCGTTATAAAGAGGCCTGGGATTACCAGGAAAGCCTTTTGCAGGCCAATGTTGCCAAAAAAGCGGCAGTGTGGCAGGCAGAGGGAGAGGATGCCGGCGAGCCCGATACGGAGCACCATTTGCTGTTTGTGGAGCACCCTCCGGTTTATACGCTGGGCAAAAGCGGCCACATGGAAAATGTACTCCTGAGCGAAGAAAACCTCGCTGCCCGCGGCATCGACTTTTTCCGTTCCAACAGGGGGGGCGATATTACCTTTCACGGACCACAGCAAATTGTGGGATATCCCATTTTTGACCTGGAAAAATTTTACCGCGATATCGGTCTTTACCTGCGCAACATAGAAGAGGTGATCATCGGCACACTGGCCGATTACGGACTGGAAGGAAAACGTTCGAAAGGTGAAACCGGCGTATGGCTGGATCCCGATGTGCCCGGCCGCGAGCGGAAGATTTGTGCCATCGGTGTACGCAGCAGCCGCTGGATCACCATGCATGGTTTTGCACTCAATGTTAATACCGACCTCAATTATTTCAATTTTATCATTCCCTGTGGTATACAGAACAAACAGGTGACTTCATTGGAGAAAGAATTGGGAAGGAATATCGACTTTGAAGAAGCCAAAGCTTCGGTGCGCAAACATTTTGAGCGGGTATTCAACATCGAATTGCGCGACGGCAGCGCACACTGATGGTATAGAGGTGCCTTCGCACCTTTGCTCCTTATGCAGCTTTGCGTGAAAAACGGACCCAGGCGAAATGTTATTTAAAAATCTTTGGTGAGCAGGAATTTGTGTTTCTCAAGCAGCTCTCCGTTTTCATACAATTCAAAGAAATACCATCCCGCTTTGTAGAAGTTGGATTTTTCCAGCTTGAAGCTGCGGTCGGTGAAGTCTTTCAATTCAAACAGCAGATTATTGTCGGCGTCGAAAAATTTGATGAGGTATTTTTTTGCCGGATCATCCGGCAGTGAGATGCGCACATATCCATCTTTATAGGTGTAGATATATTTCGAAGGGACAAACGATGGCACAACCGGTTTTTTATTCACTTTCGAAATAGTGTCGATTACGCGTCCCAAACTATCCACCAGCACAACGGGCGTATCTACCGCGGGTTTGAACGGCTCCCGTTCTTCCACTTTTGCCGTATCCAGAACAGGTTTTTTAGCATCACTGAAAAGGTATACGCCTTTATCCAAAAGAATGTACAGTCTGTAAAACATGTGATCGTTGGTGGCCTTGGTATCCACGAAACCGTTTTGCGGCGTGGTGGGATCGGCAACAGTGAGAATGGTCTTGTAATTTTTCAGGCTGTCGAAGGAACGTTGAATGCTGATCTGGCGGATGTTTTCAAACTGATTGTTCCACCCGATGACGATGCGGTTGTTACCGGCATTTTTTACCGAAAAATTGGGCAGGGTGTCCTGGGCGTACAGGCTGGTGGTTACAAACAGAAGGACCAGGGAATAGAGCGCTTTTATTTTCATCTTACGGTCAGACAGATTTGGATTATACAAGGTTAACAAAGATAGGGTTGCCGGGTCAATAGTCCCCGAAGATTAACGTTCCTTTTGTCAGCGATGCATTGCCTTGCAGGCCACCACTGTGGATCAGCAGTATTTTGCTGCCGGTGGGAAAAAATCCCTGCCGTAACAGATCATTCACCGCAAAAAACAACTTGCCGGTATACACGAAGTCGCTGGGAATGCCGGTTTGTTTATACCATTCATTCATAAAGGCCAGCAGTTCCGGCGTATGCCGTCCATATCCTTTCCCCGCGTATTGATGCAACAGCGTTACCGGCTGATCAGGGCGATGCAGCAATTGCCGTACTTCATTTTCCAGGTCGTGGTTATTTTTCAGCATGCTGATGCCAATGATTTCCTGACCGGGTGCCGCTGCGTTCTGCAGTCCCGCCATCATCGTGCCGGTTCCGGTGGCGCAGCAGATATGTGAATAAATACGCGTGTTTCCGGAGACCATAGTGCCTGCGCCGGCCGCACCTATCGCTCCGTATCCACCTTCAGGGATCACGTACATATCGTCGCTGCGCAATGCGGCGGGCACTTCTTTTTCTTTGTACACTTCGCGCGAAAGAAAATGCAGTTGCATCCCCAGTTGCTGCGCATGAATGAGTGTGGGAGAGAGGACAGGCGGGCGTTCACCCCGGATAAGACCGGTACATCGCAGGCCAAGTACATTGGCCGCTGCGGCCGCTGCAATGATGTGATTGGAATAAGCGCCACCGAAAGTAATGATGTGACGCCGCTGCTGCTGTTGTACCTCTTCCAGATAATAACGCAATTTGAACCATTTGTTGCCCGAGATTACCGGATGCACAAGGTCGGCACGCAGCACATCGAGGCCGGCGCCGTCTTTCGTTCGCACATTATCAATGCGTAAAGGTTCAGGAATGACAGGAAGCATAAGGACAGAGTGGCAAATTTACTTTAAATTCGCTGTTCAGTTTAACAACGTATGACACAACCTACTTTAGTGATCCTTGCAGCCGGTATGGCTTCCCGATATGGCAGTATGAAACAGATCCAGGGCTTTGGCCCTGCGGGCGAAACGATCATGGACTATTCCATTTTCGATGCCATCCGTTCTGGATTTGGAAAAATAGTGTTCATCATCCGCCGCGAATTTGCGGAAGATTTCAAAGCGATCTTCGAACCCAAGCTCAATGGCCGTGTAGAAACAGCCTACGTATTCCAGGACATGGACGCCTTCACCGAAGGTTATGCATTTCCTGAAAGCCGCACCAAACCCTGGGGCACCGCGCATGCCGTACTCTGCGCCATGGATGTGGTGAAAGAACCATTCGCGGTGATCAACGCCGATGATTTTTATGGCGATGATGCCTTCAAACAGGCGGCGGATTTTCTGCTGAACGATTGCAACGAAAAAACATACGGGCTTGTTGGCTACGACCTGCTGAAAACACTTTCCGATTACGGAACAGTGAATCGTGGCGTATGCAAACTCGACGAATTGGGTAATCTTGCCTCGATCACCGAACGTATCAATATTGCGAAGAAAGACGGTAAGATCGTTGTTGATGATGGCGCCGAACCGGCAGAATTGTCGATGGACACACGCGTGTCGATGAACTTCTGGTGTTTCGATCCGTCTTTTTTTAATTATACGCAACGTTTGTTCCGCGAGTTCCTGACGCAGTTCGGGCAGGAAGCAAAATCAGAATTTTTCATTCCGATCGTTGCGGATCATTTTATCCGTGAAGGCGGCAAAGTAGAAATTATCCCGACCAGTTCTTCCTGGTTCGGCGTTACTTATAAAGAGGATGCCCCGTTTGTGGCAAAAAGCCTGAATGAGTTGATTGAAGGGAAAGTGTATCCGGCTGATCTGTGGAAAAGAGAGGCGTAAGAGTAATAAGTTATAAGGTATAAGGTTTGCCATGGTTCGTGTATACACGAACCATGGTTGTTTATGGAACCCAAGTCCCTGCGGTCGATGCTTCGGCCTCCCGAAGGGCCAGGTTTCAGGAAGGCACGAATCATAAAAGCAGAAGCCTGATTACCCTACGCCTTACACCTTAAACCTTATACCTTACACCATCACTTATAAAACGAAATCCCCGCAAGACTGCGGGGATTTTCTATATATAACTAAACTTAAAACGCCGTGATTAGTCGCCTTTCACCATAAACACATAATCCTGTACTTTCTTCACCTGCTGCACTTTGTCCATGCCACTAATGGAAGAACGGGTTGACAGTTGTACGTGCTTGTAAAGCGGGTTGCCTTTGAGCTCTTCCAAAGCCTGGAAGATGTATTTCGATTGTACGGCAAATACAGCTCCTTCGGTTTTTGTTTCTTTTGTGCTGAGGATACCGATTACTTCACCGTTGCGGTTGAAGATCGGGCCACCGCTGTTGCCGGGGTTAGCCGCAACAGATATCTGGCAACTGAGTGTATCGCCGTTGAAACCGGTCTTCGCACTCAGGTAACCTTCTCCATATACAATCTCTTCGCGGGGGAAGCCCAATGTGAAGATCGGCTCGGCCAGCTCAGAAGTTGTTTTGCGGATGCCATAGGGCAAAGCGCTGAATGGCTTGAAACGGTCGTCATCGATCTTGATGATGGCCATATCGCGGGACACGTCTAGTTTCAGTACGATGGCACGGAAACGTTCGCCGCGGTTGTTTTCCACATAAATATTACGCGAGTTCTTCACCACGTGGGCATTGGTGATCATCATGCCCTTGGGATCGATCAGGAAGCCGGTGCCATACACATTCACCGCCATATTGATATCGGTGTTATGCGCAGTGTTCGTTTTATTATCTACGTGCTGGATCTTCTTATCGAGGTTATCGGTTTTGATCTCAATCTCGTTTACTTTATTCGCCAACTCGATAACTTTCGGGTCTTTGGTTGCGGGCGCAACTGTATTTACCAGCATAGAAAGGGCGATAGCAGTAACACCTGCGATGGTAGCGGCGATGGCTACCACTTTCTTGTATTTCTGCCACAGTTGTACTACGCGGCCGCGCTGCGCAGGCTCGATATCGATGGTACCTTGTTCGGACAGGCCGTTGTGTACGTCGTGCAACGTATGACGGAAATCCTGCCGCTCAGCGTAGCGGTTCATTTGCTGGAGAAAAAGGGTGTGTTCCACGACAAGCTGATCCACTTCGCTGTTGGACTTGCGAAGGTTTTCGAAATGAAGTCGTTCGTCAGGTAGCATTTCGCCCCTGATGTAGCGCTCCACGGCGTCAAGGATCATCAGGTCATTTTGCTCATTCATCACGGTGGTCATTTTTATAATGCGAAAAGAATAGTTTCTTCAGTCGTACCAGGCACTTGTATTTCTGTGTCTTGGCATTTTCGGAATTGGTGTAACCAAAGTCGGTTGCTATTTCCTGCATGTTTTTCTTTTTCAGATAAAACGCTTCCAGCAGGCTTTTGCAAGGTTCTCCGAGGTTTCCCATTGCCTTATTCATCATGTCGAATTCGGCGTCGCGGCGGTTATGTTCTTCGAGATCGTCTTCCACCGCTACTACATTATCTGTAGATACGAGATCGGACGAATACCGGTTCAATTGCTGCAAACGCTTGAGCCACAGTCTTCTGGATACGGAGTATAAATAAGTTCTGATCTGGCAGTTGAGTTCGAAATCACCGGAGCGGGCCTTTTCATATAAGACGATCATTGCTTCCTGAAAAATATCCCGGGCATCGTCGGCCAGCCCGTTGTTATTGATTATCAGCGTCTGAATGATCTTATAATGCTCGCGGTAGATAGTTTCAACGGCGTTCTTATCATTTCGGGCCAGCCCTTTCAATAATTCCTTTTCGTTGATCGCTTCTTTCACGCTTCCTGTATTAATACGTTTTTCTAAAAATAGTAACCCGCCGGGGGGCAGAAAAAAAAATCTCAAAAAAAAAGAAAAAACCGGGGTTACCTTTTTCTCCTCCCGGTATTAATCTTTAGAAATATTTCACAAACAAACTCAAAAATCGCACAAATGAAAAAGCTTTTCATCGTTCTGGCAGTAGCTAGCCTCGGATTTGTAGCTTGTAACAACGAAGCTGAAAACAAACCCGCAACTGATTCTCTGACTAACAAAGTAGACTCTACTGTAGACGCTGCTAAAGATTCAGTTCAGACTACTGCTGACTCTATCAAGTCTAAAATCGATTCTACTGGTACTGCTGTTAAAGATTCTATCAAAAAATAATTCTCAGCAAGCAATCGTTATAGGCCATCCGCCGTTACGGCAGATGGCTTTTTTTTGCCCCTACTGATCTTTTTCGGCCGTCCTGCCCGAATAAGGTTAACTTTGCGGCCGATTATTAAGAAAAAAACACAAAGTGACCAATTTTGAATCATTAGGCATCGAGGAAGGGCTCCTGGCTGCCATCAGCGCGCTCGGCTTTACTGAGCCAACCCCCATCCAGGAAAAAGCTATCCCGGTGCTCCTCCAGGGAACCAAGGATTTTATCGGCCTGGCCCAGACCGGTACCGGTAAGACCGCGGCTTTCGGACTCCCTGTTCTTCAACTCATTAACAACGAGGAACGCTATCCGCAGGCACTTATTGTCTGCCCCACCCGCGAACTCTGTCTCCAGATCACCAAAGACCTGGGCACCTTCCGCGGTAAGAAAAGCGCTATACATGTTACGGCTGTTTATGGCGGTACCTCTATCGGCGACCAGATCCGCGACCTGAAAAAAGGCACGCATATCGTAGTGGCCACCCCCGGCCGCCTGATCGACCTCATCGAGCGGAAAGCGATCAACCTGGAAAAAATCCATTACGTTATCCTCGACGAGGCCGACGAAATGCTCAACATGGGCTTCAAGGATGATATCGAATTCATTCTTCAAAACACCCCCAACCGTCAAAGTACCTGGCTGTTCAGCGCTACAATGCCACCGGAAATCCGTCATGTGAGCAAGAAGTACATGGACAAGCCTTTCGAAATTACCATTGGTAAGGTCAATGCCGGCAACGCCAACATCGACCACCAATATTACCAGACACAACACGTCAACCGCTACGAAACGCTCAAGCGTATCGTAGATTTCAATCCGGGGATCTATGGTATCATCTTTACCCGCACAAAAGCCGATGCCCAGACCGTGACCGAATCGCTGATCCGGGAAGGGTACGATATCGAAGCGCTGCACGGTGACCTCACGCAGGCACAACGCGATAAAGTAATGAGCCGTTTCCGAGAGAAATCCATTCAGTTGCTGATCGCTACCGACGTAGCAGCAAGAGGTATCGATGTACAAGGCATTACACACGTAATCAACTACGAACTGCCCGACGATACGGAAGTGTACACACACCGTAGCGGAAGAACAGGCCGCGCAGGTAAGAGTGGTGTATCCGTATCCATCGTTACGCCCCGCGAAACCTACCGTCTTCGCCAGATCGAAAAACTGATCAACTCCCGTTTCCATAAAATGGATATCCCGAGTGGTAAAGATGTTTGCCGCAAACAGTTCTTCCATTTCATCGATAAATTATTGCAAACCGATATCAGCAACGGTGAGTATGAAGCCTACCTGCCTGTACTTCGCGAGAAGTTTGCAGAAGTGGACAAAGAAGAGATCCTGCAACGTGTGGCTGCGCTCGAGTTCGATCGCTTCCTCAAGTATTATGAGAATGCTGCAGACCTCAACATGCGTGAAGACGGCCGCAAAGACCGCAAAGGCGCTGATCGCAACGAACGTTCAGCCGGTCGTGAACGTCCACGTGCTGCCGGTGATGGCAATTACCAACGCTTGTTTGTAAACCTCGGTACACGTGATGGTTTCTATAAAGCAAGTTTCCTTCAGTTTATACTGGATATGAGTGATCTGCGTAAAGATGTACTCGGCCGTATCGATATGAAAGAGATGAATAGCTGGGTGGAAATTGAATCAGGCGTGGCGAATAAAATGATCCGCGCGCTCGATGGAAAGAACTTCCGCGGACGCAAGATCAGAATGAACGATGCAGAAAGCGGTGGAACAAGAGGAAAAAAACACGAATAATTTTTTTGTTTCACCAACGCTACGTTATATTTGTTCAGCAATGATCAAGACAAACACATTCTTCGGTTTTTATTTTAGCTTTTTTTACTTTAGAAAGAGAGCCGGGAATGCTTTGTTGAAATAAATAGGATAACTAAAATCAACATAAAGAATCCCGGCTCGCAGCCGGGATTCTTGTTTTTATACGTATGCAAAAAAGGATCTCGATACAAGGATATGAAGGCAGTTTTCACCAGGTAGCTGCCCGTCTTTACTTCGGCAAAGAAGTGGAAGTAATTCCCTGCGATACATTCCGCGAAGCGATACGCATTGCAGAAAGTAAAAAAGAAAGCGAAGGCGGCATCATGGCCATTGAAAATTCCATTGCCGGCAGCATTCTCCCCAATTACAACCTGTTGCAGAAATCGCAATTGCGCATTACAGGAGAGATTTATTTGCAGATTCGTCAAAACCTGCTCGTTAATCCCGGTGTGAAACTCGAAGACATCCGTGAAGTGCATTCGCATACCATGGCCCTGCAACAATGCTATGACTTCCTCGATCAGCATAAATGGAAATTGGTAGAAACGGAAGACACCGCACTGAGCGCCCGGCATATTCACCAGCACAAAAGCAAATACATTGCCGCCATTGCCAGCAAATTGGCCGCCGAGTTATACGACCTGGAAATGATCGCGCCGAATATTCATACATTGAAGAATAACTATACGCGCTTCCTGGTATTGCAACGGGAAGAAGATGTGCAAGCCGATGAAGAAGCCAATAAAGCATCGATCAATTTTCATACGGATCATTCGCGCGGAAGCCTGGCAAAAGTATTAGGGAAAATAGCAGACGGTGGCATTAATCTCAGCAAGCTGCAAAGCTTTCCGATACCCGGATCAGAGTTCCGTTACAGCTTTCATGCAGACATGGAGTTCGACAACCGTAAAGAATTGGACAAAGTGATAAAATCCATTACACCACTAACCGATCATCTCCGTATATACGGTGTATACAAAAGAGGTGTGTGGAAATAAATAAGTATATGAAAACAAGCAAGAGACTGGAAGGCATCGGTGAATATTATTTCTCCCAAAAGCTGAGGGAGATAGAAGGGCTTAACGCCCAGGGCCGCAATGTGATCAATCTCGGTATTGGCAGCCCCGATCTTCCGCCACATCCTGAAGTGATAAAAGTATTGCAGGAAGCGAGTGCGCGCCCGGATACACATGCGTATCAATCCTACAAAGGTGCGCCTGCTTTACGTAAAGCCATGAGCGATTGGTATCGCCGTCATTACAACGTAGAACTGAATCCCGATACCGAAATTTTACCACTGATCGGCAGCAAAGAAGGCATCATGCATATCTGCATGACCTACCTCGAACCCGGTGACGAAGTGTTGGTGCCTAACCCCGGTTACCCTACTTACCGCAGTGCGGTGCAACTCGCGGGCGGACGTTGTGTTGATTACCTGTTGCTGGAGGAAAACGATTATTATCCCGATCTGCATGAACTCGCTTCGCGTGATCTGAGCAAAGTGAAGCTGCTATTTGTGAACTATCCGCACATGCCGACAGGACAACCCGCCAGTCGTGCATCATTTGAACAACTCATCGCTTTTGCGGCAGCGCATGATATACTGATTGTGCATGACAACCCTTACAGTTTTATACTGAATGACGAACCGCAAAGCCTGTTGGGTTTACCCGGCGCCAAAGAACAGGTGATCGAGCTGAACTCGCTTAGCAAGTCGCACAACATGGCGGGCTGGCGTATCGGTATGCTTTGCGGCGGTGCTGACCGCATCAATGAAGTGCTGCGGTTCAAAAGCAACATGGATAGCGGTATGTTTCTTCCGCTGCAACTCGCTGCTGCCCGCGCTTTGGAGTTGGGTGATGAATGGCAACAGGAACTGAATGCTGTTTATCGTGAACGCCGCGAAAAAGTATTTGATCTGTTAAAGCAACTGGATTGCAACTTTTCGCAAAGCCAGACGGGCATGTTTGTGTGGGCATCCATTCCACCAAAATACCAGACTGGTTTTCAGTTGAGCGATGAAATACTGCAACGCGCTGCGGTGTTCATTACGCCCGGAGGAATATTTGGTTCGGCCGGGGATGCGTATATCAGGGTTAGCCTGTGCGCACCGGTACAACGATTTGAAGAAGCATTAAACAGAATAAGCCATGCTCAATGAGCGTATAAACATAGAAAGAAAAAAAGTGGCGATCGTGGGTACCGGCCTGATCGGTGGTTCACTCGCCTTGCGGTTGCATGAACGCAAAATCTCGTCGCGGCTGATAGGTGTGGATGCAAGCGCAGAACATTTGCGTCAGGCATTGGAAATGGAACTGGTAGACGAAGTGATGCCACTGACGGATGCCATCGCTGCAGCAGAAGTGATCGTACTCGCCATCCCGGTGGACCGCCTGGTTGGGCTGCTGCCCTCCATACTCGACCAGGTAGACCAGCAAATTGTATTGGACCTGGGTTCCACCAAATCACAATTGACCGATATCATTAAAGACCATCCCAAAAGGGGGAGATATGTAGCCACGCATCCTATGTGGGGAACCGAATACAGCGGTCCACGAGCAGCGGTGCGTGGTGCCTATGAAGACAAGGCCGTTATTATCTGCAATGCCTGGGAAAGCGATGGCGATGCATTGGAATGGGTGAGAAGTATGTATAAAAAGATCGGCATGCATTTGCTGGAAATGGAAGCGCGTGCGCATGATCTGCATGCCGCATACGTCAGTCATATTTCGCATATCACTTCTTTCGCGTTAGCCAATACCGTTTTGCAAAAAGAAAAAGAACAGAATGCCATCTTCGAAATGGCGAGTGCAGGTTTTGAAAGCACCGTCCGTCTCGCGAAGAGCAGCCCGGCCATGTGGGTGCCCATTTTCCTGCAAAACAAAGAAAACGTGCTCGATGTATTGACCGAACATATCGCGCAACTGACACGGTTCAAGCAAAGTATTGAAAACGGTGATGGCAAAGCGTTGGAAGACCTGATCGGCGAAGCGAATAAAATCAAACGGATCATTAAATGAGAAAGAGCGGAATTGCGTTACTGGTTGTGGCCATCCTTGCAACCCTGGTTGCGATGGCCAATATGCTGGAATACTTTTTCGCTTCGAAAGAAAACCTGCGTAAGGTAGAGGGAGTGGTTGATCAGGTGTTCACCGAAGCATTCGGCCAGGGTCGCAGGCAGTATACTAAAACGACTATTGTATTTGAGGGTGGAGATAAGTACTGGTTAAGTGATAAGATAGATAGGGGAGGATATATTCCGGCAGCAAAAGGAGACAGGTTGAGCTTGTATGTAAAAAGCTGGTATCAATGGCTCTATAACTATAACTGGCGGAGCAATATTTTTTATGTAGAAAAAGAGGGAAAGATGGTTTACAATAATCTCAGTGAGTGGAGGGGAAGTGGCCGGGCGTTTATGATGGTATCCGCCATACTGGCGCTGCTGCTCTGGCTGATTTATTTTGATGTGGTAAAAAATAAATCCATTTCCAACTTGATTCAACGAAAACAACAACGATAAAACAATCCGCCGGAGACGAGCGGTATAATCAATAACTTTACAAACAACAAGTATATGGACACAGTGCAACAAGCAACAACCTCTCCCGTGCAGGAAGCATGGAATAAAAGACCGCTTATCATCAGCGGCCCCTGCAGTGCAGAAACCGAAGAACAGGTGCTCGCCACCGCGCAACGCCTCGCCGCCACTGGCAAGGTAAATATGCTGCGCGCCGGCATCTGGAAACCCCGTACCAAACCCGGCCTCTTTGAAGGTATCGGCGCCAAAGGTCTTCCCTGGCTGCAACAAGCCAAAAAACTGACCGGTCTGCCGGTAGCAGTAGAAGTGGCGACCGCTAAACAGGTACAGGACGCGCTCACATTTGACGTGGACGTACTCTGGATCGGCGCCCGTACCACCGTCAACCCTTTCAGCGTACAGGAAGTAGCCGACGCCCTGCGTGGTGTAGATGTGCCTGTATTGATCAAAAATCCGATCAACCCCGACCTGGAACTTTGGGCCGGTGCCGTGGAGCGTGTGGCCCGCGCAGGTATCAAAAACATTGGTCTCATTCATCGTGGATTTTCTTCCTACGGTAATACCGAATACCGCAATGCGCCGATGTGGCACCTGGCCATTGAAATGAAACTGCGTCACCCCGATATGCCGGTGATCAACGATCCTTCGCATATCTGCGGCCGCCGTGATATCCTGCTTGAGGTAATGCAGAAAGCTGTGGATCTCGACTATGATGGTCTGATGATCGAAAGTCATATCGATCCCGATAACGCATGGAGCGATGCCAAACAACAGGTAACACCGGAAGTACTGGCTGAAATGCTCGACACCATTATCTGGAGAAAAGAAGACATCGAATCCGAAGCATTGCACGCGGCATTGGAAAAACTGCGCCAGAAGATCAATCACCTCGATGATGAACTGCTGCAGATCCTTGCCCAACGCATGAAGATCGCCGAACAGATCGGTGAATACAAAAAAGATAACAATATCACCATCCTGCAAACCAACCGCTGGAATGAGATATTGGAAAAAGCTTTCCAGAAAGGCGAGAAAAACGGACTGAGCCATGAGTTCCTTACCCGCTACTTCGACGCCGTACACATGGAAAGTATCAATCACCAGAAAAAGATCATGGACGCCTGATCCGTTCGTGCCGACGTATAATGAAAAAACTAACTTACCGTTTTTCCGGCGTGCCGGTCGATTATTATCTCGACCACAAAGTATCGGCGTTGAAAAAGATCACGGATAGCAAACATTCCGTTCTCATCACCGATCAGCATATCTATGACGCACATCCCGCGATTTTCAAAGGATGGAACACCATTGTGCTGCGCGCGGGCGAAGCTTATAAAGTACAGGCCACCGTTGATGAAGTAGTGGAACAACTCATTGCCATGGGCGCCGATCGCAAGACCACATTGGTTGGTATCGGCGGTGGTGTGGTAACGGATCTTACGGGTTATATCGCTTCGGTATATATGCGCGGTATCCGTTTTGGTTTTGTGCCCACCTCGGTGCTCGCACTCGTAGATGCATCGATCGGCGGCAAAAATGGTATCGATGTAGGCGTGTACAAAAACATGGTCGGCATTATCCGCCAGCCGTCGTTCCTGTTGCACGATCTGCAATTGCTGCGCACACTACCGGTTGCCGAGTGGCAGAACGGTTTTGCAGAGATCATCAAACACGCCTGTATCAAAGATGCCGGACTATTCCGTCAGTTGCAGGCCGGTTCACTCGAAGAACTGGTTGCCAATCCGAAAAAAGCGGCGGCGCTGATTGAAAGAAATGTGCGCATCAAATCGGAGGTGGTACGCCGTGATGAAACGGAACAGGGCGAACGCAAGCTGCTCAACTTCGGACATACACTCGGGCACGCACTCGAAAATCAATATGAACTGTCGCATGGTCAGGCTGTGTCCATTGGTATGACGTATGCGTGTCATTTGTCTGCAAAACTCAAGGGGTTTAAAGACACGGGAAAAGTAGTGCGCCTGCTTGAACAGTATGGTCTTCCAACCTACGCTGCTTTCGATGCAGACAAAGCCCTGGAAGTACTGACGATGGATAAAAAGCGCGAACGGAAACAGATGAATTATATTTTATTGGAAAAGATCGGCCGCGGTGTGATTGAAGCCATACCTGTTGCGCGGCTCGGTAAAATGATAAGAAGTTTGCAGGAACTCTGATCCTGTGATAACGACATGAAGAAAACGATTCATCCTTCACAACTGAAAGGTGTTATTCAATCGCCCGCCTCAAAGAGTTCGATGCAGCGTGCATGCGCGGCGGCTTTATTGCATAAAGGCATTTCCTTTATTCATAATCCCGGACATAGCAACGATGATAAAGCGGCACTGGATATCATTGGCCGTCTGGGTGCTATTATTGAAAAGATCGATGAGGATACGTTGCGTGTAACCAGCAAAGGTGTTGAGCCCGTCAGCGGTGCTATTGATTGTGGTGAAAGCGGATTGAGCATTCGTATGTTCACGCCGCTGGCAGCGTTGAGTAAAGAAATTGTTACCATTAATGGCAGCGGCAGCCTGGTTACGCGTCCAATGCATTTCTTTGATGAAATATTACCGGCGCTCGGCGTGGAAGTATCCAGTGAAGGCGGCTACCTGCCGCTTAAGGTAAAAGGTCCGTTGAAACCGGTGGATATTGAGGTGGATGGTTCATTGAGTTCGCAATTCCTTACCGGTCTGCTGATGGCTTATTCGGCCGCGGGCGCATCGGGTGTGGAAATACGTGTCCGCGATCTGAAAAGCAAACCTTATATCGATCTTACGCTGGAGGTGATGAAGCAGTTTGGTATGGCCATGCCGGAGAATAACGGATATACGGTATTCCATTTCCCCGAAAAAAAACACAGCACCGAAGAGCGTGATATACATTATACCGTAGAAGGCGACTGGAGCGGTGCTGCCTTTTTGTTGGTAGCCGGTGCCATTGCCGGACCGTTGCTGGTGCGTGGTCTCGACCTGCAATCGGCACAGGCAGACAGAAAGATCATGGAAGCGCTCGAAGCCTGTGGTGCGGGAATGGCGGTGGAAGCCAAAGGTATCCGCCTGGTGCCTGCTTCGCTGAAAGCATTTACCTTTGATGCCACGGATTGCCCCGATTTGTTTCCGCCATTGGTAGCATTAGCGGCTTATTGCGAAGGCACCACACAGATCAGTGGTGTATCGCGGTTGGCGCATAAGGAGAGTAACAGAGGCCTTACCTTGCAGGAAGAGTTTGCCAAAATGGGCGTTACGATCCGCCTCGAAGGAGATCTGATGTTTATTGAAGGCGGTAAGGGCGTGAAAGGAGCGAAGGTGCATTCGCGTCACGATCATCGCATTGCCATGGCTTGCGCCGTTGCGGCCTTGCGCGCTGAAGCACCCGTATCAATCGAAGAAGCCCAGGCCGTTAATAAATCTTATCCCGATTTTTACCGCGATCTGGAGCTGATGGGAGCAACGGTGCGAGGGATTAATTTGATGATTTGATAATTTGAAGATTAGGTAATAGGTAGTAAGTAGTAAGTAGTAAGTAGTAAGTAAACACCTATTCACCATTGACGATTCACGATTCACCATTCACTATTCACAATTGACTATTCACTATGAACTCTTTCGGTCGTTTATTCCGGGTACAAATATTTGGCGAATCGCACGGCGAATCGGTAGGCATTGTTGTCGATGGTTGTCCTGCCGGTCTGCCACTGACCGCAGAAGATCTGCTGGCTGATCTTGAGCGCCGCAAAGGTGGTCAGCAGAAAGGCACTACGCCAAGACAGGAAGCTGATTTTCCTTTTTTCAAAAGCGGTTTATTCAACGGGCATACGACCGGCGCACCGATCAGTATTTTCTTTGAAAACAACAATACCCGCAGCGCGGATTACGAAAAGCAACGCAGCTTTCCCCGGCCGGGCCATGCCGATATGGTGGCGCGGCAAAAATTTGGCGGATTTGAAGATTACCGCGGCGGCGGACATTTCAGCGCACGACTCACCACCGGATTGGTGGCCGCGGGCGCTATCGCTAAAAAACTAATGAGTACCATTACCGGTGGTGAAAATATTTCTATCACCGCTGCCATTGCTGAGATCGGCGGTGAGGCAGACCAGGAAAAAGGTTTGCAAAAAGCCATCGATGCAAAAGATTCGATCGGTGGTATCGTCGAATGCCGGGTGACCGGTTTGCCGGCCGGATTGGGAGAACCTTTTTTCGATTCGGTAGAATCCCTGTGGTCGCATATCCTGTTCGCTATTCCTGCAGTAAAAGGGGTTGAGTTCGGGAGCGGATTTGCGGCGGCAAAAATGTTCGGCTCGCAGCACAACGATGCCATTGAGGATATGTCGGGCAAAACAACAACAAATCATGCCGGCGGTATCGTGGGCGGTATTACCAACGGCAACGAACTGGTGTGCCGGCTGGCGATCAAACCAACGGCCTCCACACCCAAACAACAGGAAAGTCTTAATTGGGATACCCAACAAATTGAACATTTTTCTGTTAAAGGACGACACGATCTTTGTGTTGCATTGCGTGCGCCGGTAATTGTGGAAGCAGCTACGGCCATTGTACTGGCAGACCTTTTGCTGCTCGAACAACATCTTCATCGCGTGGTGCGCTAAACATTAAACTACTAACGATCTACTATGCCTGTAATTTACCATATCACCAGTGCCGCCATATGGCAGGAAGCACAGCAACAAGGACAATACGAAGCTACTTCGCTCAAAGAAGAAGGATTTATTCATTGCAGCGAAGAACGGCAGCTCGCCGGTGTGCTCGACCGGTATTTTATCGGTAAAACAGACCTGGTGAAACTGATCATCGATACCGACAAACTCACCAGCCGTTATGTGCAGGAGTGGTCGCCTTCTGTGCAGGATACATTTCCTCATATTTACGGTCCCATCAACCTCGATGCGGTGATCGGTACGGAAACTATTACTCCTTAATACCTTTTCATGCATCAGTATATCGTCAATGCTTCAATCCAGATATTGCCCATCGTGCAAGACAAACATGCTTACGAGTGGGTGGACGAGGCCATTGAGGTGATCCGCGGATCAGGTGTGCGGTATGAAGTGGGCCCTTTTGCCACTGTGCTGGAAGGAACGTACGAAGAAGTGACAGCGGTGATCGGTAAAGTGAATGAATTTCTTTACGAGCGCGGATGTGCTGAATGGATCAGCAGTATTCAATTGCAGATCCGGAGTGGCGGTGATATAACCGGCGAATCCAAAACGGCCAAATTCAAACAATAAGTAATCATCCACTTATTCGCTTATTTCCCTTTTTTACTTTTGAATTTAACTGGTGCCAATTGTGTAAAAGGGATGTCGAGTAGTTCATAGCGCGTGGCATCCGGCAATGAATAATGCCACCATTCCGTCTCCAACGCTTTAAATCCATATTTCTCCATCGTGGTGCGCAACAACAGGCGGTCCTGCAAAATTTCTTCCGGCAGTCCCTGGAACGCATGGTGGGCCGTATCGCTGAAATGATCGAAGCCCGTACCCATGTCTACTTCTTTTTTAGTTTTCAGGTAAATAAGTGTGAGATCGACAGCCGTGCCACGGTTATGTCCGCTTCCGCGGGCCGGATTGGCAACATACCGATCGTCTTTGATGAGTTCCCAGAATTTCACCGTCACCGCATAAGGACGATAAGCGTCCCATATTTTCAGCCCGTAACCTTTTTCTGCCAGTTCCTTTTGTACATTTTGTAAGGCAAGGGCAGCTTTTTTACGCAGAAAAGCCTGTCGCGTACCAACAGGATAAAGCGGACGCTTCACGAAATTGTTATGCGTTGCATATCGAAGATCATAGAGAATGGAAGGAATAATACTTTTGAGCTCAACCATTTCTTTCTCCGGATCGTCCTGTATCTGCCGATGGTAGACGTTTAACTTTCGCGTAACATCTGGTGGCGGGATACTGTCCTGCGCAGCCAGCGAAAGGGTAAAAAATGTTGATAAAACAATCGCTATAAAACCGCAACCGACAATTCTATTTGGTAGTTTGAAATACATAGACTGTAAGTTACCAAATCCCTGCCAGGCTTATCGTTTTTGTGCCATCATATAACCTGTCCTGAATTATGACACGTATCCTGATTATTGCTTCGCTTTTGTTGCTGGCAGCCTGTGGCAGCGACACGCCGCCTCCGTCTACCGAAATCACAAGTTCGCCCGAAGAAATGAAGGAGAAGACCACGGCCTATATCCGTGAGTCGCTCGATTATGCCGGTAAGCACGACGGTGTATTGAATGATAGTTTCCGTTTGTGGCAGTCGGCGATGCTGCCGGCTTTGTATGAAACATCGGGTTATGGGATGTTGTGGTCTGATCCTGAAAAACGCAAGCCGATCGCTGATTCCATGTTGCAGTTTATACGCCATGCAAAATATCACGCTTTATTACCGGAAGATTATCATTTGAATGAATTGCAGTTGATCGACAGCTTATACCGTGCCGATTCGCTGAGCGAAGGGGCGCGCAGAGACGCCGCATTGCTCGGGCGCGCGGATATATTATTGAGTGATGCCTTTGTACGGATGGTCAATCACCTGCGTTGGGGCCGATTGCCTGACGACAGTGTTTCGCAGCGGGTGGCGGCACCGACTGCAGCCTTTTATGCGGAACAATGGCAAAAGTTCCAGCGCGAAGGCAGCCTGTCGCGTCTGGCCACGGAACTCGAACCGGCAGATACCGTTTACCGTGCATTTAAAAAAGCCTTGCAACGTTTCCTCGACGAATCGGACCAGCGGGTATTCACGGAAGTGCCGCTTCCGGGAAAAAACACGGACTCGGCCACGTTGAGGCGGCAATTGGTGTTGCGCCTGCAGGAAGAAGACTGGCTGGCCAGTGAAAATCCAGATCCTGATTCGGCAACGCTGGCCGCAGCAGTTAAACGTTTCCAGGAAAGTAAGGGTTTGACGGCCGATGGTGTGGCGGGCAGTGGCACGATCCGCATGCTCAACCTGACCGACGGCGAGAAATTCATCCGTGCCGCCATGGCAGCGGACCGCTACAAATTATTGCCGTCCAAAATGCCGGAGCGTTATCTCTGGGTAAACCTGCCTTCCTATTACATGCGGCTGATCGAAAACGACAGCGTGAAGCTGGTGTCGAAAATCATCTGTGGTCGCCAGAAAACGCGGACGCCTTTGCTCAACAGTTCCATCTCCGAAATGATCACTTATCCGCAATGGACCGTACCTACCAGCATTATTGTGAAAGAAATGCTGCCCGCCGCCAAGAGGGATCCCGGATATTTCGCCAAGAAGGGTTTCAGCCTGCTCGACAGCGAGGGCAACGAGGTGGATCCGTATTCGGTGGAATGGTCAAAATACAGCAAAGGCATTCCTTACCGCGTGGTGCAGGGGAGTGGCGATGCCAATGCGCTGGGAATTATGAAATTCAATTTTGGGAATAAATATGCGGTGTATCTGCATGATACCAACCAGCGCTCGTTGTTCGGGCTCACTTCAAGATCGCTGAGCCACGGCTGTGTACGGGTGCAAAGCTGGGAAGGGCTGATGTGGGATATCCTGAAGCACGACAGCATGCAGGCCAATTCGGGGCGCTACGTGCCGGCAGACAGTGTCCGCAGCTGGCTTGGCCGCAAGGAAAAGAAAGTAATCACGGTCCGCAACCGGCTGCCGCTGTACATCCGCTACTTTACCTGCGAGGCCAAAGACGGAAAACTGATGTTTTATGATGATATCTACGGCGAAGACGCGCGGATACGGCCTTTGTACGCCAGAAAATGAGATTCGGGAGGGCGGATAACGGCACATTAAAAATCAGTTCATAAATAATTAAAATTATTTTAGGATATTGAACTTACCGATTACTTTTGTTTTGATTATAACTAAACTATGACGCTTATGAAGAAGTTCTCCCTGTTCATATTATCCCTGGCTGTCTGTTCGATGGGTATCGCCCAGAATGGACCAGACCGCCCGACTTTCCTGGGATTCAGCTTTGCTCTTAATGATTTCAGCACCGCCCAGAAGATCCGGTCCACTTCTCTGAGCACTGTTCAACGTAATAAACAATGGAGTAAGATCAAAGATATGGACCATGGCCTGGCGCTGACCTATTACAAGGCACTGCACAGCCATGTTGATTTTGCCGGTACTTTATCCGGTACTTTCACCCGCGACGGTATGCAATCCCGCAAATTGACCACGGATGGTTTCCTGCTGGGGCTGGATGCGGCTGTACATCTCAAAATGTTTGAAGACAAGTACTGGGTTAATCCTTACCTGATCGCCGGTATCGGTGGCCAGCTGTTCAACGATAAATATTTTGGTGCCACGGCTAACCCCGGTGTTGGTCTGAAGATCAATTTCTTCGAAGAATTCAACATTTTCGCTTCCAGCCAGTACCGTGTACCGGTAACCAAAGAAACCGCTAACTATTATTTCTTCCATCAGATCGGCATTGCTGCCCGCGTTACGCCTAAAAAAGTACCGGTAGTGATCGTACCTCCGGCTCCTCCTGTTGACACCGACAAAGATGGTATCGTTGACAGCCTGGATAAATGTCCTACTGTTCCCGGTATAGCCAAATACCAGGGATGTCCGATCCCCGACACGGATAAAGACGGCATCAACGACGAAGAGGATAAATGTCCCACAGTGGTCGGCCTTCCCCGCTATGGTGGTTGCCCCATCCCCGATACAGACGGTGACGGTATCAACGACGAGGAAGACAAATGTATCACAGAACGCGGTCCTGCCAGCAACCAGGGATGTCCTTATAAAGACACCGATGGTGATGGTGTGAACGACAATGAAGACCGTTGCCCCACTATTCCCGGCGTAAAAGAAAATCAGGGTTGCCCTGCTATCCAGGAAGAAGTAGTGAAAAAAGTAAACTTCGCTGCAAATAATATTTATTTCGCAACAGGTAAATACACGCTCCTGGCCAAGTCAAACAAAGGCCTCAACGAAGTAGCCCAGATCATCAAAGACAACCCCGGTATCAACCTGACTATCGATGGTCACACCGATGACGTAGGTAAAGACGAGTCTAACCAGACTTTGAGTGAAAACCGCGCAAATGCGGTGAAGAAATACCTGGTGAGCAAAGGTGTTGAAGAAAGCCGCCTGACCGCTACCGGTTACGGTGAAACCAAGCCTATCGCTGACAACAAAACAGCCGCAGGCCGTCAGAAAAACCGTCGCGTAGAACTGAAGCTCAGCTACTATTAATTCAGTGTTAGTAAGTACTATACTAAAGCCCCGCATTGCGGGGCTTTTTAATTAGACAATTTGATGATTTGATAATTTGAAGATGTTTATCACCACCATACTTCCCATATCGGAAATTTCCGTGCGATGCCATTTTACTATCTTTATACTGCCTGATCTTCAAATTATCAAATTTTCAAATTAACCGGATGTCGATATCAACACAAGCGGAACTGGATGGAATGAAGAAAGTAAGTGAAGCGGTGGCCAATACATTGCGGAAGATGCGCGAGTACGCACAACCCGGAATGAGCACACTGGAACTGGATCATTATGGAGGCGAGCTGCTCAAGGGATATGGCGCAAAGTCGGCACCGCGGCTGACCTACGGGTTTCCCGGATGGACCTGTATCAGTGTGAATGAGCAAATCGCGCATGGAATTCCTTCTGCCGCCAACATTCTTCGCGAAGGAGACCTCGTTAATATCGATGTATCGGCTGAATTGGGTGGTTTCTGGTCGGACAATGGCGGATCCTTTGTGCTCGGGCAGGATATACATGGGCATGAAAAGCTGGTAGCCACATCGCGACAGATCCTTCGGGAAGCGATAGCGCAGATACGCGGCGGGCAACGGATTTCCGACACCGGTAAACTGATCGAAACCAAAGCCCGCAAAGCCGGCTTCCGCGTGATACGCAATCTTACTGGTCATGGTGTAGGCCGCAGCCTGCACGAAGCCCCCTTTGAAATAGCTAATTTCCCCGATCACCGCAACCGCGAACGGTTCCGCCGTCATTCGGTAGTGGCGATTGAAACATTCATTTCTACCACTTCCACCATGGCCATGGATACCTCAGACGGCTGGACTTTCGTTGGCAATAAAGGAGGTTTTGTTGCCCAGCATGAGCATACGATTGTGATTACGGATGGAGAGCCGGTGGTGTTGACGGAGAGTAACGGAATTTAAAATGTGCAAATGTGCCCGCCACAGGCGGGGCCATGTGAAAATGTATTTTATGTATTCCATTTTCCCATTGTATAAAAAGAGATGCCGGTGCAACTGCACCGGCATCTCTTTTTATACGTGTCTTATCAGGCTACTGCTTTCTTCACCAGGTCGGCAGCTTCGCTGAGCAGGATCGCGGATTGTACTTTCAGTCCGCTTTCGTCGATCAGTTTTTTCGCTTCTTCGGCGTTGGTGCCTTGCAGACGCACGATGATCGGGATATTAATATTGCCCAGGTTCTTGTAAGCATCAATTACACCGGCCGCAACACGGTCGCAGCGAACGATACCGCCAAAGATGTTGATGAGGATCGCTTTTACAGCCGGATCTTTCATGATGATCTTGAATCCAGCTTCTACTGTTTGCGCGTTGGCCGTACCGCCTACGTCCAGGAAGTTGGCCGGCTCACCACCGCTGAGTTTGATCATGTCCATGGTAGCCATTGCCAGACCGGCACCGTTTACCATACAACCTACGTTGCCGTCCAGTTTTACGAAGTTGAGGTTGTATTTACCTGCTTCCACTTCCGTAGGATCTTCTTCTGTGATGTCGCGCAATGCCGCCACATCGGGGTGACGCATCAGGGAGTTATCGTCAAGGCTCATCTTACAGTCAACGGCAATGATCTTGTCGTCGGAAGCTTTGAAGAGCGGGTTGATCTCCAGCATGGCGCAATCCAGTCCAACATAAGCATTGTACAGGTTGGTTACGAATTTCACGCAGTTCTTGAAAGCTTCACCGCTGAGACCGAGGTTGAAGGCGATTTTGCGCGCCTGGAAACCCTGCAGCCCGCCACCGGGGTGTACCCATTCTTTAAAAATTTTTTCGGGTGTATCGTGCGCAACGTCCTCGATGTTCATACCGCCTTCGGTACTGTACATGATCACGTTCTGTCCTTTGCTGCGGTCGAGTAGGATAGAGAGATAGAATTCTTTTCTTTCAGAAGCACCATCATAGTACATGTCCTGGGCAACCAGGATCTTGTTGACTACTTTACCGGCAGGTCCTGTCTGAACAGTTACCAATGTGCCGCCAAGGATTTTCTGGGCAAACTCCTGGATGTCTTCCAGTGATTTGCCTACTTTAACACCATTGATGCCATTTTCCTTGATAGCGCCCTTTCCACGGCCACCGGCATGGATTTGTGCCTTGACAACGGCAAACTTACTTCCGCTCTGGGTTTTGATCTGACGGTATGCTTCTTCCGCCTCCTGTACCGTACTGCAGGCAAATCCTTCCTGCACCGGCACGTTATATTTTTTCAATAACTCTTTCGCCTGGTATTCGTGTAAGTTCATTGGTAAAAATTTGTCGCGAAGATAAGTCTTTCAGGTAAACGGGCGAAGCAAAAAACGGAAGCCGTTTCGGCCACAAAAACCTATTTTTATTTCATGCTCAGGAGATCGTTTTATACTTTTTTAGGCTGCTTTTTTGTACTGCTTACGGCATGCCATACCACGAAGCCTTCGCTTCAGCAACTCAACTATCCGTCGCGGGTAACAGGCTCCGGTTTTTTCAGAAATATTACCGGGATGGACACACATCAGCGCGATTCGCTGGCCATGCTTTGCCTGCTCGGTGGCAATTTCCCCGGTTTTCTCCGCCATCTTGAACCCGTGACGGTAGAAGGCGCGCATCCGCAAACGGGCAAGCGAAACAGCATCACCTTCTGGGTTACTCCCGATTATTTGTCTATCGGCACCGACAACGATTGGGTGCGTATGCCGCTTTCGCCTAAAGCCGCACAGGTAGTGGCCGACAGCCTGAATTGCTTTTTACCTACCGCTACCATGTGTGACGAAATCTATCGCGCTGCGGCTGTTAAACTGGAGCCCGTGCCCCTGTATGCTTTCCGCGACAGCACGCCTGTGCTAATGCATCATCACCTCATCATCGAAGGGCAACGGCAGGGCAGGAAGGGACTGATCGCCGGTATCAAAAAAGATGTGGTACTGACCGAGAAACTATCCGAACGTCCCAACCGCGTGGCTATCTACGGATGGCACAAACCGGAAGGCCGCCCGATACAGCCGCTTTACACCGGTCATGCAGACTGGTACGTCGATTACAGCCACGGCATCCGGCTGGTGAGCCGGCAACTCCTGGTCAACGGGCAATGGATGGATTATACGAAAGTGTGGGCCGATGAAGCACTGCGATACCTGCTCTGCGGAACCGAAAAGGCCACGGTAACGCGGTACAACTGAATCTTGCCATCCTATGCCGGAGCTTCCCTATATTTGCCCCCTTATACGATTGAATTATGGCTAAAACTATTTTCGACCAACTGAACGAAACTGTCAGCTTCCTGAAGCAACAATTTGCAGAAACGCCCTCCGTAGGTATCGTACTCGGAAGCGGTCTTGGCAATTTTGCCGAACAGATTGAAGTGGAAAAAGAAGTGCCTTACGGCGACATTCCCAATTTCCCTGTATCAACCGTGCAGGGACACAAAGGAAAGCTCGTGTTTGGCAAACTGGCAGGGAAAACAGTGGTAGCCATGGCCGGTCGTTTTCATTACTACGAAGGATACAGTGCCCAGGATGTGGTGTTTCCTGTAAGAGTGATGAAACTGCTCGGTGTGCAGACCCTGCTGTTGTCCAATGCGGCCGGCGGTGTCAACACCAGCTTCAAAGTAGGCGACATCATGATCATCACCGATCACATCAGTCAGTTCACACCTAATCCGCTGATCGGCAAGAATGTGGAAGAATGGGGACCCCGTTTCCCGGATATGAGTGAACCTTACAAAAAGAGTCTTATTAATAAGGCCAAGGAAATCGCCGCCACCAACAATATCAACGTAAAAGAAGGCGTGTACCTGGCCGTTACAGGTCCCACATTTGAAACGCGCGCTGAATACCGTATGATCCATGCACTGGGCGGCGACGCCGTAGGAATGAGCACCGTACAGGAATGTATCGTGGCCAATCACATGGGAATTGCCGTATTTGCCATGAGCATCATCACCGATATCGGCATCCGTGATGAAGAAAACGTGATCACGCACGAGGAAGTGCTGGAAGCAGCCAAAGAAGCGGAACCGAAGTTCTCGCTGATCTTCCGCGAACTTGTGGCATCCCTTTAACAAAATGGCAGCGTCCGGAATGCCGGACCTCCACTAATTTTGCAGCGGTCCTGCACATGGACCTTCCGAATGATCAAGTACCTACTTTCAATACAGGTGTTGCTGGTGCTGTTGTGTTGTGCCGTTACGGTCAACGCGCAACGCCGTAATCCTGTTGGCACTTTTACCGACCGCGCAGGTTCTATCGGTCGCGGCACCCAGGTAGGAGGCGACAGCAACGACAGCCTGCAACGCCGCGACAAAAACGCGGACTCCATCACCATCACCTACAAGTTCCTGGACTCTACGCGTACTTATCGTCTGGATTCATCGGTAAACGATTTCAGTAAACGTTTCCCGATACCTGCAGACTATGTATACCTGGGCAATCCCGGTACGGCTGCACGGTCTATTCTATTTTCACCCGTATTCACGCCCGGCTGGGACCCCGGTTTCCATTCATTTGATATCTATAAATGGACCATCGAAAAGGCCCGCTTTTTTTCTACCACGCGTCCCTATTCCGAACTGAACTACATGCTGGCGAGCAAAGGCGAACAACAGATCGAATTGTTGCATACGCAGAATATCAAACCTAACTGGAACATGCTCGGACAATACCGCCTGATTGCGGCGCCGGGTTTTTTCAACGGACAAAAAACAAGTCACAGCAGTTATGTATTCACCTCCTGGTACCAGTCGGTGAACAAACGATACAACAACTATTTCGTTATTGCGTCCAACAAAATAAGTGCTTCGGAGAACGGTGGATTGATCGATACAATGGATTACCTGCGTTCACCTGAATATACCGACCGTTTTACCATTCCGACCAAAATAGGAGGGGACAACGAATACAGCAGTAACTTTTTTACAACGAATATCCGCACCGGCAATCAATACACGGATTTCAATGTGATGATGCGGCAGCAATACGATTTCGGAAGAAAAGATTCACTGGTAACCGATTCGACCGTGATACCCTTGTTCTTTCCGAAAGTCCGTTTCGAACACACGATCCGTTACACAACGAATAAATATCTCTACCAGGATCTGATTGGCGACTCGGCCTACTATAAAGACTTTTATAACATCACGCTGCCACAGGCGAACGATACGTTTGAAATCCGCGAATACTGGAAAGTACTCAGCAATGATTTTTCCATTTATCAATTTCCGGAGGAAAAAAACCTGCATCAGTACATAAAGGTCGGCGCCTCTCATCAGCAGATCACCGGACGATTTACTTCGGGTAAAAACAGCTTCTTCAATATCATCGGGCACGGCGAATACCGCAACCGTACCCGCAACCAGAAATGGGATATTGCCGCGTCGGGTGAAATATATTTTGCAGGTCTGAATGCCGGCGACTTTAGGGTGTCTGCTGCATTGGAAAGATTGCTGGGGCAAAAACTGGGTTACCTGAAGATCGGGTTCGAAAATGCGAACCGCACGCCGTCATTTATATTCGATACACGCAGTAGTTTTTACCTGGCGCAGGCAGCCACTTTCAAAAAGGAAAACAATACGCAGATCTATGCGACCTACAGCCTGCCGAAACTCCGTCTTCAGCTCAGCGGTCATTATTACCTGGCTACGAACTATACTTATTATACCAGCTTTTATCAGCCAAACCAGGCAACGGCATTGTTCAATGTGTTGCAGGTAGCGGCAAGGAAGACGTTTAAGTTTGGACGTAAGAAACAATTCAATCTTCATTCGGACGTATATGTGCAGCAGGTAATAGGTAACGGACCGGTGAATGTACCGCTGGTATTCACCCGCAACCGCCTGGCCTATGAGGGAAATCTCGGGTTCAAGAACCTGGACATAGCGTTGGGATTGGAATCGCGTTACCACACGCCCTATAAAGCCGATAATTACTCTCCGGTGTTGGGTCGTTTTCAATACCAGGATACTGCCACGATCCGTAACAATATACCGGATATCGCGGCCTATGTGCATTTCAGAATCCGTTCATTCAAAGCCTTTGTACGGGCGGAAAACCTGAACACGATGAGTTTCAGCAACGGGTTCGGCTTTACCAACAATAACCTGGCTGCTACCGGTTATCCTTATCCCGGCTTCCTGTTTCGCCTCGGAATCTATTGGGGATTTGTTAATTAGCGCTGAAAACGAGGTTTTTCTGACCAAAATCAGGTGTAATCATCTTTGACGTTCAAAAAGCCAACGTATCTTTGTGCGACTGTGAAACGTTTTGCACTTTCCATATTAGCCGTTTTATACCTGGCAGTTGGCAGCGGGATCGTTGTCAACAAGCACTTCTGTATGAACCGGCTGGACTCCTGGGAGTTCTATGGCAAGCTCGATGACAAATGCAACCGCTGCGGTATGGAAAGTACCGAGAAGCATGGATGCTGTCACGATGAAGTGCATGTGATAAAACTCACTCCTGACCAGAAGCTGGCGCTTTTATCTTTCGACCTGTCTGTACCGCAGGAAATACAGTTGCCCGCATGGATCAATTATTTTCTTGCTCCGTTGGAAAACGGCGCTCCTTCCGTTTATTATCTCAATCATTCCCCGCCTTTACTGACAGATAGCGATACGTATCTGCAGAATAATGTATTCAGGATTTAGTCGTCTGTGCCTCCGCCTCACCCGGATGGCGGAAGGGTAAGTATGTCCGGGCTATTGCGCTTATCATTACTTAAACACAAACACAACAAATCATGAAATCTGTTAAGATATTTTTCCTGTTCGCCTGCCTGGCTGTTGCCGGTATTGCCTCTGCACAATCAAAAACTGAAACCATTGCCGTTGCCGGTAACTGTGGTATGTGCAAAAAAACGATTGAAAAATCAGCCAGAGCCGGTGGGGCAACAGCTGCCGATTGGAATGAAGAAAAGAAAGTACTCACTGTAAAATACAATTCAAAGACCACTGATCTCGCAAAGATTCAGCAGCAGGTAGCGGCCGCAGGGTATGATACCCGCGATGTAAAAGCTTCCGATGCGGCATACGACAAGCTGCATGGCTGCTGCAAATATGATCGTGGCTCACTTCCCCAATCTGTAAGTGCCGCCGACAAGAAGACCGAAGCGGCCTGTTGCAGCAAAGGCGAGAAAACTGCCAAAGGCGATAAAGGCGAGAAAGGTTCCTGCTGCAGCGAAGGCGAAGGTCATTAATGCGCAGACAGCCACTGGCTGTCTCTTATTGCTTCACAATTAAACATATTAAGTATGAAAAAGCTATTGTTCATAGCAATGGTCTTGTTCATGGGTATGTCTGTGCAGGCGCAGTTTTCCCGGGCCGAATTACAGGCTACAGGTTTAACCTGTGCAATGTGCAGCAATGCCATCAACAAAGCTTTGCAGCAACTGCCTTACGTAGAGAACGTAAAGGTGGATATCAAAAGTTCCGTCTACCAGATTAGTTTCCGCGAAGGCGCGGCCGTAAGTATCGATGGATTAAAAAATGCGGTGGAAGACGCCGGTTTTTCCGTTGGCAATCTGAAACTGTCGGGTCGTTTCAATAATGTATCCGTGGCCAATGACACGCATGTGCAGATCGGCAACGAAACATTTCATTTCCTGGATATCAAAGACCAGGTATTGAATGGCGAACAAACGATTACTGTAGTAGACAAGAATTTTGTTTCTCCGAAAAAATTCAAAAAGTTCAGCAGTGCCACCCGTATGGCGTGCGTGCACACCGGCAAAGCCGGCAGTTGCTGCAGCCGCGACGGGATCAAAGCTGATACACGGATTTATCACGTAACGATCTAATTCAAAAGTAAAAAGTCAAAATTCAAAAATGGAAATCAGTCCATCTTTTGAATTTTGACTTTTGAATTAATAATTTTTATGAAACGCATACTGTCTGTTTTCCTGACGGCTTGCTGCCTCTGGATGGCGGCTCCCGCAACAGCTCAGCAGAATACTGATATCTATATCACTGATCCCAGATTGCAGATCCGGTTGCCCGATGTAAAAGGCGATACCACCAGCCTTGTATCACACAAAGGGAAAGTTATTCTCCTCGATTTCTGGGCCAGCTGGTGCATGCCCTGCCGTGTGTCTAACCGGAAGCTGGTAAAGCTATACGACAAATACAAAAGCAAAGGCTTTGAAATATTTGGGGTGTCGCTCGACGAAGACCGGCGCGACTGGATCAAAGCGATCAAATTCGACAAGATCAGTTGGATGCAGGTGATCGACGACCGCGGATGGAAAGCGCAGACCGGCATCGACTGGAATATCAGTTCCATACCAACCTCTTTTCTTATCGACAAACAAGGAAGGATCGTTGCCATGAATCTGGAGGGAAAAGAGCTGGAAAACGCCGTAAAGAAACTGCTGGATGCACCGTAACCATCTATTTATGCGAATTTTCTTAATTGTCATTTTATCGCTGACAGCCGGTGTACTGCATGCACAGGAATTGTATGTATACTCCGACCCGGCGTCCAACATACCTGCGCATTCGGTATCCACCAAATTATCGGCAGGATATATGCCTCCGCAACCCTGGAATAACCGCGGCATGCAACGGTATACACCAGAAGTGATGCTGGGCCTCAGTAAAAAGTTTATGCTTCGTACCGGCGCCACATTTGCTGACGTGCATACCTCCGGCTTTGGCTGGGAATCCGTTTACCTGTATGGAAAATACCGGTTTCTTTCCCATGATGAGCTGCACTCGCATTTCCGCATGGCGGCCTATCTCGAGGGGGCGTACAGCCGTGCACCATTTCACAACGAAGAAATCAACCTGACCGGTGATAAAAGCGGTATACAGGCCGGCGTGATTGCCACGCAGTTGTGGCACAAGTTTGCGCTGAGCGGAACGGTAAGTCATACGCAGGTATTACATTCCTCACGCAATAACAAGGTTACTTATATCCCATCGCGTATTTACCAGGCAATGAACTATTCCGTGTCTGCGGGTTATTTATTGTTGCCGCGTGAGTACAAAGACTATCGCCAGACGAATCTCAATCTTTATACAGAAATACTGGCGCAGCAATCGCTGGATCGTAACCGGTACTATGTGGATGTGGCACCAGCCGTGCAGTTGATCTTTAACAGCACGACCAAACTAAACCTCGGATATCGTTTCCAGGTGGGAGGCAATATGCAAAGGATGTCGGAGAACAGTTGGATGATCGGGATTGATCATACATTTCTCAATGCATTAAAACCACGTAAATGAGTACAGAGATCCGCATACGGAATATGGTTTGCCCGCGATGTATACGTGCGGTGACGGATATATTCCGCAAAGCGGAAATGGAACCGCTTGCGGTGACCCTGGGCGTGGTAACATTGAAAGCTCAACCGGCCGCCACACAATTAGCAGCGCTGGAAAAAGCACTTGAAGCCGAAGGTTTTGCCATACTCGATGATGCACGTGCCAAATTGGTAGAGGAAATCAAACAACTGATCATTAAACTTGTGCACTATGGTGAGCTGGATGAGATGAACGAAAATCTTTCCGGCTATTTATCCTCTTCACTTCACCGCGATTACTCTTATCTCAGCCATGTTTTTTCTGCTGCGGAAAACAATACGATCGAGCAGTATTTCATTTTGCAGAAAATCGAAAAAGTAAAAGAGTGGCTGGTTTACGGGGAAATGACGCTCAGCCAGATGGCGTATCGCCTGGGTTATAGCAGCACGGCGCATTTGTCGTCGCAATTCAGAAAGATCACGGGATTTTCGCCAAGTGAATTCAGGCAGTTAAAGGATCATCAGCGTAAGCCGATTGATGGGTTGTGAGGGAGCGTGAATCGTCAATGGTGAATGGTGAATAGGTGAATGATCTTTTCTTCTTTGCCTTGGTTGCTATTTACTTAATACTTATTACTTATAACTTACTACTCATCACCTGACCGCAAAGTTTTATAACGAATTCCGGGAATTGTGTAACACCCCGCGTGGCCCTTTCCCGGAATTTTGTATAATAAAACAGGATCATGACACACACATACGACATCAAGGGAATGACATGCCAAAGTTGCGTCGGCAGAGTGCGCAGCCAATTGCTGCAAACCGCCGGTATCTTATCGGCCGATATAAAACTGGATGCTCCACAAGCAACCATTTCCATGGAAAAACATATTCCGCTCGCTAAACTTCAGGAAGCAGTAAGTAAGGCGGGACATTATACGATCAGCGAAACGGCCGGTGCCGCTATGCATGACATGAGCGCTACAGACGATGAAACATCGTCAACATCGTATTATCCTATTTTCCTGATATTCGGTTATATCACGGGTATTACGCTTTTGCTTCAATGGCAAAGCGGCCACTTCGACTGGATGCATTGGATGCAACATTTCATGGCGGGATTTTTCCTGGTTTTCTCTTTTTTCAAACTGATGAACCTGAAAGGTTTTGCTGAAGGATATGCTACTTATGATGTAGTGGCAAAAGCAATCCCTGCATGGGGTTTTATTTATCCTTTTGTTGAATTAGGTCTTGGTCTTGCTTATCTGACGGGTTTTTATCCGCTGGGCACCAATCTTGCTGCATTTGTGATAATGGGTGTCAGTACCATCGGTGTGGTGCAGAGTCTGCTACAGCATCGTCCGTTTCAATGCGCCTGTCTCGGCACCGTATTTAAGTTGCCCCTCAGTAAAGTAACCCTTGTTGAGGACCTGTTGATGGTAGCCATGAGCGGCGCGATGGTGTATGCTCTTTTATAGTGAACGGTCAATCGTAAATGGTGAATAGTCAATGGTCAATAAGTGAATTAGTATGCGATGAAATATTGACTTATTCAAAGATTGCGGGTATTCAAATCACAAATATGAATCTGATAAAATGGATCGGGCGGTTTTTTCGCTCCCTGTTCCAAAAAAAATGTTGTAAATGAAAATAGCATTGTCAGCAATACTGCTGCTGAGCGCTGGCAACCTTTTTGCCCAGCACCAGCATCATACACCTGCAAAAGATACCGTTCCGTCTCCGCATCAGCATCATCAGATGCCGGCAAAAGATACGATGCCTGGCATGTCGCATAAAGAGCACGATATGCAAATGCCTTCTTTCGCACCACATGCTTATTCGCTTAATCTGCCGATGAGCCGCAATGCCTCGGGTACGGCCTGGTTACCCGATCAAACACCGATGTACATGTATATGCGCGGTAATGACCGTACAGCTTTCATGCTGCACGGGTCTGTTTTTCTCCGGTATACGCACACCGGTGTCGGTAAAAGCAGCCAGCGCGGTGCAGGCAAATGGGATGCGCCCAACTGGCTGATGGGAATGGTGAACAGGAAAGTGGGACAAAAGGGATTGTTTACGGCTAAACTGATGATCAGTCTTGATCCGCTTACCGAAGGTGGCAACGGTTATCCGCTGCTCTTCCAGTCCGGAGAAACGTACAAAGGACAACGACTGGTCGATCGCCAGCATCCGCATGATCTGTTTTCAGAAGTCAGTGTTGGTTATAGTCATGCCTTCACGAAAAATCTCGATGTATTTGGTTATGCCGGATATCCCGGCGAGCCGGCTTTGGGAGCACCCGCTTTTATGCACCGCGTTTCTGCTATGAATAACCCCAATGCGCCGCTTAGTCATCACTGGCAGGATGCCACCCATATCACATTTGGTACGGGCACTTTGGGCGTACGTTATCGTCAGTTCAAAGTGGAAGGTTCCGTGTTTACGGGCCGCGAACCCGATGAAAAGAGGTACGATTTTGACAAAGCGCGTTTTGACAGTTATAGTTACCGTTTGTCTTACAACCCTTCGAAAAACTGGGCCATGCAGTTTTCGCAGGGCTTTATTCATTCACCGGAGCCATTGGAACCGGAGGCAAATGTAACGCGCACAACTGCGTCGGTTGCTTATAGCACTATTTATGGGAAAGACAATCATTACAATATCATCCTTGCCTGGGGATTGAATGATCAGGGTAGCGGGCATCGTGAACATGCCATCCTGCTGGAAGACAATCACCAGTTTGGTCGCAATGCGGTCTTCAGCCGGTATGAATTTGTACAGAAATCGTCTGAAGAGCTGGCGCTCGAAGATGTGGCCGGGCATGCCACTTTCAACCTGCATAGTTTTTCCGTAGGCTATAACCGTCACCTGCTCACTACCGGTGCGGTAGAGTGGACGGCCGGCACCGTGGCTACCCTTAATCTTCCTCCTGATCGCCTGAAAAGCTATTACGGCAACCTTCCGGTTGGCCTCCAGGCTTACTTGCAATTACGTCCCGCCAGACATCGCCATTAAAAAATAAATCAGGCTAAACGAAAAAGTTTTGTAAATTCACTTAAATAAAAATTTAGACAAGTCTAAAAATATATTTAAGTGGGCAAAATATTTACACTCTGGGTTGCTACCCTTTTTCTTTGCATTAACCAGGTAAAAGCACAGGATGATCGTCGGGTGCGGGTAACAGACAGCTTGAATGGCGATGTTATTCCGGGTGCAACATTTACGCGTGACAGTGTTAAACTGGTCGCCACGCGTTCCGGCGAGCTTCTGCTGAAAGCCGATAGCAGCCATTGGCATATTTCTGCAACAGGTTATGAATCGCGGCGCATGGTGGTTGACCCCGGCGGACACACGTTGATCATCGCTTTGCAACCTGTGCAGGCCGAAATGGAGAATGTAGTGGTGTCGGGCACATTACGCGCCGTGAACCGTCTCGAAAGTCCGGTAGTGGTGGATGTATATACACCGGCGTTTTTCAAAAAGAACCCGGTGCCAAGTGTATTTGAGTCTTTGCAATTGGTGAACGGTGTGCGCCCGCAGCTCAACTGCAGCGTTTGCAATACCGGCGATATTCATATCAATGGACTGGAAGGGCCTTATACGATGGTGACGATCGACGGCATGCCCATCGTGAGTAGTCTTGGCTCCGTTTACGGCTTGTTTGGCATTCCCACACAATTGATAGAACGGATGGAAGTGGTCAAAGGGCCGGCTTCAGGATTGTATGGATCGGAAGCGATAGGAGGGTTGATCAATATCATTACCCGCTCGCCCGAAAAGGCGCCATTGTTCAGCGGTTCATTGATGACCACCAGCTGGCTCGAGCACAACCTCGATCTCGGACTGGGCTACAGAGCCGCAAAGAATATCCACGGCCTGCTGGGTATTCATTATTTTAATTATGGCAATAAAGAAGACCGCAACAATGACGGCTTTACCGATGTGGCTTTGCAGCACCGCATTTCTCTTTTCAATAAACTAAGTATACGCAGACCCTCCGGCAGAAAGGCTTCACTGGCTACCCGGTATTTTTATGAAGACCGCTGGGGTGGCGACATGCGTTGGAATAAATCATTCCGCGGTACCGACAGCATTTATGGTGAAAGCATTTATACCAGTCGTTGGGAAGTGATCGGACAATACCAATTACCCATGAATGAACCGGTAATGCTATCGGTTTCGGCAACAGGCCACAGGCAGGATTCACGTTATGGCAACGTACCTTATATAGCCGATCAGAAAATACTGTTCACGCAGCTTACCTGGGATAAAAACATGGGAGCGCATCGGTTGCTGACAGGACTGGCATACCGGTACAATTATTACGATGATAATTCTACAGCCACCCGCGATATTGTAACAGGTGACAACCAGCCGGAGCGTTATGGATTACCCGGTATTTTTCTGCAGGATGAATGGACGCTTAATGAAAAACATTTGCTATTGCTGGGGGCACGTTATGACCGGCATCCGGTGCATAAAAATATATTTACGCCACGTATGGCGTGGAAATGGTCGCTTTCATCCCACCAGGTATTACGCCTGAATGCGGGCACAGGATTTCGTGTTGTGAGTCTTTTCACCGAAGATCATGCGGCACTAACGGGCGCACGTGAGGTGGTGATTGCGGAAAAACTGAAACCAGAACAGAGCTACAATGCCAATCTTAATTACACGCATATTTTTCAATGGCAAAAAAATAAACTGCAGGCGGATCTTTCTGCCTGGTATACACATTTCACGAATCAATTATTACCTGATTATGATACCGACCCCAACCAGATCATTTACCGCAACTTAACCGGTTATGCCGTATCGCGTGGTGGCAGTATCAATTTTGAGCTGTCGCTTGGTCATCGTTTTAAAGCCATGGTGGGTGGTAACTGGCAGGATGTATCGCGCGTAGAAAGAAATGAAACGGGTAAAAAAACATCGATCCGACCAGTATTGACCGAACGCTGGAGCGGGACATGGACCATCTCCTATACATTTCCCGGACCCGGCATCGGTATTGATTATACGGGTAATATTTATGGACCGATGCGATTACCCTTGTTGTCGCCAACTGATCCCCGCCCGGAAATGTCACCGGTGTGGAGTATTCAGAATATTCAACTGACTAAAAAATTAGGCAGTAAGGCCGATGTATTTGCCGGTATAAAAAATTTACTCAATTGGACACCCGCCAAAAATGTACCCTTCCTCATTGCGCGCACCAACGATCCGTTTGATAAACAAGTACAGTATGACGCCGGCGGACAGATCGTTGCCACGCCTGATAATCCTTATGCCCTGAGCTTTGATCCGTCTTATGTATATGCGCCGAACCAGGGCATCCGTTTTTTCGCAGGAATAAGGTGGAGTTTAACTGCGAGACCCTGAACAGAATAGGGTAATTTGCAGGAGATGAGAAGGATTATATGCTGGCTGATCATTTTTTCCTTTGTTGACGTTCTGCATGCGCAGCAGGCGGACACGGATTCCGTGCAGGCATTGGAGCGGGTGCAGGTAAAGGCTTATACGGGCCGACAGGTATTGTTCCGCACACCGGGAGCTGCCGCTGTTATTACGCAGCAGCAATTGACCGCAAACGGACCGGGGAGTTTGCTTCCATCGCTGAACCAGGTGGCGGGGGTAAGAATGGAAGAACGTTCGCCGGGAAGCTATCGCCTGGCCATCCGCGGCAGTCAGTTGCGTTCGCCTTTTGGTGTGCGTAATATTAAAGTATACCTCGATGAATATCCGCTTACAGATGCGGGTGGAAATACTTACATCAATATTTTTAATCCGGGTGATCTTGCGCGCATCGAATTATTAAAAGGGCCGGATGGCAGTTTGTTCGGTGCCAACTCCGGTGGTGTATTGCGTTTGCAGGCAATCGATCCGGATACAGCTTTTCAACTGAAAGCCGGCATTGGTGGAGGTTCGTATGGATTGTTTGTGCAGGAAGCGGAAGCCGGATCACGAAATGGTGCACATACGTGGAATGTACGCGAATCGTGGCAGCAATCGGATGGTTATCGCGAGAATAGTCGTTTACGAAGAGGAATGATCCGCATCGGTGACCACTGGCAATACCATAAAAAAGGAAGCATTGATTTGCTGGCACTGATCGCAAGCACCGACTATCGTACGCCGGGCGGATTAACGTCGGCGCAATTTGAAGCAGATCCGCGACAGGCCCGGCCTGCGGCAGGACAACTGCCCGGGGCCGTTACACAAAAAGCCGGTATTTACAGCGGCTACTGGCTGACGGGTATTACTCATACATGGAAAGCTGAACGCGGTCCTGAATACGTGACGGCTTTTTCTTATGCAGGCATGAACCTGCGCAATCCGTTTATCACCAACTATGAAACGCGTAAAGAACGAACGTTGAGTCTCCGTACTTTTTTACGTTGGAGCAATGATAAGGCAGTCCGTTTGCAATCATCTTTTACACTGGGAGCGGAAGGACAGCAGACGTTTTCGTTTATCCGTAATTACACCAACGAAAGAGGGGACCGCGGGGAGCGGATGCTGGCAGACGATATACGCAGCCAGCAATATTTTTTATTTGGCCGGGGACAACTCCAAACAGGCAGGTGGCAGGCCGAAGCGGCTTTAAGTCTGAATCAGCAGCGTCATCGTTTCAGCGGCGATCAGCCATTGTTGCGCCTGTTCCGGCCCCAATGGATGCCGCGTATGGCGTCGAGTTTTTTATTGTATAAAAATTTGCTGGTGCGCGGTAGCATTGGTCGCGGTTATTCTCCACCGTCGCTGGGAGAGTTGCGGCCGTCGGGCAATGTGGTGGATGCGGGATTGCAGCCTGAAAGTGGATGGAATAAAGAAATAGGATTGCGGTGGCAGGATGCTCAACGTCATTGGTGGATGGATGTTTCCGCATTTCATTACGGATTAAATGAAACCATTGTGCGGCGACTGACGGATGCGGGAGAAGAATATTTCATCAATGCGGGCAATACCCGTCAGCAGGGATTGGAATGGCAGGCGAGTTGGGATGTATTGCGTTCATATAATCACCGGGGATGGCGCGTGCAGGTGAATGGCAGTGCCGCATTCTATCATTTCCGTTTCCGCGATTACAAAACGGACGCAACGGATTATACGGGAAAAAAGATCGCGGGTATCCCGGGACAGCAGTTTACACTGGCAACGACTATACGCCTGCGGCAAACTTGCGTAAACGTTTCATGGTTTTATACCGGAGCCATGCCTTTAAATGATGCGAATACGGTGTTGGCAAAAGCCAGTCATTTAGTACGCGTGCAATTATCCCAGGTTATTTGCAATGGTAAAAACGGGCGGCTGGAATGTTATGCAGGCGGTGATAATTTGTTAAACCAGCGTTATAGTTTGGGATATGATCTCAATGCGCCCGGTGGGCGGTTTTATAATGCAGCGGCGCCGCGGAACTGGTTCGCCGGAATCCGGTGGGGGTTAATTCAAAATTCAAAAGGCAAAATTCAAAAACGTGAATCGTCAATGGTGAATAGTGAATAGTGAATAGTGAATGGGCAATGGCTGTTTTACTTACTACTTAATACTTATAACTTATAACGGCTGTTTCAATCCTACGCTTTTTTACCGTAAATGATGGGGATAAACAATTTTTTTCTTTTGTCCTTCAAGTCTAGATTTGCTGCCCTAATTTCTCAACAATGGATACAAAATATCTTCAGCATATAGCCGGTTCGCTCAACCTGGGCATTAAACCGGTAACCAATATCCTGCAATTGCACCAGGAAGGCTCTACTATTCCGTTTATCGCGCGATACCGCAAAGAAGCGACGTTCAACATGGACGAAGTGGCTATTGCTTCGGTGATTGAACAGGTAAAGTATTTCGAAGAGCTGGAAAAAAGAAAGGAAACGGTTGTCAAGACCATCGACGAAGCCGGTAAACTCACACCCGAATTGCGCAAGCGCATCGAAGATTGTGTAAACGCGACGGAACTGGAAGATATTTACCTGCCTTATAAACCCAAACGTAAGACACGCGCAACCATGGCCATTGAAAAAGGCCTGGAACCGCTGGCACGCCTGCTGTTTGACGAACAAACTGCGCAACCCGATGCCGAGGGACAAAAATACCTCAACGAACAGGTAGCTTCCGTTGAAGAGGCCTTGCAGGGCGCAAGGGATATCATGGCCGAATGGATCGCAGAAAATGAACTGGCGCGTAATGTGGTGAGAAAACAATTCACCGAAGAAGCCAAACTGTCTGCACGCGTGCTCACCTCAAAAAAAGACGAAGAGGAAGCACAGAAATACCGCGATTACTTTGAATTCAGCGGTTCGCTTGCCGACAGCCCCTCTCATCGCATTCTCGCGATCCGCCGCGGAGAAAAAGAAGGTTACCTGATCATGGATATCAGCATCGATAAAGAAAAGGCCTGTCAATCGCTGCGGGAAAAGTTTGTAAAAGGAAATACGGCCGCTGCACAACAGGTAAACCTGGCCGTGGAAGACAGTTACAGCCGGTTACTCAAACCGTCCATTGAGACCGAATTCCGCATGAGCAGCAAGCTGAGCGCAGACGAGGAAGCGATCGGTGTGTTTGCAGAAAATCTTCGTCAGTTATTGCTGGCATCTCCGTTGGGTCGCAAGCGCGTACTCGCGGTGGACCCCGGGTTCAGAACGGGATGTAAAGTGGTATGCCTGGATGAGAATGGCAATTTTCTTCAGTACACCACCATCTTTCCGCATGCACCACAAAACGACTGGCAGGGTGCTGCGGCCACATTGACAAAACTCGTAAAGGACCATGGCATACAGGCCATCGGCTATGGAAACGGCACGGCAAGCAAGGAAACGGAGCAACTGGTACGCAGTCTGCAATTCCCGGAGCCTGTGTCGGTATTTATGGTCAATGAAAGTGGTGCGTCCATCTACTCTGCGAGCGAAGTAGCGCGGGAGGAATTTCCTGATCAGGATGTAACGGTCCGTGGTGCCATCAGCATCGGCCGCCGCCTGCTGGACCCATTGAGCGAACTCGTAAAGATCGACGCAAAAAGTATCGGTGTTGGACAATACCAGCACGATGTGAATCAAAATAAACTGAAAGAATCCCTCGACCAGGTAGTGGAAAGCTGTGTAAACTTTGTGGGCGTAGATGTGAATACGGCGAGCAAACATTTGCTGACCTATGTATCGGGGCTGAGTGGAACCGTAGCCAAAAATATTGTGGAGTACCGCAGCAAGAACGGCGCATTCAAAAGCCGTGATGAATTGAAAAAAGTTTCGATGCTCGGACCGAAAGCATTTGAGCAAAGCGCAGGCTTTCTTCGTATTCCCGATGCGGAAAATCCACTGGACAATTCTGCCGTGCATCCGGAAAGCTATGGTGTAGTGGAAGCAATGTCGGCTAAATTGAATTGCAGCGTGCAGGAACTTATCTCCAAACCTGAACTGCGCAAATCGATCAATGTGAAAGATTATGTTTCTGAAACAATAGGAGAGTTCACTATTTCAGACATCCTGAAAGAATTGGAAAAACCGGGTCGTGATCCGCGTTCGCCGATCGAAGAGTTTCGTTTTGCCGAAGGCATCAGCACCATGGCCGATCTGAAGCCTGGCATGAAAGTACCGGGTATTGTGACCAATGTTACCAACTTCGGTGCATTCGTGGATGTGGGGGTAAAGCAGGATGGGCTTGTACACATTTCTCATCTGGCCAACCGTTATGTAAGCGATCCTAACGAGGTGGTGAAACTAAATCAGAAAGTGATGGTGACGGTAGTTGAGGTAGATGCTTCGCGCAAACGTATTGCTTTGAGCATGAAAGATGCCGAAAGCAAGCCCGAGCCTCGCCGCAACAACAACAATAACCGCAATCGCAATACCGGCAAAACGGATAATCGCCCATCGTCATTGAATCCGTTTCAGGCGAAGCTGGAGGAGTTGAAGAAGAAGTTCAAGTGAGGTGGTAAGTAGTAAGTAATTCTTTGCGTGCACCTGCTCTGCTTTTGACGCAAGGTGCGCAAAGTTTAATCGTGATCATCAATTGACGATTCACGATTGACCATTCACCATTCACGATTCAAACAAACACAAAGTTCCGCCCACCCATTCTTTGTCTTTGTTGTAACGCACACCGATCATCTTGCCTTTGCTCAACCTTGCGAGGTTGTTAGCGGCAACTGGACGATCTGCTCCTTTTTTCCAAAAATAAAACAAGCGGATCTCGGCTTTGGCAGGCTCGTCGGGTGTGATCACAACATCGGCATACTTAACCTTTTTCTGAAGGATCCAGTTAGCAGGGTCCTTTACGGCTTCGAGATCGGCAGGTGTAACATCGATTACCACACCCTGGCCGGCAAAGGAGAATAAAGGTTTCAATACATAATTTTCCAGATCGGACGGCCATTCGGTCAATTGATCGAGAAAATAAGTCGGCGGTACATAAGCGTGTTTGATAAACGGCAGTGTGTATTTGCTGATGCGGTAAAACCAGGAAGGATGCGGAGCCCATTCCACATCCAGTGGCTCGAATAAAAGTTTGCCTTTTTCCTGTACCTCTTCCGACTGTTGTGCCAGGTCGTCAAAAATGATGCGGTTATAAATGCGACGTACCTGTGTTTTAACGCCATCGCGCAGGTAAAATAATTCCTTTCCTTCTTTAATCAATTCGGTAAGACATACGGGTTCGATGCCAAGATAATCTTTGGTGCAATAAAAATCTATCCGTGTCTTTTGCTGATGTGGGAAAAGTTCCAGCAGGATCACATGCTCCGGTGAATGATTACCCAGGATGGTATCCTTCAACAATTGTATATAAGAAGATTTGTCGTAGGGAGGCAGGTAAGAACTATACCCTCCGGGTATATCAAAATGACGGTGAACGACATCGTCCAGTAATATTTCATAGGCAAAAAGCGAAGGAAATCCCTGCATCTCGATCAATTGCGGTTCATATCCGCCGTTCCCATCCTCGCATATACCGAAGTCGAATGCGATAAAATCGGTATGTTCATCTTCGTTGGGAACACGCAGATGGTCGGGGATGGCTTTTTCGGTCATCTCTTTGAAGCCGGGGCTTACGATCGTATCCACGATGCTTTCGCAGGCGGCCAGTAATTTATCCCTGAAATCGCGCGGAACAAAAACCGGTGTTTCCGCCACCCGGAATTCGATGGCGCCCGGATGAATATTTTGCAGATCATGAAGAAAAGCCTCGTAACGTTCAGGGGTAAATGCCTGGTTGTATTGCTCGCGGATAGATGGGGTCATACATTCAACTTGAAGTATCAAGATACGAAGGGAAAATTGCTTCCCCAAACAACGTCGGACGCAGCGTGAATTACCCAAGGCTGCAATAAAAAAAAAACCACATCTTTGTAACCCAAACGTTGTCAATATGAACAGAAAATATGTCGTGTTTATCGTTATGGCCTTATTGCTGAGTCAGTTTGTGATGGCGCAAGGTGACTTCATTGCCAAAAGCAGCAGTGAAGGGTTGTATGTGAATCATAAGGTGGCGCCGAAAGAAGGTTTGTATGCGATAGCGCGTATCTATCATCTGCATCCCCGGACGATTGCTTCGTTCAATAAAATGGATATCAACCAGGGGCTCAATCTTGGCCAGGTGATTAAAATCCCGCTGACCAACGAAAACTTTAACCAGCAATCGTCACAGGGTACGCCTGTGTATTATATCGTAGGTGAAAAAGAGGGGCTCATGAAAGTGAGCAACCTTGCCAATAAAGTAACGCTTGCCCGCCTGCGCGACTGGAATAAACTCAGTTCGGATGTGGTGCCGGTAGGTAAAAAACTTATCATCGGCTATGTGGCCAATATGGCGGATGCCGCGCCGGCGCCTGCTCCTTTTGCAACAAGCGAACCCAAACAACCGGTTACGCCTGTTCAGGAAACAAAACCTGCACCTGCAGAAAAGCCATTTGTGGTAGAGGAGAAGCCGCTGCCGAAAGAAGAACCAAAGAAAGAAGAGCCCAAAGAAGCGCCGGTAGTAGTGAAGGAAGAACCTAAAAAAGAGGAGCCCCGCCGCGAACAGCCGAAGCCAACACCTGCTCCGGCGGCGACACCGGCATCGGAGGATGGCTACTTCAAAACAGCTTTTACGCAGCAGACGCGTTCAACACCCATCTCTAAAAATGAAACGGTAACAGCCGGCATATTCAAAACATCCAGCGGCTGGCAGGATGCCAAATATTATCTTCTTGTCGACGGCGTGCCAACGGGCACGATCATCCGTATCACGAATCCGGACAACAACAAAGCTGTATACGCAAAAGTATTGGGTGAAATGAGCTCGATCCGTCAGAACCAGGGAATGAATATCCGCATCAGCAATGCTGCAGCCTCTGCGTTGGGTGTTGGTGAAAGCGATAAGTTTATTGTAAGCATCGCTTACTAGGTAAAACAGCCGTAATAAGTAATAAGTAATTAGTTTTAAGTAACAGCGATGGTTCGTTTACACACGAACCATCGCTGTTCAGGACAATGCTGAATTTACTGAAGCGTTTAAATTCGTGAGTGCCAGAACCTCAGGGTCTATTCACGACTCACGATTGACAATTCACTACCCAAAACGATAGCCCCGCAGGAACTCATCTATCGCTATTCTCTTTTTCCCTTCAAGTTGTAGTTCTTTCACCAGCACATAACCATCATTGCAGGCAAAACGTAAATATGTTTTACTATCCGTATCGTAAGCGCCCGGCGCGTGGGAAGGTATTTGCAATTGCTTTTCACTGCGGAAAATTTTCAGCGTTTTATCATCGAGCGAAGTGAAGGCTCCGGGAAAGGGAGAGAGGCCGCGGATAAGATTATGTACCGTTGCAGTGGGTTGATTAAAATCGATCCGGGCCGTATCTGTGAAGAGTTTTGGTGCATGATGTAAGGTGCTTCCTTCGTCCGCCTGTTGCGGTTGTTCAGTTAGGCTTCCATCGGCTAACCCTTTTACGGTTTTTACCAGCAATTGTGCACCGATCTCTTTCATGCGGTCGTGCACTTCGCCGGCCGTTTCATTTTCCCCGATAGGAAAGCTGTCTTGTAACAAAATATTTCCGGTGTCGATCTCGTGTTGCAAACGGAAAGTGGTAACACCTGTAACGGTTTCGCCATTGATCACGGCCCAGTTGATCGGGGCCGCTCCACGATATTGAGGCAGCAGTGATCCATGCAGATTGACAGTGCCCAGCGGCGGCATGTTCCATACCAGTTCAGGCAACATGCGGAAAGCAACCACGATCTGTAAATCGGCATCGAGTTTACGCAATTCTTCGAGGAACACCGGATTCTTCAGCCGTTCCGGTTGGAGAACGGGAATATCTTTTTCTACGGCATATTGTTTTACCGCACTGCCCTGCATTTTCATACCACGGCCCGCCGGTTTGTCCGGAGCAGTGATGACGGCTACAATATGACATCCTGCCTGCACTAATGCATCCAGCGAAGCAACGGCAAATTCAGGCGTACCCATGAAAACAATACGGAGAGAACGGAAATCCTTCATTGTAAAAATTCAAAAGTAAAAAGTCAAAATTCAATCCCGAAGTCTCGGGAGTGAGTCGTGAATCGTCAATGGCTACTTACTACTTATAACTTATTACGGCTGTTTCACTGTATCCTCAAAAATCAGCATATAACAAATACTTCTTCCTGATACTCTTAAACTCCTTCAACTTCGGTTCCCAACTCTTACGGATTTCGCTTTCAGGAACATTGTCGCGGATCTGTTGCCAGAGTTCATTGTTGCCGGCCAGTTTGTTGAAAAATGATTCTTCCATTTTGCCGGATTTGGGCAGAATGAAAAACTTGTCTTTAGCAGGAAATAATTTATAAGCTTCGATGATCCATTTAACCTGTAACTGGTCATTGACTTTTTTGGCAACTGCATCGATCGAACCGCTGAGATCCCAGCCATAACAGACTTTACCGTAGTGCTTCGATTTTTTTGCCCCCTCATTAGGATTCGGTGTGAAGGCATACAGGTTTTTAGGCAATGAAGGATCGCCGAATACCTGGAACGGTTTGGAAGTGCCGCGGCCTTCGCTCAATGTAGTGCCTTCAAAAAAACAAGTGGATGGGTATAGATAGATCGACTGCAGGTTTGGAAGATTAGGAGAGGGTTTCACCGGCAGTTCATAACGGCTTTTGTGCGTGTAATTGGCGCATTTGATGATCTGGAAATGAAAAGGCGTGTCAACGCTGTTCTTTGCGGTTTGATAATAGGCATAACGGGCATTTGCTTTTTCACTCAGCCATTTTTCTCCGGCAATCATCATGGCGTATTCCGCGATGGTCATGCCATACACTACCGGTACGGGCTGCATGCCTACGAATGATTTGTATTTGCGGTCGAGCACGGGTCCGTCGACATAGTGTCCGTTTGGATTGGGGCGGTCCAGCAGCAACAATGGTTTGCCTGCTTCAAATGCGGCATTCATGAATTCTTCCAGCGAAGAAATGTAGGTATAAAAACGCACGCCTACATCCTGGATATCAAAAATGAGTATGTCCACGTCTTTCATGTCGTCGGCAGAGGGGCGGCGTTTGCTGCCGTATAGCGATACCACGCGGATGCCGGTTTCTTCATCGGTATAGTTGCCTACTTTTTCCCCCGCATCGGCGGTGCCGCGGAAGCCATGCTCCGGCCCGAAAATCACGCGGATATCGAGGCCTAATTTGCGCAGCGTATCCACCAGGTGCACATTGCCCACCGTAGTAGTCTGGTTGGCGAAAATGCCCAGGCGTTTTCCCTTGATCAAAGGGAGATAAGCCTCGATACGTTCTGCGCCCGGTTTGATGGCCGCCGAAAGGGTCGAGTCAGGCGGTGTAACAGATTTTCCAGAAACGTTTAACAGGCTGATACAACACGCCAAAATGCTGAGTACTAATTTCATGTGTTCCGTATTTACTTACAGTCAAAATTGCGAAAAAACTTATTAACGGCTTCATAAATATTTTGTCGCCCCGCCCGCGATTTTGCCCTACCTTTCAGCCCTAAAACAAATCATTTATTTATGGTAAAGAAGGGTGATAAAGTAAAGGTTCACTATCATGGCCGCCTGGAAAACGGTGAAACCTTTGATAAGTCGGAAGGTCGTGAACCGCTGGAATTCGAAGTGGGAAGTGGAATGGTGATCAAAGGCTTCGATGAAGGCGTCACCGGTATGCAGGTTGGCGAAAAAAAGACGATCCATATTCCATTTGCGGAAGCTTACGGTCCGCAGAATCCCGATATGGTAGTGGAAATGCCGAAAGACCGTTTTCCTCCCGAAGTACAGATCGAAGTGGGTATGCCCCTTGTTATGAGCGACCAGACAGGTCAGCAATTCCAGGTGGTGGTGCAGGAGATTCGTGAAGAATCCGTGATCCTCGATGCCAACCATCCACTCGCAGGTAAAGATCTCATCTTTGACCTCGAATTGATGGAGATCGCCGGCGGAAGCCCGCTGATCATTATGCCCTGATCGCTTTTTTCAACCTTTATAAAAAGAAAAATAGCATGGCCGGGCATACCGAAAAGTTGCCTGGCCATTTTGTTTTTTATGACAACGCTTTCAGTATATCAGTTCATTCAATATAAACAACGTTATGTTCCCGCTGTTAGCGTAGTCCTGCTGCTGCTCATCAATGTCTGTTTAGATTTTTTAGTTACCTGGTTTCGACAAAGCGCTTTCTACCTTTCCGAATCAGTGTTGTTCAGCTCCTACTGGTTATTGCTGCTTCCCGCATTGCTCTTGCTTTTCGTGTTGGTGAAAAAAACAAAAACGACCGGTGCAAAAATTCTTTTAACCGTTTCGGTATTGCTGCTGCATTTCATCACTTATCCGGCTGTGATAGGGATGTTATCAGGATTGTTTTATGAACATCAGTATGCTTACTGGCAAACGTTTAGTTTCGCTTTGTCCGCTTATTTTATCCAATCAGTGATTATCTACGGTGGCTGGCTGGCAGCCTTTCTTTTCCGTCATAAAAAAAATAGTCCGGCACCATCTTTCCTTCATTCACTTATTGTTACCGACAGCGGCAACCGCAAACAAGTCATTTCCCTGAAAGAAGTGCTTTGCTTCTCGGCCAACCCGCCTTATGTCAATATCCACCATCGCTCTAAAAAATATCTCCATACCGGCACCCTGAAATCGCTCGAAGAGCAGTTGGATGCCCGGCAGTTTGTCCGCATTCATAAATCTTCTATCGTCAACATCTGTCAGGTCGTTTCCGTGCAGTCGCGCCAGAATGGAGACTACGATGCCACCCTTTCCGACGGCACCGTTGTAAGAGTGAGCCGCAATTACGCCAAAGAGTTCAAGGCATTATTCTCTAAAGGCCCTCAGCTTACCGCAGAATAAACTCGGCTTGCCGTATCCCATTTGATATCAACTGTTTGCAACGCCATTTTTGTAGAAACGACTTATTATGAATAGAATCGATTGCTGCAGCCTGCTTGTGCTGTGTTGTTTCTTTTTCAGTTGCAATACCGGATCTTCTCAAAAACAACCGCAACAAAAAGTTGGTGGCGGCTGCGATGGCTGCGAACTCATGTATGCCGGAATGCCTGCTGACATTTCTTCCACCGACACCAGTGCCGGCTGGTACGAAGCCGGACAAAAACTGATTGTGTCGGGAACCGTTTTTCAGCCGGACGGCAAAACGCCGGCACCAGGCATTATCATTTATTATTGGCAAACGGACAATAACGGTTACTATTCACCCAAACCAGGCATGGAAGAAAAAACAAAGCGGCACGGCCATATCCGCGGCTGGGTAAAAACAGATCTAAGCGGCAATTACACGATCAATACCATTCGTCCGGCGCCTTATCCGAACCAGGACGAGCCCGCCCATATCCATTTATCTGTTAAAGAGCCGGATATTGCCAATGAATATTATACTGATGAAATTGTTTTTGATGACGATGAACTGCTGATCCCGACGCTCAAAAAAAGGCCTCAGGAGAATCGCGGTGGCAGTGGCATCGTAAGGGTGTTATTGAAAGACAGTATCCAGGTCGCCGAACACGACATTGTGCTGGGATTGAATATTCCCGGTTATCCCGGCAAACCAGTCACAGGCGTTGTATCAGGACTTAATATCGGTGAAGATCAGCCCTCTTTTATGCCTTTCCATGCCTTCGGACCCGATAAAGGCACGCAAACCTGTCCTGTTTGCAAATACGGACGTTACCACGGCATCATTTATTTTACCGGAAACACCACAGACTGGACCGAAGTAAAAAGCTGGTTGCAATTCCTGGAAAAAGAAAGTGAAAAACGGAACCGCTACCTGAAAGTGTATTTTGTATATGGCGGGGATAAAAATTACAACCAGTCGAACAGGCAGCAGTTGTTGGAAAAGTTGGGAAAAGAATTAACGATCCGCTATACAGCATTGACATTTGTGCCGTCATTTTCCGACCGGCCAACGGAGGCGTATAAGAACAGGATTAATCCCGGAGCGCGCAACACATTTATCATTTACAAACACAGGAGTATTGTTGACAAATACATCAACCTGCAACCAAACGAGGAAAATTTCAGGCTGATTTCCGGCGCGCTGGATAAAACACAGGGGCGGTATTTCGATCTTCCCGAACCTGCGCATGATTGATATCCACCCGGTTGCGCCTAGCCATTCCCGATGCTGATGTGATTATCCACACCCATGGTTTGTACTTTAACTGTTGCAAACCATTTTCATTTCTGTACATTTGACGCCCCTAATCACTCTAATTTATGGCAGACACTTATCAATATTCCGTAGCGGAACGTTTTATACGCTACGTTCAGATCGATACACAAAGTGACCCTCTTTCCGATTCGCAGCCTTCTACCGAAAAACAAAAAGACCTTAGCCGTGTGCTGGTGGAAGAATTAAAGGCCATCGGTATCGCCGATGCAGAACTGGATGAGTTCGGATACGTATACGCAACCATTCCTTCCAACAGCGACCGCAACGTTCCCGTCTTGTGCTTCTGCAGCCACGTGGATACAGCCCCAGACTGCACCGGAAAAGATGTAAAACCGATCGTACACAAAGCATTCGATGGCCGCGATATTGTACTGCCAGACGATCCCACGCAGATCATTTCCGTAAAAGAACATCCCTATCTCCGCGATAAGGTCGGTGAAGATATCATTACTGCTTCGGGCAAAACATTGCTCGGTGCGGATAACAAAGCCGGCGTGGCCATCATCATGGACCTGGCGAATTATCTTACCACACATCCGGAAGTAAAACACGGGACAATCCGCATTCTCTTCACGCCTGATGAAGAGATCGGCCGCGGTGTCAATAAAGTGGATATGAAAAAACTGGGCGCCGATTTCGGTTATACACTTGATGGCGGTCCCAGAGGCGCTTATACCGATGAAACATTCAGCGCCGATGGCGTAACGGTAACGTTTCATGGCGTAAGTGCGCATCCGGGTTATGCAAAAGATAAACTTGTAAACGCGTTGAAAGTAGCAGGCACCTTCCTCGATCTGTTACCCCGCGATCATTTTTCCCCTGAAACCACGGAAGCCCGTGAAGGTTTTGTGCATCCCGTGCATTTCGATGGCATTGCGGAGAAAGCTTCGGTGCAATTCATCATCCGCGATTTTGAAACAGACCGGTTGAAAAAACACGAGGCTCGTCTCGAAGAATTTGCCAAACAAGCTGTAGGCCGTTATCCCGGTTCAAGCTATGAATTCATCGTTACGGAACAATACCGCAACATGAAAGAAGTAGTGGATCAGCATCCGTTGATCGGACAAAATGTGGAAGAAGCGATGAAACGCGCGAACGTGAGCTTTCACAAGGAAAGCGCACGCGGTGGCACCGATGGCAGCCGTCTTTCATTCATGGGTCTGCCTTGTCCGGATATCTTTACGGGGGAAATGGCTTTCCACGGCAAGCACGAATACGTCAGCATCCAGGACATGCAGAAAGCCGTGGATGTGCTGTCGCAATTAGTACAGGTGTGGGAAGAACAGGGTTCAGAAAAATAAGGAAGCAAGAATTCTGTAAGACTCCAGCCGGTCTTCCGTACTCTCCGCAAAAGTGGCAGCGATGATCTCTTCTACATCGAGGTTCTGCGCGAGTTGCGTTAACTGCGTTTTTACTTCATCCGGTGTACCGATGATATAACGCGCTGCGTGGTAGACCAACCGTTGTTCTTCCCCCGGCGTGTACTGATAATTGCGGATGTCATCGTAATCATACAACTGGTTAAAGTTTCCTTTTTCAAAACTCAGCAAACGGTAGTTGAACAAAGCGCGTGCCCGTGCAACTTTATCTTCAGATTCGGATGTAAAGACAAAAATGCCTGCGTTGGCTGCGGGAGCTGTCAGTGTTTCGGATGGCAGGAAACGTTCGCGGTAATTGCGGATGGCTTCCGCGCCGCCATAGGGATTGATGAATTGTGCATAAGAGAGGCCAATGCCAAAATGTGCGGCGATATAAGCGCTTTCACCACTCGAGGTGAGTGCCCAGATGGCCGGCGAATGGGGAATAGAGGGAATAGCCATGATCTTTCCCTGCAGATTGGCGGGGGATGGCGTTTCGGTAAAATAGTCCTGCACCTCATTGATCTGGGTAAGATATTCCTGGGGGTCGAAGCTGTTGGAGGGATTAAGGCGTTGAGAGGAGGCGCGGTCACCACCCGGCGCGCGGCCAATCCCCAGATCGATGCGCCCGGGATAAAGTGCTTCCAGCAACCGGAAGTTTTCGGCTACCTTCAGCGAGCTGTGATTGGGCAGCATGATGCCTCCCGAGCCAAGGCGGATACGGTTCGTTTCGGCACCCAGCCGCGCCAGCAGCACTTCCGGGGCCGCTCCTGCCAACGTAGTGGTATTGTGATGTTCCGACACCCAATAACGGGTAAAACCCAATTCATCGGTCAGTCTGGCAAGGGCAATGCTTTCTGCCAGGGCTTCCGTAGCGCCGGATCCTTTGCGGATCGGGGTCTGGTCCAATACACTCAACTGTAGGTTCATGCCAATAAAAACAAGACAATCCGCAAAAAGTTGGCAGACGCGGAAAGGATATACTATCTTCCTTTCCTCATCGTTTGAAGCTTATGCGTTTGTTGATTGCGCCGGTTATCTTTCTTTGCTGTTCTGTTTGGACACAGGCACAGAGCCTGTTGCTGAACGGAGGTTTTGAAGACATCAATATATGTCCCGAATTCCGGGCGCCCTGTGCGCCGGAGGCATGGATCAGCAGCGGTAATACCATGGCTAATTATTTTAAGGAAGCAAAAATTGCCAGGACCGGCGTTAATTGTATGGCAATTCAGGCCGGGAAGTTTGGCAAACAAGGTGAACGTACTTTTCTCCGCACCCGTTTGCTCTGCGGGCTTCGAGCCGGCAGCAAGTACCGGCTGAGTTTCTGGGCGGGTTCTCCACATCCCATCCTGGACAATGTAGGGTTTCGCTTTTCTGCTACTGATCCGCTTTTTGACAAGAAACCACAGCAAACTTTTCAGCCCTCGGGGCTGCTGGCTGCCGTTGTGGCTGAGAAGAATTATTACAGCGAGCAATGGTATCCCTTCCAACTGGATTATACGGCCAATGGGACCGAGGTCTATTTTTCCTTTGCTTATTATGCGCAGGAAGATTATAACGGCGACAGAACGCATCCCCTGGAAGATCGCTACCTGATTTATTTCGATGACATTTCCTTAGTGCCATTGGACCCGGCCGAGCAGTTATGTCGCGGCTGGCAGCAGGCAAGGGAAGAAATTTATGATGAAGATGAGCGTCATCACCTGCTTGAAAAAAAGATCAAAGAAGGCAAACGCCGTCCGCCACCGCCACCCACGTTGGTGAGCACGGCCTTTGTGCGCGTTGACACACTGTTATTACCCGATATTCTTTTCGCTACGGGCAAGGCTGATTTACAATCGCAGAGTTTTCCCCTGCTTGATCAGCTGGCGGCTTCGGCAAAGGGAAAAGAAATTGATTCATTAGTGGTAAACGGTCACACCGATAACACGGGCACGGCCGAATTGAACCGGCGCTTGTCGCTGGATCGCGCCAATGCTGCAGCAAACTACCTGAAAGGCAGGATGAAAAATGCAGGTCCTTTTTTCACCTATGGATTTGCCGATACACAACCTGTTGCCGATAATGCCACACCGGAAGGCCGTCAGAAGAACAGGAGAGTAGAAATTTATCTCTATTTGCGCGAATAACTTCCCCGCTTACATATACAGATAGGCCGGCAACTTTGCAATGCGTATCTTTAGCGCACTTAAACCAATGCTATATGGATATTGTTAATTTTCTGACCTCTTACTGGTTCGTTATTGTCCTTGTCCTGATCGTTTTCAGCGGTCTTTTTACGGTGAACCAGGGATACATCGGTGTCATCACGATGTTTGGCCGTTATCGTCGCATCGTTCGTCCCGGACTTAACTTCAAAATTCCCATTCTGGAAATAGTAGCGAAACGTGTATCGATCCAGAACCGTTCCGTGGAACTCGAATTCCAGGGCGTGACGCAGGATCAGGCAAATGTTTATTTCAAAGCGATGTTGTTGTATTCTGTGCAGAATGCGGATGAAGACACGATCAAGAAAGTGGCTTTCAAATTCGTGTCCGACCGCGATCTGATGCAGGCGCTGATCAAAACCATTGAAGGTAACGTGCGTTCTTTCGTGGCTACCAAGAAGCAGGCGGAAGTGTTGGGTCTTCGCCGGGAGATCGTTCAGTATGTAAAAATAGAAGTGGACCAGACACTCGAAGACTGGGGATACCACCTGCAGGATTTGCAGATCAATGATATCACTTTTGACAAACTGATCCTGGATTCGATGAGTAAAGTGGTAGCCAGTAACAACCTGAAAGCCGCCGCTGAAAACGAAGGCCAGGCCTTACTGATCACCAAAACCAAACAGGCTGAAGCCGACGGTAATTCAATCAAAATATCTGCGGAAGCGGAAAAAGAAGCGGCCCGTCTGCGTGGTCAGGGTGTGGCCCTGTTCCGCAAGGAAGTAGCAGCCGGTATGAGCGAAGCGGCGGAACAAATGAAACAGGCCAATCTCGATACCAACGTGATCCTTTTCAGTATGTGGACGGAAGCGATCAAGAACTTCGCCGAGTACGGCAAAGGCAACGTCATCTTCCTCGATGGCAGTGCCGATGGTATGGAAAATACCATGAAACAGATCCAGGCGCTGATGGTGAAGCATGCCGGTACGAGTGACGTGAAATAGAAGGTATAAGGTGGAAGGCGGAAGGTAAAAGGTGAAAGCCATTGACCATTGACCATTCACCATTGACGATTGACGATTCACCATTGACGTCACAAACCACAAAAAACTTGTTAAAAAAGGCCGCGCCGTACAACGGAACGGCCTTTTTTCCGTTCCTACCCAGGACTTTATTGACAGTTGTTGATAACAATTGAAAAAATGAATCCCGGCCGTTCGTTACATTTACGCACTTAAAGAAAAATCGCATGTTTGACCTCTTACAGATCACAGACTCCGTTCAGCAGTTAGCCAATAACGCGGTGGACGCGGACAAAAACAAAGATGGAGCGATCAGTATTTTTGAACTGGTATTCATGGGCGGCTGGATCATGGTGCCGCTGGGGCTGATGCTCCTTTTCGCTATTTACGTTTTTATCGAACGTTATATCGCCATCAAACATGCTTCCCGCATCGATCAGAACTTCATGAACATCATCCGGGATCATATCGTAAACGGCAATATTGCAGCGGCCCGCAGCTTTGCCCGCAATACCAATAACCCGGTTGCCCGCATCATCGATAAAGGTATCCAGCGCATCGGCAAGCCCATTGATGCTATCGAACGCAGCATGGATAACGTAGGACAACTGGAAATGTACAAGCTCGAGAAAAACCTCGGTGTATTGTCAGTAGTTTCCAAAGCCGCACCCATCTTCGGTTTCGTAGGTACACTGATCGGTCTGATGCAGCTTTTCTCCAATATTCACGATGCCAAAGAAGTGCAGATCGAAGTAATTTCCCAGGGTATCTATACCAAGCTGATCACGTCTATCACTGGTCTGGTGATCGGTCTGCTTGCCTACCTCGCTTATAACTTCCTCAATACACAGATCGATAAAACGGCTAACAAAATGGAACTGGCCAGTTCCGATTTTCTTGACGTGCTCCAGGAACCCACCCGATAAACTATATTTCTTATGAAGTTTAGAAAAAAACATAGGGAAGAATCGGAGGTGTTCACGGACTCGCTCAACGACATCCTGTTTATCCTGCTGATGTTCTTCCTCATCACTACCACCATGGCCAACCCCAATGTGGTAAAGGTGAATGTGCCCAAAGGTTCGAAGGACACCAAAGCGAAACAGAACATCGTTGTTTCCATCAATAAGGATCAGCAATTCTTCATTGGCCAGAAACAGGTAGATCCGAGCCTGATCGACTCATTCCTGCTCGAAGAAATCCGCCGGCAGAAGCTGACGATCGACACGCCGACCGTTGTGATCAATGCCGATACCGCCGCCTATTACGGAGAAGTGTATCGCATTATGCGTATCGCCAAGCGCGACACGGCCAATGTGGTAGCGATCGTAAAATAAACAGGATTATTTCCAGGCTTTCAGCATTCGCTCTTTTCCCTGCATATCCGGGCGGATAAGGGTTTCATATCCCGCTTCGCGGAAAAGTTTTGTTGTCTCGGCTGCACCGTCGTGATGCAATTCGAGATAGATTTCTCCCTGCGGCTTTAGCAGGCGGAGACCCAACTGAGCTATTTTCCGGTAAAACAACAAAGGATCATTGTCGGGTACAAACAGAGCCAGGTGCGGTTCGAAACCGGTCACCTCCACATTCATGTTACTTATTTCTGCGGCAGGTATGTAGGGTGGATTGCTGACAACAATATCAACCGGCAGCAACAATGACCACTGTCTTTCGTCCAGCATATCGATCTGCTGAAAGTTTACTTCCACGCCCAATTGATGCGCATTGTGTCGGGCGAGATCCAATGCGTCTTTGCTTATATCGACACCGGTGACGGTAAAAGGTTGCAGTCTCCGCTTCAGTGTAATAGGAATACATCCTGTACCTGTGCCGATATCCAGCACGCTGCGGTTGCTGAGCGGGAATTTTTGTTCACTGATGATCCATTCCACCAATTCTTCCGTTTCCGGCCGGGGAATGAGTGCGCGTTTGTCGGCGGTAAAGCGCAGGCCGCAGAACCAGGCTTCTCCCAGTACATATTGCAAAGGTTCATGCTGTTCCAGCCGCGCCAGGTAACCGGGCAGAAGGGCCTCTGCTTCTTGCGGCAGATCGCGGTTGCGGTACAGCGATGCCGGCGTTTTCCGGTCGGAAGAAAAATAGTCGAGCAGCCACCGGCTGATCGCTCGCGCCTCGTCTTCGCCAAAAACAGGGGTCAAACGTTGTATAATCCATGCACCTGCGTCCTGTAACGTCATGGGACAAACTTAATTCATTTACTTTTGCTGCTCGTGAACAAGTTCCCCGCACATACCGATGAGCATTGGATGTACCGCTGTCTGCAGCTGGCAGCGTTGGGCGCCGGGAAAGTGGCACCCAATCCGATGGTAGGCGCAGTGCTGGTGCACAACAACCGGATTATCGGGGAGGGCTATCATCAACGCTATGGCGAAGGGCATGCGGAAGTGAATTGCATTGCTTCGGTAAAACCTGAAGATGAATCACTGATCCCTGCATCCGTAATGTATGTAAGCCTGGAACCCTGCGCGCATTTTGGCAAAACACCTCCCTGCGCAGACCTGATCATCCGTTACAATATACCGAAGGTAGTTATTGGCTGCCGCGATTCATTTGAGGAAGTAAATGGAAAAGGCATTGACAAATTGAAAGCGGCCGGCATTGAGGTTACGCTGGGTGTATTGGAAAAAGAATGCCGGGAATTGAACCGCCGTTTCTTTACTTATCATAGCAAACAACGGCCCTACGTAATTCTCAAATGGGCGCAGACGGCCAATAAAAAAATAGGTGTAACAGCAGGACGATTACTAATAAGCGGCGAAATGAGCAACCGTCTCGTGCACAAATGGCGATCCGAAGAAGCGTCCATTCTTGTTGGCACGCAAACCGCCGCAGCCGATAATCCGGCCCTGACGACACGACACTGGCCCGGACCATCACCCATCAGGGTAGTGCTGGACCGGCAGTTGAGACTCGATGCCGGTTTGCAATTATTTGATGGTTCGGTGCGCACGATCGTGCTGAACGATATCCGCTCGTCCGAAGGAGAACCAGGTTATTTGCAATTGGCACCCGGAGAAAATTTCGCAGAGCGCATATTGACTACCTTGCATAAGGCGTCTGTTCAAAGTGTATTGATTGAAGGCGGATTGCAAACGCTTACTACTTTTATCGAAGCCGGCTTCTGGGATGAAATAAGGATAATAGAAAATACGCGGCTGATTGCCGGAGATATATCCGCACCGGAACTGCCTGCGTGCAGCCTTGCGGAAGAAATAACCATGGATGATGATGTGATACGCATCTATCGTCCGCAGACCACCACCAACACAGCATGACGCCTGATTATTATTTTACGATCGAAAAACCTTCTGTTGCCGAATTCAAAGACCGTGGAAGCCGTTTCGTTGCTTATGCTTTTCCGATCAATAGTATCGAGGAATTCAAAGTGCGTCTTGCGGAAGTAAAAAAGGAACATGGCAAAGCGTCGCATCATTGCTTTGCTTACCGCATTGGTCTGGATGGCAATACCCATCGGGTAAGTGACGACGGTGAACCTTCCGGCAGTGCCGGCCGCCCGATACTTGGGCAGATCGACAGCAAGCAGGTGACCAATGTATTGATCGTGGTGGTGCGTTATTTCGGCGGCACACTGTTGGGGGTACCCGGATTGATCAATGCGTATAAAACCGCAGCTACACTGGCTTTGCAGGTAACACCTTTGGTACAAAAACCCGTACTGGAAATTTACCGCCTGCAATTTGATTACACCCAGATGAATGAAGTGATGATGGTGGTGAAGCAATTCGATTGCACAGTCCTTCGCCAGGAAATGCATTTATTCTGTTCGATGGATATCGGCATTCCCCGTAATCGTTTACAGGAAACCTTGTTTCGTTTCAAGGATTTGAGGGATGTGTTGCCGGAGAAGGTGGTGAATAAGTGAATTGTCAATCGTCAATCGTCAATCGTGAATAGTGAATAGTGAATGGTGAATAAGGGAATCAGTGAATAGGTGAGTGGCGAATATTTGCGCAGCCACACCGTGGTTCGTATATACAGGAACCAACTGCCGTAAAATATATTCACCTATTCACTTATTGCATAAAAAAAAGCGTACGATATCGTACGCTTTTTTTTATAGATTCCTTTTGAATTAAGGGAAGATGCCGAGCTCTGCATAGCTGGTCGCTACCTTGTTTACGGCAACTACATAGGCTGCTGTGCGCATGTCCGGAATAGCGGGATTGGCTTTCCATTCATTCATGATCTCATGTGTAGCGGTGATCATGGTTTCTTCCAGACCGCTGTATACAAGATCAACTTCATCCGCACCATGCTGGATATAGCCCTTTTCTTTTTCAGATACTTTTTTACCGGTGAGGCTTTCGATCTGGTTCAGGATATGCGTGTTCATGTTTTCATTGAAACGCTTTTCCATACGGCCATAACGAACGTGGCTCAGGTTTTTCAGCCATTCGAAATAAGATACGGTTACACCACCTGCATTGAGGTACATGTCAGGCACAACCAGTATTCCTTTTTTCGCGAAGATTTCATCCGCTTCAGGAGTCAGCGGGCCGTTGGCAGCTTCACCGATGATTTTGGCTTTAACGCGTGGAGCATTTTCGCCATTGATCACGTTCTCCAGGGCGGCAGGGATCAGGATGTCGCAATCCAGTTCCAGTGCAGCGGTATTGGTCTCGAGGTTTTTGGCACCGGGGAAATTCAGGATAGAACCGGTGGTCTTGCGGTGTGTGAACACAGCATCGATATCAAGTCCTTCTTCGTTGTAAATAGATCCTTCGAATTCAGCCAGGCCGATCACTTTCGCACCGGCGTTCTGGAAGAATTTGGCGCTGTGATAACCTACGTTACCCAGGCCCTGTACTACTACGCGTTTGCCTTCCACACCAACGGGCAGTGCGAGTTTTTCCATCACATCGGGGATGTTACAAACTTCACGCAGGCCGAAGAACACACCAAGGCCGGTAGCTTCGCGGCGGCCGCGGACACCACCTTGAGATACGGGTTTACCGGTTACGCAACCGGCAGCATCGATCTCACCGGGGTTCATGGCAGTATAGGTATCGAGGATCCAGCCCATTTCGCGTTCGCCTGTTCCGTAGTCGGGAGCGGGAACGTCGGTGCCGGGTCCGATGAATTTTTTCTTGATCAGTTCAGATGTATAACGACGGGTGATCTTTTCGAGTTCGTAGGCAGAGTACTTGCGGGGATCGATTTTGATACCGCCTTTGCCACCACCAAAAGGCACGTTTACGATCGCACATTTGTAGGTCATGAGGGCAGCCAGGGCCATTACTTCGTCCTGGTTAACCTCGGCAGCGAAACGGATACCACCTTTACAGGGCGTTTTATGATGCGAATGTTGAACGCGGTAAGCTTCAATTACCTCGATGCTACCGTTGTCTTTTTTGATCGGGAAACGCATACGGTATACTGCGTTACAGGCTTTGATTTGTTCAAGAATACCCGGATCCCATTTGGTGAATTTTGCGGCCTTATCGAAACTTTTTTCTACGGCCCCAAAAAAACTGTAGTGCTCTGACATGGTTTTAAATTTATTTTTCTAATGCAAGCAATGAGCAAAATTAATGGAAGTAATTACAACCGGTCGTTATAATTTGTTTAAGCTTTTTCCGTTGCGTTCTCTTTTTCGAGACGCGACAAACGTCTGTCGATTCCTATGATATATAGGATCAGTCCGGCGAGTATGGTCACGAGTACGGCAATGACAACATAGATCCGGCCACTGCTGCGCATCAGGCTTTCATTCTGGCCATTCTGGGCCTGCACTGCCATGGTAATAATCATTGATACGAACAGCAGGAGATAACGAAGACTCTTCATGACAGCATGTTTTTTTCTTTCAGCAAATTGTAGCGGATCTTCAGCGTGGTGATCCATACACCGAGCAATGTCCAGCCGATATAAGCGGGCAGTTGCACTTTTCTCATGTCCGAACTTACATCTTTGAAATTCATCGCCGGGTTTCCGTCTTGTCCGGGGTGGAGGCTGGGAAGCAGCCGCGGCACGATCCAGATAGTGGGAAACAGCATGGCGAAGGCAAAGATGTTGTATACTGCGGCGGTACGTGCTCTTTTATCCATATCGGTGATCGAGTCACGCAATACGAGATAAGCAGCATAGATGAGCAGGGCAGTGGCGGCACCAATCAGTTTAGGCTCACGCGCTACTGATTCAAATGAATCGAAAGTAGGGTTGTTTGGATCGGCCCAGGTATAGCTCATCCAGATAGCTCCGGTGCCATAACCCAGCAGGCCGAAAATGATACCCACGTTGGCATATTGCTTGGCGTAGATATCATATTTAAGGTTGAACGTACGCAGATAGCGGATGGAGTTCACCACCGAAACGGTGAAGAGCGTCATCATGGCCATCCACATGGCTACGTGATAAAAAAGATTGCGGCTTGTTTCTTCCAGTGCCGGGAGGTCGGGGATCTTCACCAGCAATCCACCTACAACGGCATACACCAGCAGCAGCACACAAAGTACTTTCCACCAGTACCGGTTCTTTTTATTTTTTGCAGTTGCCATATTCTGAATTAGGTGGTAATAATGAAAGTGGTGCAAAATTAAGGTGGGGACCGCTAATCCACCGCAAATTTTCCGTTTTAAGAAAGAAAAGTTCCGGCTTTAACAGATGGTTCAGTCTTTCCAGAGAAACGGAAAGAGGATAACGGCCAGTAATATGATCATGGCATCCAGCGCCAGCAGCAGCAGCACGTGCGAGGTATGCATGGTTAAGATGGGATTGAAAGCGGCGTTGGACAGCTTCATGAGCACCAGCAATTGGGGTACGATGAGGGGAAAGCCCAGTATGGCCATGATTGCGGCATTTTGCTGGGCCTTGGCCGCTATGGCCGCCAGGAAAGTGAATACCAGGCTCAGGCTCAGCCCGCCCAGCAATACCAGTCCGGTAAATGCCCATACCCGTTCGATCGGGTTGCCGAGGAAAAGCCGGAACAGCAGGAGGGCCGTGAGGCTCATGGCCAGCATCAGCAGGGCATTGAACAACAGTTTTGCCAATACAAAGTCAGCAGGTGAGGCAATGGAGTAGAAATAGAGCATCCGCTGCCGGCTTTCCTGCAAAAAGCTTTTGGCCACGGCATTGATGCAAACAAATAACTGGATGGTCCAGAATAACCCGTTCCATACTTTCCCTTCCGGCTCCTGGATAGCCAGGAACAGCACGAAGATGGTAGCGCCGATATACAATAGTATACCATAGAAGCTATATTGCTGCCGTACTTCGAGCAGGAGGTCCTTGCGGAAAAGGGTCCATATATGGCGGAGGGAAGTTATGAGTTGTAAGTATTAAGTTATAAGTTTTAAGTAGAACAGAGCCTGTAAGACAGAAAATGTACGGTCCTCCAACAACCTTGGTTCGTGTATACACGAACCAAGGCATTCACGATTGACGATTTACCATTCACCATTCACGATTCACTCTCGTTGTAGCAGTTCCTGCATCTCGGCTCATACACATCCGTCGCACCCAGCATCACCTGGTCTTCATTGGGAATTTTGCGGTAGGAATAGTTGGCAATATGCCCGCATTTCACGCAGATCGCATGCAGCTTGGTCACATAATCAGCTTTTGCCATAATAAACGGCATTTGCCCGAAGGGCTTACCTAAATAATCCATATCCAGACCTGCCACGATCACGCGAATGCCGCGATAAGCCAGCTCGTCGCAAACATTCGGCAATTCTTCATCAAAAAATTGTGCTTCATCTATGCCTATTACATCCACATCCTGCGCCATCAACAATATCTTCTGCGAATTATCGATCGGTGTGGACATTATCGCATTCGTATCGTGAGAAACAATGTTCGTTTCGTCGTAACGCGTGTCAATAGCGGGTTTGAAGATCTCCACCTTAAGATTGGCAATATGCACACGTTTCAGACGACGGATCAGTTCTTCGGTTTTACCGCTGAACATCGATCCGCAAATTACTTCGATCCATCCTCTTCGCTCACCCCTGATATTGGGCTCAATAAACATTGTTAAGATTTTTAATTTCCATCTGCTTCGCCTTTATATTGGCAAAGTGTTTGTAATTTTAAGCAACTTTTAAAACTTGCCAAAAGTAGCATAATGGAGCGAATAGAGAACCTGGTTAATAAATTAAAAGAACAAGCAGATCGTCAGGCAGACCCACGGCAGTTATTGGTGACTGTTCAACTTCTTCAACAGGAGTTGATACAACTCATCGGCAACAATAAAAATCTGGGTACTTCGAAAGTATCCGTAGTGGTACCTAACTCAACTGTTTTTCCTTCGAATTACGATAAATACGCTCCGCGTCCGCAGGAGCAACCGGCAGTACAACAACAGCCGGTGATACAGGAACAGCCCGCAGCACCGCCGAAGCCGGCAGCCGTTCCGGTGGAAGCTGCCCCTGAACCCAAACCTCAACCGGCTCCTGCGCCGCAACCTGTACATCAGCTCAAACCTCCGCCACAGCCCGAATGGCAACCCGAGCCGGAACCCGCACCCGTAGCGCGGCCCGAACCCGAAGAAAAAATCTACTTCACCTTAGAGGCAGATGATACAGCCGAAGAAGAACCTGAGCCGGAACAACCACCTGTGGCACCTGCGCCCAAAAGCACTACCGTCCCTAAACCGTCCAGCTTCGATCCGCTGACCGAAATCCCCACACTTTCCCAACAGGTACAAACACCGGTACAACCCGAGCGTCCGGCTGTAACAGCCACCAATGACGGATCCCTCAACGACCGCCTGAGACAAAGCGGCGATGAACTGCAACAGCGCCTGCAAGGCTCACCCATCAAAGACCTGCGCAAAGCCATCGGCATCAACGACCGCTTCCGGTTCATTAATGAATTGTTCCGCGGCGATGAAGTGATGTACGAACGCAGTATCAAAACCATCAATAATTTCAATATTTATCCCGAAGCCGAGTACTGGATATCACGGGAGCTGAAAGTAAAACTGGGATGGGATATCGACAGCGAAGTAGTAGCTGTCTTCGATCAGTTGGTTAAAAGACGTTTTGCCTGAATGAAAGACAGGATCATGCCTGTTGCTCCTTTATTTTCCCTTACATAAGCGCCCGCTTTGTGACAGAGTTGTGCATACAGCGCGGTATTTTTCTCCAGCATATTGAGTTGCTCACTCAATGCGGCTCCGTTGGCTAAAGGAATACCCGCGCCCGTATCCCGCAGTTCGCGTGCTTCACGGAATTTTTCAAAGGCAGGTCCATAGAAAACAGGAATGCCGTATACGGCCGCTTCCAGGATATTATGGATGCCTTTACCAAATCCACCGCCGATATAGGCATAACGGCCATATTGATAAAGACGCGACAACATACCTATATTATCGATGATCATCACGCGCGCATTGGCAGGAACACCTTCTTTTTCCGCAACGGAATAACGCACGGCACCGGGAAAGAGCTGCAGTACCTGTTCGATATGTGCCGCGCCAATCTCGTGCGGCGCGATTACGTATTTTAGCTGTGGATGTTGCTGCAGCGCTGTTTGCAGATGTTGCTCGTCTTCAGGCCAGGTACTGCCGGCCACCAGTACAGGGCTTTCGCCACAGAAAGCCGCGACGACCGGTACCGGAGCGGCATCTGCAGCAATGGCCGCCACCCGGTCGAACCGTGTATCTCCCGCCACACTGATCCGGTCTGCGGGAACAATATTTTTCAGCAACTCTGCAGACGCGGCATCTTGTACAAACAGATGCGTAAAACATTGCAGCATACGCCGGTGCAGGCCGCCCCACCAGTTGAAAAACGGTTGACCCGGCCGGAAAATGGCCGAGATCAGCAGTAGTGGAATCCTGCGCTTCGCGATCTGGCCCAGGTAATAATACCAGAACTCATATTTTACAAAAATGACCAGCGAAGGATTGATACTATCCAGCAGGGCACGGGCATGAGCCGGACTGTCGGCCGGGAGATAAAAAACATGGTCGGCACCTGTGTAATTTTTCCGGACCTCATAACCGGAAGGAGAGAAAAAGGTGAGCACCAGCCGGTATCGCGGATGTGTGATGCGTAATTGCTCCAGCACGGGACGGCCCTGTTCAAATTCGCCCAGCGAGGCGCAGTGCATCCAGATGGTTCCGGGGCCGGAATAGCCGGCGCAGGATTCTCGGATTTTTTGCAGGAGGTCCTTCCGTCCGCGGATCCAAAGACGGGCCTTTGTATTGAAAAGAGAGGCCACTTTCACCCCCACAGCGAACAGCCAGAGGAATAACTGATAAAAAATAATACCCAAGCCGGTTGATTTATAGCGTTTGACAAAAGTAATGGTCCGGCGGCTTTTGTTGTCAAATTTCCTGAATAAGAAGCCTTAATGAACGGTACCGGCCCGCCTTTACCTGTATTTATTTTACTATTTTTGCGCCACTTTATGCGCCGGGAGGAGAGTGTATTGCAGCGCGGACCGGCTAAAACATGGAGCAACCTATTATGCGCCCCATTCAGATGGTTGATACAAAATCCCAGTATCATAAAATCAAACAGGAAGTAGACGAGGCAGTATTGCGGGTGATGGACAGCAGCGCCTTTATCAACGGTAAAGACGTACAGGAGTTTGCGGATAACCTTTCTTCATTTCTTGGTGTTAAACATACCATTCCCTGTGCCAACGGCACCGATGCCCTCCAGATTGCCATGATGGCACTCGGGCTTCAACCCGGCGACGAAGTAATCACTCCCTCTTTTACGTTCATCGCTACTACCGAGGTTATTGCGCTTTTGCAACTGAAACCGGTTTTTGTAGAGGTAGACAAGCAAACCTATTGCATGGATCCCCTGCAGTTGGAAAAAGCGATTACGCCACGTACCAAAGCTATTGTACCGGTTCACCTGTATGGTCAGGTAGCACCGATGGAACAGATCATGGAGATTGCGCGCAGACACAACCTGTTCGTGATCGAAGACAATGCGCAGGCAATCGGTGCGGAATACACATTCAGTGATGGTACTGTAAAGAAAGCCGGCAGCATCGGTCATGTGGCGGCTACTTCATTTTATCCTTCCAAAAATCTCGGTGCTTTCGGCGACGGCGGCGCCATTTTTACCAACGACGATGACCTGGCCGTTAAGCTGCGTTCCGTAGCCAATCATGGTCAAAGCCGCCGGTATTATCACGATATCGTCGGTTGCAACAGCCGGCTGGATTCGATCCAGGCAGCAATCCTGAACATCAAACTGCGCAACCTACCCGATTATAACCAGGCCCGCAAAGCGGTGGCCGACCGTTACGATAACTCATTCGCCGGCATACCCGGTGTGATCACTCCGTACAGAGCACCATGGTCCACGCATGTATTTCATCAATACACCATGGTACTTGACGGCCCCAGCCGCGATGCGCTGCAGCAACACCTGGCGGCCGCCAATATTCCTTCGATGATCTATTACCCTGTGCCCGGACACCGCCAGAAAATGTTCGAACATTTCGATGTGGCGGCAACGGAATTGCCGGTGACGGACTGGCTCACAGAACGCGTGATCTCTTTGCCCGTTCATACGGAAATGGATGGCGAGCAACTGGACTATATCACTTCACATGTCCTTAAATTTTTAAACAACTAATTCATGAAAATTGCTGTAGTCGGTACCGGCTATGTAGGGCTTGTGTCAGGTACCTGCTTTTCAGAAGCAGGCAATGACGTAACCTGTATCGATATCGATCAGGAAAAAGTACAAAAGCTGTCTGCCGGACAGATCACGATATACGAACCTGGCCTCGAAAAATTATTTCTCCGCAACGTGCGCGAGGGACGTATTCGGTTTACCACTTCGCTGGAAGAGGGGATAAAAGATGCAGAGATTATTTTCCTGGCTTTGCCAACACCGCCGGATGAAGACGGATCGGCTGATCTGCGCTACATCATCGGCGTGGCAGGAGAACTCGGCCGATTGCTGACAGACTATAAAGTGATCGTAGATAAGAGTACCGTTCCGGTAGGTACGGCTGACCTTGTTAGGGCAGAAATCGCGAAGCAATACAAGGGAGAATTTGATGTGGTTAGCAATCCCGAATTCCTTCGGGAAGGGGTGGCTGTTGATGACTTTATGAAACCCGACCGCGTGGTGATCGGTACTACCTCTGAAAGAGCCCGCAAGGTGATGGGGGAAGTATATGCGCCATTTGTCCGCCAGGGGAACCCGGTTATTTTTATGGATGAACGTTCGGCTGAACTGACCAAATATGCAGCTAACTCATTCCTTGCAACAAAGATTTCTTTCATGAATGAGATCGCGCGTTTGTGCGAGCGCATGGGTGCGGACGTAGACATGGTACGTATTGGCATGGGCAGCGACGACCGTATCGGCAAACGCTTTTTGTTTCCCGGTATAGGATACGGCGGCAGTTGTTTTCCGAAAGATGTACAGGCGCTGGTGAAATCATCCCGCGATCTTTCTTATGATTTTCGTATACTGAATGCGGTGATGGACGTGAACAAAGCGCAGAAATTGCACCTGCTGCCCGTGATCAGGGAATATTTCAAAGGCGATCTGAAAGGTAGGAAGTTTGCGCTGTGGGGGCTTTCATTTAAACCCAATACAGATGATATCCGGGAAGCGCCGGCACTCAGCATAATCGAGGCCCTGCGCGAAGAAGGTGCATCCGTAACGGTATACGACCCCGAAGCGATGAACAATGTAAAACGCGTATTGGGTGATGTGGTGCAATATGCAGCAAGCCCTTACGAAGCATTGGAACAGGCCGATGGACTGGTAATCGCAACTGAATGGAATGAATTCCGTACACCTGATTTTGACCGTATCAAGGCGGCGCTCAAACAACCGGTGATCTTCGATGGACGAAATCTTTTTGATGTAAAAAAGCTGGGCGAAAGAGGATTTGCTTATTTCAGTATTGGCCGACCCGCTATAAAATAAATCTATGGCACAACAAAAACGGGTGCTTATCACCGGCGCAGCCGGATTTCTCGGATCTCATCTTTGTGATCGCTTCATACGTGAAGGATGTCATGTTATTGGAATAGATAATCTCATAACGGGCGAGCTGCAAAATATTGAACATCTCTTCAAACTCGAAAATTTCGAGTTTTACCATCACGACGTCACCAAGTTTATTCATATCTCCGGCGAACTGGATTATATCCTGCATTTTGCTTCGCCGGCAAGCCCGATCGATTACCTGAAAATTCCGATCCAGACATTGAAAGTAGGCGCTATGGGTACGCACAACTGTCTTGGTCTGGCGAAGGCAAAGAATGCGCGCATGCTGGTAGCTTCTACCAGTGAGGTATACGGTGACCCGCAGGTTCATCCGCAAACGGAAGAGTATTGGGGAAACGTAAACCCCGTAGGGCCGAGAGGTGTGTACGACGAAGCGAAACGTTACATGGAGTCAATCACCATGGCCTATCATACTTTTCATAAAGTTGATACAAGAATCGTCCGCATTTTCAATACTTATGGACCGCGTATGCGATTGAATGACGGCCGTGCATTGCCTGCCTTCATCGGACAGGTACTGCGTGGGGAAAATATCACTGTATTCGGCGATGGCTCGCAAACACGCAGTTTCTGTTTTGTGGATGACCTGGTAGAAGGTATTTATCGTTTGCTGCACTCCGATTACGTGATGCCGGTTAACATCGGCAATCCCGACGAAATATCCCTGCTTGATTTTGCCAAAGAGATTCAGCAGCTTTCCAATGGGAAATCCGAGATTATATTCGAACCATTGCCTATCGACGATCCGAAACAACGCCAGCCGGATATCACCAAAGCAAAACAACTGCTGGGATGGGAGCCTAAGATTGACCGTAAAGAAGGATTACAGGTTACTTACAATTATTTCAAAAACCTCCCGGCAGAAGCACTGTATCTTCAGCCTAAAGTTTTCAACTAAACAAGATGAGTTATATCGACCTGATCAATAAACAAAACAAACTGGCTGTGATCGGCCTTGGGTATGTTGGACTGCCCATTGCACTGGAATTTGCACGCAAGCTGTCTGTGATAGGCTTTGATATCAATCCCAAACGTGTAGAGATGATGAAGCAGGGGATTGATCCGAGTAATGAATTATCCAAAGAAGCATTTGAAGGTTGCGATATCACCTTCACCGATTCGCTGGAGGTACTGAAAGAAGCAACATTCTATATTGTGGCTGTTCCAACACCTGTAGACGAGCACAACGTGCCCGATCTGGTGCCGGTACAACGTGCATCTGAAACCATCGGCAAGGTGATCAAAAAAGGAGACTACGTTGTATTTGAATCAACCGTATATCCTGGTTGCACTGAAGAAGACTGTCTTCCGATCATTGAAAAATTATCCGGCCTTAGGCATAAGGAGGACTTTAAAATAGGGTATTCACCCGAGCGTATCAACCCGGGCGATAAACATCACACCCTTGCATCGATCGTGAAAGTAGTTTCCGGTTGTGATGCCGAATCGCTCGATACGATCGCCAAAATATATGAATTGGTTGTGACGGCGGGGGTACACAGAGCGTCGACGATCAAGGTAGCGGAAGCGGCCAAGATCATTGAAAACACGCAACGCGATCTCAACATCGCGCTGATGAACGAACTGTCCATCATTTTTGATAAAATGAATATCAACACTTATGAAGTGCTGGAAGCCGCTGGCACCAAATGGAACTTTCTGAAGTTTCAGCCGGGGCTTGTAGGTGGTCACTGCATCGGTGTGGATCCGTATTATCTCACACACAAAGCCAACGAGATCGGCTACAAGTCGCAGGTGATTCTTGCAGGACGTACCATCAATGATAACATGGCTAAATACGTGGCGGAGAAAGTGGTGCAACATATTATAAGGCATACCGGCGACGTACGTTCGGCACGTGTACTGGTAAAAGGAGCTACGTTTAAGGAAAATGTAAGCGATGTACGCAATTCAAAAGTAGCCGATGTGGTACGCGGATTGCAGGCATTTTCCATCAACGTGGATGTGGAAGATCCGTATGCGGATTCGGAAGAATTGCAGCATGAATATGGCTTCAGTCTTTCGACTGAAACGGGCGATGACTATGATGCAGTGATCGTAACAGTGCCGCATGACGATTATCGTTTACTGGATGATGCCTATTTCACCGGCATCACGCGTGCACATGCGCTGATCGCAGACTTGAAAGGAATTTATCGGGGCAAAATAAATAGCCGTAGCTATTGGAGCTTATAACAATATTATGTCGTTTCAGATCACTGATTTTCCGGGATTGTTATTGTTTACACCGAAAGTGTTTCATGATGACCGTGGCTACTTTTTCGAAGCATTCAATGAAAAGGTGTTTGCGGAAGAAATGGTCGATTGCCGGTTTGTACAGGACAATCAATCGCAATCATCCTATGGTGTAATCCGCGGGTTGCATTATCAGTTAAATCCGTACGCACAGGCCAAGCTGGTGCGGGTATTGCATGGCCGCATACTGGATGTGGTGGTGGATGTGCGGAAGAACTCCCGAACATTCGGTCGTCATTTTTCCATAGAACTCTCATCCGATAATAAAAAGCAATTGTACGTGCCCGCCGGGTTTGCGCATGGATTTTCCGTGATCAGCGAAACGGCGGAAGTATTGTACAAATGCAATCAATTCTATAACAAAGAAAGCGAAGCGGGTATTTTATATAATGATCCTGCACTCGGTATCGATTGGGGTGTACCGGAAGCAATGCAAAAGGTATCCGGTCGCGATGCATCGCTTCCGTTGTTTGCAGACGCGGGTACTAACTTCGTTTTTGAAAACTAAGTTGAATCATGCAAAGAGTGCTGGTAACGGGAGCGAGTGGTCAATTGGGGAAATGTATACTGGCCCTTGCGGCCAGATATCCGCAACTATCGCTGCACGGAAGTGATCGCGAAGAAATGCCGCTTGATCAGCCGGAAAAAATGCAATCTTTCCTTCAGACATTTAAACCTGACGCCATCATCAACTGTGCAGCGTATACGGCCGTAGACAAAGCTGAAGAAGCGGGTGAGCAGGAAAAGCTTTACCAGGTAAATGTGGCAGCCGTAAGAGCACTGGCAGTCTACGCACGTGATAATAATTGTAAACTGATACATATTTCTACGGATTATGTATTTGATGGAAACGGCACCAGCCCCTATCGCGAAGGCGATCGCGTATCCCCGGTCAATGCTTATGGAGTATCCAAACTGAAAGGAGAGCAATATCTGCTGTCGGAAAACCCGGATGCTGTTATTGTCCGTACATCCTGGGTGTATGCGCGCGAGGGACGCAATTTCCTGAATACCATGCTGCGGTTGATGAAGGAGAAAGATAAAATCTCCGTGGTGGACGATCAGTATGGTACGCCTACATCAGCCATGGATCTCGCACAGGTTATACTTGGCATGCTTGCCGCTGAAAAATGGCATCCGGGTATTTATCACTACAGCAATGCCGGCAAAACTACCTGGTTTGGTTTTGCCACAGAAATACTGCGCTTATCGGGTCTCGACTGCCGCATTGAGCCCATTACCACCCAACAATTTCCCACACCGGCGAAACGTCCTGCGTATTCGGTCTTGGACAAAACAAAGATCAGCCGGGTGTTTGGGCTGATGATCCCTGATTGGAAGGATAGCCTGGAGAAGGTGTTAGGCGATGGGTATTAGGTGATAGTAATTTTTTCACCTTTGCTTCTTACGCGTCTCTGCGTGAATCCGGCCTTGCTTTTCACGCAAAGCTGCAAAGAAATTAAGGCGCAAAGGCGATTGACAATTCAACATTCAATTACTTCCTGATCGCGGTGATCAACGACGACCCCACGGTTTTCGCACCTTTTGATGATTCTGATTTGATCACGCCCACGCCGGGTGCAAACCATTCGGTAACACGAAAAGTAACAGGAATGCCGATACCTGCCACTTCAGAACGGATTTTACAGTCGTAACCGATTTTCCAACATTCCCAGGTGCCGGCGGCAGTGGTGATGGTTTCCTGGCCTTTGACCTTTCTGTTGGTCATGTCGTAAGTGACGGTGGAAAAAAGATCACCTTTTTTATCAAAGATGCTCATTTTGAAGTTGGCGTCTTTTAGTAGCAGCCCTTCGCTGAACTGACCGGGGTATTCAATGAAAGCTTCCGTCATTTTAACGTCCATGTCTTTGTAAGCTTCATTCTGATCGCTCATGGCAATGCGGGCGTCAACGAATAACGTGCTGCCGTTGCATTTATAAACGCCTTTTCCCTGCGAATGCTGGCGTCCGCGTTTGTCCGTAACGATGGTTTCGAAACTGGCACTGGTGGTGCCGCCGCTGGTTTTTACGTCGCTGATCTTGTAGACGACCTTGCCGCTTTCTTTTCCGCGTCCGTCGTAGTTGGTCATTTCCACTTCTCCGGCGTTGAGGTAATAATAGCCGGAACATTTTTGCGCATGCAGGGCAGAACAGGCCACTGCGGTCAGCAGTGCGAGGAAGATGTGTTTCATGTGAGGTTTCAGGTTTATGGTTGGAACAAAAGTAGGTGAGTGGACGGGTTTCGGCAATACCACATCTGTGGGATAAGGTGTAAGGTGTTAGGTTGTAAGTATTAGGATGCAGGTAATTCTTTGCGCCCTTGCTCCTTATGCTTCTTTGCGTGAAAAGCAGCTCCCTGCCGGAGGTTGGGTGGGATATACAAAACAAGGCGGGAAGAGATTTTTTTTGAAAAAACTTTGGCCGAAAAAAGCACAATCCCTATTTTTGCATCCCCGATTGCAAAACCGGGTACCGGATTGACCCATGGTGTAATGGTAACACTACTGATTTTGGTTCAGTCATTTAAGGTTCGAATCCTTATGGGTCAACAGGAAGTTAAAAGCCGCTTAATAGCGGCTTTTTTCGTAGGTAAAATCCCAAAGTCTTAAACTTTGCATCTTTCAGGAGTTTCCTTAAAAAGCCGTGGTTCGGCCTCTGAGGTTCCCGAAGGGACCGAACCACGGCGGCTGTTTAACTTATTACTTAATACTTATTACTTACTACTCAACTCCCGGGCCGGCTCATTTTCCTCCCGTTCCTTCAGTTCACGGATTTTATCCAATGCACCTGCCACCACATCGCACATGATGGTGTACAAGGCGCCGGGATGAGGGTTGGCATAAATATATTCCAATGCTTCATTTTCATTTGCTATCACACGTGTCGGCAATTCAGGGTTTACTTTGTCTACACCTTCTTTCAATAAACCGATGATCTCATCCGCTGTACGGCCCCGTAAGTTTTTATCGCAACGGATAATGATCTCGTCAAAGTATTGCGCTGATATTTCTCCTAATTCGCGGATGTCCTCATCGCGCCGGTCGCCGGTGCCGCTGATCACGCCTACGCGATAGGGGTATTCGAGCTTGGACACAAAGTCGCAAAGCAAACGAAGCCCGTGCGGGTTGTGTGCAAAATCGGCCAGCATGGTAAACTGGCGGAAATGGAAGAAGTTCAGCCGCCCCGGTGTCTGCAGCGATGAAGGAATGAATGAACTCAACGCAGAGCGGATGTCTTCGATCGTAATATCGCGGAACAGGTAAGTGGCTAGTACCGCAGGAAGACAGTTGGCAATATTATGTGTTGCTTTTCCTTCGTAGGTCAGCGGTACGTCTTTCACGGGCATCACGCGGATCTTCCAGGTTCCCTTCATGATACTGATGTATCCATTTTCAAACACTGCAGCCAGTCCGCCTTTCTGACAATGACGTTTGATACGCGGATTGTTTTCGTCCATACTGAACAGCGCAATGTTGCATTTCAGGCCTTCGCGCATCGCATAGACCAGGTCGTCGTCGGCATTCAATACGGCATAGCCATGAGGGAACACGGTTTCGGGTACCACCGCCTTCACTTTCGCCATTTGATCGAGCGTATTGATACCGCCAAGACCCATATGATCTGCCGCCACATTCGTTACGATTGCCACATCGCAGTGCTGAAATGCAAGACCGGCTTTTAATAATCCCCCTCTTGCACATTCCAGCACGGCAAAATCTACCGTCGGATCTTTTAATACAAACGCAGAAGAGATGGGACCGGTGCAATCACCTTTCATCATCAGTTGGTTCTGGATGTATACACCGTCGGATGTTGTATAGCCGGTTTTCTTATTGGCGCTTTTGGCAATATGCGCGGTTAACCGCGTGGTGGTTGTTTTACCATTCGTACCCGTTACGGCAATGATCGGAATACGACCGGCACTGCCGCGGGGGAACAACATGTCTACTACCGGTTCCGCTACGTTGCGTGCCAGGCCTTCTGCCGGCTCGATGTGCATACGGAAACCGGGAGCCGCATTTACTTCCAGGATCGCACCGCCATTTTCCGATACCGGCGTGCGCAGATCGCATGCCATGATATCGATACCGCAGATGTCTAATCCGATTATACGAGCGATGCGTTCGCACATGAAAATATTTGCAGGATGCACTTCATCGGTTACATCTGTCGATGTGCCGCCGGTTGAGAGATTGGCTGTTGGTTTAAGCAATACCTGTTCGCCTTTCGCGGGTATTGTTTCCAACGTATAACCTTTGTCGTCGAGCATTTTCTGCGTGAACTGATCGGTGGTTATCTGGGTGAGTACTTTCTCGTGTCCGTATCCGCGGCGCGGGTCTTTGTTGGTTTCATCGATCAGCCACTGGATATTGTGTTCGCCATCGCCGGTTACGGCCGCAGGAGTGCGGAGTGCAGCGCAGACAAATTTGTAATTGATCACCAGGCAACGGAAGTCTACTCCGGTGATGAAGCGCTCAACGATCACGCTGCGGCTGTATTGTTTGGCGGCCTCCAATGCAGTGACTGCCTGTTCCCAGGTAGTGATATTGGTAGTGTTGCCTTTTCCGTGATTGCCATCTATCGGTTTGATCACAAGCGGATAACCGTATTTGTCTATGGCTTCTTTCAATCCTTCTTCAGTACGGATAACAGTGCCGCGTGGCACGGGAATTTCCGCCGCTTCGAGTAATGATTTTGTTTCCTCCTTGTCGCAGGCGATATCCACGGCAATGTTGCTGGTAGTGGAGGCAATGGTTGCGCGGATGCGTTTCTGGTGTACGCCGTATCCGAGCTGTACCAGGCTTTGTTTATTCAACCGGATATAGGGAATACCGCGCTTGGCGGCTTCTTCCACGATGCAACCTGTGGAAGGGCCGAGGCGTGTGTCTTCACGGATCTCGCGCATGCGTTGTATATCTTCCTCGAGATCGTAAGGTTGGTCGTTGATCAGTGCTTCAGCTATGCGGAAGGCGGCTTTTGCGGCATATACGCCCGCATCTTCTTCCATGTAATCAAACACTACATAGTATACGCCTTCGCGTTCGCCGGTGCCGCGCGTACGGCCAAAACCACAGTCCATGCCGGCCAGTGTCTGAATTTCCAAAGCAATGTGTTCGATCACGTGGCCCATCCAGGTGCCTTCATCAACGCGGGAAAAAAAACCGCCCGGAACACCTTCACTGCAGCGATGTTCGTAGAGGCTGGGAAGCAGTTGTTCCAGCCGCTCGCGAAATCCCTGTATCTGGTTGGTAGGGCGCGTTTCCATTTCTTCCAGATCCAGTTTCATCTGGATCAGTTTGGGGCGGCGCACGCTCCAGTAATTGGGGCCTCTCATTACTTTGATCTCCAATATTCTCATATGCGGTTCATTTTAGCGGAAGTTAATGGTTTTTTTGAGCAAAACCTCAGTCGCCGTATCCGGTTAGCGAAAGAACGGTTCAACTTTTTTCCACCCAAACAGTTATATTACATAATCAACCCTGTCAATTGGCGCTTCAAACTAACCGCAAGATCAATCTGCTTCAGGCCACCGCGATCAATATGATCGATATGGTAGGCATCGGTCCCTTTATCGTCATGCCTTTTGTGGTAGCACAGTTCGGCGACGGACTGTTTATCTGGGCCTGGATTTTCGGCGCACTTACTTCTTTTGTGGATGCCATGACCTGGAGCGAGCTCGGCGCGCGTTACCCATTGGCCGGCGGCACCTATAATTTTCATCGCATAGCTTTCGGGGAAAAAGGAGGCCGCCTGATGAGTTTTCTCTTCGTCTGGCAAACCATGATCCAGGCCCCACTTGTAATGGCCTCCGCTTCGATCGGTTTTGCACAATACCTGACCTACCTCGTACCGCTGGAACCCTGGCAGCAGAAAATGGTGTCAGGCGGACTGGTATTATTTGTATTGTTGCTTACCTACCGCAGGATCGAAACGATCGGTGTTATTTCGGTGGTGTTGGGTTGTGTGGTGATCGCGACGATGGGCTGGATCATTTACAGCGGACTGACTCACGGCAAACACAGCGTACCGTTGTGGCCGCAGGAAGGCAATCCTTTTTTCCGCTTTGCCTTCTGGTACGCCGTGGCACAAGGTTCGTTGAAAACGGTGTACAGTTATCTCGGGTATTATAATGTCTGTCATCTCGGGGGAGAAATAGCACGTCCTGAAAAGAATATCCCGCGAAGTATTTTCATTTCCATTTTTGGCATTGCCATTCTTTACCTGCTGATGAACATCAGTGTGATGTCGGTCATTCCGTGGTCGGATGTACCGGCGGATAATAAATACCTGGTCAGTTCTTTTATGGAGCAGGTGTATGGTACGGGTGCGGCAAAGCTGGTGACGGTCCTCATTCTTTGCGTGGCCATGTCGTCTTTATTTGCGCTGGTGTTGGGCTATTCGCGCGTACCTTATGCGGCGGCGGTGGATGGCAATTTCTTTCCGGTATTTGCCAAACTGCATCCGCGTAAACAATTTCCCTACGTATCGTTGCTGGTACTTACCGGGCTGGGATTCCTGTTTAGTCTTTACATGAAACTGTCCGATGTGATCACGGCGATCCTTGCCATGCGGATTGTGATACAATTTATGGCACAGGCAGTAGGTGTAATCCTGTTGCGCCGGCGCGAAGGCAGCGGAAAATTGCCTTTCCGTATGTGGTTATATCCCTTGCCGGTGATCATCTCCCTGCTCATCTGGGCCTTTCTTTTTTATCATACCGGCCGTTTTGCCCTCTGGGGCTCGCTGATTGCATTAGCCGGAGTGGTGGTGTATCTGATTGCAAAGCGAAGAAAGACTAATGTGTAAATGTGCCCGTGCTTCGCACGGGGCCATGTGCAAATGTAAAAAATGCATCTTAACTCAAGCATTACTCCGTACATTTTCACATTTTCATATTTACACATTTGCATTTTCGTACTTTTGTTGCTGACCAAACAGGTTTGCATGAATCATCCCAAAGGCAAACTGATTGCGGTTGGCGGTGCAGAAGACAAAGGCACGGACCTCGAATCAGGACATATACAACGGAACAATCTCAATTTTTTTGAACTCGGTATTCTGCGCCGTGTGGTAGAAGAAGCGGGAGGCGTCAATGCCCGGATCGAAGTGATCACCACGGCTTCCACTATTCCTTACGAAGTAGGCGAGAATTATATGGATGCTTTTGGCCGGATTGGCTGCACGAATATCGGTGTGATGCACATTCGCAACAGACAGGATACGTCCAATCCCGATTTTCTGAGACGCATACAGGAATGCAATGCGGTTATGTTCAGCGGTGGCAACCAGCTTCGCCTGAGTGCTACGGATGGAGGCACGGAATTCCTGCATATCATGAAACGCCGGTACCTGGAAGAAAATTTCCTGATCGCGGGTACGAGCGCCGGTGCCATGGCTATGAGCAATACCATGATCTATGAAGGCAATGCCGCCCGTGCACATCTCAAAGGCGAAGTAAAGATCACTACAGGCCTTGGATTCGTGTCCACCCTCATCATCGACTCCCATTTTGAAAAACGGGGCCGTTTTGTACGGTTGACGCAGGCCGTGGCCGCCAATCCCGGTTGCATCGGCGTGGGTTTGGGTGAAGACACCGGCATGCTTATTACGGAAGGCAACAAAATGGAAGCGATCGGCAGCGGTCTCGTTATCATCATCGACGGCCACGAAATATTGCATTCCAACATAGCCGATATTCCCGATGGCAATCCGATCAGTGTGGAGAACCTGAAGGTTCATTTTTGTGAAAAAGGAAATGGCTACCTGATCCGCGAACGCCGCTTCCTGCCCGAAGCCCGCGAAGGAGCGTTGGTGAAAAAGCAGGTGGATGTGGAGTGAAGCAACCGTTGACGTACACTTGAAGTCGGCTGAGGATTTAGAAAACTTTTCTGTTGGTTCGTGAAAACACGAACCAAGGATCCTATTCACGATTCACCATTCACGATTGACGATTCACGATTGACGATTCACGCTAAATCACACATATGAAAAAATATCTCTTTCTCTTCCTCATCCCCATGCTCGCTTTCATAGCGCCTGCTAAAAAGAAAAAAGTAATCTTCTTTGGCGATTCCATTACGCAGGCAGGCATACGCCCCGGTGGTTATATTCCGCGTATCGATACGCTGGCGCAAAAGGCTGGTCGCGGTCAGGATTTTGACTGGATAGGTGCAGGTGTGAGTGGCAATAAAGTTTACGATTTATACCTGCGGCTCGAAGAAGATGTCCTCGACAAAAAACCAGACATCGTGCTGATCTATATCGGTGTAAACGATGTATGGCATAAAGACAAACGCGGCACCGGCACCGACTTCGATAAGTTTGGAAAGTTTTATGAAGCGTTGGTCCGCAAGATCAGGGGCATAGGAGCAAAAGTGATTGTATGCACACCGGCGGTGATCGGTGAAAAGAAAGACAATGCCAATCCACAGGATAAAGACCTCAATGAATACAGCCAGTGGATCAGAGATTTTGCCGCGCGAGAAAAATTACAACTCGTAGATCTGCGTTCTATTTTTACCCAATACGATCAATCTAACAATCCACAGAACCTTGAGAAAGGCATTCTCACCAATGACGGTGTTCATTTGAATGATATTGGTAATCAGAAGGTGGCCGAAGCGATGTGGAAGGCGATAAGTGAATGAGTCAATACGATGCTGTTGATTCCCTTATTGACCTATTGAAAAAACAATCCCTGCCATTGGCAGGGATTGTTTTTATTGACGTTTCACGATTGACGATTGACGCCTCCCGTCAGAATCCTTTTTTCCGGAAATCACCAGAGTTGATGATGATCATTTTCGATTTATCGAAGTATTTGCGGAGCGCTTCATTAACTGTTTTTACATCCAGCTCCTTCACTTTGTTTTCCATAGCCGTTACTTCCGTCAGATCACGGCCCTGACGCAGGTAGCGGTTGATCATGGAAGCCAGCATGTTGTTCATGCCGAGTGAAGTTTTATTTTGCTCCAGCCAGGAATCAACTGATTTGCTGAGCTCATCGCTGGTAAATCCACCGCTGATCGCTTTATCGATTTCCTGGTGCAGCGCAGAGTCAAGACGATCACGGTACAGCGGATTGTACATGGCATACAGTCCCCAGATCGATGCTTCGGATTTATAGCCCGCATCGAGATAGCTGCCCGCTCCATAGCTCATGCCTTCATTTTCACGAAGACGCTGTGGAATGCGTGATGACAGGAATGCACCACCACCCAGCAATTCATTTGCCATGTATACAGCCGGGTAATCCGCGCTTTTCTCCGACAGTTTCAGGTTGATACCACCCGCCATTGTGGCGTTTGTTTTGTCTTCAACCGTGATGCTTTCAGTAGAACCTTTTATGTTAAAGTATTTGCTTTCAATTTCTTTATAGGGCAGTTTGCTGTTCCATTTGGAAAGGCTTTTCTGCATGAATGCCTTCACGAGATTTTTATCGATCTCACCCACAAAAGTGGTAACGGCATTGTTCGCTCCGTAGAAGTCTGCATAGAATTTTTTAACGTCAGCGAGTGTGATCTTGTCCAGTGCTGCAATGTTTTCATCTGAATCGGAGGTATACAGCGGATGGCCTTTAGGATATTTGGTCAGCATCTTCGCTACGCGGGTAAACGCGAGATTGTTGGGATCACTTTTGCTGGTTTCGTATTCAGTACGCAGCTCTTTTTTGAGTTTTTCAAATTCTTCTGCATCAAAACTCGGATTGTGCAGCAGGTCATCGAGCAGGGCAAGCGCATTGGCGAGATTGGCTTTATCCGTATTCAATACAACGGACACACGACCGGGCGAACTGTAGAAGCTTACTTCCGTCTTGAGGCGGTCCAGTTCTTCATTGATTTGTTTTTTGGTGCGGGTCTTGGTACCGTATTTCAGCATGCGTGCGGTGATCGCGGCGATCTCGTTTTTATTCGTCAGGCTGTTTTCGTCGCCGATCTGCAATGCCAGTACCGCATTGATCTTGTCGCCTTTCACCGGCTTTTCGAGAAGGGCGTATTGCGCGCCATTGGCGAGTTTGCCGTACTCTGTGTTCTTCTTAATGTTGGCGATGCTGTTTTCAAATTCAGCTTTTTTAGCCGCCATTTCCTTGCCCTTGTAACCGTCCAGCAGTTTGGCAATGTCCGGCGTTTCAGCCACGCGTGTGCGATCGGATTTTGCTTCAGGAATAAAATACGCTACCGTGCGGTTGGATGGCTTGTAATATTTTTTCGCGGCCTCTTTTACTTGTTGCAGTGAGAGTTTTTCCAATTGGTCACGGCTCCAGAACCACAAGCGCCAGTCGCCTGCACCGATCAGTTCGGTGAGTACGATCGAGAGGTCGATGGTATTGTTGCTGGTGTTGGAGAAAAATTTCATGCGGGAGTTGCGCGCGTTGTCAAGGTCGGCCTGTGTAATGTTCATATTGCCGATACCATCCATTGTCTGGATCAGTACGCGTTTCGCACTGTCGAGGTTGCGATCCTTTGGTATTTCACATTGGATATAAGTGAAACCCGGATCATGCAGCGTGAGGCTGTATCCGAAAACTTTAGTGGCCAGTTTGCCATCTACCATTTTCTTGTAAAGAATACCGGCGGGGTCGTTGGTCAGGATTTCCAGCAACACATCGTTTGCCACATAATCGGCATCAGCGGTAGAAGGAGTGTGATAGCCCAGCGCGAGGTACTGCACATCACCATTACGGCGAAGGCTTACTTCGCGTTCGCCATCCTGCACGGGCTCTACTGTATAAGTGTTGGAGAGTGTACGTGTGGGACGTGGAATGGGTCCGAAATATTGCTGGATATAATCAAGTGCTTTCTTTTCGTCGAACTTACCGGCGATTACGAGTACGGCATTGTCCGGCTGATAAAATTTCTTATAAAATACTTTCAGGTTTTCGGCTTTTACACGTTCGATGTCTTCTTTGCTGCCGATGGTGGAATTGCCATAGTTATGCCAGAGGTACATGGTCGAAACGGTACGGTCGATCAGTACGCGGTCGGGATTGTTTTCGCCAATCTCGAATTCGTTTCTTACCACGCTGAATTCCTTTTGCAATTCTTCGGGAAGAATTTTTGAATTCACCATACGGTCGGCTTCCATGTCGATAGCCCAGCGCAGGTTTTCGTCGGAAGCGGAAAGAATTTCGTAGTAGTTGGTGCGGTCGTACCAGGTGGTACCGTTGGCCCAGGCACCTTTATCGGCGATGGCCTTTTTGATATCGGTAAATTTTTCGCATTGCTTGAAAAGCATGTGCTCCAGCAGGTGGGCCATACCTTTTTCACCATAACCCTCGTGCCGCGATCCAACTTTGTACACGATGTTGACAGCGATATTGCTTTGCGTGGCATCCGGGATGAGCAGGATGCGCAGTCCGTTGTTGAGTTCGTATTCATTAATGCCTTCCACAGAGGTGATCAGTTTGGGATTGCTCTGTGCCTGAAGGCGGGGGCCCTGGATGAGGAAGGCCGATGCTAACATGAGTGTGGCTAAGCGTAACATATAAATAGCAGTTGATTTGAATTAAAGGTAGGGAAAACGTGTAGAGCGGTGCCAAATAGAGGAGTAGCGGCCTTATTTGTATATTTGCGGTCTACAGGCCGGGTTATCGTCTTCCCGCTCGCGGGAGGAAGGAAAGTCTGGACAGCATAGAGCAGTGCACCGGTGAACAGCCGGCTGCAGCCTTCGGGTTGTAAGAGAAAGTGCCACAGAAAATAACTGTCTGCCGCAAGGCGGATGAGGGTGAAAATGTGAGGTAAGAGCTCACGGTACAGCATGGTAACATGCGGTACGGGTAAACCTTGCATGCTGAAATGCCACGTATACTGTCGTTAAGGGCTGCTCGCCCGAACCGGTCCGTTCCGCGGATCGTACGACAGAGGGTAGGCAGATTGATCCCGGTGAGTAATTACCGGGACAGATAAATGATAACCATCCGCCTACGGCGGATACAGAATCCGGCTTACAGGCCTGTAGATTTTTTTTAAGTCAAAATTCAAAAATCAAAAAACACGATTCCGGCTGTTACCTTTTTTACTTTTGAATTAATCACACACTCCCTCCCAGGTATCCGCCGATCTCCATCATCCACGCAATGCCCAGATGCACAATCAATCCGCCGAAAATGGAACGCGTATGATACACCACAATGCCCAACAATAGCCCTCCAAAGAACGAACTGATACATTCTGCCAGAGGCTTGCCAAAATGAATAGTACAATAAAAACAAGCCATTGGCAAAATGGCATCCTTGCCCGCAAAGCGTACGAATGCCAGCACCAGGAAGCCGCGGAAGAATAATTCTATGGTAAAAAAATCGCTGCCATACGAGAGTTCAAACAGTACTTTTTTCCATAGAGGCAACAAGTCTGTCGTTGATCCGGCTACGGCACGGAGCTTTGGATAAGCGGCTAGAAAATCAGGCTGCGTCGATGCCGCCGCAATAAGGGGCACCATGATCGCCAGCATGATGAGATAAGGACCGATATGCAGATTACGCGTAGTTACTCCATAGAAACTCTCTTTCGGTCCCGCCCTCCACCAGCAGCAGGCGATCAGGATGGTTGTAATCAATAATAACAAAGGCCAGTACACCACACGATTCCAGTAACGATTGGCAATCGCTTCATCCGCGAGAAAGAAGTTGAAGGACAATTCCATCTTCAGCGCAAAAATGGCCGGAGCGATGATCAGCAACACGATAAATAACGGGTCGGCAAACAAATCCTTTCTCGTAAATACATGGGTCAGCAGATAGGGCACGGCGAAGGCCGCCAGCGATACTATATATCGCGCACCAAAACGGAGCAGCAGGTTGTCCATCGCGCCGATCTGCCGGTCCATATGATAATGGTAATTACAATAAACCAATACCGCGGTAAACAAGGTTACCAGCAATAACAATACCTTGTTGGTGGCCGCAGCGTAAGTCCTTATATATTGAAATATACTTTTCACCAGATAGTCGGTAAAACTAATTTTTTCATGCCGGGCTACCAAGACGACCCGTCAAAAAATAACATGTACAAAATCAGGAGACAATGTAGTTTTGTTGCAATGAGAGCAAAACATTTCCTGCTGATCTGCGTGGTGGCGGTTTTTGCCGCCTGCCGCAGCGCCCGTGTGGCTACCATACAGCCCGCTTCCGTTGGAAGCATTCGTTTCCATGATGAATATATCATTCCTCATGCGGCTGTTTTCAATGGTACAAGGGTAGGAGGACTATCGGGTATCGACTACGATGCGACCCGCAACAACTATTACATGATCTGCGATGACCGTTCGTATTACAATGCTTCCCGTTTTTATACGGCCGATATCCGGCTCAATGGCTATAAGATCGATACTTGTATTTTCACAGCCGTTACTTCGCTGCGTAAGCCTGCTGGCGATACCTTCCGGTTAAAAGAGGCCGATCCGGAGGCCATGCGTTACCTCGGTACAAAAGACCTGCTGGTATGGAGCTCGGAAGGCGAACGCGAAATAAAAGGCGATAAAAAATTGCTGATCGATCCGTGGGTATGGCTGAGCCGCCGCGACGGACGTTTTGTGGACAGCTTCCGACTGCCGGCCAATATGCGCATGCAGGCCACGCCGTCCGGTCCGCGCCAGAACGGAACATTCGAAGGGCTGGGCTTTGCAGACAACCAACGCACACTCTGGGTGAGTGTGGAAGAACCTTTGTATGAAGACGGTCCGCGCGCCAATATCAACGACACTTCCGCGATCGTACGTTTTATCAAATTCGATGTGGCTACCCGGCAGCCAACGGGACAGTTTGCTTATCGCGTAGATCCCGTTCCGAACAAACCCAACCCCGAAAACGCTTACCGCATCAACGGTATCCCTGACATTCTGCCACTGGGAAATGATCGTTTCCTGGTGATGGAAAGAGCGTTTTCCGTCGGTATAAAAGGAACGGTGATCCGTATTTACCTGGCTGATGCAAACGGCGCAACGGATGTAAGCACTATTCCTTCTTTGCAGGGAAAGACGGAGGTGCAGTTGATCCGTAAACAATTATTATTTGATATGGAAACCATGGGCCGTTATATTGATAATGTCGAAGGCATGACCTTCGGTCCGCGGTTGCCAAACGGGCATGCCAGCCTGCTGCTCATTGCCGATGATAATTTTGATAAAGAAGAGGTATCGCAGCTTTTTCTGTTTGAGGTTTTACCCTGAAATGGGTGAGCCCAAAAGTTGGAAATTCCGCAACAATTCGCCTACCTTACACTATAATTTTTTTCTATGCGATTGATTCCATTTGTTATTTCCACGGTTGTCACCACCGCATTGGTGATCGCACTCAGCCGTCCGTTGGGGAATGCCGCGCCGATGCCGCTGGGCAGTTTTTTCAGCCCGCAACACGGTTTCTGGCAGAATGCAGAACCCGCCGACCAGGATTTTTCTGAACAATTGAAGTTGAAAGGTCTGAAGGGGAAATCAAGTGTGTATCTCGATGACAGGCTTGTTCCACACGTATTCGCTGACAATGACGAAGATGTTTATTTCATACAGGGTTATCTGCATGCGCGCTTCCGTCTTTTTCAGATGGATCTGCAAACCCGTGCGGCGGAGGGACGGGTATCTGAATTTGCGGGTGCCGGTGCGATTGATTACGATCGCGCGCAGCGCCGCCTGGGAATGAAATATGCTGCGGAGAATGCTTTGCAGGAAATGGAAAAAGACCCGGCATCCCTCGCCGTTTTTTCTGCGTACACCCGTGGAGTAAACGCGTATATCCACTCACTCAGGAGCAGTCAACTGCCGCTCGAATATAAACTGCTCAACATTCAACCCGAAGAATGGACCAATCTCCGCACGGCGTTGCTGTTGAAAATGATGGCCAAAATGCTGGCTTCGCAAACGGAAAAAGATTTTGCTTATACCAATGCACGCTCGGTATTTACACCCGAACAATTCGCTGCCCTTTATCCTCAGGTGCCTGATTCATTGCTGCCCATCGTGCCCAAAGGAACGCCGTTTGAAAAGCCGGGTATCGTTCCGGTACGTCCCGCTGCGGCAGATTCTGCCTATCCTGCGGGGGCTGTAGCCCATCATGATCCGGCGGCCGCCGATCCTGCCAATGGTAGCAACAACTGGGTAGTGGATGGTACCAAAACCCAAAGCGGCGCGCCCATTCTTGCCAACGATCCGCATCTTGAACTGTCATTGCCCTCTATCTGGTACGAGATGCAACTGAGCACACCTACCAGCAATGTATATGGCGCATCATTGCCCGGAAGCCCCTTCGTGATCATTGGTTTTAACGACAGTATTTCCTGGGGTGTGACCAACTCGCAGCGCGATGTAAAAGATTATTATGAAATAAAATTCAAAGACGCCAGCCGCAAACAATACTGGTACAACGGTGAATGGAAAGATGCCAGTCTACGCGTTGAAAAGATAGGTGTGCGCGGACAAAGCGATATCTATGATACGGTGGCCTACACGCACTACGGTCCCGTAATGTACGATGATTCGTTCAACGACAGCCTTTCCGGCAAACGCAACCTTGCCGTTCGCTGGGTGGCACATGATCCGAGCAATGACGGATGGGCATTTTACCTGCTCAACAGAGCGCGCAACTACGACGATTATACAAACGCGTTAAAATACATGGTGTGTCCCGGACAAAACTTTGTGTTCGCTTCGAAGAGTGGTGATATCGCACTTTGGCAGCAGGGTAAATTCCCTGCACGCTGGAAAGATCAGGGTATGTATATCATGCCCGGGCAGGACAGTACCTTTAACTGGCAGGGCTTTATTCCCCAGGAAGAAAATCCGCACGCAAAAAATCCGGCAAGAGGTTTTCTTGAAAGCGCCAACCAGCGTCCGGCGGATTCCACTTATCCTTATTTCATTCCCGGATCATACATCACCCCCCGCGGAGTAGCCATTGAAAAATACCTGTCATCGATGTCGGGCATCACGCCGCAGGACATGATGAAGCTGCAGAATAATTATTTCAACGTAATGGCAGAAGACATGCGGCCGGTACTACTTAAATATGTGCAGCGCGATCAACTGAAAGGATCCGCTTCCAAATACCTGGAGCTTGTAGAGAACTGGGATTTGTTCGCGGGGCCGGATTCAAAAGGACAAACGATCTACCAGACCTGGTTCGACAGCCTTAACAGAGCGATCTGGTGGGACGATCTTTCGCAGGTAAAACCCGAATTACCTTTCCCCGATGAAGAAACAACCATGGAATTGCTGAAACGCGATTCAACCTCCATGGCGTTTATCGACGATCGCCGTACGCCGGAAACTGAAACATTGGCTGAATTGGTAACAGGCGCACTTAACCGCGCCGCCGCCAATCTCGCGGAGAAAGAGAAAGACGGTAAACTGGAATGGGCTGCTTTCAAAAATCCTACCATCTATCACCTGCTGAAACAAAGCAAGAAAATGATCGTGCTGGGCAGACAGGGGTTGCATGTGGGCGGATATGGAAATATCATCAATGCCATCACACACAGTCACGGTCCGAGCTGGCGCATGATCGTGCAGATGGGACCGCTCACGGAAGCGTGGGGCGTATATCCCGGCGGGCAAAGCGGAAATCCGGGTAGCCGTTTCTATGATAACTTCATCGACACCTGGGCTACCGGTCAATACTTTTCACTGTGGCTGATGAAGAAGTCAGACGCGCTCGACAAGCGTGTGAAATGGACCATGCAATTTGAACCGGAAGCGTAACACCATTATCTTTTACCAACATCATGCATTTGTTTATATGAAATTTTTAATCGCCTTTTTACTGACTGCCGCACTTGCCTTTACAGGCGGCCTTTACTTTGACTGGTGGATCATTGCACCTGCAGCGTTCATCACTGCAGTACTGGTGCGTCAGCGTCCCGGAATAGCTTTTCTCGCCGGCTTTCTCGCCGTATTTCTATTGTGGGCGGGGCTTTCTTACTGGATCGATGTACAGAATCAACATATCCTCGCTACACGTATTGCCAAATTGATGGGCGTCGGAAGCCCGTTCATGCTCGTGATCGTTACCGGATTGGTAGGTGGATTAGTAGGCGGACTGGCTGCTTTGAGCGGCAGTTTTATGGTCGCTATCAAGCCATCTTCCCGCTCATAAAGTTGTTAAGGTTTTGGGAATATTCATGTGTAGCTTGCCTGTAACAAAACGGCCTGTATTTTCGTAGTTACACTATGACCAGATTTTTATTCCTGCTGCTTTCCGTATTCATGGCCAATGCCATCTATGCGGGTACTATTACCGGTACAATTACAGACGAGAAAGGTAATCCGCTTCCTTATGCTTCTGTTTCCTTAAAAGGTTCCAGTCGGGGTGCCAATGCCAACAGTTCGGGAAAATATTCAATGGAGCTCGCTCCCGGGCAGCACACGCTCGTGTGCCAGTTCGTCGGATATACTCGCACCGAGAAAGTAATCACCGTTACAGATGCGCCACAAACTGTCGATTTTATACTGACCATACAGGGGCTTACGCTCGACGAAGTAATCATCAAAAAAGGGGAAGATCCTGCTTATGAGATCATCCGGCAGGCGATCAAAAAACGCTCTTTCTACAATAACCAGGTCGATTCCTTTACCGTACAGGTTTATATCAAAGGGTTGCTGCGTTCCCGCGGCCTGCCCAAAAAAGTATTCGGCCAAAAGATCGAGCGTGCGCCTAACGATGGACTCGATTCTGCCGGCCGTGGCATTCTTTACCTTTCTGAATCCATTACCAACGTATCATACGTTAAGCCGGATAAAGTGAAAATGGAAGTGGTGTCCACCCGCGAGAGTGGAGGTAACGGATTCGGTTTAAGCTTTCCGTTTTTCATCAACTTTTATCAGAACAACGTAAACGTATTCGATAACAATGTCAATCCGCGCGGCTTCATTTCTCCGATTGCCGACGGTGCCCTGAATTATTACCGTTACAAATACGAAGGCTTTTTCATCGAAGATGGAAAAACCGTGAACACCATCCGCGTTACACCCCGCCGCAAGAATGAGCCGCTGTTCTCCGGTACCATCCAGATCGTGGAAGATGAATGGCGTATCCATAGTCTCGATCTGCTGACCACCAAAGATTATCAGCTCGAGTTGATCGATACACTCCGCGTAAGCCAGTTGCATGCGCTGGTGGAAGATGACGTGTGGAAAACCAAGAACCAGGTTACCTATGTGGCCATTAAACGGCTGGGTATCGATGTAGCCGGCAACTTTGTAAACGTTTATTCCGATTACAACATCAATCCTGCATTCGGTAAAAAATATTTCGGTAAAATATTGATGCGCTACGATACGGCGTCTAATAAGCGTGATACCAATTACTGGAATGCTGCACGTCCCGTCGCCCTCGAACCCGAAGAAGTAAAAGATTATTTGTTCAAGGACAGCGTGGCCAAAGCCACGAGAGATTCAATGAGCTCCCGCCGCGTGCTGGATTCCCTGCAACGCAACCAGGGCAAAGTCAAGATCAAAGATTTTCTCTGGTCTTCAGGCGGATTTGGCCGGACGAAATTCGGGAAAAAAGTTTCGGTCCGTTATCACCTGAACGCGCTGCTTCGCGAACTCGAATACAATACCGTCGAAGGGCTTTCCGTGAATGTGGAACAACAGTTTGGTATCATTCCCAAGAAGGGCCGTTACACTTATAATGTAGACTGGCAAACGCGCTACGGGTTCAGCAATACCCACCTGAATATGTGGGGTGGTCTTACCATCGTGGATCGTAAGGGCGGACAGTTCAACCGCCAATCGCTCAGCTTTAGCGGAGGTAAACGCGTTAGCCAGTTCAACCGCGACAATCCCATAGACGCACTGACCAATGAAGTATATACATTGTTTTTCAAGCGCAACTTTATGAAGTTGTATGAAAACTGGTTTGGCCAGGTGAGCTTCCACAAACAACTGGACAACGGTCTTCGTTTCCGTGCACAGGTATTATATGAAGACCGTTTGCCCGTGGAAAACACAACTGATTTTTCATTCTTCCGCCGGGAAGGTACATTCCTGCCCAACCATCCGAAGGATCTGGCAGGTATACCTTTCGATCGCAACCAGGCGTTCGTGGCGGGCATTTCCGTGAGCTGGCAACCGGGCCAACGTTATATTCAATACCCGACCTACAAAATGCCGCTCGGTTCTAAAATGCCGACCTTTGAATTGGAGTATAACAAAGGCATTCCCAAAATCTTCAACAGCGATGCGGATTTCGATAAATGGAAAGTGTCGGTGACAGATAAGATGAACTTTAAATTGAAAGGGGAGTTGCAGTACCGCGTAAGTGTGGGCGGATTCTTTAACAGCCGCCGCGTTGATATACCGGATCTGCAACACTTCAATGGCAACCAGACTTTCTACAACCTGAAATACCTGAACAGTTTCCAACTGGCTCCTTACTATCGTTACAGCAATGCCGAGCCGTTTTACGCGCTCGCACACGTTGAACATCATTTCAACGGTTTGCTGACGAATAAAATTCCGCTGATCAACAGGCTGAAATGGAACCTGGTGGTGGGCAGCAATGCGTTTTATGTAAACAACAACAGTTATTATGTGGAGGCCTTCGCGGGATTGGAAAATATCCTGAAGATCTTCCGTGTCGACTTCGTGAATGCCTATCAGCCGGGGCTGGGAACCAAGTTTGGTGTTCGCGTTGGATTCGGCGGATTGCTTGGTGGACGTTTTGCACGGAACTGACAAGTCTGCTGAAAAATAACAGAAATGCTATCTTTGTGCTGAAATTTGGTTCAGCCTGCAACTGACCAATTGTATTAATTGTACACTCCGGTGTATTCAAATTTCAAACAATGGCACTTCACAACCGCGTCTCCCGCAAGGAGTTGAAAGAGCGTATGCTCCAGGACCCGACTCCGCGCACCACCATTTCATTTTATTGTTATTTCCCTGTTCCTGACCCGGAAAATTTCCGCAATACGATCTATCGAGAGTTGAGTGAGATCGGTGTAATGGGGCGTATCTATGTGGCCGCCGAAGGCATCAACGCGCAGATCAGCGCTCCAACGGAAAATCTGGAGAAACTGCGCGAATACCTTTATTCATTCGAACCATTGAACGGATTGCGCTTGAATATTGCCGTCAATGACGACGGTAAATCCTTCTACGTACTTGATATCAAAGTCCGCGAAAAGATCGTAGCAGATGGCATCGATGACCCGGAATTCAGTATGGAGAAAAAAGGCCGATACGTGAACGCTGGTCAATTCAACGAACTGACTTCACAGCCCGGGACCATCGTGATCGACATGCGGAATCACTATGAATTTGAAGTGGGACATTTTGAAAAAGCAATTGAAATTCCGAGTGATACATTTCGCGAGCAACTGCCGATGGCGGTGGAAATGATGGAGGAACATAAGGACAAAAACATCATCATGTATTGTACGGGTGGCATCCGCTGCGAGAAAGCGTCAGCCTACATGCTCCACCGTGGATTTAAAAATGTTTTTCACCTGGAGGGAGGTATCATCAACTATAGCAACCAGGTCCGCGAGCAGAACCTGCCGAATAAATTTCATGGGAAAAATTTCGTCTTCGATCAGCGGCTCGGTGAACGCATTACCGAAGAGATCATTGCAAAATGCCATCAATGCGGTAAGCCTGCGGACACACATACCAATTGTGTAAATGATGCATGCCATCTGTTGTTTATCCAATGCGATGACTGCCGCGAAAAATATGAGAATTGTTGTTCAACCGAATGCCAGCATGTGATCCATTTACCGGAGGAGCAGCAGAAAGAATTGAGGAAAGGCATCGAGAAGGGAAGGAATGTGTTTAATAAATCAAGGCGCCGGCGACCCGATCTGCGGGGTGAATAGTGAATGGTCAATCGTCAATGGTCAATCGTGAATAGTGAATGGTGAATCGTCAATTGTTGCGCTCCCTGAGGCCGATACTTCGGCCTCTCGAAGGGGCGCTCGTGAATCGTCAATGGCTGTTGACTTAATACTTATAACTTATTACTTACTACTTCCCGCTGATCCATTTAAAGCAAACAGGCTTGCCAACCTCAATGCGCTTGCCGGTATCCGTGAGTAGTCCTGTTGAGGCGTTGCGGCGAAAGACAGCAATATTGTTGCTTCCCTGGTTGCCGGTCAGCAGAAAGTTGCCCGACGGATCGATGGTAAAATCGCGGGGAGCTTCGCCGCCACTCGGCATATAACCTACCTTGGTCAGTTTTCCGTCCTTGCCTACCCGGTAGATCACCAACCCCACATATTTTATGCGATGCGAGGCATAAAGAAATTTCCCATCGGGAGACAGATGAATAGCAGCGCTGCCGCCATTACCTTCCTGCGGCAAACCTTGTGTGGTTTGCACAGCCGTGAGTTTCCCGTTCTGATAACTATATGTATGAATCTTGCTGGTCATTTCCGTAAGGAGATAAGCAAAGCGTCCTTTGCTATCAAAAGTGATATGCCGTGGGCCCTCGCCGGGCATAACACTTACATAAGGTTGTGCGGCTGGTTGTAAACTACCTTTCGTTGCATCAAAAGCATACGCGTAAATTTTGTCTACCCCGAGATCGGCAACATATAGAAATTTGTTGTCCGGGGAAATCTTGGTGCAATGCACATGCGGAGATGCCTGGCGTTTTTTATCGGGTCCGCTTCCTTCATGCGTAATGTGTACAGTTGCGCTGTCGAGGCTTCCATCTGCTTTAACAGGAAACATGGAAAGGCTTCCGCTGGTATAGTTGCCGGCAAACACCCAGCGACCTGTGCGATCGGTTTCTACATAGCAGGGATGATCACCTTTTGTCGGCAGCTTGTTGAGTAATTGCAAGGTGCCGTCATTTTTATTAAATGAAAAAGAAGCGATCTCTCCGCCATTTCCACCGGCAGCATTTTCATAAATAGCATATACAAAACGCTCGTCCGGAGATACAGCCAGGTACGACGGATTAGGAGAAGCAACATGACTCACTTCTTCCGCAACTCCTGTTGCCGTATTAAACCGGTAAACATAAATGCCTTTGCTGGGGCTATTGTCGGTGTAGGTGCCCACAAGCATGTAGTTGTTTTGTGCCTGCATCATGATAGGGAATAGGAGGAAAATGAGAAAGTATTTCATTTGACAAAAGTAAAGGTTTAAGGCAAAGGGCAGAAGGCTTAAGGTGTAAGGTATAAGGTATAAGCTGTAAGGCATAGGGCGTAAGGTATAGGGTATAAGGCGTAAGGTTCAGCCAAATTTACCCATCGCCGTGGTTCGCGTCCTCGCGAACTATAAAAGCATCGCGGGCAGGATTCACCTATTCACTTATTGACTTATTCACTTATTGACCATTCACTATTCACAATTCGTTCACCAAAAACAGCCTTTTCGCCAATAGATTTTAACAACGTGCCACGTAACTTTTTCATTTATGGTACAGTCTTATATGTAAGAAAAGAGAACCGGTTTCAGAAAAATTACTAAACCTCAAAAGCTTATAAAATGAAGAAGATTTTTACCCTTTCGGCCCTGCTGATCGCTGCTACAGTGATCCTGACCAGTTGTTATAAACGCAACGATTATGTTTTCGATGAAGGCTATTGGCTTTCGCAAGAACGCGGTATCGTTGTTTATAGTTCGGGCGATTGTTCTTATTATGTTGTAGAAACTTACAACGGTTATTCAGTCCTGCGCAGCGCAGATGGTTATCTGCCTTATGAAGGTGCCGTTGTATATGGTAACTTCAGCGGTATCGGTACCCGCGACTTTTATAACTATTCCAACCGCACGCTCATGACTGCCCGCGTACAGGAATACTGGCTGAGCTACTACGATGCCCAGGATGCCATCGACTACTATTGCGGTTACTATGGCAAAGGCACCAAAGAGGCTAAGAAGATCAACAAAGCCGGTCTGGCCCAGGAATCAAAACAGTAATTACCCTTAATCAATCGTATTTGAAGCTATCCGGAAGGGTAGCTTTTTTTATGGGAAAAAGAATAAATACGTCTTTGCTCAACGGAGAAGCCGCGCCTTGTTAAGACCGTTACCATGCGTATAACTACGGATTACTGCCCGCTAACAAATTAATTTTCAGCCCTGCTGCCGGCAGAGGCCATAGGAGTTATACGCCGCTGCCACCCACGTTTTATATAAAAAATGTTAATTAAGTGTGGATAGAATACCCGTAGCTGGTATAGTATTTGTAAAAATCTTAATAGAATTTTATCCTAATCCGTATCGTCCAGACAGCTAGCTGACTGGATATATTATCCAATAAAGTATGTAAAAACACCTTAAGCTAATGCTTATCCAAATTCCTGATGCAAGACCATTGCGAGGCTTTATACTTATGTGTCTGCTACTGGCAGGCATATCGGTAACGGCACAGCGACAAAACCTTCTGCTGGAATCGGGTTTTGAAGGCAGCAGTTACCTCGCAGGTTGGACCAACAACCAACATTGCTGCAATTACTCCGTGCAGCAGTCAACCGAACAACTTAAAGCCGGCTCTTCCGCTTTACGATTGGAAGTACGCAGCAGTGATCCCCAAACGAGCAGTTCCATCCGTTCCGAAATTACCCGCAGCAGCGATCCGCTTAATGCCGACCGTTGGTATGGCTTTTCCATGTATCTCAAAGACTGGGCAAACGATCCGGCGGGTGAACACGTTTTTCAATGGCATCCAGACAATAGTTCCGGGTCATCCGCGCTTTCTTTGTGGACGAGCGGCGGACGTTTTACAATCGTCACCAACAATACCGGTACTTCTTCCGGAAACGTATACAATGATATCGGTCCCGTACTTTCCAATCAATGGGTAGACTTTGTGATACGTATTCGTTGGTCAACAGCTACCACCGGCTTGTTGCAGGTCTGGCGCAACGGCACGCTGGTTGTCAATAAAGAAAACGTAAAGACAGCAGCCATCACCAATTCATTCAAACTCGGTATCAATAAATACGGTTGGGGAATACAAACTTCCACCACTACACAACGCATTTTGTTTTTTGATGAGGTAAGGATCGGTAACGAAAATGCAACCTATAACGACGTAGCTCCCGGAAGCGGCACAGCACCGGTTAATCGTCCGCCGGTTGCCAATGCCGGGGCCGATCAAACCACCACATTACCCGCAAATACTGCTGTGTTAAGCGGAACAGGTTCAAACGATCCCGACGGAACCATCACCACGTATGCCTGGTCAAAGATCAGTGGTCCGAATGCGGGAACGATCGCTACTGCGAATGCTGTTACGACTAACGTAACCGGTCTCACACAAGGTGTGTATCGTTTCCGTCTGCAGGTAACCGATAACAGCGGCGCAACGGCAGCCGATACTGTGCAGGTAACGGTGAACGCCGCGCCTAATCAGCCGCCGGTGGTGAGTGCCGGTGCGGATCAAACGATCGCTTTGCCAATAAATAGTGTAGTATTAAGCGGATCAGCCAACGATCCCGACGGAACCATCACCACGTATGCCTGGTCAAAGATCAGTGGTCCGAATGCGGGAACGATCGCTACTGCGAATGCTGTTACGACTAACGTAACCGGTCTCACACAAGGTGTGTATCGTTTCCGTCTGCAGGTAACCGATAACAGCGGCGCAACGGCAGCCGATACTGTACAGGTGACGGTGAATGCTGCGCCTAATCAACCGCCGGTTGCCAATGCGGGTGCGGATCAGACGATCACTTTGCCAATAAATAATGTAGTGCTAAATGGATCAGCCAATGATCCCGACGGAACCATCACCACGTATACCTGGTCAAAGATCAGTGGTCCGAATGCGGGAACGATCGCTACTGCGAATGCTGTTACGACTAACGTAACCGGTCTCACACAAGGTGTGTATCGTTTCCGTCTGCAGGTAACCGATAACAGCGGCGCAACGGCAGCCGATACTGTACAGGTGACGGTGAATGCTGCGCCTAATCAACCGCCGGTTGCCAATGCGGGTGCGGATCAGACGATCACTTTGCCAATAAATAATGTAGTGCTAAATGGATCAGCCAATGATCCCGACGGAACCATCACCACGTATACCTGGTCAAAGATCAGTGGTCCGAATGCGGGAACGATCGCTACTGCGAATGCTGTTACGACTAACGTAACCGGTCTCACACAAGGTGTGTATCGTTTTCGATTACAAGTAACCGATAATAGTGGTGCCACGGCGGATGCCATTGTGCAGGTGACGGTAAATCCTGCGGTTAATCAGCCGCCCGTGGCAAATGCAGGTGATCACCAGGTATTGCGTTTACCTGTCAACTATACCCAACTCGACGGACGTAGTTCGGCCGATACGGACGGACGCATCATGAGTTATCGCTGGGCTTACGTAAGCGGACCAGCTAATTTTATATTGAATGATCCTGCTGCAGCGCTTACCTCATTGAGCGGCCTTGTGGAGGGGGTGTATGTATTCAGACTTACAGTGACAGATGATAATGGTGCCGCACATGCAGACGATGTAACTATTACTGTGTTGCCACCCAATCAGCCTCCTGTAGCCGAGGCGGGTAACAGCATTGTAATGACATTGCCGACCAATGCTACTACGCTCGATGGCCGTGTTTCTTATGATCCGGATGGAAGTATCATTCGCTGGCAGTGGACATTGATCAGCGGACCTGCGGCTCCGGTTATCGTCAATCCCAACGCAGCCGTTACTGCGGTGAATAATCTTATCCAGGGAACCTATTCGTTCCGCCTTACCGTTACCGACGATGCCGGAGCTACTGACAGCGACGAGGTGCAGGTGATTGTAAACAGACCGGCGAATCAACTACCCATAGCCCGTGCCGGAAATGATATAACGATCACCCTTCCGGTAAACCAGGTACAGCTTGATGGTGCTGCTTCCTATGATCCCGATGGAACGATTGCCACATTTGCCTGGACCAGGATCAGCGGACCAGCCGATGCAACGATCGAAACACCGGCGGCTGCTCTCACGCGCATCAATCGTTTGACGCAGGGAACCTATATTTTCCGCCTGACTGTTACAGATAATTCTGGTGCCAATGCCAGTGACGACGTGGTGATAACAGTACTGCCGGCGCCGCGTGTCAATCAACCGCCGCGCGCAGTTGCCGGTGCAGACTTCACGCTTAGTCTTCCGGCAAGCGCTGCTTCACTGGATGGAAGCGCCTCTTCAGATCCTGACGGACAGATCGTGATTCATCGCTGGCGCCAGTTATCCGGGCCAACGGTCGCGCGCATCACAGCACCAGCGGCTGCGCGTACAAATGTGGAAGGCCTGCTGCCTGGAGAATATATATTTGAGTTAACCGTCACCGACAATGAAGGCGCTACCGCTTCGGCTACTGCGAAGATAAATGTAGTAGAATCGATATTAAACCTCCTGGTTTATCCGAACCCCGCCGCTAACGATCTCACTCTGCGCTACGGCGATCAGGTAAACGGAAATGTCAGGGTGCTTATTTATGATGCGGAAATGAGAAAGGTTCATGAGCGCGTAGTGAATAAAAATCAGGCTATGCTACAACATACGATTGATCTGCGTCGCCTGAGAAGTGGTACTTATTTCCTGCGGATTATTACCTCCGATGGCAGGAAGATCGACAGGACGTTTGTAAAGTTGTAAGTAATAAGTAATAAGTAATAAGTGGTAAGTAATTAGTAGTGCTCCGAAGTTTCAAGCTGCAGCCGTGGGCTGTTCATTGACTTACAAACTCTCTCCCTGGTTCGTGTCTTCAAGAGCCAGGGAGAGAGGTAAATCATTCGCAATTAATGTTCATCATTATCACAAAACAACCCCCACGATCCCTGCACTCACCACCAGCATCGCAAAAAGAAAAACAAGATTCACTTTTATCTGGTCTGTATTTTTCTCTTTGACGGACCTGTACAGCATCTGCATTCTTTTATATAAAAGGGGAAGAATGAGAACTGCGATGATCAAATACGGTATTTTCATGATGAGGAGATTGTAGGTTATAAGTAATAAGCGTCGTACTGAACTTGCCCGAAGGATCGGGCGAAGGATCGGGCGAAGTATCAGTAGTCATGGAATTTATTCACGATTGACGATTCGCCATTCACCATCCACCTATTGACCTATTGCACCCAACGCCTTCACTGTCCGCTCAAACGTTTCTTCATCCGTAAGTTTGGTTGGTTCAAACTTGCGGCCGGTCAGCTTTTCGTATAATTCAATATAACGTCCCGAGATGGTATTCACCCATTCGTCGCTCATTTCCGGAACGGTCTGTCCTTCTTTGCCCATGAAATTGTTGGCAATAAGCCATTCGCGGACAAATTCCTTGCTGAGTTGTTTCTGGCGTTCGCCTTTTTCCTGGCGTTCCTCAAATCCATCGGCATAGAAATACCGCGAACTGTCGGGCGTATGGATTTCATCCATTAAATAAATGGTATCGCCGATTTTTCCGAATTCGTATTTGGTATCCACCAGGATGAGTCCCTGTTTGGCGGCGAGTTGTTTTCCGCGCTCGAATAATGCCAGTGCGTAACGGCTGATGGTTTCCCATTCTTCCTGCGTTACCAGACCCGTATAAATGGCCTCCTGCGGAGAAATATCTTCGTCGTGTCCCTCCACGGCTTTGGTGGAAGGCGTAATGATGGGTTGGGGAAAATAATCATTTTCTTTCAATCCATCGGGCATGGCGGCGCCGCAAAGCACCCGCTGACCGGCGGAATAGGTGCGCCAGGCGTGGCCGGTGAGGTTTCCGCGTACCACCATTTCGAGGCGAATAGGCTCGCATCGGCGGCCGATAGACACGTTGGGAGCCGGAACGGTGGTCAGCCAATTGGGGCAGATATCTGCCGTGGCTTCGAGCATATAAGCCGCAATCTGGTTTAATACCTGTCCTTTGAAGGGAATGGGGCGGGGGAGAATGACGTCGAAAGCGGAAATCCGGTCGGAAGCCACCATCACCAGCCATTGCTCGCCGATGCTGTAAACGTCACGCACTTTACCCTGATAAAATCCTGTCTGTTGGGGGAAGTTGAAATTAGCCATGAACGAAAGTAAGACGATCCCGAAAAACGCCCAACGACCAGGCTTTCAGAATTTCAACATTTTGTTCGTGTTATAGAAAAATTAAATTTTTAGATCAAAAAGACAATGCTTATTTTTCCGGCTGATTACAAACCAAAATTGCCACTTATGAGAAAAAGCTTGCGCTTTTTGCTAGCAACGGTTGCGAGTCTGCTCTCGCTTACTGCTATTTCCCAAACCATCATCTCCGGTAAAGTTAAGAACAGTGCCAACGAGGAAGTTGTACCGGCCGTGTCGGTAGTGGTGAAAGGAACCAGCGTTGGTACTTACACCAATTCCAATGGTGAGTTCAGCCTGAGCATCGGCCAGTTTCCCGTTACGCTCGTATTTACGTCTATCGGTTACGATTCTTTGACCGTGGAGGTGAAAAACGCGTCAACTCCGCTGGATATCAGTTTCAAACCTAACAGTCAGCTTGGCCAGGAAGTAGTGGTTTCTGCCAACCGTGCTCCCCAACGTATTTTGGAGTCTCCGGTTACGGTAGAGCGCATGAGCGCCGCTACTATCCGCAACGCCGCAGCCCCCAACTTCTACGAAGCTATTACCAACCTTAAAGGTGTGGATATGCATACGGCGAGTCTTACTTTCCGTACAGTTACCACCCGCGGTTTCGTAAGCAGCGGTAACAACCGTCTCAACCAGCTTATAGATGGTATGGACAACCAGGCACCCGGTCTGAACTTTTCCGTAGGAAACGTGATCGGCCCCAATGACCTGGATGTTGACAACGTGGAACTGCTGGCAGGTGCGTCTTCCGCCCTGTATGGTTCCGGCGGTATCAACGGTACCCTGCTCATCAACAGCAAAAACCCTTTCAAATACCAGGGGCTCAGCTTCAATATCAAACAAGGTATCAACCACGTTGACGGACGTCAGCGCGCTGCCGCTCCTTACTACGACTGGCAACTGCGTTGGGCAAAAGCGTTCAACGATAAATTTGCCTTCAAGATCTCTGCCTCACTCGTAAACGCACAAGACTGGGAAGCGAACGACTACCGCAACAAACAACAGATCGGTGTACTCAGCAAAGTAACCGGCGGAAGTCGCGAGAACGATCCAAACTTCAACGGCGTTAATATATATGGTGATGAAGTAAGCGCTAACATGTCCTCCTTCGCACAACTGGTACAAAGCCAGATCCGCGCAGGTATCCTGGGTGCTACCGGCAACCAGATTGACGTGGTTTCACTGTTGAACAGCTACTACGGTGCTATCGGTAACCCCGCTTATCCTACTGCTGCACAACAAGCCGGCTTCTATACTTTCGCAGGTTTCCCCGCACCGGTACTGGCCGCTATCAACAACCCGGCGATCCAGGGCAACATCAACAACCTGATGCCGTTTTACAACGGTAACCGCAACGGATATTTTGGTAACTACAACGTATCACGTACAGGCTATAACGAACGCGATCTCGTTGACTACAATGCGGTAAATGTGAAATTGAATGCAAGCCTGCATTACAAGATCACTCCGGGTATCGAAGCTTCACTGAGCACTTATTTCGGTACCGGTACTACTGTTTATACAGGTGCTGACCGTTATTCCCTGCGCAACCTGAAGATCGCCCAGCATAAACTCGAAATCAAAGGCAAATCCTGGATGGTTCGTGGTTACACAACCCAGGAAAATGCAGGTGATTCTTATAACGCCAGCGCCCTCGGTGCTTTCATCAACGATAGCTGGAAAGCGAACGCAACATGGTTCCAGCAATATGTAGCTGCCTATTCTGAAAGCCGCCGCCAGGGTGGTGCCGCTATCAGCGATATGCAGGCGCATATGAATGCCCGTGCTTTTGCCGACCAGGGCCGTCTGCTGCCAGGCACACCTGAGTTCAATGCTGCTTCCAGCAAAGTGAAGTCTACACCTATCAAGAGAAACGGTGCCAAGTTCCTCGACCGCTCCGATCTGTATGCGGGTGAAGGCCAACTGAACGTTTCTGACGCCCTCAACTTCAGCGATAAGCTCGAAGTAATTGCAGGTGCGCAGTGGAAACAATATGTAATGAACTCTCAGGGTACCATCTTCGCTGACACAGCCGGCGTGCTGAAGATCAACGAAATCGGTGGTTACCTGCAACTGAAGAAAGCATTCTTCGACAACTTCCTGACCATTACCGCCAGTGGACGTTACGATAAGCAAACCAACTTCGACGGCCGTTTCACTCCGCGCGTTACCGGTGTATTCCGCGTAGCGAAGGACAACAACATCCGCCTGTCTTACCAGACTGCTTACCGTTTCCCAACCAACCAGAACCAATACATCAGCCTGGTAACAGGTTCCGGCACGCTGATCGGCTGTCTGCCTGAATTCCAGAGCTTCTATAAATTGAACTCTACACTGCCTGGTTATACGGCAGCCAGCATCCTGGCTTACCGTAACAGCGGCAACCCCAACAACACCAGCCTGCTCGTAGCTGCTGAATACAAAGATGTGAAGCCTGAGTCTGTAAACTCTTACGAACTCGGTTACCGCGGTGTGCTTGGCGGCCGCCTGCTGATCGACGCTTATGTTTATTACAGCCGCTACCAGGACTTCCTGTCTACCGTAGCAGTTGGCCAGACCAAATCAGGCAACCAGCAGGAGCTTTACAGCCCCTTCACTACTACCAACATTTCTTATGTACAAAATGCAACAGCAGTAGTAAAAGCGATCGGCTGGGGTATCAGTGCAGAATATAAGTTTGCCAAGAACTACTTCATTTATGGTAACGTGTTCCAGGACGAGCTGAACGATGTACCTGCCGGATTCGTTTCTTACTTCAATGCTCCTGACTACCGCTTCAATATCGGCCTGCGCAGCGAGGATGTGTACAAAGGAGTAGGCTTCAACATCGTGGCGAAGTACCAGGGCAACAACTACTATGAAGGTACTTTCGTTACCGGTACACTGCCTTCTTTCACATGGGTAGATGCACAGGTATCTTACCGTGTGCCTAAAAGCAAGAGCACGATCCGCATCGGTGGTACCAACATCCTCAACAGCTACTACCGCACAGGCTTCGGAAGCCCATACGTAGGCGGTCTGTACTATGTGAGCTATGGTTTCAACCTGTAATGATTGAATGTTTTAATAAAAAAGCAAAACCCCGCCAACCGGCGGGGTTTTTTGTGAAACTTATTACTTATTACTTACTACTTATTACTTACTACTTATCACTCACTTCAGCACCAGCCTGCGCTCGCCGACTAACAAGTTGTTGTGCCATATCTGAACCTGGTAAGTACCGCTTACAGCTCCGTCATTGAGCGTGTAGCTGAATCCCATTTCTTTACGTTCTCCCTTTTCATAAGTAACAATCAGGCGACGGGTAAATCCTTCGCCTGCGTCACCGGAAAGCACCTTGCCTTGGGGAGTAATCAATTTAATCAATACGGGTGTGCCTGCATAATTGCTCACAAGGTTTTGTAATACGAATGACACATTGATGGCGTCGGTTTTCTTTGCCTGCGTGGTAATGTGCTCGCGTGTACCACGCACATCTATGGCGGTCATGTTGATCTCCGATGCCACAAAGGTGGCGGCCGTGTTGATCTGTAAAGCCATGCGATGATTCTCACTGTCGAGGCGGCGCATATTCTGCTCCATTGATTTTACTTCATTACCCAATTGATCGAGCAATCCCGAGAGCCGGTCTTTTTCTTCTTCCAGCGAACGGTTGCGGGAGCGGAGTTCCTCCACGCGGTCCTGTAGCTCGCGGATCTTTTTACGCGCCTGTTCCAGGTCTGCCGGGCTGGTTTTACCTTTTTTCAATAAGCCCCCGATCTCTGTTCTGAGTTGCTGGATCGCGTGCAGCTTTTGTTGTAGATCGCCTTGCAGCGAATCGGACTGCTGACGCGATGAATCCAGTTGCTGATCGAGGTCGCGGATGGTAGAGGAGAACATGCGCGTAAGCGAATCGCGTATGCCGTCGGCAATGGCTGCTGAGTCTTTTACATACACTTCCGTTCTGCGTTTGCTGTATTCATTTTTATCATATAAATGATAGATCCAGGTGGCAACCAGACCGGTTGCCATCAGCAGCAAAAGCAGTGGTTTAGCGTCTTTCATATTAGTAAGCTAAGAAACAAATACCGGCTGATAAAGAAGTAGGCTTATAAGATATGCACAAAAAAGCCGTTCTGCTGGAGAGCGGAACGGCTGTGTTGCAGGAGTTTGCAACTGCTTTTAACCGAATAAACCACCTTTTTTCAGGGTTCTGATGCCTTCGCCGATCTTGAACCCGTTGTGATAAACTTCAATTTTATAGTCACCGCGCTGGAAGTCTTCCTGGCGGATAGGGAATGCTACAGGTTTGCGGGTGCCTTGCTCATATTCTACAGGTACTTTGGTAGTGAACTGACGTTCGCCGTCCATACGTGTAGTCATGCTGGCTGAGCCAAGTTCTCCGTTTGTTACTACTTTACCATCGGGGGCTGTTACTACAACATAGAGGTCAGCAGCACCGGAAGTAGCGATACGGTTTTCTACTGTGAACGAGACATTGAGTTTGTCGACGCGCTTAGCAGTAGAAGTTGTTTTCTCTTTGCCGTTTCTTTTTTCTTTCACCGGAGTGATAGCGATGTTGGATGCGCTGAACGTAGAACCTACGTCAACAGTGCTGGCCAATACATCTTTCTCCGTTACGGTAGTCTGAAGGTTTTGCTCCAGTACTTGTTTTTCAGAAGTTAACTGGCTATTGTTAGCTGTGAGCTCCTGGTTTTCACCAGTCAGACGTGTTACTTCAGCTTCCAGGCGGCCGATCTGACCATTCAGTTCGTTGATCAGTGTACGTGCTTTTTTCAGTTCTGCATCAGTTGCGTTTGATTTGGAAAGAATGCGGCTGATCTCTGCTTTTTTGGAGTCGATCTCTTTTTGCAGAGCGGTCTTTTCACCTTGCAGACTGTTGTTAGCACCTGTGATAGAATCAAGGCGGCTTTCTGCTTCATTGTACATGAGCTTCAGAGAGTCGCGCTGACTCATATAGTTAGCTGACAGAACTTCGCGGTCTTTGGTTTCCTGACCTGATTGGTTTTTATCATACAGGAAATAACCCCAGGTACCGAGAAGGCCTACGGCGAGAAGTCCGATAGCCAGGTTCTTTCCGCTATTGTTTTTCGGAGCAGCCGGTTCATTTTGCGGCGTTGCTGATGGATAATTCGTGTTTGCCATACAGATGGGTTTTAGAGATTGAATGTTGTATTTAATCCGGTTAAAAACCGGTGGTGTTTTCAGGTTAGCATCGGCCATCCTGCGAACGCTTGAATCCTTTGTTTTCGCGCGTTCTGGCGTGCTAATTCCGAAAACCGTGCCAGAAAATTATAAAACGTTGCGTAACGGCTATGCAAAATTTGGTTAAAATACCTGTTCAAAGCTTGTATCTTAGCGCCTTATGTCAGTGGAAAAGGTTATCTCGGAATGGAAAAAGCAGGTCTATAAGCCTGTGTACTGGCTTGAAGGCGAAGAGGAATACTTTATTGATAAAGTATTGCATTATGCTGAACATTCTATTCTCAGTGAAAGCGAAGCCTCTTTTAATCTCTCCGTTTTTTATGGGCGTGATGCCAACTGGGCCGATGTGATGAATGCCTGCCGGCGCTATCCCATGTTCTCCGAACGGCAGGTAGTATTATTGAAGGAAGCGCAGTTCATGCGCGATATCGACAAGCTGGAGCCTTATGTCGAAAGCCCGCTGTCTTCCACCATACTTGTTATCGGATACAAGGATAAAAAAGTAGATGGTCGTACGCGTTTTGCCAAAGTGCTGAAGGAGAAAGGCGTAATGATTACTACGAAAAAAATGTACGACAACCAGTTGCCCGACTGGACACAGGAGATGGTTGCTTCCAAAGGGTTGACCATTACCCCCAAAGCCGTGGCATTGCTGGTGGATCACATCGGCAATGATCTGAGCCGTATTGAAAAAGAGATCGACAAGATCACGGTGAACCTTGGTACGCGTACTTCTATCAACGAAGATGATATTGAAAATTTTGTTGGTGTCAGCAAAGAGTTTAATGTATTCGAATTGCAAAGTGCGCTGGGCGCTAAAGATCTTCCGAAAGCGATCCGCATCATTCAATATTTCGAAGCCAATCCAAAAGCGGCCCCTATACAATTGATCCTTCCTTCGCTCTATGGATTTTTTAGTAAAGTATTTATGATCTTCGGCGCCGGCAACCAGGACGAAAAGGCCATAGCATCGGCGATCGGCGTTCATCCGTTTTTCATGAAAGATTATATGCGCGCCGCAAAAGTGTATGATTATGCCGGCGTGGAGAAAGTACTGTTATTGCTGCATCAATACAACCTGAAAAGTATCGGTATCGGTAATACCGGTGCAGGCGATGGCGCATTGATGAAAGAAATGGTGATGAAAATGATGCTGTAACATTGACAACCGCTGGACGTTAAACAATTCAAATCTTAATATGACGGGAATGGCCGTTATTTGTAATGCTAAAAAAGAAACCACACATGAAAAGTAAATTATTCGTACTCCTGGTTGCAGTGGCAACCTTTTTCACCAGTTGCCTGGAAGTTGTACAGGAAGTTACCATCAAACCCGATGGCGGCGGTGATGTAAGCAGTTATTCTAACCTGGGACCCATGCTGGAAATGGTAAAAGCGATGGGCCAGATGCCTCCGGACCTGAAAGAGAAAATGGGAGGTAAAGCTATCGATACCACTATTCAGTTGAGTGCTATCACCGATAGTCTTAAAGATCTTGCCGATGCCGATCGCAAGCTTTTGGCAAACGGTACTTTTAACCTGAAGCTCAACCTTGATACGGATGAGTTCAGCACACGCAACAACATTCCGTTCAAGTCGCTCGGCGATATCAACAAACTGGAACAACTGTCTGCAAAAATGATGGACAAGGGTTTGACACAGGCACTGGATAAAGACAAGAAAGAAGGCCAGGACGACGACGGTGACATGCCTTCCGTTAACCTGACAGGGTATTATAACACTACTTACGGCAAAAATCTTATCGAGCGTAAACTCGACAAAACAAAGTATGCCGGGGTTGATAACGACGAAGGATTGAAAGCGGTTAAGGAAATGAGTTCGCTCGGTGTTAATCCTACCACGTCACTCGTGATCAACCTGCCCCGCGCGGCTAAAAAAGTAGAAGGCAAGAACGCGACATTGTCGGAAGATAAAAAGAAAGTAACCATCAAAGGTGACGTTGAAAGTTTTCTTAACGACGGATCGGCGATGGAGTTCCGGATTGAATACTAGTCAATAAGTTAATCGTCAATAAACAGCCGTGGTGCAATCCCTGAAGTTCTCGAAGGGTACGTGCCACGGCTGTTAATATATATGAAGATTTGATGACACGTTTAAACTTATTACTTACTACTTATTACCATAAGCCTTACGCCTTACGCCTTCACAAAATCTCCAAACTAATCGCTTTATCCTGGTCTATCTGTTTTACCAGCTCTTCCAGATTGGCGAAGCGGACCTCTTCGCGTAAATACTGTTTTACATATACGCGCAGACTGCGGTCGTAAATGTCTTCGGCAAAGTCGAAGAGGTTGACCTCCACTACACGTTTTTTACCGTCAACGGTGGGGCGGAAGCCGATGCTCATCATGCCTTTAAAGCGGCGGCGCGGCTCTTCGTCGTCGAGTTCGGCATAAACGGCATAAATGCCATTGCCGGGAAGAATTTTTTCTTCATTCTCCACGCGCAGGTTGGCGGTTGGATAGCCGAGTTCGCGGCCCAATTTGTCGCCATGTACCACACGCCCGGAGAAAAAGAAATCGTAGCCCAGCAATTTATTGGCGGTTTCCGTATCGTTATGAAGAATGGCTTCACGGATATTCGTGGAGCTGATCGAAATATGATCGAGAATATGTTTGGGGATTTCTTTTAACTGGTAACCGTATTCGGGTGCATAGCGCTCGAGCAGGCGATAGTCGCCGCGGCGATCGCGGCCGAAACGGTGATCGTAACCGATGATGATCGTATGAGGTGAAAATTTTTCAACCAGGAACTGCTGGATGTATATTTCTGCCTCCTGGTTGGCAAAAGCTTCGGTAAACGGCACGATCACGAGGTGATCGATACCCAGACCTTCCAGCAATTCTATTTTTTCTTCCAGCGTATTGATCAGCCGGATGCCGAGAATGGCCGAAGAAACTACTTTCCGCGGATGCGGATGAAACGTAACGATGACGGTTTCGCCGCTGATCTCAGCGGCTTCTTCCAGGAGGCGGTCAATTACCTGACGGTGACCCTGGTGTACGCCATCGAATGTGCCTATCGTGATCACCGCCTTACGGAAGGGCGGGAGCTGATCAATATTCCTGTGTACCTGCATAGCTGCCCACAAAGATAACTATTCATCTCTGCCCAAGTTCCATTTCACCATCTACCCCTGATTAATTAGTTTTGCGCTCAAATTTACCCATGAGTCTGTATTCCAAACGAGGCGTTTCTGCCCAGAAAGAAGAGGTCCATGCCGCTACCCGTCACCTGGACCAGGGGCTTTACCCTAATGCATTCTGTAAGATATATGCCGATGTGTTGTGCGGACAGGACGACTGGGTGAACGTCATGCATGCGGATGGCGCCGGTACCAAAAGCATTCTCGCTTACCTGTACTGGAAAGAAACAGGCGATGCAGCTGTCTGGAAAGGTATTGCGCAGGACGCCATCGTCATGAACCTCGACGACCTGCTGTGTGTGGGTATTCATGATCAATTGCTTTTTTCTTCCACGATCGACCGCAACAAACGCCTGATCCCCGCTGAAGTGCTGGAAGCCGTTATCAATGGCACACAGGAATTCTTCGATACCATGCGCAGCTTTGGCGTAAACATCAGCTTTATGGGCGGAGAAACGGCCGATGTGGGAGATGTGGTGCGTACGATGGCCGTCAATGGTACCATGGCCGCCCGCTGGCCCAAATCGCGCCTCGTAACCAACGACGGCATCCGCGCCGGCGATGTGATCGTAGGACTGGCTTCTTTCGGTCAGGCGAAGTATGAAAACAGCTACAACAGCGGACTCGCCAGCAACGGTCTCACCAGTGCGCGCCACGATGTACTGAATAAAAGTTATGGTCAGCGTTTCCCCGAATCCTTTGACAACGGTCTGGACGATTCAGTGGTGTATATCGGCCCGCATAGTTTTACCGAAGAAGTGAAAGTGAACGATCAAAATTTAACGATCGGACAATTGTTGCTTTCTCCTACCAGAACCTTTGCACCGGTATTGAAAAAAATACTGGAAGAAAATTTTGAAGCGGTTCATGGACTGATCCATTGCAGTGGCGGCGGCCAGACCAAATGTCTGAAGTACCTGCCCGCTCCGTTAAAAATAATAAAAGATGATCTGCACACGCCACCGGTGATCTTCGATCTTATCCGTAGTGCAAGCGGAGCCGACGATCGTGAGATGTACCAGGTATTCAACATGGGCACCCGTCTCGAAATATATACATCGGAAAAAGAAGCACAGGGGCTGATCGATATCGCTGCGTCGTTTGGTGTGGAGGCGAAAGTGATCGGAAGGGTAGAAGCATCATCACAAAAAGAACTCGAACTGCATTTACCGGATAAGCCGGTCTTACAGTATAGTCATTAATGAAAGAAGCCCCGCAATAATGTGGGGCTTCTTTTAAATACAATTTCACAAGATTTAATCTTTCAGCTTCTCAACAAGGTCAGCATACTCTTTCATAGCTTCATCCTGGGATTTGCCTTTGAGTGAGGACCATGCTTCGTATTTGGCTTTGTTGACAAAGTCAAATGCACCTGGCGGATCGGTGTTTACATCGCCTTCAGTGGCCTGCTTATACAAGCCGTAAAGACGGAGCAGCATTTCATTGCTCGGACGGGAAGTCAGTTGTTTGCTTTCCGTCACCGCCTTTTCAAATAACACTTTAAGATCCATAGTCAAACAGTTAGATAAAGAGGAAATTCTCTGCCGGCAAAAATAAGGGGATTCCGCCTTACTTAGTAATTTCCTCTATTACCTCGCCCACACAGCCGTTAGGCATTTGGATATGCAATAAGGCGGATACCGTAGCGGCAATATCGGTCATATGTGTTTCGCGGTTGGTTTTGCCTTGTTTGATCTTCCAGCCATACCAGAGCAGGGGAATATGTGAGTCGTAGGGATTCCAGGCGCCGTGTGTGGTGCCGGTGGGACCGCCATCGAACCATTGCGGCATGAATATGAACTGGATATCTCCGCTCAGCTTGTGATTGTAACCGTTGGATACCATCTCCTTGATGCGGGCCGGCAGCGGTGTGCCGGGCAGTTCGTGCAGATCAAAAGCGCTCATGATCGCAGGATGCGTACGCAGTTCGTTAACCACCCATTTTTTGAAAACAGTCTCGTCTACATTTGCCGCAGCCAGCGCCGGGAAGTCAACGAATAATTGATAGTTGATCACTTTCTCAATCGCCGATTTTACACCAAATTTCTTTTCAGCATTCGTATTGATCCATTTGCGTACGTCTTCGTCATCGAACGTACCGCCGGGCAGTTTATTTTCTTTCATGAAACCCGGTACGTGTGCCACCGCATGGTCGGCGGTAAGGAACAACAAGTACTGACCCGCACCGATTTTGGTGTCGAGGTATTTGAGGAAGGCGGCCAGTTCCCTGTCATAACGCAGGTAACAATCTTCCACTTCAATGGAATTGGGACCAAATGCATGCCCGATATAGTCGGTGGAAGAAAAACTTACCGCCAGGAAATCCGTTGCACCACGCTGGCCCAATTGTTCGCCTTCGATAGCGGCACGTGCCATATCAAAGGTGAGGGTGTTGCCACCGGGCGTAGTGCGGAATGCTTCATATTTATCTTTCTCGGCAATCTGTGAAGTGGTATGCGGAAAGCTGTTGTCCTCACCTCGGATCTTGCCTTCATAAGCTTTTACATCGCCGGTGCTTTGCGTGTAGGTTTCGATCGGATAGAGCGTATTCCAATCTTTCGCCATGTATTGATCTGCTAATTTTTTTGCGTTGAGCTGCTGTACCCATGCCGGCAATTCCGTCATGTAATAAGTGCTGCTGATCCAGCCGCCGGTGGCGTTGTCGAACCAATAGGCCGCATTCGCGGAATGGCCCGCGGGCAGGATAGCGCCTCTGTCTTTCAGCGCCACGCCGATCGTTTTGCTTTTGAAGTTGGTTGCAAGCCGCAATTCGTCGGTCATTGTTGTAGTCCACATATTGCGTGGCGACATTTTACCTGCGGAAGAAGTGCTGCCAACCCCGGCTACGGTGCTGTCGTCGGTGCAATACCAGTTGCGCTTGATATCGCGGCGGTACCAGTTGTTACCGATGATGCCGGTGATGGCCGGAACGGAACCTGTGTATACGCTGGTATGTCCTACGGCCGTATAAGTAGGTGTATAAGGGATAAAAGTGTTTTCGCAACTGAAGCCCTGGTTCAGCAAACGCCTGAATCCGTCGGGGCCAAAACGGTCCTGGAAACGGTACAGGTAATCCCAGCGCATCTGGTCGATCATAATACCAACAACCAGTTTCGGACGATTGACGCCGTTGTTGGCCGTTGTTTTCTGACCATTCGCAACGGAGAAAAGGAGAAGGGAGCCGATTAAAAAAGCAGGTAATCTCATGCCTGAAAAATTTTAGGTTCAAATGTAAGGCTTTGAGCACAAAGGCTGTCCGCTTAACGAAACAGTAACACCTATCGTTTGAAAGACAGTAAACGGTAAAACAGGTAACCCGTGAGTACACATACGCCGCCCACGATCCACCACAGCAAAGGGAATCCCTGCTTGTCGGCCAGTTCCGCACCTGCTGCCGGCCCGATGGTTTGTGCCAGCGACCAGGCCATGGTATACAAAGCGGCGTACTGCCCGCGGTTGGTACGGTTGGCACGCCGCGTCCAGTAACTGTTCATAAACGGCATCGACAATATTTCACCGAAGGTGAGCGCTAAAATAAGTCCGAACGCACCCGATCTGGCGAGTCCCGGCACATTCAGGAGGATGAACCCAAGCCCGATCAGCAGGCAGCCGATGGCAATATAAATAGCATCGCGGCCCTTGTTCTCCAGTTTATATACCATAACCATTTCAACCAAAGCGATGATGATGCCACTGATAGCCATCAGGAAACCGATAAAAGGTTCGCCAAAATGCAGGTCCTCTTTCATGCAGATCGGCATGTTGGTGAACATCTGGAAAAAGCAACTTGCAAACAATACCGTCAGCAGAATGAAAAAGATAAATTGTTTGTCTTTGTAAGCCGATCGTGTGACCGTTTGCAATTCTTGCGCAGGATGTATTTCTTTTTCGGTTTTCGGTTTGGGTTTGAGGAAAAAATAAAGCACGAGTGCCGCGGAAATATTCGTAAAACCATCTACCCAGAATAACAATTGATAATCGATTTTGGCGAGTATGCCGCCCAACGCGCTACCTGCGGCCCAGCCAAGGTTAATGGCCAGCCGGTTGAGCGAATAAGACCTGGTGCGGTTGTGTTCTTCGCTGAATTGCGCGATAGCCGCAGCATTGGCCGGCCGGAAAGCTTCGTTCACAAAACTCAGCGCGAACGTAACGATGGCGATCCATTTATAAGAATGTACCTGTCCGAGCACCATGAATAAAATACCGCCGCCCAGCAACGCCATCAGTTGTACGGGGTAAGAGCCGAGTTTGTCGGTTAATTTTCCTCCGACAAAAGCGCCGAAGAAAGAGCCTGCCCCGAACACTCCGAAAATGAGGCCGGCATCCGCTACCGAATAACCCAGTGAACGCATGTAAAGCGTCATAAAGGGCACGACCATGGTACCGCTCCGGTTGATCAGCATGATCAGGGAGAGCAGCCAGGTGGAGCGGGAGAGCCCCGTATAAGCGTTGCGATAGGTTCGCAGAGAAGATGAAAACATAGAAAGCTGTGCAAAATTACAGTTCGATCCGCACATCCCCATAAACAGGATATGCCTGGCAGGTCAGCAACAGGCCTTTGCGTACTTCTTCATCCATCAGTACTTCGTTGCGCGCCATCCATACCTGGCCCTGCACACAGCGTGCGAGGCAACTGCCGCAGCGGCCGGTCTCACAACTATAAGGCAGGTTGATGTGTTGTTTTTTGGCGGCGGAAAGAATAGTATCGGGGTATTTTACTTTCAACTGAAAAATGGCATCGCGTCCTTCGAGTGTTACCAGGTGTTCGTCTTTATCCGGCGGCACGGGAACAAAAGTGGGTTTACGCGAATCAAAACTTTCCCGCCTGATATGATCTTTGGGCACACCCGCACCCACGAGTACGATTGAAGTGAACAACATATAGGTCTCTGGACCACAGGTATAAAAAAGGGTTTGTGTGAGCGGAATATGGAAACGTTCCAGCAGCGAAAGCAATAGCCATTTGCTTAACCGGCTGTGCCGGAAATCGCCGTAATCGCTGAATAAAAAATCAATGTGCAATCTTTCGGGGTGCTGTTGCTGCAAGGCCACTAAATCAGCATAAAAAATAGTATCGTTTTGCGAGCGGTTGCTATAAATCAACGTGATGAATTTATCGGTGGTAAGCAGCGCTTTTTTCACCAAAGAAAAAATGGGCGTGATGCCACTGCCGGCAGCGAGGAAAAATAAATGTGGGAGAATAGTTTCTTCCGGCAGCACAAAACGCCCGCTGATACCGGATGTGCGCAGGATCATGCCGGGATAAGCGTGCTGCAGGAGCCAGCGTGAATAGCTGCCATTGTCTACGCGCTTGACGGTGATCCGCATCGGTTCGCCCGCTTCGGGTGAAGAGGAAAAGGAATAGGAGCGCCGCACTTCTTCTCCGTGATGTGTGAAGAGGAAGGTGATGAACTGCCCGGACTGGTAAGTGGGTTGCCAGGGTGCCACGGGGGCCAGCTCGAAGGTTTTGCTGTCGGCCGTTTCGTCTTTTATCTCTTTTATGATAACCTCGTACATAAGTTCAAAAGTAAAAATTCAATCCCGAAGTATCGGGAGTGAATGGTGAATAGTGAATGAGGTATAGCGCTTCCGGAGGCTCCCGAAGGGGCGTCAATAAAACTTACTACTTACAACTTAATACCTAATACTTAAAACTTAAAACTTATTATAACTTGTGGCATGCCTTCGTTCGTAAACTTAAAATTTATTACCTGCAGCTTATTACTGCCACTTGCCGCAGCGGGGCAATACAATGTATCCGTTGCTGTAACGCAACTGCCGCCTTATCATCCGCAGCAGGCAGATCTGTTCCTGGCCGGTTCATTCAATGGCTGGAACCCCGCGGATACGGCTTACCGCTTCCAACACGAGGGCAACACTTACCGGTTAAACATTTCCCTGCCACCAGGCGAATATGCCTGCAAGATCACAAGAGGGAGCTGGGAAAAGACAGAATGTAAAACCGATGGCAGCGATATTCCCAACCGCGTGTTCCGCATTGGCAGGGACACGGCTATCAACTGGCAGGTAGACTGCTGGTCCGATCGCTTTCCGCGCCCCGCGCGGTTATCCACTGCCAGCCCGCAGGTGCAGGTATTGGACACCGCCTTCCTGATACCACAACTCAACCGTACGCGGCGGGTATGGATTTACTTACCGAAAGACTATGCATCCGACCAAAGACGGTATCCGGTGATTTACATGCAGGATGGTCAAAACGTTTTTGATGATGCCACATCTTTTTCCGGCGAATGGGGAGTGGATGAATACCTCGACAGCACCGGCACTCCGTGTATCGTGGTTGCCATTGATCATGGTGCGCAACAACGTCTGAAGGAATACAATCCCTACAACCTCGACAGCCTCACCGGTGAGGGGGAAAAATACGCAGCCTTTCTTGCCAAAACCCTGGTGCCCTATATCGACAAAAAATTCCGCACGCGGCCCCATGCAAAGGACCGTATGCTGGCGGGCAGTTCGATGGGCGGACTCATTTCTTTTTATACCGCATTGATGTATCCGGAAATATTCGGCGGCGCGGCTGTGTTATCTCCTGCATTCTGGACCGCCAGACCGCTCGCAGAAACGGTGAAAGAAAAAGCGAAAAGCTTCAAAGGAAAAATGTTTGCTTATGCGGGAGAGAAAGAAAGCGCTAAAATGGTTTCAGATATGCAGTCGATATTCGGTTTGATGCAACAGAAAAGTAAAGGGAAATACCAGATTGATATAAGTCCGGAAGGGCGTCACACCGAAAGCGAATGGCGCAAAGTTTTTCCCAAAGCACTGGAATGGCTGCTGGGGAAGTGAATGGTGAATAGTGAATGGTGAATCGTCAATAGTCAATAGTGAATTAATGATTATAACCACTACTTATTACTTACCACTTATAACTTATCACTTATAACTTATCACTTACAAACTACACGCCGGCCAGATAGGTGACCCCTTCGAGTGCCAGATCTGTGTTGATGAATACCTCACGTGCTTCGGTCTCAAATTCTTCCAGCGTATCGTACTTGCTGCTGAAGTGTCCGATGAGCAATCTTCCTACACCTGCTTTCTGCGCGATCTCTGCAGCCTGACGCGTAGTGGAGTGGAAACGCAGTTCCGCACGGTCGCGCAAATGATCGAGGTAGGTTGTTTCGTGGTAGATCATGTCAAGTCCTGTAACATGTGGCAGCAGTCGTTCGTCGTACTTTGTATCAGCGCAGAACGCATACGAACAGCTGCGGGGCCCGGGGGCTGTCACGGTTTCATTTTTGATTACGGTGCCGTCTTCAGCAATATAATCTTCGCCGCTTTTGAGCCAACTGTAGAAGGCAACGGGTATACCGAGCTCCGCTGCTTTATCTGCCAGCAGGCGTCTGGGTTTTTTCTTTTCGGTAAAAGAAAAACCAAAACACTCGATGCGGTGGTTGGTGCGGAAACAACGGATGATGCATTTATCATCTTCCACCAGGATGCCTTCGTTACGGATAGTATGAAAATGGAGGTCGAAACAAAGTGTGGTATCGGCAACTTTCAGTTGCAGTTCGATCAGTTGTTGCAACGGCGCAGGGCCATAGATATGGAGATCCTGTTTGCGTCCGAGCAGGCTGAATGAATTGATGAGACCAATAAGACCGAAGTAATGATCGCCATGCAGGTGGGAAATGAAGATGCGGGAAATCTTGCTGCGGCGGATCTTGTAATTGATGAGCTGTATCTGGGTGCCTTCGCCGCAATCGACCATGAAGCTATCTCCATCCATCGTAACGATCTGGCTGGTCGGATGACGGTCGAATGCCGGTACGGCCGAATTATTTCCCAGTATGGTAACAGCGAGCATGCAATAAAAATAAACGATTAGACGTCTTAATGGATGAAAGACTGCATTTTAGGACAAAGCGCTGCACAGAGATGCCGGGACTGTCAGACTTCGCCGTCGAGGAGTTCGCGTTCGATTTCTTCCATTTGCACAATGTCCCAGGCTTCGCTTTCGGTTGGTGTAACATTCATGATCTCCAAAAGTTCACTTTTGTCCAAAAAATCTTCAACGGCTGGTTGAAGGCCGCAGATAACAAACGAAGCGCCGTTTTCGTAGAACTGTTGCTGGATCAAAACGAGCTTTTCGGCTGCTTCCACTTCGATGCTGCCGACTTCCGATAAGACCAGAATCACATTTTTAACGACATTTTGCAGGTAAGGAAGCAAGCTTTTTTCCAATTCTACTGTCATACTAGCAGAAAGTATGGCATCTGATACCGTGATGACATGAAATTTTTCTTTGGTATCTATTTTGACTTGCATAATTACAACCAAGTTTATGAACAATACGTTTATAAATAGAGGCAAACAAGAACCAAATATATTCGTTAATATTGTATCAAACCCAATTATCTAATATGGATAATAACTTTTCAGCCCAGGTAAAAGAGATCATTTCATTTAGCAGGGAAGAGGCGTTGAGACTGGGAAATGATTTTATCGGCACAGAGCATCTGCTGCTCGGATTAATCCGGGAAGGAGATAATACGGCTGTCCGGATCCTGAAGAGCTTCAACGTCGATCTGTATGAGCTCCGAAAGGAAATCGAACTGGCCGTTAAGGATAAGACAGGGAAAAACATCGCAAACATCAACAGTCTGCCACTTACGCGACAGGCTGAAAAAGTGATCCGCGTGACGGTGCTCGAAGCGAAAGCGCTGAAAAGTACCACCGTGGAGACCGAACACCTGATGCTGTCCATCCTCAAGAACAAAGAAAATATTGCTACACAAATCCTAAATCAGTTTGACGTGGACTACGACCTGTTTCGCCAGGAGCTTGGTATTGTAAAATCCAGCGACCCGCGCGCAGAATACACCGACGAAAACGACGACGATTTCGACGAAGAGAAAAAATACTCCCAGCAGAAAGGAAGCTCCAAACAGGCCGGCAATGCAAAGAGCAAAACGCCTGTACTGGACAACTTCGGTCGTGATATCACCAAACTGGCCGAAATGGGTACGCTCGACCCCATTGTGGGGCGTGAAGCAGAGATCGAGCGGGTATCGCAAATCCTTTCGCGCCGCAAGAAAAATAACCCGATCCTGATCGGCGAACCCGGTGTGGGTAAGACCGCCATCGTGGAAGGTTTGGCCCTCCGCATCGTACAACGCAAAGTATCCCGTGTATTGTTTGATAAACGTGTGATCTCTCTAGACCTTGCCGCCCTCGTGGCCGGTACCAAATACCGTGGTCAGTTTGAAGAACGCATGAAAGCCATCATGAATGAGCTGGAGAAAAACCGCGACGTGATCCTGTTCATCGACGAATTGCACACGATCGTGGGCGCCGGCGGAGCAAGCGGATCACTGGATGCGTCCAACATCTTCAAACCGGCACTCGCACGCGGCGAACTGCAATGCATCGGCGCATCCACACTGGATGAGTACCGCATGTATATTGAAAAAGATGGTGCACTCGACCGTCGTTTCCAGAAAGTGATCATCGATCCGCCAAGTGTTGAAGACACTATTCAGATCCTGAATAATATCAAGTCTAAATACGAAGACTACCACAACGTGAGTTACAACGATGAGGCGATCGACGCCTGCGTTAAACTCAGCGACCGCTACATCACCGACCGGCTGTTGCCCGATAAGGCTATCGACGTAATGGACGAAGTAGGGGCGCGCGTTCACCTGAAAAACATCAACGTTCCGCAAAACATCGTTGATCTTGAGAAGAAGATCGAAGATGTGAAGAACGAAAAAAATAAAGTAGTAAAAAGTCAGAAGTTCGAAGAAGCTGCTTCACTGCGCGATACTGAGAAACGTCTGGCAGAAGATCTCGAGAAAGCAAAAGCTGATTGGGAAGAGGAGAGCAAACACAAACGATATCCAATCGACGAAGAAGCGATTGCCGAGGTAATCAGCATGATGACCGGCATTCCGGTAAAACGGATGGTGCAGGCAGAAACAGAGAAGCTGCGTAAAATGTCGGAAGACATGCGCGGTATGGTGATCGGTCAGGATGAAGCCATTTCCAAAGTGGTGAAAGCCATCCAGCGTAACCGCGTAGGTCTGAAAGATCCGAAGAAGCCAATCGGCACCTTCATCTTCCTCGGCCCCACAGGTGTTGGTAAAACGGAGCTGGCACGTGCACTGGCGCGTTACATGTTCGATTCAGAAGACTCACTGATCCGCATCGACATGAGTGAATACATGGAAAAATTCACGGTGAGCCGGCTGATCGGTGCGCCTCCGGGTTATGTAGGATACGAAGAAGGGGGACAACTCACCGAGCGCGTACGACGCAAACCTTACAGCGTCATCCTGCTCGACGAGATCGAAAAAGCCCACCCGGATATTTATAACATCCTGCTGCAGGTACTTGACGATGGCCAGTTGACCGACGGCCTGGGAAGAAAAGTGGACTTCAAGAATACACTGATCATCATGACCTCCAATATCGGGGTGCGTCAGTTGAAAGATTTCGGCTCTGGTGTTGGTTTTACCACGGCTTCAAAAATGGAGCATGAGGACGAAGCCAATAAAGCGGTGATCGAGAAAGCGCTGAAGCGTACCTTCTCTCCCGAGTTCCTTAACCGTATCGACGACGTGATCATTTTCAACAGCCTGTCCAAAGAAAATATCTTCAGCATCATCAACATCCTGATGAAGGGAGTACTGAAGCGGCTGAATGCGCTGGGTTACGATCTGGCACTGACAGAAGATGCGAAAGCATTCCTGGCAGAAAAAGGATACGATGTACAATTCGGTGCCCGTCCGCTGCACAGGGCGATTCAGAAATACCTGGAAGACCCGCTGGCAGAAGAGATCCTCAACATGAATGTGAAAGCAGGAGATGTGCTGGAAGCCGATCTGGATAAAGAGAACAATAAGTTGCGCTTTACCTTCCGCGATCCGGTGGAGGAATCACCTTCAGGATCTACCAAGTCGAAAGCGTAAGCTGTAAACATATAAGGTTTAGTAAGCCCCGGGGACCACAGTGTGGTCCCCTTTTTTATAATGTGAAAATGTGTAAATGTTCCCTCCCTCCGGAAGGGCCATGTGAAAATGATTTTCGTGGATGTTTTATTTTCACATTTACACATTCCGCCAAAGCGGACACATTTTCACATTATAAAAAAAGCCCGGATCTCTCCGGGCCTGTACTTACTAAACAAGGTTGCTGGTTAATTAAACGAAAGGCTTTTCGTCCTCTTCGTTTTCATCTGCTTCGGTAACGGTTTCGTCAACCTCGGGCAGATCGTCCACCACATTATCGGTTTCCTCAATGGCGGGCTCATCAACGATATCCTTTTGTTCCACTACCGGTTCATCGGGTGGAAATTCGATCACTGCGGGAGTAGCAGCCGGTGCAGGTTTCGGCTTCGGAGCCGGTTTGCGTGCAGGCGTTGCTTTTTTAACGGCTTTCTTTGGTGCGGGTGCCGGAGCTGCTTTCTTGGGAGCAGGTTTCGGCGCTGCCTTCTTCACAGCCTTTTTGGGAGCCGGAGCCGCTTTTTTCACGGCCTTTTTAGGAACTGCCTTCTTAGCTGCTTTTTTGGGAGCGGCCTTTTTTGCTGCCTTTTTCACCGCTTTCTTCGGAGCGGCTTTTTTAGCTGCTTTCTTTTTGGGAGCCGCTTTCTTGGCTGCTTTTTTTGGAGCGGCTTTCTTCTTCGGCGCTGCTTTCTTTTTAACCTGCTTTTTGGCGGCTTTTTTAGGAGCTGCCTTCTTAACGGCCTTTTTGGCTGCTTTCTTTTTGGGAGCCGCTTTCTTAGCTGCTTTTTTAGGAGCGGCTTTCTTCGCTGCTTTTTTCACCGCTTTCTTTTTTGCGGGAGATGCTTTGGCTTTCTTTTTTACTGCCATGACCGGTAAGATTTTAAGTGGGGTTAAATTGAATGATTAGAACCGGTGATGAAATTACAACGAATAAAAAGTAATTTCAAAATTTCCATAGCCATTTTATAAATATTTACTGATGTTCACCTCCCTCTTCTCCTGTATTTTGCTTCTGGCCGCTGGACGTTTCACCGGTAAGTCCTAAGTTTGCCGCCCTTTTTATATCATTGGTACGTTCAAAATCCGGGTAATAATCACCATGAAGGCCGCGAAGGAAACTGTCAAACCTGCCCTGCTGTTAGCTCCGCATCGGTTATTGGAAAATAATATTCTTGTGCAGACCCTGCTCATCCGCAAAGGTGACGCCAGTCTGCAATACGACGTCGGAGACATGGGCGGCAGCCTCGGCAACCTCTTTCCCGAATGGCCCAGGGAAATGCTCAAGCTCTTCCGCGAATTTGGCCGCGAGGCCCTCGACGAGGTCAAACGCGAGATCAAACAACGGCATACCAAACAAAAAGGCGGCATCCAATACGACCATTTCTTCCGGCAGGCCATGTTGCGCCATTACCATCAACTGCTGGAAAAAGCCAAACCTTTTACCGGCGTTGCCAAATGGTATCATACCAAACAACTCAATGGCAACCGGCATTATTCCACCGCACCCTGCCGCTTCAGTACTTACCGCCCGCGGTTACAGTTTGAGGTGAAAAAAGATGAAGCAGGCGCGTTACAACTGCTCAACCAGGTAGAACTGAACGGCGCTGTATATCCACTCACCGATTTCCTCCGTACCCACTATCTCCTGGAAAGTGGTAACGAATACTTCCTGTTGTCGTACCGCGACTACCAGACACTCGAATGGCTGGCAGCCGAAAATCCGGCCCAATATGCTTCCCGGCCCGAAGAGCTGGCCAGCCAGGTGCTCGCCCGGCTCGAGCAGGATTATACCGTTAACCGCAATAACCTTTTCGGCCAGCAGGAAGTAGCGGTAAAACCGGTCAACCGCGTATTCTTCAGCGAACTCAATAACACCTTTCTCATGTTGACGCCGCAATGGCTTTACGACGGCTTCGTGATAGAAGGCCCGTGGCATGAACAGGTGGATATTGTGCAGAATGGAGTGGCCTATGCCATTCGCCGCGACAAAACACATGAGAAAGAATTCCTGGAGCTGCTCGAATCGCTTCACGCCAATTTTTCCAAACAAATAAACGGTTACTACTACCTGTCTTTTGCCGATGCGCAAAAGAAGCAGTGGTTTCTCAAAGCTTATCACCAACTGCTCACAAGTAATATTGAATTATTGGGAATGGACATGCTGAAGCATTTCCGGTATTCAACCCACCAGGTGGAGACGCTTGTCAAAGTGACCCAGGAGGAAGATACCCGAGTGACCCTGAAAATGGAGATCCGTTTCGGCAAGGAAAAAGTGGAACTCGGTTCCCTGCAAAAAATGTTGCTGGCCGGCCAACGTGCCGTGATGTTGAAAGACGGCAGCCTCGGTGTGCTGGGAGAGGAGTGGTTGCGACAATACGCTCCGCTTGTCAAACATGGTAAAGTGCAGGGTGACCAGCTGACCGTGAGCAAATGGATGGCGCTCGGCGAAACTGAAGCCGGAGCAGAAGCTTCACCGATCCCTTCCATGAAAAAGGAATGGTGGCAACGCTGGCAGCAATGGCAGCAAAGCGACGACCTGGTTTATACGGTCCCCGCCCAGGTGCAGGCGCAGTTGCGGCCTTACCAGCAAAAAGGATATGAATGGATGCGGTTATTGGCCGAAGCCGGTGCAGGTGGCTGCCTCGCCGATGACATGGGGCTGGGAAAAACGCTTCAGGCTATTTGTTTCCTCGCTTCCCGCGTAGAACAGTTCCCGCAGGGCAGGCACATCATTGTTTGTCCTTCCTCGCTCATCTATAACTGGCAGCAGGAATTGGAAAAATTTGCACCCGGCATCCGCACGTTGGTGTATCATGGCGCCAACCGGAAGTCCGCACAGGTAGACGATCCTGAAGTGCAGGTGCTGATCACGAGCTACGGCACACTCCGCGCCGACTCAGGCACTATCCAGGCATTTTCCTACGAAACCGCCATTGTCGATGAAAGTCATAATATCAAAAATCCATCGGCGCAAATCACGCAGGCGGTAAGTGCCCTGCAGGTGACTGTTTGTGTGGCACTCAGCGGCACGCCGGTGGTAAACAATACATTCGATCTGTACGCGCAGCTCAACGTGGTATTGCCCGGCATGTTCGGCAGCCGCGAGTTCTTCAAACGTGAATACGCCGACGCCATCGACCGGTTCGGCGATGAAGACAAAATACGCGCCTTGCGTCAGTTGACAGCGCCATTCATTCTTCGCAGAACAAAAGAACAGGTGGCTACGGAGCTTCCGGAAAAAACCGAATCTGTTTTATGGTGCGAAATGGGAGGCCTGCAACGCGAACTGTACGAGCAGATCCGCGATCAGATCAAAAGCAGCCTGTTCCTCGATATCAAACAACAGGGATTGGCGAAGAGCAAGCTGGCCGTTATACAAGGCATACTCAAACTCCGGCAGGTGTGTAATTCGCCCATGTTGTTGCCGCAAGAAGAACGCACTGGTGCCGGTTCCGTGAAGACAGATGTATTAATGGACGAACTGAAACAAATCTTACCGGCGCACAAAGCGCTGGTGTTCTCACAATTCAGCAGCATGCTCGATCTGCTGGCGGAAGAATGCAAACGACAGGGCATAAAATATTACCACTTCGACGGGCAAACACCGCCGGCCAAAAGGGCCGAAATGGTGAACGCTTTCCAGGAAGAAGGCAACGACACACATCTGTTCCTGATCAGCCTGAAAGCCGGTAATGCAGGTTTGACACTGACTGCGGCAGATTATGTGTTCCTGTTTGATCCGTGGTGGAACACGGCAGTGCAGCAACAGGCTATCGACCGGACGCATCGGATAGGTCAGACCCGCAACGTATTTGCCTATAAAATGATCTGCAAGGACACGATTGAAGAAAAGATTGTGCGTTTGCAGGAGAAGAAAAAGCAACTGGCGGAAGACCTGGTAGGAGCAGACGAAGGATTCGTGAAAATGCTGAACGAAGAAGATATCGCTTATTTGTTCGGGTAAAGGACAGAGTCAGGATAATTTTTAATCCAATTGATTTTCAACAAAGTAGGCGTATACTTCCTTGTATTCACATTTCCACATCTACACATTTCCGCATTTTCAAATTAATCCCTACCTTTGCGCCGCCGTAGGTAGAAACCAAGGATGTGGACGAAAGTGACGCGAAAGAGATTTTACCCATACGGCAGTCTATGAGAGTCTAATCTACCATATCAGCTTTTTTGCTCCCCGGCCGGGATGCAGTGTTCTGTTTCTTGTTAGCTGATATACCTCCCCAATACTGAAAATAGCCTGAAACGCATTCAGTTTTTCGATCAACATTCGGCCAATCAATACAACAAAAAATAAAGTAAACAACAAATTTAACTAGTCATGGCAGACTTGAAATTTCAAAGAAACTTTGGTATTGCCGCGCACATCGATGCCGGTAAGACCACTACCACGGAGCGTATCCTCCGCTACACAGGTATGATTCACCGTATCGGTGAGGTGCACGACGGTGCAGCTACAACCGACTGGATGGAGCAGGAGAAAGAACGCGGTATCACCATTACTTCGGCTGCCGTTAGCTGCCAGTGGAACTTCCCTACTGATAAGGGTAAAGTAACTGGTGACAGCAAGAAATACAACTTCAACATCATCGATACTCCGGGTCACGTGGACTTTACCGTAGAGGTGGAGCGTTCTATGCGTGTACTCGACGGTCTGATCGCCCTGTTTTCTGCGGTTGACGGTGTAGAACCTCAATCTGAGACTGTATGGCGCCAGGCCAACCGTTACGGTGTACCCCGTATCGGCTTTGTAAACAAAATGGACCGTTCCGGTGCCGACTTCCTCAATGTAGTGAAGCAGGTAAAGGAAATGCTGGGTTCCAAAGCAGTACCTCTGCAGCTGCCAATCGGCGCTGAAGACAACTTCCAGGGTGTGGTTGACCTGATCAAAATGAAAGGGATCATCTGGCACATGGAAACAGAAGGTATGACTTATGACGAGATCGACATTCCTGCCGACATGCAAGCTGAAGCAGAAGAATGGAGAGCCAGCCTCGTAGAAGCCGTAGCTGAATACGACGACACCCTGATGGAGAAATTCTTCGAAGATCCCAACAGCATCAGCGAAGACGAGATCCATGAAGCGATCCGTAAAGCGACGATCGACCTGTCTATCGTTCCGATGATGTGCGGTTCTTCCTTTAAGAACAAAGGTGTACAAACTGCACTGGATGCGGTTTGCCGTTACCTGCCTTCACCGGTGGATATTCCTGATACCGTTGGTACGCATCCTGACAGTGGTGAAGAAATCACCCGTAAGGCTGACCCGAAAGAGCCGTTTGCGGCCCTCGCGTTCAAGATCATGACCGACCCGTTTGTAGGTCGTCTGGCCTTCTTCCGCGCCTATTCCGGTCACCTGGATGCAGGTTCTTATGTACTGAACGTACGTAGTGGTAAGAAAGAGCGTATCAGCCGTATCATGAAAATGTTTGCAAACAAACAGAACCCGATCGACTTCATCGAAGCTGGTGATATCGGAGCGGCTGTTGGTTTCAAAGAAATCAAAACCGGTGATACCCTTTGCGACGAAAACCATCCGATCGTACTGGAAAATATGTTCATCCCCGAGCCCGTAATCGCTATCGCGGTTGAACCGAAAACCCAGGCCGACGTTGATAAAATGGGTATGGCTATCGCTAAACTGGTAGAAGAAGACCCTACACTGCGTGTAAATACAGATGAAGATACCGGTCAGACCATCCTGCGTGGTATGGGTGAGCTGCACCTTGAGATCATCATCGACCGTATGCGTCGTGAATTTAAAGTAGAAGTAAACCAGGGTGCTCCCCAGGTTGCCTATAAAGAAGCCTTCAACACAACCGTTGAACATCGTGAAACGCTGAAAAAGCAAACCGGTGGTCGTGGTAAGTTCGCCGACATCGTGTTCGACCTCGGACCGGTTGACGAAGAATGGCAAAAAGAAAACCCTGACAAGAACTTCCAGTTCGTGAACAATATCGTAGGTGGATCGATTCCCCGTGAATTCATCCAGCCTGTACAGAAAGGTTTCGAATCTGCAATGACCCAGGGTGTATTGGCTAACTATCCTGTTGACAACCTGAAGATCCGTCTGTTCGACGGTAGCTTCCACCAGGTTGACTCTGATGGTATGTCATTCGAACTTTGCGCCAAGCAAGGTTTCCGTGAAGCTGCACGCAAAGCCAAGCCGGTATTGCTGGAGCCGATCATGAAAGTAGAAGTAATCACACCGGCCCAGTACATGGGTGACGTTACGGGTGACTTGAACCGTCGTCGTGGTATGATGGAAGGTATGGACAGCCGTGCAGGTGCAGAAGTGATCAAAGCAAAAGTACCGCTGAGCGAAATGTTCGGCTACGTAACGCAGCTTCGTTCTCTGTCTTCAGGCCGTGCTTCTTCTACCATGGAGTTCTCTCACTATGCACCAGCCCCCAGCAACATTGCTGAAGAGGTAGTAGCGAAAGCGAAAGGTAAAGTGAGCGCTTAATCTGACACTATTCAAATCAGATAGGGCCGCCCTCCGGGGCGGCCTTTTTTATGCGGATAAATTAATCCTGATCAAGCAAATGAAGGTGATATGGCATCAGGTTTGCTGAAATAGTTCCTGAAAACACACCCGTTTTTAGGATCATCCTAAGGCCGTCCAGGCTACTTGAAAAACACATTAAAGGTTAAGGGCTCATTCTTGAGCCTTTTTTTATGGTTAAAGGTGTAGGGCTGGGGGTGTAAGGTTAAAACAGCCGTTATAAGTATTAAGTTATAAGTAAACAGCCATGCCCGCAGTGACGCACCATGAAGCGCTTGGGGGCAAGGGCTGTTTATTCACGACTGCCCATTGACGATTCACGCAAACTCATTTACAATTGACAATTCACACTTCCCGGCACACTCTTTGGCCTTATCCCAAAAACTCTGTTATGCGCCTGTTTGTCATCACCTTAACCGCCATTGTCCTTTTCCCCGCCCTGCTCAACGCCCAGCAGAAATTTCATGAAGACACGGAACGGACTTTCCGCTTTGGTGCCAAAGCGGGCGTAAATATCAATAAGATCGAAGGCCAGGCCTTCAACGAGTCTTTCCGTTATAACTATATGTTGGGAGGTTTTCTGCAGTGGAATTTCAGCCGCCGCTTCGGTATTCAGCCCGAAATCAACTTTACCCAGACTACCAGCGAGATCACCAGCGATGAAACCGACATCTATGACGATATATTCCTGGGCGGCGACCAGAAAAAGGCCAAACTGAACTACTTCAAAATCCCGATCCTGCTGAATATTGATATCGGGCAATCACAGCGGGTGAAACTGCAACTGGGGCCTCAATGGGGGCAACTGATGAACAGCGAGGTGGACAGCCTGCGCCAGCCGGGCCGCGACATTTTCCGGAAAGGGGAATTTTCTTTGCTCGGCGGTTTGTGGCTTCAATTGCCGCTGATCAACATTGGAGCGCGGTACGAAATGGGACTGACCAATCTGAATGATGTAAGCAACCAGGACAAATGGAGAAGCCAGGCATTTCATATTTTTGCCGGTGTAACCTTCTGAAAACCGCTAAAAGCGCTGAAAAATGGATAAATAACTGATTGTCAATTAAAAGAGACGAAATACAGCGTTCGGGCAGGAGAGAGGTGGAAAATAATTGCCTGAAAAAAAGCGAAAAAAACCGTAAAACTTTTGGCAATAATCATAAACTCCTTACCTTCGCACTCCCAAAAGAAAAGCGGGTTTACACACATGTCTCAGCGAATCAGAATAAAATTACAGTCTTACGATCACAACCTGGTAGACAAATCAGCGGAAAAGATCGTAAAAACAGTACGCAGCACAGGTGCAGTAGTAACAGGACCAATTCCCCTGCCTACCCGTAAGAAGATCTTTACTGTTCTGCGTTCTCCCCACGTGAATAAGAAAAGCCGTGAGCAGTTCCAGTTGGCTACGCACAAGCGTCTGCTGGACATCTACACTTCTTCTTCACGCACAGTAGATGCGCTGAGCAAGCTGGATCTGCCGAGTGGTGTGGAAGTTGAAATCAAAGCATAACATATCGGATGGGCGCCCTGGCGCCTTTTCGTTTTTAGTTCTTATACTCGTTAGTTAAATCAATGCCATCTCTCAAATTCGCCTCGGGCGGACCAAAAGAGCTCTGGTTTATTACATAAAAACAAGCCATTCAGGGTTTGTTTACTACCGGTACTTCCGAGGGAGCGAAGTTGCTCACACAAAGGAAAAGGTTGGTAGCTAAACGGGGATCGATGCCGACGGTAGCACACCGCTCAGGCATGTCCCAATAATCCTGCAGGCGTAAACTTGGAAACAAATGAAAGGTATTATTGGGAAGAAAATCGGGATGACAAGCATCTTCGATCCCACTGGAAAACAAACAGCCTGCACGATCATCGAAGCAGGTCCATGTGTTGTAACGCAGGTGAAGACCAAAGAGTCTGACGGTTACAATGCTCTCCAACTCTCTTTCGGCGAAAAGAAAGAAAAACGTGCTACTAAAGCCGAAAAAAATCACTTCGCAAAGGCACAGACTGCGCCTAAAAAATTCTCCAAAGAATTCCGCGACTCTTCCCTCGAAAAAAATATTGGTGAAACTGTAACTGTTGACATCTTCGAAGAAGGTGACAAGGTTGAAGTTGTCGGTACTACCAAAGGAAAAGGTTTCCAGGGTGTTGTTAAGCGCCATGGCTTCTCCGGTGTAGGTGAGCAAAGCCACGGTCAGCATGACCGTCAGCGTGCTCCAGGTTCTCTCGGTAACTCTTCTGACGCAAGCCGCGTTATGAAGGGTATGCGCATGGCCGGCCGTGATGGCGGTGACCGCGTAAAACTGAAAGGCCTGAAAGTGGTGAAAATTTTCGCCGACAAAAATTATATCCTGGTTAGCGGTTCTGTACCGGGCCACATCGGTTCAATTGTTTTAATCCAGAAGTAATCAACCTGTGAGGGTTATCAAAAACTAAGAAAATGAAAGTTGAAGTTTTAAATAGCAAAGGAACAAGCACAGGCAGATCGATTGAACTGCCCGAAGATATCTTCGGCATAGAGCCTAACAATCACGTGATCTACCTGGCTGTGAAACAATACCTGGCTGCTCAGCGTCAGGGTACGCACAAAGTGAAGACGCGTGCTGAAGTACAAGGAGCCAGCCGCAAACTGCATCGTCAAAAAGGTACTGGTGGTAGCCGTAAAGGTAACATCCGTAACCCTCTCTATAAAGGTGGTGGTACCATCTTCGGCCCCAAGCCTCACAGCTACGATTTCAAACTGAACCGTAAAGTGAAGGACCTGGCCAAGATCTCTGCCCTGTCTTATAAAGCAAAAGAAAATGCAATCGTAGTGGTAGAGGACATCAACCTCGACGCTCCGAAGACAAAATCTGTTGTTGACATCCTGGGTAACCTGAAAGTGGCTGATAAAAAAGCCCTCTTCATCCTTCCTGAGAACGACAGCAATGTTGAACTGTCTCTCCGCAACGTACCCTCTGTACTGGGTGTACTGCTGAGCGATATCAATACCTACGACATCGTTAACTCCGAGGTACTGGTATTGACAGAAAGTGCGGCTAAAGTATTTGTAGAAGACGAAGCTGCAGCGTAAGTGATTGATTTGATTGATCTTATCATCGTCAAATCATCAAATTTTCAAATTTTCAAATTAAAAAGGTATGAATCCTTCTGATGTATTGATAAAGCCGATTTTGACTGAAAAGGCTAACGCGCAGCAAGACAAACTGCGTCGCTACGCCTTCAAAGTGGCTAAGAAAGCGAACAAGCTGGAGATCAAGAAAGCGATCGAAAGCTTCTACGGCGTAACGGTTACGAATGTTAACACTGCAGTATCTCCCGCCAAAAGCAAAACCCGCTTTACCAAAGCCGGCTTCATCTCCGGACGTAAGCCTTCTTACAAGAAAGCTTATGTAACCGTAGCCGAGGGTGAAACGATCGATCTGTACGCAAACATCTGATCACCCCCGGGGTAACCAAGGTTACCACCGAAAGGCAACCAACCGCCGCGAAGTGTTGAAATCAACAAAAGCCTGAAAGGCACAAGAATTTTAAAAATGGCATTAAGGAAATTCAAACCTGTTACCGCTGGTACCCGTTGGAGAATCGGGAACGCGTATGCAGAGATCACGTCTGACAAACCTGAAAAGAGCCTGCTGGAACCTAAGAAAAGAACCGGCGGTCGTAACTCTTCCGGTCACCTTTCTATGCGCTACCGTGGTGGCGGACATAAGAAGAAGTACCGTATCGTTGACTTTAAACGCGACAAGAAAGATATTGCAGCAACTGTTGTATCTATCGAATATGATCCGAACCGTACAGCATTCATCGCGCTGCTGAACTATACAGACGGTGAGAAACGCTACATCCTGGCTCCCCAGGGACTCCAGGTAGGTACTACCATCATCAGTGGTGATGCCGTAGCTCCTGAAGTTGGTAACGCCCTGCAGATGAAAAACATGCCGCTGGGTACCAACGTTCACAACATTGAAATGCAGCCTGGTCAGGGTGGCAAGCTGGCACGCAGCGCCGGTTCTTCCGCTCAGCTGACCAACAAAGAAGAAAGATACGCCGTGCTGAAAATGCCTTCCGGCGAACTGCGCAAAGTATTGGTTAACTGTTATGCAACAGTAGGAGTGGTGAGCAACAGCGACCACAGCCTGCAGAGCATGGGTAAAGCCGGCCGTAACCGCTGGAAAGGTATCAAGCCCCGCAACCGTGGTGTAGCCATGAACCCTGTAGATCACCCGATGGGTGGTGGTGAAGGTAAAGCTTCAGGCGGACAGCCCCGCAGCAGAAATGGTCAATACTCACGCGGTCTGAAAACACGTACACGTGGTAAGGCCAGCGACAAACTGATCATCCAGCGCAAAAACGGAAGCAAATTGGCGAAGTAAGATTTGAAAATCGCTCACCAAAAGAACATTTTCAAATTATCAAATTATCAAATTAACGAATTAGAATATGGCTCGTTCAATTAAAAAAGGTCCTTACATAGCTACTCACCTCGAGAAGAAGGTACTGGCTATTAACGAAGGCAAAAACAAAAAAGGCGTGATCAAAACATGGAGCCGCCGCTCTACGATCTCTCCTGATTTTGTAGGCCACACATTTGCCGTACACAATGGCAACAAATTCATCCCTGTATACGTAACCGAATTCATGGTTGGTCACAAACTGGGTGAGTTTGCTCCAACACGTTCTTTCAAAGGACACTCTAAAAAAGACTAATGATCGTTTAACAGTCTGAGGGAAACCACAGACCTTAAATAAGCAACAATGGAAGCAGTAGCTAAATTGAGAAATTATCCCACGTCGCCCCGCAAAATGCGTTTGCTGGCTGACCTGATACGTGGTCAGAAAGTAGAAAAAGTGCTGGCCGAGTTAGAACATAACCCCAAGCATCCTGCGGTGCCTCTGCGTAAACTGGTGCTGAGTGCAATCAGCAACTGGAAGCAGAAGAATGAAGGCGGGGATGAAAGCGCGCTGATCGTAAAAACCATCTTCGTTGACGGTGCACGTACGCTGAAGCGTATGCGTCCTGCTCCCCAGGGCCGTGGCTATCGCGTTCGTAAGCGCAGCAACCACGTAACTGTGATCGTGGATGTGAAAGGTGGTGCCACCGCAGCCCCCAAGGGCGAAGAAGTTGCAACTGAAACTGCAGCAGCGGCTCCCAAAAAGACAACAGCAAAAAGAACAAAAAAAACTAACAACGAATAATCATGGGTCAAAAAGCAAATCCGATTGGTAACAGGTTAGGTATCATCCGTGGTTGGGAATCTAACTGGTATGGCAGCAAAAAAGATTATGCTGGCAAACTGATCGAAGATCATAAGATCAGGACTTACCTGAACGCCCGTATTAATAAAGGTGGTATCTCCAAGATCGTTATTGAAAGAACATTGGGTAAACTGATCGTTACTATTCATACATCGAAGCCTGGTATCATCATCGGTAAAGGTGGTGGAGAAGTAGATCGCATCAAAGAAGAGCTGAAGAAACTGACAGGTAAAGACGATGTACAGATCAACATTCTCGAGATCCGTCGCCCCGAACTGGATGCCATGATTGTAGGTGATACCATCGCTCGTCAGATCGAGAATCGTATCAACTTCAAACGTGCCACCAAAATGGCTATCGCTTCTGCACTGCGCATGGGTGCCGAAGGTATAAAGATCAAACTGAGCGGTCGTCTGGCCGGTGCAGAGATCGCCCGTAGTGAAGAATTCAAGCAAGGTCGTGTACCCCTGCACACTTTCCGTATGGATATCGACTATGCTAACGTATTTGCCCAAACCGTTTACGGAAAGATCGGTATCAAAGTGTGGATCTGTAAAGGTGAAGTGCTGGCTAAACGCGACCTGAACCCTAACATCATCGCTGGTGGTAAGAACGAAGGCGGTGTTGGTGGTGATCGCCGTGATGATCGCAGAGGTGGTGATCGTCGTGATGACCGCAGAGGTGGTGGTGATCGTCGTGGTGGCGGACGCGGAGAGCGCCGGAACTAATATCCGCATTATCAATTTTCACATTTTCAAATTTTTTATAAAATGTTACAACCGAAAAGAACGAAACACAGAAAGATGCAGAAAGGTCGCATGAAAGGTGATGCCAAAAGAGGCGCTACCATTTCATTCGGTTCTTACGCGCTGAAAGCTCTGGATTCGCACTGGATCACTGACCGTCAGATCGAAGCTGCCCGTCAGGCCCTGACCCGTGAGATGAAGAGAGAAGGTAATGTGTGGATTCGCATTTTCCCAGATAAGCCGATTACCCACAAACCTGCAGAGGTACGTATGGGTAAAGGTAAAGGTAACCTGGAGTACTGGGCTGCCGTGGTGAAGCCGGGCCGCATCATCTTCGAGATCGACGGTGTTGATGAAAAAGTTGCTCGCGCATCCCTGGCACTCGCTGCCGGTAAGCTGCCGATCAAAACCAAATTCATCATGCGTCGTGACCTGGTAACCGCATAATAATTTGAAGATTTGAAAATGAGCTGATTTGAAAATGGCTCATATAGAATAAACTTTCAAATTTTCAAATTCACAAATTTTCAAATTAAGAAACATGTCAAAGAAAGCAGATTTTGTAAAGAGCCTCCAGGGTTTGAGCGACAGCGACCTGAAAGCCCGTCTCGAAGAGGACAAGCAACGCCTGAAGAAGGTAGAGTTTGCCCACGCAATTTCTCCGCTGGAAAACCCGATGACTATCCGTGGTCTCCGCAGAGATATCGCCAGAGTACAGACCGAACTCAATAAAAGAAAGGTGGAAGCCTAAACCGGTCTCCCGATAATTAAATATCAAGCTAAAAGCTCAATAAAATGGCTGAAAGAAATTTAAGAAAAACAAGGATAGGGGTGGTCACCAGCAACAAGATGACCAAAACCATCACCGTTGCGGTGGAAAGAAAAGTAAAACACCCTATCTACGGTAAATTCCTGAAGAAGACCACCAAGTTCCATGCACACGACGAAAAGAACGAGTGCAGCATCGGTGATGTGGTTAAAATCATGGAAACCCGCCCGCTCAGCAAAACAAAACGCTGGAGACTGGTTGAGGTGGTAGAGAAAGTGAAGTAATCCGAAAGGGTGCGGAATTTACCGGGAAGGTCAGCCGTGCCTGCATGATAAATAACAGTTTAAACTGCTCACTCTGCATGGCAGAAGGAGCTTAAAGCTTAAATAAGATGATACAGCAAGAAAGCCGATTGAACGTAGCCGACAATAGCGGAGCAAAAGAAGTTCTGTGCATCCGCGTATTGGGTAACAGCGGTCAGCGTTATGCCAAGATCGGCGACAAAATAGTCGTTACGGTGAAGGACGCCCTGCCTGCAGGTGGTATCAAAAAAGGTACCGTAGCCAAAGCCGTAATCGTGCGCACCACCAACAAACTGCGCCGTAAAGACGGTTCTTATATCCGCTTCGACGACAACGCCGTTGTACTGCTGAACCAGGCTGATGAGCCTCGCGGTACACGTATCTTCGGCCCTGTTGCACGTGAACTGCGTGACAAGGGTTACATGAAGATCGTTTCCCTGGCGCCGGAAGTATTGTAAGATCCTGCGACCCGACTAATCATAACATTGCGTACTGCGTCAAAGCGTTTCGCATAAAGCATAAAAAAATGAGCACAAGATTCAAACCGAAGTACAACATCAAGAAGGGAGACCTGGTAATTGTTATTGCCGGCGATGCTAAACCCCAGAAAGATAATAACGGCAAACCGGAGTACAAACCCCGGGTGGTGAAGGAAGTTCTCCTCACCGAAGGCAAGGTGATTGTAGAAGGCGTTAACGTTGTTTCTAAACACACCAAGCCCTCTGCACAGAACACACAGGGTGGTATCATCAAAAAGGAAATGCCCATCCAGATCAGCAATGTGATGTTGTGGGATGCGAAAGCCAAAGCACCTACCAAGGTAAAACGCGTACGCGAAGAAGGAAAAGTGGCTCGCATTTCAAAGAAATCAGGAGAAAAAATATAATCTCTAAGCACTTTTAAAAGATTTAAATAATGAGTACGAAAGCATATACTCCGCGACTGGCCGATAAATACAAGAATGAAGTGGCTCCGGCCCTGGTGAAGAAGTTTGCCTACGATTCCGTAATGCAAGCTCCCCGCCTGGAGAAGATCTGCCTGAACCGTGGCGTAAACGGCGCGGTAAGCGACAAGAAGTTAGTTGACATCGCCGTTGACGAACTGACCACCATTACCGGTCAAAAAGCGGTAGCAACCAACTCCAAAAAGGATATCTCCAACTTCAAACTCCGGAAGAACATGCCGATCGGCGCGCGCGTAACACTGCGTGGCGATAAGATGTATGAATTCCTGGATCGTCTGATCGCAGTTGCCCTGCCCCGCGTACGCGACTTCAAAGGCATCAACGAGAAAGCTTTCGACGGCCGTGGAAACTACACCCTGGGTGTAACCGAGCAGATCATCTTCCCCGAAATCGACATCGATAAGGTGAACAAGATCACCGGTCTGGATATCACATTCGTAACCACCGCCAACACAGACGAAGAGGCTTACGAACTGCTGAAAGAATTGGGAATGCCGTTCAAAAACATCAAGAGAAACACAGAAGCCCAGGCTTAATAGCCCAGGCCTTTCAATAAATCATTGAAGCTTTTTAAAAACAGAAACTTTACAACATGGCAAAAAAATCAGTAACAGCCCGCCAGCATAAAAGAGAACGTATGGTTGAACAATATGCGGCGAAAAGGGAAGAACTGAAGAAAGCCGGCAACTGGGCTGCACTGGATGAGCTTCCAAAGAACTCTTCTCCAGTACGTCTGAAGAACCGTTGCCAGCTCACCGGCCGCCCCAAAGGTTACGTTCGCTACTTCGGTATTTCCCGTGTAGCTCTGCGCGACATGGCGCTGAACGGAAAAATCCCCGGCCTGAAAAAAGCAAGCTGGTAAATCAAATTTGAAGATTTGAAAGTGAGCCAACATTAACCGACTCACAGTCTTCAACGTATCAAATTATCAAATTGAATTAATTCTAATAGAAAATGGTAACAGATCCTATAGCAGATTTCCTGACAAGAATCCGTAATGCGCAGATGGCAGGACACCGTGTCGTAGATATTCCGGCTTCAAACCTGAAGAAGCGTATGACAGAGATCCTCTACAATCAGGGCTATATTCTGAAGTACAAATTCGAGGACGACAACAAACAAGGCGTAATCAAGATCGCCCTGAAGTACGACCTCGCAAGCAAGCAGCCTGCTATCCAGAGCCTGGAGCGCGTAAGCCGCCCCGGTCTCCGTCAGTATGCTTCTCCTTCTGAATTCCGCCGCGTGAAAAACGGTTTGGGTGTAGCCATCATTTCTACCTCTAAAGGTGTAATGACGGACAAAGAAGCAAAAGCACAGAATGTAGGTGGCGAAGTACTCTGCTACATCTACTAAGCAAAGCATTGTTTGCCGATACATTAAGCCCTCACCTGTACAGGCTGACCGGTCGGCAGATTTTTAAACAACAATACAAACGACAAACTTTTTAATTATGTCTCGTATAGGTAAACAACCAGTGATCATTCCTGCCGGTGTTACTGTAACCGTAGGAAAAGACAACGTGATCACGGTGAAAGGTCCCAAAGGCGAACTGAAAGAAAGCATTGACCGCGATATCACAGTGGAAGTGAAAGAGAATGAAATCGTGCTGACCCGCCCCACTGACCAGATCCGTCACCGTGCTATGCACGGTCTGTACCGCGCACTGCTGGCAAACCTCGTGAAAGGTGTTACCGACGGTTTCGAACGCAAGCTCGAACTGATCGGTGTAGGTTTCAAAGCTGCCAACAGCGGCAATACACTTGACCTGGCACTCGGTTATTCTCACAACATCATCTTCGAAGTTCCTAAAGAACTGTCTGTAGCTACCCAACAGGAAAAAGGTCAGAACCCGATCATCACCCTGCAAGGTACCGACAAACAACTCATCGGCCAGGTAGCTGCCAAACTCCGCAGCCTCCGCAAGCCAGAGCCATACAAAGGCAAAGGTGTTCGCTATGTGGGTGAAGTGGTTCGTAAGAAAGCAGGTAAAGCAGCCGGCAAGTAAAATTTGAAAATTTGAAACCGGGCTAATTGAAAAAGCTCATTATCAAATCTTCAAATCCTCAAATTTTCAAATTATATAAATCCTGGCAGCATCAGGATTCTAAATACAACAAAGATGTCAAACGTAAAAGCAGCAAGACGGCAGAAGATCCGCTTCAATATCCGCAAGAAAATCGCGGGTACAGCTCAGAAGCCCCGTCTGTCCGTATTCAGAAGCAATTCCGATATCTACGCTCAGTTGATCGACGACGACAACAGTCAGACACTGGCCTCCGCTTCTTCAAAAGATAAAGACGTACAGGCCCAGTCCGGTAACAAGTCTGATAAAAGCAAGCTCGTAGGTGCAGCCCTGGCTCGTAAAGCCGCTGAACTCGGTATCAAAGACGTAGTGTTTGACCGTGGCGGTTACCTGTACCATGGCCGTGTTAAGTCACTGGCCGAAGGTGCTCGCGAAGGTGGCCTGCAGTTTTAATCAAACCAATCCAAACAGGTACTAACGTAATTTAAGATATAACGGAAAGGGTAGCGGCGCAAACCGCTCCCGGACCCTACGAAGTAAAGCTTCGGACAAAATACCAAACAAAGAGTATGTCAAAAGTTAATTTAAACAGAGTAAAAGCAGGCGACCTTGAACTGAAAGACAAAGTTGTTGCTATCAATCGTGTTGTAAAGACTACCAAAGGCGGCCGTGCTTTCAGTTTCTCTGCACTGGTTGTGGTAGGTAATGAAAACGGGGTTGTAGGACATGGTCTGGGTAAAGCCAAGGAGGTACAGGAAGCTATTACCAAAGGGATCGAAGATGCCAAGAAAAACCTGATCAAAGTTCCGGTTATGAAAGGCACTATCCCGCACGATCAGTGGGCTAAAGAAGGCGCTGCGAAAGTGCTGATCAAGCCTGCCGCTCATGGTACCGGTGTAATTGCCGGAGGCTCTATGCGCGCCGTGCTGGAAAGCGCAGGTGTGACCGACGTACTGGCCAAATCACTTGGCTCTGCAAACCCTCACAACGTGGTAAAAGCTACCTTCAAGGCGTTGGCTATGCTCCGCGAACCCATCAACGTAGCGAAGACACGTACAGTGGGCCTGAAGAAAGTATTTAATGGATAATCCGGTGAAAGGCCTGACCCTTTCCCTCAACTCTTTTAACAATGAAAAAGATCAAGATAACGCTCGTTAAGAGCCCGATCGACCGCCCGGAACGCCAAAAAGCTACCCTGCGTGCCCTCGGACTCAATAAAACCAACTCTTCCAAAGAGGTAGAAGCTACCCCACAGATCCTCGGCATGGTGCGCAAAGTAGAGCACATGGTGAAGGTGGAAGAAGCCTAATTGATTGAAAAAACAGAAAATGTGAAAATGTGGTGATGAATCCCGTAACTTCGCGGCGATTTAATCAACCAGGTTTTCACTTTTTCACATTCATAAACAAGCGAGGGGAATAAACCCCGTCGAGTAAAAATTAAACAAATGAAACTGCACGAATTAAGACCCGCAAAAGGCGCAACACACAAAGTAAAACGTATCGGCCGTGGTGACGGTTCAGGACATGGTGGTACTGCCACAAAAGGTACCAAAGGTGGACAAAGCCGCGCTGGTTACAAACGCAAAATGGCTCACGAAGGTGGTCAGATGCCCATCCAGCGCCGTGTTCCAAAAAGAGGATTCAACAATATCAACCGCGTAGAATACAAAGTACTCAACCTCGGTCAGATCGAACAACTGGCAGAGAAGTACGGTATCACCGAGTTCTCCCTGGAGAATCTTTACATCAACGGACTGATCAGCCAGACCGACCGTATCAAAGTTCTCGGTAACGGTGAACTGAAAGAGAAATTCACTTTCAAAGTGAACGCGGTAAGTGAAAAGGCAAAAGCTGCCATCGAAGCTGCAGGAGGAACTGTAGAGATCGTTAAGTAATTTTTCTTATTTTGCGCGACGCATTACCAAATGCGTCTTTTATGTTTCAGGGCCTTTAAACAGTTATAACTTCCGTGAAAAAATTAATTCAGACACTTAAGAATATCTGGAGCATCGAGGAGCTGAGAAGCAAAATCGTCTTCACGCTTCTGCTGGTCGTTGTTTACCGTATCGGTTCGCACATCGTTTTGCCAGGTATCGACCCGGTTAAACTGGAAGCGATCAACAAAAACAGCGAAGCCAGCAACGGTATGCTTGACCTCATCAACACCTTCGCAGGTGGAGCGTTCAACATGTCTTCTATCTTTGCCCTGGGTATCATGCCATACATCTCTGCCTCTATCTTTATGCAGCTGATGACCGTGCTGGTTCCCAAATTCCAGAAAATGCAGAAGGACGGTGACAGCGGTCGTAAAAAGATCAACCAATACACCCGCTACCTCACTGTTGCCGTAACCGTAGTACAGGCGATCGCCTATATCGGTTACCTCAACCAGACTGCAGCACAAGCCAAAATCGCAGCCTTCTCCGGCTATTTCCCTTACACCACCGTATTCATCCTCACTGCAGGTACGCTGCTCGTGATGTGGATGGGTGAAAAGATCACCGATAAAGGCCTCGGCAACGGTACTTCACTGATCATCATGGTCGGTATCCTGGCCCGCCTGCCACAAGCCTTTACACAGGAATTGACCACACGCTCACTGCGTGCCGGCGACATCCTGATCTTCATCGTGGAAATTGCCGTACTGATCGCGATCATCGTAGGATGTATCATGCTGGTACAGGGCGTACGTAAAGTACCCGTCAACTATGCCAAGCAGATCGTAGGCAACCGCCAGTTCAGCGGCGCACGCCAGTTCCTGCCACTGAAAGTTAACAGTGCCAACGTAATGCCGATCATCTTCGCCCAGGCGATCATGTTCCTCCCTACATTGTTCACACTCGGCAAACAAAACTCGATCTCCGCAATCTTTACCGATCATACCAACATCTGGTACATGATCATCTACTCTGTAGTAGTAATCGGTTTTACCTTCCTGTACACTGCACTTATCTTCAACCCGAAGCAAATTGCAGATAACCTGAAGCAAAACAACGGTTTCATCCCCGGCGTTAAACCCGGTCAGCCTACTGCAGATTATATCGGTACCATCATGGACCGTATCACACTGCCCGGTGCCATCCTGCTGGCCCTGGTTGGTATCCTTCCCGGTATCATCCAGCTCACCTTCGGTATGACACAGGCATTCTCCAACTTCTTCGGCGGCACATCCCTGCTGATCATGGTTGGTGTAATCCTCGATACGCTCCAGCAGATCGAAACACAGTTGCTGATGCGCCAATACGACGGCCTCATGAAGAGCGGTCGTATCCAGGGACGCCAGACAACTTCTGCTGTTCAGTATTAAGTTTGCAGGTACATAAGTTATAAAAAAGCACCCCCGCAAAACGGGGGTGCTTTTTTGATGTGAAAATGTACCGCCTGAGGCGGGGCCATGTGTAAATGTGAAAATGGTGCGCAAAGAATCGAGTGAAGAACGCCCGTCGGGAGTCTCAATGACTCTCAATGACTCAGGCTGTTCCATTGACGATTGACGATGCATCATTCACTCATCTCCACATCAACCGCGCGGAACGCGCGGCACATTTGCACATTTTCACATTCCCATTCGTACCTTTGCACTATGATTATTGTAAAGACAAATGACCAGGTAGAGCTCATGCGCAAGAGCGCGCTTCTCGTAAGCCAGACGCTGGCAACGATCGCCGCCGACCTCAAGCCCGGCGTCACTACCCTGAGCATTGACAAAAAGATCGGTGAGTATATCCATGATCATAAAGCCATTCCTTCTTTTCTCAACTACCATGGCTATCCCTTCAATTCCTGTATTTCCGTCAACGACGTTGTCGTACACGGCTTTCCCAATACCCGCGAATTGCGGGAAAATGATATCGTTACCATCGACATCGGCGTTATCCTTGATGGATGGCATGGCGACCACGCCTACACGTTTGCCATTGGCGAACCTGCACGCGAAGTCCTCAGCCTGATCCGCATCACCAAAGAATCGCTTTATAAAGGCATCGAAAAGGCCGTAGCGGGCAACCGCACCGGCGACATCGGTTTTGCCATCCAGGAACATACCGAACGCAAACACGGCTACGGCGTAGTGCGCGAACTCGTGGGTCACGGTCTTGGCCGCAGCCTGCACGAAGATCCGCAGGTACCTAACTACGGCAAACGTGGCTCCGGCGCCAAACTCCGCGAAGGAATCGTCATCGCCATCGAACCCATGATCAACATGGGCAAAAAAGATGTGTACACTGAAGCTGACGGCTGGACCGTCCGCACACTCGATGGCAAACCTTCCGTTCATTTTGAACACGACGTGTGCGTGCGCAAAGGAAAGGCCGATATCCTTTCCAATTATGCACCGATCGAAGCTGCGGAAGAAAAGAACCCTTATCTCTACTTCGCCAATACGGCCGTAACTGCCGATACGCAACAATAATACAATACTGCATGACCGTTCCGGTGACTAAAACACTGGTAGTGGTCGGCGGCGGTGCTGCCGGCTTCTTCTGTGCCATCAACGCAGCAAGGCTCCGCCCCGGGCTGAAAGTTATTCTCCTCGAGAAAACAAATAAGCTGTTGTCCAAAGTGCGTGTCAGCGGTGGCGGACGCTGCAACGTAACACATGCCTGCTTCGATATCCGCGAACTTAGTACGAGGTACCCGCGGGGAACACATTTCGTAAGAAAAGCCTTCCATCGTTTTTTTACCGAAAACACCATTGAATGGTTTGCTGAACGCGATGTACAACTCAAGACCGAAAGCGACGGCCGCATGTTTCCTGTTACCGATAATTCACAGACGATCGTTGAATGCCTGCTTCGCGAAGCAAGCCGTTACAACATCGACATCCGTATGCAAACGACAGTGGAAGAACTGACAACAACGGAGACCAATCAATTCCTTCTTCGTACAGACAAAAACTCATCGCTGATGGCAGACTATGTCTGTATCGCCTGCGGCGGTTATCCCAAGTCTTCGATGTTTGACTGGCTGCGTGCCATCGGCCATACCATCGAAGAGCCGGTTCCTTCCCTGTTTACATTTAATGTTCCCAATCATCCCATCACGGCCTTAATGGGCGTCAGCGTGCCGGAAGCACGCGTACGCATCAGCGGTTCCAAACTTGAACAAACAGGCCCCGTACTCATCACGCATTGGGGATTCAGCGGCCCCGCCGTATTAAGAACGAGCGCCTGGGGTGCCCGCGATCTGCAAAAAATGAACTATCATTTTACCTGCCAGATCAACTGGCTCGGTGATAAACAGGAGCATTTACTCAGAGAAGAGTTTCAGCAATACAGACATGAACGCGCTGCGCAAAAACTCGTTAATAAAAATCCCTGGCAGTTGCCGCAGCGCTTATGGGAATTCCTGTTGCAGCAATGCGAAATAGCTCCCGATACACGCTGGGCGGATCTTCCCGCCAAAGCGCAGAACAAATTGATCAAAGAATTGATGAACAGTGAATTCAATGTCACTGGCAAAACAACATTCAAAGAGGAATTTGTAACCGCAGGTGGCATCAAACTCAGCGAGATCGATCCGCAAACCATGATGAGCCGCAAGTTGCCGCATTTGTTTTTTGCCGGGGAGATTATGGATGTGGACGGCATTACCGGCGGATTCAATTTCCAGCATGCGTGGACAAGCGGCTGGATCGCGGCCAGTTCCATCGCAGCAGATACCGACCTGTCCTGATGCATTTATTTCCCCTACTTAATTTGTAGTAGTGCATAAATAAATATGCTGCAGAGTGGAAGCAATTGGCGTACTTTTAAGACGCCCAACCTCTTTCCACCATGCCAACCAAGACCTTCCTGTGTATCATTTTCCTGATGCTTACCTGCATGCTGCGGGCGCAAACGCCACGCATCGACAGCCTGAAAAAAGTGATTGCCGCAGAAGAACCTTCTTCGCAACAACTATCATCGATCTACCGCCTGCTATTGGACAATGCATCGCTCTCCAACGACACGTTGGCTCATTACGCAGAAAAAGGATACCAGCTTGCCATAAAATTAAAAGACAAACCGCGTGCTTCGCTGATGCGTTACTATACGGGTTACAGCATGGCCCGCAGCGGCATCATCGATGGACGTCTTGATAGTCTTATCCAAAAAGAATTGAAGACACTCGCTTACAAAGATGATTACAAAGAACCCTATGCACGTTTCATCATGCTCGATGCCAACCGGCTTACACGCAGCAACAAGATCAAGGAAGCGATGCAGCTTTATTATGGCTTGTTGCCGTTGCTGGAGAAAGACCGCGATACGGCCATGTTGCTGAACCTTCAACTGAATATGTCTACCGGTCCGTCGATGATGGGACATTTCAATGAGACACTGAAGGTCGTTCACCCTGCTCTGGCGATGGCCCGGGTATACAACAAAAATAACTATTCAATTACGACGCTGCAGGTCGAAGGATTGCTGAACTCCAACGCAGGCATTTGTTTTCTGCACCTGTACGAAGCGGATCATCAGCAGCTCTATGCCGATTCGTGTCTTTACTATACCACACGTTCCATTGAAATAGGGGAGCGGATACAAAGCCTTTATGTGCGTTGTGCAAGCATGAACGTGAAAGGGCTGATGTTGAGTTATGTCAACCGCGTAGAGGAAGCGGAACAACTCTTACAGGCCGGGTTGCAATTGCGCAAGCAGATCGGTGATCCGTTGTATACCGTGTCGGACATGACGGTGCTGGCCTCTTTCTACAGCGCAACCGGCAAGCCGCAGCAAGGGGTGGTTTTATGCATGGAAGCATTACAAATTGCACGCGAAAGAAAAATGAGCGCTGCGATCGTATTGGTGTATAATACCCTGGCGGAATGTTATAGAAAAGCAGGCGATAATGCAAAGTACGCGCAGACCGTGCAGCAACTCTCTTCCTTCAAAGACACGATGTATCGTGAGAACTCTGCAAGAGCCATTGCGGAACTGCAAACGCAATACGAAGTACAGAAAAAAGAAAACACCATCATCCAGCAACAGCTCGATATCACGCGAAAAAATCAGCAATTGTATGGTATAGCCGGTATCCTGCTTGCGGCGGCGGCTATCGCGGCAATCTTATTCATCAGCTACCGTAAGCGCCAGCAACTGAAGATGCGTATGATACACGAAGAAGAAAAAATACTATCGGCGCAGGCAGTAAAAGAAGCGGAAGAACAGGAACGCAAACGGATAGCCGCGGACCTGCACGACAATCTCGGGGCCTATGCCGCATCGATGGTGTCGAATGTAAGCCAGTTGCAGATGATGGCGCCTGTGGTAGCAGCGGAACGATCGGTGCAGGAGCTGCGCAATAATTCATTGTCGATCGTATCGGAACTGACGGACACCATTTGGGTATTGAAAAGAGAAGCATTGACCCTAACAGCCATCAGCGACCGGATAAAAGTTTTCCTGCAACGCATACAACCGAGCTATCCGCATATTCATGCCGGTGTGGTAGACGAACTGGACAATGATCATTCGTTACCGCCGTCGCAGGCATTCCATCTTTACAGGATTCTCCAGGAGGCGATCAACAATGCGTTCCGTCACAGTGACGCAGATGAAGTGCTGATACTCTTCCAGGGAGGAGAAAGCTGGCAGGTGACGGTAAAAGACAATGGAAAAGGACTGCCCGCCGATGCGGAAAAACAAAGCGCCGGCAACGGATTGTACAATATGCGGGCAAGGGCCCATGAAGTGGGATGGCAAATACGCTGGAAAGAGAATGATGGAGGAGGAACGGCGGTGGTGGTCAGTGCGGGCTGATTTATTTTTTATAAAAAACAACCGCAGCACGTGCCAGCAAGGGCATCAGGATGATGCATAAAAACCAGGGCCAGGGAGCAATAAACAGCGCCAATAATAAAACGATCAATAAGTAAACAGGGTAGCCGAGAATAATAAGGCTTAGTTGAATGGAATCGTAGTGATCGTTGTTGGAAAAATACTTGTTGGTAAGGAAATGGGAGAGCAGGAAAATGGGGAAATGCAGCAAGAATCCCAATGCGGCAGGTATCGCTAATGCGATACGTTGTATAACGGAGAGCGGCCTTTTAAATAAACGTTTTGCTTTTTCTTTGTCCCCTGGTGCAATTTCTTTTACGTGTGAGGCAAGTTGTTGTTGCAACTGCCGGTTAAAATCCTGCATGCGTTTTCCGTCGCTTAGTTCCGCTGAAGCGGGCAAGGGCTGAATAGGGTCGCCGAGCCCGATCTCCACGATCTTACCAAAGGACCGGAATGAATCATAGTTGATGCCGGTGGGTAATACGGTCAACGGAATGCCGCGATCCCAGGCCTGGAAAGCGAGCCGCGCAGTGCCTTTGAGTAAGGGGCGCAGATGCCATTCGTTAATACATTTTCCTTCGCTGAAAATGAGCACCTGTTCGCTGTTTTCGAAAAGGCGGATACAATCTTCGAACGTGCGGTAATTTTCCTGCAGATTTTCCACGCCTTCCGAGCGGCGGTATACCGGAAGAATTTTTACGGCATGCAGAATGCGGCGGATCATTTTTCCCTTAAAAACATCGCCACGTGCCAGCGACCAAACGGGACGTTGAAACAATACATCGATGATAACGGCGTCGAGAAAGGAATTGGGGTGATTGGCTGCAATGAGGACCGGCCCGGGCGTACGCAGCAGATCCGGGCGGTTGACCCTGATTTCCGGACAGCAGATCCACAAGCATAACCGGACATGAACCCGGAGTACAGCGTAAAGCAAAAGTGTTCTTTTGGGTGAAAATAAGTGATTGAATGCTTGAAACACAATACGATGCACAGAAAACACTTAAAATGGAAAATACTTGTGAATTGTCAAGCGGCAATGGTCAATGGTGAATAGTGAATGGTGAATCGTGAATAGTTGCTCTTCCAGGTTCGTCCGCAGAAATCACCCACCGATAGGCATTTAATATTGATAATCATTCAGATATGGCTATTTAACTTATAACTTACTACTTACAACTTTTTACGGGCTGTTTTTGCCTTAAACCTTACGCCTTAGCCCGAAGTGTCGGCCCGAAGCTTCGGGCCTTCCGCCTTTTTTCCGTATCTTTGCTCCCCCGATTTTAAAACCCTTCGGGAACAATTTATGTTTCATCAATTGATTCAAAAACACTTAAACGCTGATGCACAGGAGAACGCAGCTGGTGAGGTGGAAACCGCACCTGACGCTTCTGCAGCGACAACAACTGCACCTGTGGCTGCGCCTGTTGTAGAAACAGCGCATGACGATTTCGACTGGAGCGTAGACAAACGCAATGTCACTTCTTACACCAAAGAAGAAAAAGAAAAGTATGACGATGTTTATGACAACACGTTCATACAACTGAACGACGGCGAACTGATCAAAGGTATCGTGGTAGGTCTGACCAAGACCGACGTGGTACTGAATATCGGTTTCAAAAGTGATGGTCTGATCTCTCTCAACGAATTCCGTGACATCCCCGGTCTGAAAGTAGGTGATGACGTGGAAGTAATGATCGTAGAGAAAGAAGACCGCGATGGTCACCTGAACCTGAGCCGCAAACAAGCGCGTATCACACGTGCATGGGAGCGTATCGTGGAAGTACACAAAACCGGCGAAGTTATCACCGGTATCGTTACCTCTAAAACCAAAGGTGGTCTTATCGTGGATGTATTCGGTATGGAAACGTTCCTGCCCGGATCTCAGATCGACGTTAAGCCTGTAACTGACTACGATCAGTTTGTTGGCAAGACTATGGAATTCAAAGTGGTTAAGATCAACGAGACCATCAAGAATGCCGTAGTATCGCACAAGGCACTGATCGAAAGCGATATCGAAGCTCAGCGCGCCGAGATCATGAGCAAACTGGAAAAAGGACAGGTACTGGAAGGTACTGTGAAGAACATCACCGATTTCGGTGCCTTCATGGACCTGGGTGGCCTGGACGGTCTGCTCTATATCACCGACATTTCATGGGGCCGTATCTCTCACCCAAGCGAGGTGCTGAAGATGGACCAGAAGATCAATGTGGTGGTACTGGATTTCGACGACGAGAAAAAACGTATCAGCCTGGGTCTGAAACAACTGACTCCGCATCCATGGGATGTGCTGCCTGAGAACGTGGTAGAAGGTAATGTGGTTAAAGGCCGCGTAGTGAACATCGAAGACTACGGTGCATTCCTGGAGATCCTCCCGGGTGTGGAAGGTCTGGTACACGTTAGCGAAATCACATGGGCTAACACACCGATCAATGCGAAAGAGTTCTTCAAACTCGGCGACGAGTACGAAGCGAAGATCGTTACCCTCGACAAAGACAGCCGCAAGATGAGCCTCTCTATCAAGCAGCTTTCTCCTGATCCCTGGAACGACATCGAAACACGCTTTGCTGAAGGCAGCCGTCATACCGGCCTGGTGAAAAACATCACCAACTACGGTGTGTTCGTTGAACTGGCTTCCGGCATTGGTGGTATGATCCACATCTCTGACCTGAGCTGGCTGAAGCGTTTCAACCACCCCGGTGAGTACACGAAAGTTGGTGAAAACATCGACGTAGTGATCCTGGGTATTGACAAAGAGAACCGCAAACTCCAACTCGGACACAAACAGCTCGAGGAAGATCCCTGGAATACCCTTCAGGATACATTTGCCATCGGCAGTATCCATGAAGGAACCGTGATCCGCCGCGACGATAAAGGTGCCGTTGTACAACTGCCCTACGGTCTGGAAGGATTTGCGCCTAACCGTCACCTGAACAAGGAAGATGGTAAGAGCGTAGGTGCCGACGAGACACTGCAATTCATGGTAATCGAATTCGACCGCAACGAGAAGCGTATTGTGCTTTCACACAGCCGCATCTGGGAGCAGGGTCAGTTCGAAGAGCGTGAAGCTGCTAAGAAAGAAGCGAAGGTTGAGTCTGACAAGACCAAAAAAGCTGTGAAAACTATCCAGAACAAGGTAGAAAAAGCAACCCTGGGTGACCTGGGCGTGCTGGCCGACCTGAAGAAAAAACTGGATAACGACGCCGCTGCCAACGCTGCTGACGAACCCAAAGCAGAATAAGCACTAATCCTGTTTATACAAAAAAGCCCCGCTTCAGCGGGGCTTTTTTAATGTGCAAATCTGCCCGGGCCTTGCCCGGGGCCGTGTGTAAATGTGAAAGGGCAACTCAACACAGGTCCACTCCGTACATTTTCACATTTACATATTTACACATTTTCACATTCTATTCTTAAATTGGGTTCTATTTGCAAATCAAAATATGCTTGCATGTGGGAGCGATTGGTCAATTATAGCCTTGTTCGGAAGTTTGTTCACCTGGTAGTAGGCTTGTTCTACTGGCCCCGCCTTTCTATCATCAATAAACTACGGATCGAAGGAGCGGAGCATGTCCGCAAGCTGCCAAAGCAAAATGTACTTTTCGTCAGCAATCACCAGACCTACTTCGCCGACGTCATCACTTTTTTTGCCATCTTCTCCGCGATAAAATGGGGCAGAAAAAAAAGCCTGGGCCCGATTCCCTACTACTTACTGAATCCCTTCACGCGCATACAATATATCGCTGCGGCAGAAACCATGCATTCCAATTGGATCGCACGTTTCTTTTTGCTGGCAGGCGGCATCACGGTCAAACGCACCTGGAATGAAAAAAGCAAGGAAGTACGCAAAGGACTCGATCCTTCCGATACCCGTAAAATCACAAGGGCATTGGAAAAAAGCTGGATCGTCACCTTTCCGCAAGGAACTACTGCGCCCTTTGCACCAGGACGTAAAGGCACGGCCATCATCATCCGCTACAGCAAACCTGTAGTGGTACCGGTGGTGATCTCGGGATTTTCGCGCGCCTTTAACAAAACCGGCCTCAAGCTGCTGAAGCGTGGCACCAAACTAACAGTTACCTTTAAAGCCCCGCTGGAACTGACTTATAACGAACCGGCGGATGTGATACTGGAAAAAGTGATGGATGCCATCGAACAAAGCAAACACTATATGACCGAAGGTAAACACCAATGGGTGTCGTCCGAGGCCATTAACTCCTGAAGCAGGGAGGCTAACCACTATGACCGATACACGTAAGCCCGCAACCATCAAGGAAATTGCGCGGCAACTCAATGTATCCGTATCCACCGTATCGCGCGCCCTGCGTGATCATCCGGGTATCGGATTGCGAACGCGCCAGCGCGTACAGGAACTGGCGGCACAACTGAACTATGAACCCAACCAGGCGGCCATCTCTTTCAAACAAGGCCGCACCCGCACTATCGGTCTGATAGTGCCGAATCTCCGGGAAGAATTTTTTTGTATGGCCATCCAGGCAGTAGAAGAACTGGCGCAACAGCAGGGGTATACCGTCCTCATCGGCCAGTCGCACGACCGCCCCGCCAAAGAGCGCGAAGTGCTGGACTCGATGCGCCGCAACCGTGTGGACGGTGTATTAATATCATTAGCCAAAGACACGCGTGACTATGGCCTGTTCGATGAACTGAAACAATACGGATTGCCCGTGGTCTTCTTCGACCGTGTACCCGCTGGGCAACTGTATCACGGTGTACGCTGCAATCTCGCGAGGGCTTCGTCGGAACTGGTAGAGTTGCTGGCACAACGCGGACATACTCATATAGGATTCATCAATGGTCCGGCTACGCTGGCTGCTGCGGCGGAACGGGAGCAGGGTATCAAAGCGGCCGCGGCCCGGCATCCCGGCATGGAGATCGTGCTAACCGATACGGGACTAGCCTCGCATGCCACACGTATTGCCATGAAACAATTGCTGGCGCGCGAAGTACGGCCTACGGCGGTTATCACCTTCAATGATTATGTGGCGTTGGAAGCAATGGCTTATTGCCGCGAACAGGGGCTGACGATCAACGAAGACATCAGCTTTGTAAGCTATGCGCACCTGTCGTTTATGCGCTACCTGGAAAGGGGATTATTGGCATCGGTGGAACAATTCCCCGCCGAGCAGGGAAAGGCAGCTACGGAGATGTTGTTGAGGATGGTGGAAGGTGAGGAGGGAATAGCGGCGGGTTACCAGGTAATGGAAGCCAAACTGATTGTGAATTAAAATATTATCGTAAAAAAGTAGAACATGAATTTTGCCATTAATCTGCGTACACTTACTTTTGCCGCGGAGAGATGGCAGAGCGGTCGAATGCGGCGGTCTTGAAAACCGTTGACTGTAACAGGTCCGGGGGTTCGAATCCCTCTCTCTCCGCCCAGCTCCCTGATAATTAATTATTATCAGGGAGTTTTTTTTGAGTACCTCTCTGATCGGTAAATTAAGTGGAGCCACAGCGTAATTTTTTTTGAGCCGGTAGATTTATGCACGCAAGCCTGCCATTTGTTACCGATGAATAGGGTGAATTACTGAAGCAATCGGAACAGGAGGATAATAAACCAGGCTGTCATTTGCCGATCCATTGGAACATCAATATTTGTTTATCAATTCATCATTGATAAAAAGTGTTCCAGGTAATCCAATATCGTTTTAGTTTGCCTCATCAGGCTCACATGGCTTTGGTCAGGCACAACGGCCAGGCGCGAGGCAGGCTTTGCCTGGAAGTCCGCCGCAACATCGCCGCCTAATAGCCTGTACGTTTTAGCCAACTCAATTTTATCCATGCCGTCATTGTCGCCTGAGATGATCAATACGGGTGCGGCGATTTTAGCTATATTTTCATTTCCCAGATCAAAGGGTTGGCCCGCCGAAGCAATCATTTGCTCCACGAATGGAATCCATTTATTTTTATCCGGCGCTACCGCATCATAGGCGGCATGCATCGGAGTGTTAGTGAAGAATTCGGGCTTCAGTTTCTTAAAACCATCGGTCACGCTGCTTATCCAGCCCTCGCTTTTATGTACGGAAGAAATAATGACGAGCTTTTTCAAACGGTCGGGGCTTTGTATAGCAAATTGATAAGCCACCTGCCCACCGAAACTATATCCCACTACATCGGCGCTGTCGATCTTAAGATGATCCATCACCTTTTCCACATCGCTGGCCAATGCAGCCCGCGTCAATTTTCTTTCCGAATAAGGCGTATGGCCATGTCCCTGCATTTCGATGGCAACTACTTTTCTGGTTTTGGCCAGTTCCGGTATCAGTTGCCCCCAGTTCGTTTCGATTGTATGGTAGGCGCCGTGCAGCAAAATGACCGGCTCCCCCTGGCCGTATACTTCATAGTAAACATTGATACCGTTGGCCGGCGCATAACCACTGGTAACGGGTTTAATTACCTGGGCGTTTGAGGGAAGTGTTGCAGACATAAGGATTGCTATTGCAAGTAATTTAAGGAGATTTCCCGGTTTACGTAAGCGCTTCATAAAGTTCTATAATGACTACAAAGTTCAATGCCATACCGCACTTACAGGCGGTGCAAAGGCGACCAATCAGGGGCAATTTTCCGACAAACATTTTGCTGACTCTGTTGTTTTAATAAGGGACAAGCGATAGAAATGCCAGTGTCCTGATCAGCCTCATTCTTAATTTCAAACTGGATAATACAAGTAGCTATCTATGAAAAAAATCGGATTCTTATCCTTCGGCCATTGGGCCAATCATCCGGCCTATAGTACCCGTACTGCGGGCGACACCCTGCTTCAATCCATCGATCTGGCTGTTGCTGCAGAAGAGATGGGGCTCGATGGGGCTTATTTCCGCGTGCACCATTTTGCTGCGCAACTGGCATCGCCTTTTCCTTTGCTTTCTGCTATTGGTGCCAAAACACAAAAGATTGAAATAGGAACCGGCGTAATCGATATGCGTTACGAAAACCCGCTTTATATGGTGGAGGATGCCGGAGCCGCGGACCTGATTGCAGGCGGCCGCTTGCAACTTGGTATCAGCAGGGGCTCGCCCGAACAGGTAATTGACGGTTGGCGCTACTTTGGCTATGAACCGAAGGAAGGCGAAACCGATGCGGATATGGGGCGACAGAAAGCGCTTGAATTCCTCGATAAGCTACAGGGCGTTGGTTTTGCCGAGCCCAATCCTTATCCCATGTTTCCCAATCCACCCGGTCTTTTAAGGCTGGAGCCTTACTCGGCGGGTCTGCGTGAACGGATCTGGTGGGGCGCCGCCTCCAATGCTACCGCCGTATGGGCCGCAGAAAATGGAATGCATCTCCAAAGTTCCACATTGAAGTACGATGAAAGCGGAAAACCTTTTCATATACAACAGGCCGAGCAAATAAGACTCTACAAAGAAGCCTGGAAAAAAGCAGGCCATACACGTGAGCCACGCGTATCTGTAAGCAGGTCGATTTTTGCTTTAGTCAATGAGCGCGATCGTCAGTTGTTTGGGCGGGAGAGCGGTAGTTCCGATAAAATCGGGATGATCGAGGCAGACAAGCGTGCCATCTTCGGAAGAAGTTATGCCGCCGAACCTGATCAGTTGATTAAACAACTTTCTGAAGACGAAGCCATCCGCGAAGCAGACACATTGCTATTGACTATACCCAATACGTTAGGTGTCGATTACAACGTACACGTATTGTCCTCTATTCTTGAACATGTAGCCCCGGGGCTGGTTGGCGATAATTTTACAAACAGCTTCAAACGCCTGATGATTTATCAGGCGTTTATTTTTTTAGCGAAAAGAGGCAAGAGGAGTTTGCCTGTCATATTATTCCGCCACTCATATCCGCCTTCAACCTCACCAATTCCCCCAGTAACTTCGTATTAAATACATTGACATTCCCCGCCACCCGCACCAGCTCAAAATTCAAGGTATCGATCTCGGTTCTTCTTTTAGCTAGTATATCCTGGTAGGTAGAGATCAACTGCCCATCCGAGAGCTTGCTGATCTTCAGCAGGCTTTCTTCCACTTCCAAAGAGGTGAGCATAACACCGTTGAAAGCAGCAACTGCAACACATTCCGCGATTACCTTACGCGCAATTTCCAGTGCAGCAACATTCCGGTGAAAGATACCATTGTCCGTGTCCAGCAACGGGCAAACCGAGTTAAACACACTGTTTACAATCGCTTTTTTCCAGATAACCGGCTGTATGTTTTCTTCACTCCTGAATTCAAATTGTGGTGTATTTAATTCCTGAACAATCCTTTTTAAAATAGACGCATTCCCTTTTTCTATACCTACCGGACAAACAGCCACCGGCTTGAACCGTATCGTATCCTCGCTGATCGATTGACTGGTGACAAACAACACGCATCTATATACTTGCTCAAAACCTGCAGTCATGAAAGGTCTTTCCACACCCAAGCCGTTTTGCAATAGCACCACAGGAGATGTTCCGATTTTCGGGCGAAGTGTAATCGCCAGGTTTTCATTCCCATATGATTTGTTCGCCAGCACAACCATGCCTTGCAAAGAGTCGAATGCACTTAATGACGCTATTTTAATTTCAGCCTCATGTACAACACCGCTTGGCATTTCTACGCGTATGTTTCCCGTATGCACAGTTCCATCATCAACGCTTCCTCTTATCAATATCACTTCTTTCCCGGCATTTTTCAGAAAAACCGTCAACGCCTTGCCAATGGCTCCGGCACCGATTATATAGATCATGGTAAATTTTTCCATTCCTGTTTTAAGATACTATAGCAGCAGGTATTTCTTCTATACCCGTCATACATCAACGTATGCTCGCGCAGAATGCCTTCGAATTTTCCTCCTATTTTTTCTATCGCTTTTCTCGACCGGATATTTCTTTCATCCGTGCTGAATGCTACGCGATGGGCACCCAGGTCTTCAAACACATATTGCAACAACAACAGCTTACATTGACGGTAGAGACCCGAACCATGATATTTTTTATCGATCCAGGTAGCACCGATCTCCAGCCGGTCGTCGGTGTTGGACACGTTCATAAAGGCTGTACTTCCTATATAACAGTTAGCCGCTTTGTTAAATATGCTGAACGAATACCGGCTATGCCCTTTCCTTAGGGCAATGGCTGTTTCAATATATTCCGTCAGTAATGCTGGTGTGTAAATTTGTTTCGGTGAAAATTGTAACAACGTTTTATCTGCCATCGCCACCGGCAGGAGGTTGTCAATATCAGCTATGGATATTGGCCTTAATAGCAATATCCCATTTTCCAGTACAATGTCTTTTTCAAAACTAAAATTCATATATCATATTTTTCCGGCCGGCCACCGGCCGCATTGGAAGTGATGTTCAATCCCATGATCAGGAATTCCGAGTCGCCATGCGAAATGGGACAGTGCTCCGTTCCTTTGGGCACGATGAATAGCTCATGCGGATACAGTTCAATGTTCCGGTCTCTGAGTTGAATGGTCAGACGGCCCTTGTACAATAGAAATAATTCATCCTGGTCATCATGCTTGTGCCAGTTTATTGCCCCATTACCCTTTGCCAGTTTGATCAATTGGCCATTTGCCTCACCGATTATTTTCTGGTTCCAGTATCTATCGATGGTGGATAGTTCATGAATGATATTTACTTTTTCCATAGCATGGTTATTTATTGAAAGGCATAATCAACCGCCGCCTGGGCATGAATCTGCGTGGTATTGAAGACCGGCACCGCAAAGTCGTTCTGCGAAAGAAGGAGAGGGATTTCAGTGCAACCCAACACAATTCCCTCCGCACCGCGTTCGATCAATGAGCCGGCAATCCGCAGGTATCCGGCTTTTGTTTTCGCAGTGATGATACCTTTCCCCAGTTCGTGCAAAAGTGTTTCTTCAATATAATCCCTGTCAGATTTGTTTTCCGGAACAAGGGCTTCTATGCCATTGGCTGCCAATTTTTCTTTGTAAAAGTCAAGCTCCATCGTGAATACGGTTCCTAATAAACCAATCCTCGTGATGCCCTTATCGTTTATCGCCTTTGCGGTAGCCGTTCTTATATCGATCAGCGGAAGGGCTACAGCTGCGGCGATTCGTTCTGCAACAATGTGCGCCGTATTGGCTCCAAGCAGGAGCAGATCTGCTCCCGCATCTTTCAGTCGCCGTGCAGCGCCAGATAGCAAATTGAATGCGCCGTCCCAGTCATGCACGGCATTGTGTTTCCTGAACTGTTCAAAGTTTACGGAGTAAATGATGCACTCTGCAAAGTTTAAGCCACCGGCTTTTTGATTGACTGCTTCGTTTATCAGTCTGTAATAATCGATTGTTGAGGTCCAACTGATGCCGCCGACCAATCCTATTTTTTTCATGAATTGTTTTGTTTTAGTATACCGAGATAGTTAGCAAATGGTCCGGCTGCGACGGTGTATTGCATGGCCATTGCCCGGGCGATCTGCGCAAGATGATTCAGGTCGTGCGGCGCCCATTTCGCTAATACATTGCGAACTGTTAGCGGACCGACTTCCAGGTGCAAACCGGTTTTGTCGAGGTCACTTTCACTGAGTCTCATTGCGATCAGCTTTTGCACATTTTCGTTTCTAAGTTGTGTAAACTCTTCGAGCAGATCGTTAATGCTTTTTCCCTTACTATAGCCAACATGCGCATTCGTGTCAACCGGTGATAGATTTTTTTCTTCGGCATTGGAAAGTATGATCTGTGTACGGGGTATAAAATCGGTTTGCTCGCAGATGATCAAATGACCCACTACGTCAAACGGACTCCAAGTGTTTTCTCCTTCTTTGCAATAGAGCCATTCATCGGATATATCCTGCAGCATGGCGCTTAGCACAGCAGGAGTTCGCTTGACGACATCGATTGTTTTTTGTAAGTCAAATTTCATTTCGGTTCTTTTACAGGTAAAAATTGTCCGTCTTCAACGATCCGGTAAGCTTGTCCGATCGCTGAAGATAGCGACTCCCAATCCTTTTCAGTAATCAACGCCGGCTGATAATATTGTGTGGAGAATTTTCCGTAATGAATAGGAACAAGCTCTTTAGCATGTAGCAATTTCGCGGCGTTAAAAGCCTGTTCCAGTGTAAGCGAAGCCGGCACGGTGCTGTATTCAAGGCCGGCCATTTCAAAATTGACCACCACTCCGTTGACAGGCAGAAATGCAAAATCTATGTCGGCATTTTCTTTCCCCAGCTTCCAAAATTGGTTATGCCAGATCGTGTCGCCTCCGTGAAAAATGTTGGTTTGCTCGTATGAAATGATCCACGATGTTTGTTCTTCTCCGATACCATCCAGTGAAAAGACGGATTTAAAGACAATGCCATTTTCTTCAAATCTGTCATCCGTACCAAGATAGATCACGGGTTTATAGAGGTTGGAAACGATTGGTTGCAGCTTATTGTAACAGATTATTTTACCATCCGGCTTCAAACACTTTTCGATCACCGAAATGTCGAAATGATCGAGATGCAGATGTGTAAATAAAAGATAGTCCGCTTTGGTGTCATCCGCAAACCTTACAAGCGGAGTCTGCGGATCTCCTAAAATCTTGTAATAGGGCTTAAAGTTTTCGACCGCGTCGATCAGGATTGTTTTGCCGGCACAGTCGATCTTAATACCGGCCCAGTTCAGTTTCTGAATTCGCATATCGTTTATTTGATCGTGACAAAAATCCGGTAAATTAGCATATGATAGCAGATGCAGTTTTTGTAATTTGGATGGTAGCAGATTAGAAATGGCATGGATAAAAAAACGTTCACCTATTTAAAGATTGCGGGTGTTATAGAACAACAGATCATGAGTTCCCTATTGCAGACGGGAGACAAACTGCCTTCGTTAAGAACGGTCTGCCGGGAGTATGGTGTAAGCCAGAACACCGCTCTCAATGCCTACTTTCATTTGGAACGTAAAATGCTTATCGAAACCCGCCCTAAATCCGGGTACTATGTAAAATATTCACGTGCCCGCATGCCGTCGATACCTGCTGCAACATCACCGTCCGGCATTGCCAGTTATGGTGATATCGAACGATTGGTGAGCAGGGTTTATCAAAACCTTGGAGAGGAGGCGGGACTACAGCTCTCATTAGGAACGCCGGCAAATGAATTATTACCCATAACCAAATTGAATAAAGGATTGCTGCTGGCTACGCGCGAATTAAAAGGTAGCGGCGTAGCTTATGATAAGGCAGAAGGCAATGAACGGCTCCGCCGGCAGATCGCCCGCCGCGCTTTTGCCATGGGATGTGATCTTAACAGCGATGATATCATTACCACCAGCGGTTGCCTGAATGCCATTGCTTATTGCCTGATGGCGTTGACAGAAAAAGGTGATACGGTCGCCATGGAAAGTCCTGTTTCTTTCGGTATGCTTCAGCTTGCGCAGTCGCTGGGCCTGAAAATACTGGAACTGCCAACCCATCCTCAAACGGGAATTGATCTCAACGCATTGGAAGATGCGCTGAAAAAAAAAGAAGTAAAAACTTTTTTGCTGATCAGCAATTTCGGTAATCCTTTGGGAAGTTGTATGTCAGACGAAGCCAAAAAAACAGTCGTGCAATTAGCGGAGAAGTACAATGTTCCATTGATAGAAAACGACCTTAACGGAGATGTGTACTTCGATCAACACCGGCCCAGATCCTGCAAGACTTATGACACAAACGGTATGGTGTTGTGGTGCGGATCTATCTCCAAAACATTGGCACCGGGTTACCGGGTTGGATGGGTGGCTCCCGGAAGATTCAAAGAGAAAGTCCTTCGGATGAAACTATATCATGCCATCTCGTCTACATCCATTACACAGGAAGTAATAGCCGGCTTTTTGGAGACCGGGCGCTATGAAAATCATCTCCGGAAACTAAGGCAAACGCTTCATGGTAACCTGCTTAACTATTCCCGGGTGGTGGCAGATTATTTTCCGGAAGGAACTATGGCCAGCAGGCCGCAGGGCGGATTTGTATTATGGATAGAACTTCCGGAAAAAATCAATACAATGGAGCTGTATGAAAAGACCATCGTCCGCAAGATCAGTTTCGCGCCGGGCAGGATTTTTACGCTGCAAAATCAATATCATCATTGTATGCGGTTGAATTATGGACTGGTATGGGACGACAAACTGGATGCTCGCCTAAAGATGTTGGGAGACCTGGCAAAAAAAGAACTATAGTAGTGTAGTATCGTTTCTCTTTTATATTTTACATACATGGAAAACAAAAAAACATTTTCATTCGTCTTTGTCATTGTTGCCATTATTGTCGGTGTTGCGTTGTTCAAACAATTCGATTCCGAAACGCTCAGGTTCGAAAAACCTGCATTGGCTGTCGTTTACATCATCACATTTGTGTTCAGTTTATTCATCATTATAAGGGGACTCAGAGGTAAATAGGCAGTCATTTTATAAATAGACAGGTTTGTCTATTTAATATTATCTTCTCGTGCTGGAGGAGTTTACTGCGTTGCCTGAGGAGGTAGTGCGTCAGGCACTCATCCAATCAAAAGGTATTGGCAACTGGACCATCGCTGTGTACCTGATGTTCGTACTGCAACGTGCAGACATTTTTCCAATCGGTGACCTGGCGGCTATCAATGCGTTAAGGAGTTTGAAAAAGCTGGATGCCGGAACAACTAGGGAAGATATTCTTGCGCTTACTGAGCAATGGAAACCGTTTCGTTCGGTTGCCTGCATGCTGCTCTGGCATTATTATTTGCCGAATAAAGGAAAAAGATCGCGCCTGTGGAGTGAATTGTATCTTTATCCCGGATTTGAAAAGTATAAAAGGATATCAACAAGTACTCAAGAGATTTTCTTAATAATATTTTTTTTTACTTCAATTCTTAAATGAAGCTATGCAGAAAGAACATTGGTATTTTTTGATAGAGGGAAAGCAGAACATGACTAAAGGAGTTATTGGAAATTTTTATGCTTATGGAGATCATTTAGGTGAGGCATTTCGTAATGCTTTGGAAGCTGCTGGTAAGAATGGGTTTATTTCACCACACGGTTTGGAAGCCGAACGTCTTGATGATAACGATGAGTTTCAAATGCCGGTCGATTGTGTTGAACTAGATGCCAAAGTATCGATGCGGCCTTCGTTGCATTTTTATAAGCTCGGTGAAGATGAACATCTTTTTGTTGCTCCGATCGGAATTATAAAAGGAACAAAAGACGATGAGTTTGATTACGAATTAATAAAAGAGAATTTTGTTGCTTACAGTAGGAATGAGAACGGCCTGTTCGAATTTAAATTGGTCGTTAGCCAGTACAGGTTGACGGATGTCTTTTTGAAGGCCATCGATTTTTTGCCTGAAGTAAATGGGTGCTGGATTTATATAAGAGATTATTGGGATAACGGTGAAACGGAACTATGGGCCAGTGGAAAAATAACTGGAAAGGAAGCAATAGTTACTTTTTTTACTGATAATAAGTTATCGACGATTGAAAACGGTTATGTAGACTGCGTAGTTCATTCTTTAATTGGTGAAACAAATCTCACACTGGATGAACATAAAACGATCCAGCTCCATACAAGGGATGAGAATGTGTTTAATGATTTTATAGCTGCCATAATGAATTTGGGATTTGAGCAGACGTATGATTTATACGAACTGGAATTCGGCTATCATCATTGGCACTATAGACCCGCAGGAAGTTTGAACAGAAGAGAATTTGTAGATTTTCTGAAAACAGAGGGATTTGAAAGGTTGGAGCGGGCGAGATAAAAGCGGGTAATAGATTCTGCTAATAGTTAATTTTTTCATGATGGAAGATGAATATAAACTAGAGAATGCCGATCCTGATGATATAGGAGATATAATGCTTATTATTGAACGGTCATTCCGGATAAAATTTGATCAGAGCGAGTTGGAAGCCTTAAAAACCTTCGGCGGGCTTTGTGATATTATTCTTTCCAAAATTGAAGGCGATCTTAAAGTTGACTGTACAACCCAGCAAGCGTTTTATAAAATACGGAATGCGATCGCAGTTACGTCTTTTCCCGAAAAAGTGACTATAAAGCCAGATACAAATCTTCGTCAGATATTTCCACAGGGAAAACGTAGGTACGCAATAAAACAAATTGAAAAGGAGTTGGGTTTCAGGCTCAATATCTTTGAGCCTGCAGGCCTGGCGGCTATTATTTTATTGCTCTTGTCTGTGTCTTCATTAGTAATGCTGTTTTTTAACTGGAGAATCGGCTTACCGGGAATGGCACTTTCCTGGGCATTGATAGCATTCGTTAATAAGTACGGTAGAACGTTTTCCGTTAAAACTGTCGGGGAACTTGCAGAGAAGGTGAGTCGGGAATATTATTTTAATTCCCGCAGCGATGTTACAACGATGAATAAGGAAGAGATTATTCAGAAGGTAAGGGAACTTTTTGTTTATGGCCTTGGAATAGAAGAAGAACACCTCACCCGCGATGCGTCCTTCAACTAAACCCCAAAAACATCTTCTTCAACCAGCTGTTCTCACCTGCCACTTTCAGCGCTTCCATCTTATTCAGGATGTGCCTTCCATTGATATCAAAGGACAAGTAGGCGGCACAAAGTCTACCAGGTACACGTTTACCGGGTCGATGCTTGATCAGAAGGGTATAGTGATCAATTCCGGTTACCACCGTGCGCAATTCAGACTGGCGCTTGATCAGCCCATCAATAAAAACCTGAAGATCGGTGTGAACGTGAATTACAGCTGGCTCAAAAAATACGGAGGCAGCCCGATCCCGAATGACGGCGCGCAGTTCACCAGCGTCCTGATGTACAGCATCCTTGGCTACCGGCCCGTTACCGGCAACGACATTACGGATCTGGCAATGAAGAAGTAGACCCTGAGCTCGATCTTACCCTTGACTACCGTTATAATCCAAAGCTGACAGCCGAGAATGAAGTAAGGAATAATATCGGCACCATTTCGTTTATTAATGGTTACGCTGAACAAACCATCCGCAAAATTCTTAAACACCGGCTCAATTTGGTGACTGGGTTCACTATGCAGTTCATACGGCTCAAAGGTTAAGCAGCATCCATGAAGTGCCAAACTTATCGCGTATCATGGCAAATCGATTCGCAAAGGGCGTTTTTTCCATCTTCATGAACACTTCGCCCTCGCTGGAGAACAATTTATAAATGTGTTCTGCTTTCTCCGCAGTGTCAAATCTGAGCGTGAGATAGGCGCTGCGCATAGGTTCCGCGCCGGGAATATCTGCTCCCCTCAGGGTAGTGCCACCAATCTCAATTATTGCATGAAGAATTGGTTTTTTCCATGCTTTCGGAAAATTGGGTGGCGGTTCCTGATGAGGCGCCATCATCGTTATTTTTCCACCGAGATGCTCCTCGTAATAGCGGAATGCTTTCTCACAATGTCCCGGGTAATTTATGTAAACGTCCAGTTTTATTGCAGAGCCGGTATCCATATTTATAAAATTTGGTTGCTTAATTTATCTAAAGATAATTTTCTCTATTACAAGTTTGGGGGTGATTTGCGACAAAATAAGGAGCGATTTGCGTCGGATAAGAATCAGAGATTAATATGGGCAAAAGCCTCTCATATATATTCATCTCCGCCTTCAACTTCGTTACGGTGAAAGATGCCGTTGTCTGTTTCAAGTAAGGGGCGTACAAGTTGCAGAAATTGTTCACGGTTGTTTTTCCAGGCAACCCTCTGTACATTGGTGGTTCAGTCACATACCCTGGAATGATTTATCCACCCGGGTAACACCGATCTCCGAAAATTACCTGACCTGCACACATACGGCAGATGACCGGTCTCATTTGACACCCCGTTTTAATAGTATAGCTTAGCCATTCAATGCGAAAAAGCAATACCAATGCCGTTTTCTTCATCACCCCCTTCTGTCGAACTATTCTGGAGTCTCCACACCGATGAAGTGTTGCAGCAATTAGCCTCCGGCAAAGCAGGCTTGTCAGCAGAGCAGGCAGCCACGCGGCTGAAAGATTACGGATCGAATACGTTAAAAGCCCGTTCGCATCCATCTTCCCTGATCCTTTTCATAAACCAGTTTCGCAGCCCGCTCACATTATTACTGATCGTTGCCGCTTTAATTTCTATTGCACTGGCCGATTTCACTGATGCGGTCATTATCTTATTTATTACCCTCGTAAGCAGTGTACTGGGGTTCTGGCAGGAAAAAGGCGCGGCCAATGCTGTTGCCGGATTGTTGAAGATGGTTCAGATCAAATGCTGTATCATACGAGATAATAAAGAAACCGAATTGCCGGTGGAACAGGTGGTGCCCGGTGATGTAATTGTTTTGAACGCAGGAGATGTGATTCCGGGAGACAGTTTATTGCTCGAGTCAAAGGAGCTGTTTATTGATGAGGCGGCGTTTACCGGCGAGACCTTCCCGGTAGAAAAGAACAGCGGGGTAGTGGCGGCCGATGCACAACTCGCTGCCAGGAGTAATGCGCTTTTTATGGGCTCACATGTTATCAGCGGCACGGCAAAAGCTTTGGTAGTCACAACGGGCAAACAAACAGAATTAGGAAAAATATCTGCCAGGTTAAGAACCAGCATACCGGAAACTGAGTTTGAAAAAGGGATACGGCATTTTGGTTACATGCTGATGCAGATTACCCTGATACTGGTGATCATTATTTTCGGTATTAATATTCTGCTGCACCGGCCGGCGCTCGACTCGATCCTGTTTTCGCTGGCATTGGCTGTCGGGCTTACCCCACAATTGCTTCCGGCTATCATCAGTATCAATCTATCTATTGGCGCAAAGGCCATGGCCAAAAATCAGGTGATTGTCAAGCGGCTTTCCTCCATCGAGAATTTCGGAAGCATGAATATTCTTTGTTCCGATAAAACAGGCACCATCACTGCCGGAAAAGTTACGCTGAAGGATACGTTGGATACAGAAGGAAATCATTCAGAAAAAATATTGCATTACGCCTGGTTGAATGCATCTTTTCAAAAGGGCTTTAAAAACCCCATTGACGAAGCGATAAGTGCCAGTTATGCCGGTGATAAAGCCGGATTTACTATTCAGGCAGAAGTGCCGTATGATTTTATCCGCAAAAGGCTTACCGTACAGGTAAGGAGTGGTCAACAAAACCTGGCTATCACTAAGGGTGCGCTGAACGCTGTCATTAAAGTCTGCGATCGCGCGGAAACAGGCACCGGCCAGTTGATTCCGCTGGCTGATAAACTCGCTTCGATCAACGGACAGTATGAAAAACTGAGTGCCGAAGGTTACCGGGTACTTGGCGTAGCTTATAAAAATAGCAGCCAGGCAACAGATTTTACCAGGAATGATGAATGCGATATGATATTTCTTGGCTTTATCGCTTTGTTTGATCCGCCAAAGCCGGAAGTAAGACAAACGATACTTGATCTGCGAAACCTGGGTGTGCAACTCAAATTGATTACAGGGGATAATGAGCTGGTGGCACATAGTCTCGCTAAGCAAATCGGTATGGAAGAACCGGTTATACTGACGGGAAAACAGTTAAGAGAAATGAGTGAGAGTGCTTTATTCCAGCAGGCGGCGCATACCGATATTTTTGCTGAGGTAGAACCTAATCAGAAAGAACGGATCATTTTATCCTTAAAAAAATCCGGCAACGTAGTAGGATTTATGGGGGATGGAATAAATGATGCACCGGCACTCCATGCTGCAGATGTGGGCATTTCCGTTGATACGGCGGTGGACGTTGCCAAAGAGGCCGCCGACATCGTATTGCTGAAAAATGGACTGGATGTATTGGTGACGGGCATCGTAGCGGGGCGCAAGACATTTACCAACACGATGAAGTATATTTTTATGGCAACCAGCGCCAATTTCGGCAACATGTTCAGCATGGCAGGCGCATCCCTGTTTCTGCCCTTTCTTCCTTTGTTGCCCAAACAGATATTGCTTACCAATTTGCTGACTGATTTTCCGGAAATGACGATCGCTACAGATAGCGTGGATGCTGTTTCCGTTGATAAACCTCGTAAATGGGATATTAAATTTATCCAGCGGTTCATGATCGTATTTGGCATGATCAGTTCAGTATTTGATTTCCTGACATTCGGTGTGTTGTTGCATTTTTTAAAAGCTGATGAAAAGGTTTTTCAGACGGGTTGGTTTACCGAGTCGGTGATTTCCGCTACGCTGATCGTTTTGGTGGTACGTACCCGGTTGGCCTTTTTCAAAAGTTTGCCGGGCCGGTTGTTGAGTATTGCCACCGGCGCAGTTATCCTCGCCGTTCTTCTCCTTCCATTTACGCCCTTTGCAGCACTGCTCGGTTTTACGCGATTGCCGGCTATTTTTTATGGCTGGATGCTGTTGCTCATCACGGGATATATCTTAATGGCCGAAGTAGCCAAGAAATGGTTTTACAGGAGGGTAGATCGTGTGGGCTGAGGTTGTGTTGGTATGGTGAAATAAGAAAAACAATATCTCCTGATTCCGTGGAATGATATGCCGTGGACTGGCGGTTGCACTGTCATACCCGGGCCTCAAGGCTTTGGGTGATGATCGCTTGTGTTATGGTCTGGTTATTACTGAGTGTTCGACTTTCAAAATGTCATATTATCTTTTTGATTCACATTTTTTCGGGTAATAGAATTTCTGTTATGTTTGCGCGCAAATTGCTCGCCATCATAGCTCAATTTTAACCACCTAAAAATCAAAACAACAATGAGAATTGTTATGTTGTCGGCCATGTTGCTGGCATCCGTCATCGGAAATGCACAAGGTCTTCTTTCCAAAGTCAAAGACAAAAAGAACTCAAAACTCGAACTTTTTGAAGAAGAGAACCTTAGTACGGACCAGTATAAAAAATATGTAGGCAAAGTTGTTTTTGCCAATACCGAAATTGAACGCGCAGACCCGGAATCCAAATATATTACCAGCTATACATTGGGTGATAAGCTATTCTTCAGAGGAAATTACCTGCATTCTGTTTCCAATACTATATTGCTCGAATTGGAAGAAAACGGGAAACCCGTCAAGGAGATCAACAAAATGAAACAAAGCGGTTTCGACGCGCAGACCCGCCTGATCACTTACCTGTATTTCGATGATGTGTTTATTTCAAGTGTAGGCCGCGACAGCCGCCTTGATGGAGATCTCGCAACCCAGAAAATACAATCTATACGCGGAATGCTGAATGACGGCACGGAAAAACTGTGGGTAGATGAACTTCTATACCAGGCCCTTCTCAGCCACCAGGAATTGCTGACGCCGGGCAAACATAAACTCCGCCTGTTGCAGGCTCCGATCAAAACCTTCGGTTTAGGCGACGATGTAAAATTCAAACCAATGGCGGAAGGAGAAATTGAAGTAATCGTTCCCAAAGAACTCAAAGTAAGTGAGAGCGATTGTTTCCCCAAAAAGAAGCTGACCGATCCTAAATTGGAAGCAGAGGTATTGAAAGCCGTGAAAAATTACTTCAAGGATGGCGCTCCGTCAGCATTCAAAACCATCCTTACAGATTCCGATGTTACTATTGTGCGGGACGAGTATGGCAACATCGTCCGGAAGTCGTTTGTCGCCGCAATTGTTTTCAAAACTGAAAAGGAAGTGTGGTACGATTACTACATTTTCGATAAAATGTGGGATGGACAAACCTACCTGCCGGCGCAGATATCAAAAGGTATTTCGTTGAATGGCCGTACGGCTCCCGACGGTAAAAAAGTAAACGCAGCCTGTCTCAAATTTTTGAAGTAAGCACAAAATTGTTTCCTGTTCAAAGACGCCCTTTACGGGGCGTCTTTTTTTTGTAAAATGAACAGTAAGGGCGGACGAAGAAAAATTACCTGTCAACAGTTTAATGGGATAAATTACCAGCCGGCGTCCGGTCCTGCAAATGTTTTTCGTGCTATTTTTTGTGTCGTTTGTAGATAGACCGGCGGCGAAATACTCCGGCTGATTAACTTTAGATAATAAATGCAATCATGGAAAAGATACTGTTCGACTACATCGAGAAATATATAGCACTTTCTGAAGAGGAAAAGCAAGCTATAATTGACCTCAGCGTTTTTAAAACGTTTGAACAAGATGCTATTTTACTCAGAGAAGGGCAGGTGTCAAACGAAGGTTTCTTTGTGGTCAAAGGATGTATCCGTTGCTATTACATGATCGATGGAGAAGAAAAAACAACCGCCTTTTACACCGAGGGAGAGATCTTTGCGCCTCTTTGCAGCATCACGGGACAGCCATCGGAGTATTTTGTTGCCTGTGTGGAAGAGACTATCCTGGCCGTATCCACTCCGGAAATAGAGCAGATCTCTTTTGAAAAATTTCCGCGGTTCGAGTCGTTGTGCCGCATGATATCGGAGGAAAAAGTGGCCAGGAACCAGGCGACCTTTGATGAATTCAAAACATCTTCACCTGAACAACGGTATCTTACATTGCTTGAAACACGCTATGATCTGGTACAGCGGGTTCCACAATATCAATTGGCCAGTTTCCTGGGCATTACACCGCAATCCCTCAGCCGCATGCGCGGACGATTGCAAAAAAGATCCGAGGACGGACCTGAAGCGAATAAGTTGTATGCGGCCCTCTGAACCGGCAGGGCTGACGAAAATCAGTCCAACTAAGCGCAATAGTTTTTTTACATTTGCGGCAAAACGAAAAACAGCATGTCCGAAACAACACCCTGCCCGCTTTGTAAATCAACCTATACTTACGCAATGGATAATCTGCTGATCTGTCCCGAATGCGGTCATGAATGGAATCCGGAAGAAGAAGCCCAGTCCGCCGATGCTTTTATCGTAAAGGACAGTAATGGTAATATCCTGAAAGACGGGGATAGCGTGGTGACGATAAAAACGCTGCCGGTGAAAGGATCCGCACAAAGTATCAAGGCCGGTACGAAAGTGAGAAACATCCGGCTGGTGGACGGCGATCACAATATCGATTGCCGCATCGACGGGTTCGGAGCTATGGCCCTCAAATCCGAGTTTGTAAAGAAAGCATAAACATAATGCTGTTTAAAATAAAAAAGGAGCCGCCGGCTCCTTTTTTGATGATCTTACAGCACGATATACGGACTGTCAAATGGGTCATCGTCTTCGCGATGGTCACAGGAGAGTTTCCGGTAATATTTTTTCAATAAACGCCAGGGTTGTTGCAGTTTCTTTTTCATCGTCATCGTTTTTTAGAAAAAGGAATGAGCAGATTTAGCGGTAATTCATTCCGGCTCTTTTGAACGCTTCTTTCGTCAGGTATTTACAATTCCAGCTCAACTGCTCCAATGTACAGTCTTTCAGTTTTATGTTAACCGGCAATCCATTGGATAGTTCCATGAACTCGAGTTGAAGAAGCCCCGGGGAATCGCTTTCAGCCGCACCTTGCAGGGCGTTGAAAATGCTGAGTGCATACTTTTGGTCCCCGCCCAACGTAAAGCGGGCAAAACTCTGGGGACCCTCGGGTGTGAGAAGCGTCAGGGATATAAAAAATTCCGTACTCATAACCGCATTTTATCTTCCGTTTAAATCCTATCAGATACAATGCCAGCAATGGATTTGAATAAAAAAATGACAGTGGCTACTGTCATTTTTTCAATGGGAGTGTCTGGTTTTCAGTTGCGTCTATGCAAACTTCCTGATGATGGTGGTGGCCGTGTGTCCGCCGAAACCAAAGGTATTACTCATGGCAAAGTTCACCGTTCTTGGCTGTGCCTTGCCGAGGGTAAGATTGAAAGCATCTTTATACCCCGGATCGATATCGGTTGAATTGATGGTAGGCGGTACGATGTTTTCCTGTACGGCCATGACGCAGGCAATGGCTTCCACCGCGCCCGCCGCACCCAGTAAATGGCCGGTGATGGATTTGGTGGCGCTGATGTTGAGGTTGGGATGTGTACCAAAAACTCTTTCGATAGCCCTCAGTTCACTGCTATCACCGAGCATGGTAGAGGTGGCGTGTGTATTGATGTAGTCGATATCGGAAGGGCTGATTTCAGCTTCCTCCAGGGCGGCCAGCATGCCAAGATAAGCGCCTTCGCCATCGGGGTGCGTGCCGGTAAGATGATACGCATCTGCCGCCATGCCACCGCCCACGATTTCCGCGAGGATGGGCGCATTGCGTTTAACGGCATGCTCATAACTCTCGAGGATAATAGCGCCGGCACCTTCACCCATTACAAAACCATCGCGGGTTACATCAAAAGGCCTGGAAGCCGTTGCCGGACTATCATTGCGCGTGGATAAAGCTTTGGATGCATTGAAACCCCCGACGCTGCTTTCGGTGATCGGCGCTTCCGAACCGCCGGTAACGATCATATCGGCCTTGTTCCAGCGGATATAATTAAAGGCATCGATCAGGGCCGTGTTGGAGGTAGCACAGGCTGACACGGTCGCAAAATTGACGCCTCTCAAACCATATTTTATGGAAATAACGCCGGAAGCGATATCCACGATCATCTTGGGAATAAAGAAAGGATTAAAGCGCGGTGTGCCGTCGCCTTTTACATATTCTTTTACCTGTTCCTCAAAAGTGCCGATACCGCCGTTGCCGGATCCCCAGATCACGCCGATGCGGTTCCGGTTCAGCGTTTCAAAATCAATAGCGGCGTTCTTAACGGCTTCGGCTACGGCAATAAGGGCGTACTGTGTGAAGAGATCGTAACGCCGGGCTTCTGATTTTTCGATATGATCGAGCGGGTTGAAATTTTTCAACTCGCAGGCAAACTTCGTTTTGAATTTAGCTGTATCGAACCTGGTGATGGGTGCGGCACCGCTGACACCGTTGACGAGCGAATGCCAGAAATCTTTTACGTTGTTGCCGATCGGCGTCAGCGCTCCGATACCGGTGATGACTACACGTTTCATAAATTAGTTTTTAAGTTTTGCCGAAGCCTCCTGGAATAACGAATAAACGGCTTTTGTCTGACCAACCGGGATATCAAATTGATCACTTGCTAAAGCTACTAATAAATCGGCGGCGACTTCCTGCGGAGGGATGCCGTTTTCTCCACCGATTGGCGCTGAAAAATCTGTGTTAACCAATGGAGGCATCAATTCAAAAACACGCACATTGGTGTCTGACAGTGATTGGCGCAACGATTGGGTGTAAAAATGCAAGGCGGCTTTGCTGGCTGCATAGGTTGGCAATCCGGACGAAGGGATCATACTCAGGATGGAAGTGACGTTGACAAGAGCTGATTGGGGTTTCTGCTTTAAGGCAGGCAGGAGCAATTGGGTGAAATGAATGATGGCGGTATAATTGGTATTGATTTCCCTGGCGGCATATTCGTAATCGTTGGCTGTCTGGCCAGGGGAATAGGGAAAAGCTTCACCGGCATTGTTGATGAGGATATTCAGATCGGGGTGATCTTGTTTTAATGTGGTTGCTATTCTGATGCGATCGTTTTCGATGGAAAGGTCGCCCTGGATGGCAACGGCGTTTGTCAACTGTGTCAAAGCGTTATCGAGCCGTTGCTGGTTGCGGCCGTTGATAATGACTTTATTACCCTGGGCTGAAAGCAATTTGGCGATGGCGAGGCCGATGCCGGCGGAGCCGCCGGAAATAAAAATGGTGTTTGCGGAAGTGTTCATGACTATATAATATTTAATGTTTATAAAATATACCGATCGGTATATAATTGGTTAAAAAAAAGGTTATGTGGATAATTCTTCTTCGATCATGCGGCTGATTCTTGTTGCGGCGGTTTTCAGGTATTTGGGATCGTTCATGATCTTGGCCAAAAGGATATTGCCTTCCAGGATGCTGAACAGGAGGGCGGCATACTCAGCGGAATGAACGTTTTTTTTAAACTCGCCGTTGGCCTGTCCTTTTTCAATCAACTGCTGGATCTTTTTTATAAAACGTTTCATGCTCGACCGTACGGCGTCGCGCATAAAATGGAGATGATCGTCGGCTTCGACGGCGGCGTTCATCATGGGGCAGCCGCCTTTTTTAAAAACCGTTGGCCAGTTTTTGGCGTAAAAGCCGGTGCAGGCGAGCAACGCATCTTTGGCGGTGTCCGTGGAGGCGATGGCTTCGTCGATGGTAGTACGAAGGAGGGCGCAATTATACTCGTAAGCGGCAATAACGAGTTCGTTCTTATCGGCAAAATTGCCGTAGATAGCGCCTTTTGTTAGGCCGGTCGCTTCTTGTATATCGGACAGCGAGGTGTTGTCGTACCCTTTAATATTGAAAAGGGGCGATGCTTTTTCGATAATGAATTGCCTGGTTTGTGCTGCTTTTGACATGATTGGAGGACAAAGATAGGTGAAATATACCGATTGGTATAAAATCTATTTCTCAACTCTTTTACGGTCGTGTATACTGTGAAGGTCATTAGTGAATAGTGAATAGTGAATGGTCAATAAGTGAATCCGTCCCGACGCTTTTGCAGTTCGTGGAGACACGAACCACCGAGATGGGGAGATTTGGCTGTTTAGCCTTATGCCTTACATCTATAACTTAAAACTTAATACTTATAACTTATAACGGCTGTTTTAACCTTAAGCCTTAAGCCTTAGTCCCTACACCTTACGCCTTACATCTTTTACCTAATACTTAAAACTTAATACTTATAACTTATAACTCTCTCCCTCGCTATCTTTGGCCCAAACCAACACGCATGACCGCCAAAGAAGTGCTCAAGACACTCGAATCACTTGCCAACCCAGCCACCCTGAAACACAACCTCAAAGCCGGCGCAGGTAATAACCAGTTCGGCGTTAAGATGGGCGATATCCGCAAAGTGGCGGCTGAGATCAAATCCGATCATGCACTTGCTCTCGCATTATGGGCCACCGGCAATATCGACGCCAGGCTCGTTGCTATTCTTATTCTTAAACCCAAAGATTTATCCCCTGCTGAACTGGAGAACATGGTGAAGTCAGAAACCTTTACGCAGGTGGCGGATTGGCTCTACTCTTACGTGATCAAAGATTTTCCAGATAAAGAAAAGTTGCGCGAAAAATGGATGAAGTCCAAAGACAAAATGTGTGCACGCCAGGGTTGGAGCCTCACGTCCGGCCGCATTGCCCGCAGTCCCGAAGGCATCGATATCCCCGCCTTACTCGATCGGCTGGAGAAAGAAATGCCCAAGGCGCCGCCCGAAGTACAGTGGACGATGAACAGCGCATTGGCCAATATCGGCATCCATCACGCTGAATACCGCAAAAGAGCACTCGCTATCGGAGAAAAGCTTGGCATTTATAAAGACTACCCGGTTTCCAAAGGCTGCACCTCACCTTATGCACCGATCTGGATCAATGAAATGGTGAAACGTCAGAAATAGTTTTCCTATCCTGTCAGCGAACTCAGCTTGCCATGCCCGGCCGCTGCTTTGACTAATTGTTTATCTTGCCGCGTCCGCCTGATACCAATTTTTATACAAATGAAGAAGAAACTCAAATACACGTTCATCATTGTCATTTCGCTGCTCGCACTCTGGGCTATCGGACAGATGACCAACGCTTTCCGTCGCCTCTCTTCCGGTGGCATCGCCAATTACCCTACGTTTCAGAACCGTGAAGGCTTTTTTGTTTCCAACCTCAAAAAACCGTCCCGCTTCGATTTTATCTGTTATAATGCCAACAGTGCGCAATTCGGTCGCCATGCCAAACTGTTCCGCTTATGCGGACTCGAAGGAGACAAGATCGAGATCCGTGATGGCCGGTTGTTCGTCAACGACGTGGATGCGGACAAGGATCTTTCACTCGCGCACAATTATATACTCGCTGCAAACGAGTGGGAGCGAGTGAAAACGATCGATACCCTGGCCAACCCTTTTGTGACCAATACAACCTCCGATTCCGTCACTACTTATTTATCGGATAAACTCGTTGCCACGCATGGCATTAAATGCAGGAGATTGACCATTCCGAAGGACGAGATCAACAAAGGCATACAGGAACAATTTAAACAGTCCTGGAACCAGGATCATTTCGGCCCCATCATCGTGCCGGAAGGAAAGTATTTTGTACTTGGCGATAACCGCTCTTATGCCGAAGATTCACGCTATACCGGTTTTGTAGATAAAAGCGACTACGTAGCCACCGTATTAGGACGGCGATAATTTTTTTTTTCATTATAAATAAGAGAGCCGGCCATTATAGCCGGCTCTCTTATTGTCCAGTTCTGAGCAATTATTTTTTCAGGAATGATTTGCCTGTTTCATTGTTCAGACGCAGGTAATACATACCCGGAGCCATAGCGGGAAGCTGGATTTGCTGCACCGCCTGGGTAATCTTGCCCTGCAGTACGATCTGTCCACCTGGCGTTACGATGCTGTAAACAGGTTGCTGTCTGCTTACACTAACCGGCACTTCGATCCAGATATGATCGGCGGCGGGAACGGGATATAATTTTACATCGGAAAAATCGCTGTTGTTGATCGTAACAATGCTGCTGTACGTATAGCTGTTATCTTTATCGACCATTTTCAAACGATAATACAACCGGCTTTCCTGCGACATGTCAGCCGTAAACGGATGGGTGAAGGTATAAGCCTTTGCACCATTGCCTGCTGCAGACTGAACCGTACCCGCTTTGGCAAATGTGCTGCCGTCTGCCGACCATTCCACTTCAAAATGACTGAAGGCTGTTTCCCCGGAAGTATTCCAGTTCAATACAGCCGATTCATTTTGTTTTTTGCCCTGGAAGCTTTCCAGCTTTACAGGTAAGGTACCAGTAACATCATACAAGCGCATGGTCAGCGACCAGGCATTGCCTGCATTGTTATAGTTCATGGTAATGAAACCATATCCGCCGCTGCCGCCTTCGATGCTCGATACGGTAAAAATTCCGGGACGGATATTGGGAAGATAATCCCATTCGTTGTCGTCGTACTGAACGTTGTAATAGCCGGTTGCAAATGATTGTTTGGCGAGGTTAACCGTGCCCGTAAAACTGCGTTGTTCAGCATACAGGTTAGCGGTGCCGTTGAAGTCGTCGGTGCCGTCATATCGCGTACCGATACTTTCATCAGCGGTGGCGCGGGCATAGTTGCCACCGGTCTTTCTATTGACGGCCAGTGCGCCGATATTGTAACTGTTGGTGCCGCGGGCGATGGACGTGGAAAGAATAGCGCCGTCATAGCCGATTCTTACTCCGCCAATATTGCTTCGCATCAGCGATACCATGTAGTCGCCGTTTGACGTTGCAAACAATTCAAATCCATCCTGACCGTTCGTCGTCAGTAGTTGATAATGGTTGTTGCCGGTAGCGGGCCATGTACGCATCGTGCCGTCGTTGTTGAACATTACACCATGGATACCTGCATAGTAAGTAGTGTATACAAAAAGGAATGTACCGTTGTTACTTGCTTTGATCTGGCCGCTGTAGTATTGGTTTCCGGAAGGGCTGGGACGGCCCGTGCCGGTTGTTTTCACATTGACGATACTGCTTACGGCCACACCGGCTTTGGTAAATACGCGGATCTGGTTGGAGCCGTCGCTGGCATAAGTGCTGAACGCGATATCACCATTGGATAACTCTGCTGCATCGAGATAGGGATAACCTCCTGCGTAAATGCTCATACCTGTTGACGTAACCGGCAATATTGTCTGCCCCGCCAGGTTCATGATCGCAAAACGCGAATCGGCCAGCAGCAGCAACTGGTTATTGGAAAGACCAATAATTTTTGCCGTAGTGAAACCCGATAAGTTAGTACTGAAGGTGGTGAGTAAGGTGCCATCGGTTTTGTAAACACGATAGTTACCGTTGTTCATCCGGATACCAATCCTTCCATTCGGAAAAATATGGTTGCCCTGTTCGCCGCTGCCCTGCACCTGTACACTGTTGGTGCTGGCTTCGATAGTGAAAGTGTGGCTCGGCGTGAACTGCGCCGTAGTACGGTAAGAGACAAAAAGACTTAGTGAAATGACAAAGCATTTCACCCATTTGGTGGGTAGAGATGGATGCATAGTGGATATTAAAATTTTTACGCGGCGAAGATAGAACAACTACTACTGCTACACGAGAGAAGCTGCATGATAAATATCAAGTAATGAAGAAGTGCGTAATGGTAAATTCTTAGTTGAGTTAAGATTTGGAGTGACGGATGATAAAATAGAATAATCTATTTACGGTATTACCGCAGCATAAATTGATAACCGAGGCTGACAGTAGCGGCACCCGTATTGTTTTTACCGTTCGCCTCGTTTTGCTGAATAGTGATCAATCCGTAATTACCGCCGCCTTCAATAAAAACAGCGCCCATTCTGAGTTGGTAACTGATACCGGCATGGCCGTTTATGCCCGCATTGACGGGCCGGAGATCCGATTTGATATTTTCGGTATTGTCAAATGATTGAGGCGTCGGCACCAGGGGAGTAGTCTGCTGTGCATCCAGATAAATAATACTGGAACCACTGCTGATATTTTTAGCCGATAATACGATGCTTACAAAAGGACCCGCTGCAACATATCCCGTAAAACTTCTGCCAAGTGGTAGACGGTATTTGGCTAAAGTAGAAAGCATCAGGTAGTTGATCCTGGCCACGCTTTTGTAGTCGGCATAGAGGTAAGGAGGAACTTCTCCGGGTGGAAACATAGCAGCCATACCGGGCGGTACGACAAATGCCTGGTTGCCGTCCTTCCGGCCGCCTTGCTGTGAATATTGAAGTTGCGGTTGAAAGGAAAAATGTTTGGATAGATGAAATTCAGCATGCATGGCAAAGTCGGCACCAAGTCTTGAACCATAACCGCTATTGACAGGGTTGGCTGTGCTGCCTGTTGTGAGGTTAGGTATACTCAATCCCCCTTTGATACCGATATCAATTCTTTTCTGCGCCAGCATGTTTTGTGTTCCCAGTATGGTGACGACGATTAAAGCCAGGAAGTATTTCTTTTTCACGAGAACAGGTTTATTTTTTTCCGGTGATTGCGGCATCTGTTGTTCAGCACAAATTCAATATTCGGACACAAGCTATGGTTGGCCGTTAACGGCTGTGTCTGGTTCAGGCAGGTGTGCTTTGCGCATTTCAAGCTCTGCCTGGCAGATGTTGGCAATACCAGCCAGGAGTGCGTCGGGGTTAAAGGAGATGCCGGATATTCCCTGTTGCACAAGGAAGGAGGCAAACGCGGGAAAGTCGCTCGGTGCTTGTCCGCACAAGCCGATCTTGATACCTGCCTGCCGGGCCTTTGAAATAGCTGTGGCAATCATTTCCTTTACAGCGGGATTTTGTTCGTCGAAGATGGTGCTGATGATGGATGAGTCTCGGTCCACGCCTAATACGAGTTGGGTCAGGTCGTTTGAGCCGATCGAAAAGCCATCGAAGATCCGCGCAAACTGATCCGCCTGTAATACATTGGAGGGTATCTCCACCATCATATAAATATCAAGTGAATCATCCTTCTCGCGGTCAAGGCCATTTTTTTGCATTACGGCGACTACTTTTTTCGCTTCCTCCACCGTTCTGCAAAAGGGGATCATCACTTTCACATTGGTAAAACCCATATCCTGCCGCACGCGCTTAAGGGCTTCACATTCCATTGCAAATCCTTCCTGGTAACGCTCATGATAGTAGCGGGATGCACCTCTGAACCCAAGCATCGGATTTTCTTCAACCGGTTCAAATGTACTGCCACCGATGAGGTTTGCGTATTCGTTGGTTTTAAAATCACTGGTGCGAACGATCACCTCTTTTGGATAGAAGGCAGCAGCTATGGTCGCAATGCCCTGTGCAAGCCGTTCAACAAAATATTGCTTTTTGTCAGGGTAGCCGGATGTGAGTGTTTCGATTCGTTGCCTCGTGACCGGGTCAGTGATCTGACCGGGCCTGATCAGTGCCATCGGATGTATTTGTACCGAATGGGTGATGATGAATTCGAGTCTCATCAATCCAACACCGTCATTGGGATAGAAGGAAAGTTTAAAAGCCTGATCCGGATCACCCACGATCAGCATTACCTGCGTGGAAGTAGGTTTGGTTATTTTCCGGAAGTCGATGTCTCGGGTAGTATAATTCAATTTTCCCTTGTAGATAAAGCCTGTCTTGCCTTCGGCGCAGGATACGGTGATTACATCTCCGTCCTTTATGACTGCTGTGGCATTGCCGGTGCCTACCACTGCAGGTACGCCGAGTTCACGCGCTACGATGGATGCATGGCTTGTCCGGCCTCCTTTGTTGGTAACGATCGCTGCCGATTTTTTCAATACAGGATCCCAGTCGGGACTGGTGATATCGGTTACCACAATTTCTCCAGCTTGTATTTTTTCTGATTCTTCCGGGCTGGTAACGACCCTTGCAATACCGGTTGCAATTTTTTCACCAACTGCGTTTCCTGTTACAATGGGGGTTGTTTTTTCCTGCAACGCAAATATTTTTTGCAGATAAGGGCTTTGGCGGGAGTGGACGGTTTCGGGCCGGGCCTGCACGATGAAAATTTTTCCCGATACACCATCTTTGGCCCATTCAATATCCATTGGTTTTTGATAATGTTCTTCGATCAGCACACACCAACGTGAGATGTTCATCGCTTCTTCATCCGTCAGAATAAATTGCGTGCGTTTTTCCGCAGGTGTATCGATATTCACAATCGTTTCGGTGGCACCGGGAATGCTGTTATACAGCATGGTCTTCGCCTTATCACCGAGCTTTTTCTGAATAATGGCCAGTTTGTTTTGCCGGAGGGTTGGTTTAAACACGGTATATTCATCGGGTGTCACGGTTCCCTGCACCATGTTTTCACCCAGTCCCCATACGCCGCTGAGCGTGACCACTTCGCTGAACCCGGACTCTGGTTCGAGGGTAAAAGCTACACCCGAACAGGCCAGATCGCTGCGCACCATTTGCTGTATGCCCGCAGAGAGTAATACTTTGTCATGAGCAAAACCATTGTCTTCACGGTATTTGATGGCCCTGGCTGTATACAGGGAAGCATAACAGCGCCGGATGGCATTGAGTACATTTTCACCGCCGCTGATATTGAGGTAAGATTCATGTTGTCCTGCAAAGCTCGCTTGCGGAAGATCTTCTGCCGTGGCACTGCTGCGTACCGCTACTGCGGAGGTGCCTGATGTCTGCAATACTTTATATGCATTCAGCACAGCTTCCTGTAATTGTTGCGGCAGGCTGGCTGTAAGTAGCAACTGCCTGGCCTGCCGGGCCGTTTCTTCGAGATTACTATAAGTGATCTTATCAATTTGCGCCATTAGTTTCCGCAGTGGTTCTTTGAGCAGGTTGGCGGTCAGGAATTCGTCAAAGGCGATTGCCGTGGTAGCAAAACCATCAGGAACCGGGATGCCGCGGGGTGAAAGCTTGGCATACATTTCTCCCAGGGACGCATTTTTGCCGCCTACTATGCCCACATCATTGATAGTTATACGGGAGAACGGGATCACATAGTTGTTCATGATACTTATTTAGTGCTCATGCATGGCAAGGATCGGTACGTGTGTATGCAACACGAGCTGTTTTGAATGAGCGGTGGTAAAAAGCCGGTTAATGAGGCTGTGCTTTTTCGGAATAACGATTAGCAGATCCAGCTTGTTCTTTTCGGAAAAATCGATGATCGAACTTTCTGTGTGCTGTGTGTGAATAAAGTGATAGAGCGGCGAAAGGTCGGCGAAGAGTTCATTTACATATTCCGTCTCGGAAATAGTTTCGTTATCAAAAGAACCGGGGCTTTCCGGGCTGGCATGAATGATATGCAGGTCTGCGTTGAATAGCTTTACGAGTTCTTTAATGTCCTTTACTGGAAGTGTTTCGCGCACGTCTTTCAGATCGCAGGCGAGACCGATGTTTTTCAGGGGTACATAACGGGCATCTTCGGGTATAATGATCAGCGGCCAGTGAAGTTGCCTGAGGGCTGTAAGCGTAGTGGCACCGAATAAGGTTCTTTCTACGGCTGTTGCATCGCCGGTGCCCATCACTACCGCAAACGGATCTATGGTACTGCAATATTTTTCCAACTGCGACTCCACTGTTCCCTGCGCGAGATATGTATGGACTTCACAGCCGTGCTGTGTTCTGTTAACAACGGCTGCTTTCAGTCTGGCCAGTTCTTTTTCGGCGTCTTCCGTCATTACGGAAAAGAATTTCTCTGATACCGGCAGGTCTGAATATACCAGTGGTAGTGGGGTGACGAATAAAATAAACAGATTGGTATGCAATGCTACGGCCAGATCTGCCGCATAGTTTACCGCGTTCATTGAATCTTTGGTGAAATTGGTCGCAACAAGAATTGGTTTCATAAGTTTTTTTTATTGTCCCGATACATATTTCTTATCGATGGTATATCTGTTCAACTGGTAACAGCCGCCTGAACACTGTCGGTTTGTTGTTCCTTTAATAACTTTTTTATTTCACTGCTGACGGCGGCCAGGTGTTCCTTTTTAACATCGTCGTATCCTTGCAGCATTTTTTTATTTTCCTTGCTGGTTCCGGTAAACATGGATGCCATGCGCAGCAGCAGACGGTCTTTCCAGGAGAGTTTATTGTAAATGAGTCTGCCGGGAAGATAGAATATGCGGCACCGGTCGGTGATCTGTTCGGGAAGCGACGAGCTGACGTATTTCAACAGTTTCTCTTTTTCATTGAGTGGTGTGCCGCTTACGACAAATAAAATGAGTTGCTTTCCATACAACTGGTTAATGTATTTGTTTACCCATCGGGAGATTTGTAACTTACCGATGTAAACACTGCTGCCGATCACCAGCAGGCCTGCCTGTTCCAGTTCATTCCCGTCACAGGATTCTGCGCGGTATACAGGCAGGGTGCACTCTTCGGCTAACCATTGTGCATATTGTGCGGTGGCGCCATATTTTCCCTGGTAAACGATTAAATTTTTCATATAAATGCATTAGTCTTTATCACGCCTGATCCGTTGTTTGAAAATAATACGGAAGCGTATCAACTCTGCTATCAGCACGAGCATCCAGATGGCGAGTATGATAAGCAACCAGTCGGGTACGTATGGCTTCATGGATATTTTCCAGCCCAGCCATACGCCCAGTACTGCGAGTACAAAGCCTGACACGTGAAACTGGAATCGCTTATAGAGTGAGGCAATTTTCTGATAAGAATAGTTACGACGCATACAGGATAGTTTAACAGGTGACAGACTTATTGGCGGCGAACAGTTCCCTTATTCGTTTGTCATAATTACTTTGAGGGATTTGGTTTCGGCAGCATTTGCGAACGTATCATAAGCTTTCATGATCTCTGATAATTTAAACCGGTGAGTAATCAATTGCGCCGGTTTAAGTTTGGCTGATCCGACTGTTTTCAACAACATCGGTGTGGTAACGGTGTCGACCAGGCGGGTGGTAATGGTGATATTTTTAGACCAGAGTGTTTCGAGGTGGAGTTCGGCACTTTTGCCGTGAACGCCCACGTTGGCTATCCGTCCACCGGGTGCAATGATATCCTGGCAAATGCCGAAAGTGGCGGGAATGCCCACAGCTTCGATGGCTACGTCAACGCCGGTACCACCCGTAATGCGGCCAATATTGTCTGCTACATTGTCTTTGCTGTTATTGATGCAATGTGTAGCTCCGAATTTTTTGGCTACCTCAAGCCGGTTGGCATCCGGATCGATCATGATGATAGCCGCCGGGGAATAGAACTGTGCAGTAAGCAGTGATGCCAGTCCTATAGGACCTGCACCAACAATAGCAATGGTATCGCCGGGATTTACCTGGCCGTTCAATACACCGCATTCAAAGCCGGTGGGGAAAATATCGCTGAGCATAACGAGCGCCTCCTCATCTGCGCCTTCGGGTATCGGATATAAGCTCGTATCTGCATGCGGGATGCGAACGAATTCGGCCTGTGTGCCGTCGATCGTATTACCAAGTATCCATCCTCCGTCGGTACAATGTGAGTACATTCCCTTACGGCAGTAAGCACACTTGCCGCAGGAAGTAATGCAGGAAATGAGTACATGATCGCCTTTTTTGAAATTCGAAACGGAAGCGCCTGTTTCTTCGACAATGCCTACTCCTTCATGGCCGAGCGTTCTTCCCTCGGTAACCGTAGGTACATCACCTTTCAATATATGAAGATCGGTGCCACAAATCGTTGTACTGGTTATTTTGATGATTGCATCTGTCGGGTGTAATATTTCCGGTTTGTTTTTTTCATCCCATGATTTTTTTCCCGGTCCATGATAGATAAGTGCTTTCATTGATTTAATTTTTCCGAATGTAATGTGATATTACTGCCTGTTTGCTGACCCCTGTTTTAATGAAACATGATTCGAATCAGGTGTTTCCAGCTGATAGCGGTCAGACGGTTTTCCGTTGGCAGGTACTAATGTGTAGTAGCCGGTAAAGCGGGCAGGTGCCGATAAGACCGGTTAGCAGGAAAACCATGGCAAGGGCGAGCAGTACGATGCCGGCGATTCCGCTGATCACGCCGTTGAGATAAAGAATAACGATGGCTATTGTGATGGCAATACGTATTACGCGGTCGGCCATGCCCATATTTGCTTTCATGATGTATATTTTAAAATAATCCCCTTCTACAGGATGATCAATAGTGGGAAATAAAAATGGGTTGCGTCATGGTATTGATGAGGAGGTCGGCCTGGCTGTGCCGGAAGAAGCGGGAGAGATTACTGCGACCGTAGGCCCCCATTACGATGAATGCATTTTTTCTTTTAAAGAGGTAATCAAACAGGCAATAGCCTGCATCACCGGTCATGGTCTTCAACCCGACTGTCGTATAATGCGGCTGTATCCAGTCGAGAAAATGCTGTTTGCCGGCACTGCTCCATTGCCCGTCTTGTGTGATGTTGAGCACGGTGGCTTTTTTTTCGCTCAGTTCGGGAAATAGCAAAGTGAATTGCTTGATGGCAAAGGAGGATGATTTTGTGCCGTCATAGGTGAATACGATTTCGTCGATGCCTTCGAATGAATCGGGGGCGATGATAACGGGGCATTCCGCATCTTTTAAAATATCCCTGACAAATTCAGTCGGTGAACCCTCATACAATTTATCGAAAGAGGTGGCGGCATCGATAATAATCAAATCTGCGTACCGGCTTTCTGCTATCAGTTCCTTCGCCGGTCTGCCACTCACCACAATGCTTTTGCTATGCACGGACTTACGTTCGCAACAGTTGTGAAACAACTCAATATTTTTCCCGGTCAATGATTTTTTATGCTGTAATTCCGTTCCTTTCTCATCGATTTTCCATTCCATTTGTGGAATGCCGCCTGTCTCTGTTAACGAAGGTTCTTCGTTTGCTACAAGATTTTCCAGGAAGAAACCTGTAATGTCAGATTTGGTGAGCCGGCTGATATAACAGGCAAAATCGATGGCCTGCGGATCGGGATTGGTGGCGTCTATTGCCAGCAGTATTCTTTTCACGGGAAAAAGTTTAGCGTTAATAATGTCAGGTATGCTGATGCGCAATGAATACAGGCATGTAATGTTCATTGACGGCTTCTGTTACAAAACTCCTTCGGAATAACATGGACAAACCGGACCGGCCGAAAGAACCGGTAACCAGGATGGAATTATTTTTCTCCATCAGCCAACTGGTAAAAAAATCTTTTGAGGGTATTACCAGCCGCTGCCAGACTGCGTTTTTGAAATGTGAGGAAATGAACTCACGTATTTCGGTTTCGTAAGGCCATTCATTGCCCTGTTGTGGTGTGGCATATACAACGGTAGTAGGATTGCCGGCCCATTCGGGAAACAGGTAAGCAAACTGCTTGATGGCATACATGGCGGATGCGCTGCCATCATAGGCGATAATATTGTTGCCGGCTTTCATCTTTTTCTCCGGCATCACGATCAACGGACATTCCAGTTCGTGCAGAATATTTTTCAGGTAATAATTGGACAACTCGGTGCCAGCCTGTTTATAAAACTCCTGGCTGCTGACGATCAGCAGGTCGGCAAACCGGGATTCTTTTTTTAATTCCGGCAGGGCGAAATTCATGTAAGCCCTGTGTATTTTAAACGGGATTCCGTGTTTTTTACAATAGTCGGTAAAGCGTGAAGTATTCTGGTGAATCTCCCTGGAGGTAGATTCTTCGGCGGACGGGATCACACTGCCTGCTTCACTGCCAACGGAATAACTCCACAGGGCGGAATAATCTACCTGCGGCAGAAACGCTCCTGTAAGAAAGATAGGGGCTTGCTGGTGCAACTGAAAGGCAAAATCGAGTGCTGCCTGCGAGTAATTCGTTCCGTCAAAGGCGAGTAAGATCTTTTTCATGTCCTGTAGAGTTAGGTAGTAAAGCTATTCTATCAACAGGCGGTTTCCTATGAGGAGCGGCAGGGAGGGAAGTGATATATGTCAGTACCCGTCAATCGTGAATCGTCAATGGTGAATAAGTCAATAAGTCAATAGGTCAATAAGTCAATGGTACTTCATTAGTTCGCCGCCATTGTTGGTGTTGACACCAACAACGAATGCATCCAGACACCAGTAACCTTTCTCCCTGGTCATGTCCTTACGGCCCAGCCTGTGCTTATTTACTTACTACTTAAAACTTATTACTTAAAACGGCTGTTTTCTTTTTGAATAACTCTATCCACATTACACTTACAAACGCTGTTGCCAGGCAAAGGAGGAAGTTAGCGATACCTATGGGTTGGAGGCCGAACAAGCCGCGTACAGGAGGCAGGAGGTGTAACATCAGCAGGAAGCAAACCGAAGCAAGCACGACGAATATTGCCAGGTTGTTTTTAAACTTTAGCGACTGAAAGATGGTATAGACAGCAGATCTGCCTGTAAAGGTGAGAAATACATTGCCGCATATAATGGTGGTGAACACCGCCATTCTTGTTTCTTCCAGGGCATATCCGCGCGTCATAAACAGATAATAGATCGACAGCGTGCCGGCAGCAATGGCGAGTCCCTGTACAATGCTTACCAGCAATTCACGCCTGGTAAACAATCCCTGGTCTTTGTTACGGGGACCGGCATTTAGTTCTGCCTCGCTCACGGGTTCCCGTTCGAAAAAGATGGAGCAGGTAGGGCCCATGATCAGTTCCAGGAAAATGACGTGTACGGGTGTAAAGATGTTGGGAAACCGCCATCCTAATATGACGGGCAGAGAAGCTGTAAGCAGGATGGGGATATGAATGGCAAGAATATACCGGACTGCTTTCAGCAAGTTGCTGTAAATTCTGCGGCCTTCGCTTATTGCCTGCAGAAACCCGGAAGGATTATCGTCGGTAAGGATGAGATCGGATGCCTGGCGGGCAATTTCACTTCCTTTCTTTCCCATGGCAATACCGATATCGGCTACTTTCAATGCGGGGCCATCATTCACGCCGTCACCCGTCATGGCTACTACATTTCCGGCCGACTGTAAGGCTTTGATAACTTTTCTTTTTGCCTCGGGAAACATCCTTGCGAAAACAGCGGTTGATTTTATCACTGCTTCCAGGGTTAAAGCGTCCATCTGCATGATCTCCTCGCCGTTGCGGCAACGCAAAGGGTCTTTTATACCTATCTGTCCGGCAATCTGACTGGCAGTGGCGGCATGATCGCCGGTCAGGATTTTTATCTCAATACCATCTTCGTATAGTTTGCGGATAAAGGTAGGCATTTCTTTACGGGGTGGATCATACAGAGCAAGCAATCCTTCGAACGACCAGTTAAAGTCGTTTTGCTGCGCGGGTAGATGCGAAAGGGAGGCAGTAGCACTGGCAACGCCCAAAACCCTGTAACCTTTGATGCTCATGTCGTTCAGTACGGCAGTTGCTCTTACCCTGGTTGCCGGATCCAGGTGACAGACATCGAGTATGCGTTCTGTGGCGCCCTTTGCCGCCACTACTATTCCTGCTCCATCTTTATAAACGTGCGTCATCATAGGCGGTCTGCCTTCCAGCGGATATTCGTACACCATTTCCATACGATGATAAACGGAGGTGTCTGTTAAGCGCAGATAGGTTTCCACGATCGCTTTCTCCATGGCATCGAATGGTTCGGCTTCACTGGCGAGGGCTGCATATAAAAGCAAGCGTTCATATTGTGGAGGAATGGTGTCGGCCGGTTCAATGAGGCTATCAGTTTTAAAATCGTAAAGAATTTTCAACGACATCCTGTTTTCGGTAATGGTGCCTGTTTTATCCAGACACAAAACATTTACAGCACCCAGGTTTTCGAGTATCTGTGGTTGGCGTGTAATAATGCCGGCGCGGCCAAGCCGGTAAGCCCCCAAGGCAAAAAAAGAACTGAAAGCTACGGGAATCTCCTCCGGTATGGCAGACATGGCGAGTGTTAAGGCGAAAAGCAGGCTGACGACAAATTGACCGGAGTGAAAATAATTAACCAGGAAGATGGCGGTGAAAGCAGCCATGCCGAAAAGGGCGAGGTTCTTTACTACTTTATTGACCTGCTTTTGCAGGATGGTTTTCTGTGTCTGGTAACCCTCGACGGATAGCCCGATCTTACCCAACACGGTCTCACTGCCGGTAGCGGATACACGGGCCAGGCATTTACCGCTGTTGACAAGCGTGCCCTGGTACAATACATTATTGCCGGGTTGTTCATTCTTGATCACGGGTAACGACTCTCCGGTAACCACGGATTCGTTCAGGGTGAAATCATTTGCCTGAATAACCAACGCATCTGCGGGAACATTTGCGCCTTCCTCCAGCACTATCACGTCTCCGGGGACCAGTTCGGCGGAGGGAAGGCTTTTGGGCAGACCATCCCGGATAACGGTCACAGCCGGCCGGGTGAATTCCTGCAGCGCCCGCACAGCATGATTGCTGCGAACTTCCTGGTAAACGGAAATGGCTGAAATCAGTGCGATGGCCGCCGCCATCAGGATGCCTTCCCCTGTGTTGCCCAGTATAAAATAAAGCAGACAGGCAACGATGAGCAGCACCGACATCGGCTCCCGGAGTATGCCTGCGAGCGTACGAAAAAGCCGCATTTGCCTGCGGGAGCTGATACTGTTATCTCCATACTGAAGACGAAGCTCAGCAGCTTCAGACGACGAAAGACCTGTTACACCGGTCGCTTTGGCTACTTTGCCGGGCATGTGGCGTGTTGTTTTGAAGGTGACTTACATCCATTTTGCCAGGAACCTGTTGAAATCAGCCCTGAGCGATTTGACAATTTTTTCAAAGGAAACCAGTTCCTGTCCAAGTTGCTCCTGGTCTTTCTTCAATGATACGTTCACCTTTCCCGCATGTGCTTTCACATCTTCCGCGCAAAGGTGTACGTAGTCCTTGATGCGGCTGGTATAATCGGCCATGTTGGCTTTTTGTATGTCGAATTGATTCTGAAAATGCTCTACTTCTTTCAGTACTTCTTCGTGGGTGTTTTTGGCAGCTACTTCGGCGAGGCGTTCTTCCAATATTTCGAGGTCTTCACGGTAGAAGCCTACAGTGGCCAGCCATTCGTTGGGTTTAAGTTCCAGGTTGTTGATGTCGGTGTATGGCATAAAAAATAAATTAATTATCGGTGAATGTCGGCAGGTTACCGGTAACAAGGCATGAGGGGCCTCACCGCAACAGGTGATTGTGGTCAATGGTCAATCGTGAATGGTGAATCGTGAATGGGAGTCCGTGGTTCGTGTATTCACGAACCACCAGCGGAATGCTGCTTTTGGCATTTGATTAGTCAATACTGAGTCATATTTACTCTTGGTTCGTGTCCGCACTACATCTGTTCGAAACGTTTATCCCTAAGAGTCGCTTTTCATTTTTAAAGTAATGGCGGCGTGAGTTAGAAGTTAGCGCCCTTGTTGGTCTCCCGACCAACAAGCAAGCGTCAGGTTGCTTTGACAGGTTAAGGCCAACTTCGTACATAACTCAGGGGTGAGCAGGCCCGTTGGTCCGGAGACCAACGGTGGCGTGATGTCGGATTGACAGGTTTTAAAATCTTCCAAACAGTTGTGGTGTCCTCATGAACTCAAAAAGGAATTTGCGAGTAGCGTAAAGAGTAGCCCGAATGATCTCCGGGCTCTTATACCTTTTGCCTTACTCCTTACAACTTACTACCTAAACTTACCACTTCTCCCTGTACTCCAGGATATCACCCGGCTGGCAATCCAGCACGATGCAGATCATTTCAAGCGTACTGAAGCGGATGGCTTTGGCCTTGCCCGTTTTGAGAATGGAAAGGTTGGACAAGGTAAGACCTACTTTTTCCGACAGTTCGTTGAGCGACATCTTCCGCTTCGCCATCATCACGTCGAGATTTACAATTATGGGCATAGATCAGATGGTTAAATCGTTTTCTTCCTGTAATTCGATACCTCTTTTGAAGATCTGGCTGACGACCAGCAGCGATACGCCCATAAAGAGCCATACATCTGCTCCGTCGAAACGTAAGTGACGCATCTCGGGCATTTTTACGCCTTGTGATACCAGCCATTCGGTATAGTTGACGCCGCAATGGGAAAAGACGCCGACAATGAAGGCGAGATAAGCCATGCTTTGAATGAAGCGTGATACGTACCGGTTGAAAGGATTGGCGAGACTTATTTTTTTATCATAAAAGACCTTGATGATCAGGCCGAAAATGATTGCTTTCAGGCAGGATACAATGACCATGTAAGAGGTTTCGACAATGAAATGGGAGCGGTTGTAGTGATACAGGGGCGACAGATCGGCTTTGTCCCAGAAGAAATCTGCCCCGGCGGGATGCCAGAATAGGGTATAGATCATTTTGAATAAAATACCACCGGCTTCGATACACACACCAACAAAGATGACCCACGAGAGGACTTGCAGGAAAGTCAGCATGTGTTTGGTTGTAATTGTCATGGTTTGATTTTTAGTTGATGGTGTAAAACTATAAATATTTATTGAAAAACAATAAAAAAAGTTTGATTTTCATGAAAATTCAAAGGCCGCAAGCCTTTACGTATATGCCTTAGCCCGAAGTGTCGGGCCTTACGCCTCATACCTTCGCCTCTTTCTCAAATTGTCCAACCCAACCCTTCACATCGGCCAGTTCACACCCCGTCATAATTGTTGTTAGAAAATAACTTTGACCCAAACTTATTGTCATGCAAAATCAGGACTTCACCACTACTGTTGTGGTAAACAATACGCCCGCTGAAGTTTTTAAAGCCGTGCAAAATCCCCGTGCCTGGTGGTCGGAAGACATCAAAGGCGCAACAGAAAATCTCCATGATCTGTTCGTTTACCAATTCGAAGATATTCATCGCTGTAAAGTCCAATTGACCGAAGTGGTTCCAGATAAAAAAGTTGTCTGGCATGTACTCGATAATGCTTTCAATTTTACCAAAGACAAAACTGAATGGATCAATACCAACGTGATTTTTGAAATAAGGACAAAAGGCGATCAGACAGAATTGGTGTTCACGCACGCAGGCCTCACGCCCGCCGATGAATGCTACGAAGCCTGTTACCAAGGCTGGTCACATTATATCGGCAGAAGTCTTCGTGATTATATCGTCACCGGTAAGGGCTTACCTAATAAAGGCGGACAGGCACAGACGGATAAAGAGAGGGATTTGAAAGGTGAGTTAAAATAGCCGTTATAAATTGTAAGTTATAAGTATGGTGTTTTAAGGCTGGCCTTGGTAAGTGCCAACCCCTGGTCGTGTATACACAAATCAGGGGTTGGAGCGCGCCATTCACTTATTGGCTTATTCACTTATTATCGTTTCACTCTTCTTTCAATTCATCAAGCACCTGCTTCAATTGCCGCGTATATTTTCCATAATAAAACCTGGTCCATGCCGGCATGGCCAATACCATCAGCGCAGTAATTCCTACAGCAAGAATCAGCAGCGAATACTTTAATGTGGGTGTAAGCGTTGAGAAATCCTGCCCGGATTGTAACAGTTTGCTGTAAACGGACGCGCCTCCCCAGACGAGCACCAGCGGTATCAGCAGGAATCCGAATGAATGGTAACGTTCCATATTCAGACGGAATTGATAATAGATTTCCGTCAGGTTGTCTTTGGTGTCCGCCGTATAATGATTGACCTGCTGATAAAAGCGGCGGAATACGGTGAGGTAATAAGCAGATACGATCAGGCACATGGCGTAAGCGGCGTAATAAATCATATAAGTAGAAGCGTGCAGGTCGGAAAAGAACGGTACAAGCCCCAATGCCAGTAATGCCAGCAACTGCATGTACCATTCGTTGCGCATATTACGTTTCAGTTTGTCGAGTGGATGATTGGCTTTTCTCAATTGTTCCATACGTGAAGGGATATGTACGTCGTCCGTCTTCTCAGTGTTCCAGGCGGATTTTAATTCGTCAAGATTCATAACCTGATTGTTTAATGATGAGCTGTAGTTTTTCCTTGGTCCGGTTCAGTTTTACCCGGACGTTTACTTCACTGATACCCAGGTGGGCGGCGGTTTCGCGGTGCGACAATCCTTCCATGAAATAGAAGATGAGCGCCTTCTCCACCGGATTTAATTTTTGTACGGCCTGGTAAAATATTTCCAGTTGCCTGTCTCTGGCAGGATCGTAGTTTTCGTTTTCCGGTTCTCCGGCCTGCTCATAAGCAACCGTATCATTTCTCTTTTTTTCTTTCCTGAAATAAGAAATGGCGGTGTTGATGGCTACGCGATACATCCACGACGAAAACTCACTATTACCTTTAAAACTGTTACATGACTTCCAGAGCTGGATGATGATCTCCTGGTGCAGGTCCTCCCGGTCCTGCGGGGTATCCATGTACATCCTGGCCACTTTGTGCAGAATACCTTTGTGCTTTTCTATAAGTCGTAAAAATTCCTGTTCTGTTAGTTGATCCACGTCGATTATGTTTATTGGAAAACCGGTTTTACTGTATATCCTTTCGCACGCAGCAGTTCAATCAGTCCTTTTTCTCCCATCAGGTGACCGGCTCCGACTGCAAATAAAATACTTTCCGTCTGCATCATCGCGGGCATGTCGCTTGCCCAGTTCTGATTTCTGTCGGTGAGCATCCAGTATTCCTGGCTGTCATTCATCAGTCTTTTGTCTTTGAGCAGTTTGTCGAGTTCGGGAAGGTCTTCATTTTTGAATGCCCGGATCATCTTTTGTGTAAGCTTTTCATACAGGTCACCTGCTGATAGCTGGCGGATTGCTTCTTTGAGGTTGTATGATTTTGCCAATGCATCCATCTGGTAAGCTATTTTTTCCAGCCCGCCGGTTTTTTTGCCGGTAGCCAATGCGAGCCGCAATAATTCCACTTCATACATTTTTATTTCCGTAGCCGGACAGGTAATCGCTTTTTGGGCCAGTAATGAATAAAGGGACTGTGTATTAAATGTGTCCATTTCAGCGAGCGTGGTGCCATAGGATTTCAATACTTCATTCAAGTGCGTTGCTTCATCAGGGGAAAGCTGCGACGTCAGTGTTTTTTCAGCTTTCGGAGCGGCGGCCATTGCCTGCATTTCTTTGGGATCGGTGTAGTCGATCTCGGTTACCAGTTTTTTTACTTTGGATAATGTTGATACGACTTTTGGCTTTAATTCAAAGTCCTTTTCACATAACAGGTGAAAGGTACCCAGCAGGTAGGACGGTTCTTTCAGGCCGTTACCCGAAATTTCCCAAAGCAGGCTTTTTTTATTTTTTTGACCGAAACAAATACTGGTTAAACCAATTGTGACAGCGAGCAGCAGGCAGATCCATTTTTTCATCGCTTATTCTTTTTAAAGTGTAAACGTTACTTGTTTAAACAGTAAGTTGGCGACGAAACACATTTGTTACAGCGACAGACAGTTTTTTTTTTGAAAGAGTGCTCAGGTTAAAACACGATACAGCGTCAAAAGAAGGATAACCATTGTAAGGCTGGTATAGATGGTCTTGGTGTATTTAGCGAGCCATACGGGAAGGAAAATATCGAAATTATCTTTGGAAGAATGCGAATACCTGCGGGCCAGGAGGGTGAGCGGACATTGCCAGCCGCATAACAATAATATCAATCCTTCGGCGGCCACCAACGCATAACAAACCCACAGCAAGGTGTCGAGCCGGTTGGCGATGACGGCATACAGCATGTATCCGATCACTATATTGAAGAAAATCCAGATGATCGTATGGATGAGCCTGATAAACCAGAGCTTGCGATGCACATACATGATCCAAATATCAGCAAGTGAACGTTCACACCAGTTGATGCGCATCATGCGACAATGGGAGACTGGTCATGGCATGAAAATCGTATCTTGTCAGCAAACTATTCAGCATGCTTACCGCCGTTAATCCGAAAATACCGATGCGCGACAAAGCCGTTACGCGCGAGTTTTATTTGGATAAACTGGGATTTGAAGACATTGGCGCTACGGACTATCCGGAATACCTGATATTGCGAAAGGATGATGTCGAAATTCATTTCTTTTTATTCAAAGACCTCAACCCGCTGGAGAATTACGGCCAGATCTATATCCGTACCGATAATATTATTGATTGGTATGAACGCGCGCTCGAGCGAAATATTCGCATGCCCGAGGCGGGACATTTGCATGCCAAGCCCTGGGGACAGATGGAGTTCTCACTCCTCGATCCCGATCACAATCTGCTGACCTTTGGCCAGTCGGTGGAGGAGCAGGGTGGTGGGTTTTAACAGCCAATGTGGAAATGTGTAAGTGTGGAAATGTGTAAATGAAACAGCCATTTACGCCCCTTCGGGAACTTCAGTGAGCGCGATTGCCGATTCACCTCTTCCTCGGTATCGTCAAACTATTCCACCGTTCATTCGCCCCCATCCTGGCTATGTATACGATCTGGCCTACATGATACGGATAATGCGCCAACTGCCTGTTCAACGCTTCGGTAACAGTGTGCGCTTCGTTTCTTATATACACAATGTCTTCCAAATGGGATTCGTCGAGTGTAGCCAGCGTATCCAGTACACATTGCCAGCCTTTTTCCCAGATGGTCATCAACTCTTCCCGGGTGAAAACGGGATTTTCAAATTCCTCATCACGCTTACGCCAGGATTTTTCTCCGTCGCTCACTAAAAAATCGGTGAAACGGGAGATCATGTTGCCCGACATGTGCCGGACAATCGTGGCTATGCTGTTGCTTTCTTCGTTAAACTGCCAGTATAATTTTTCATCCGGCAATTGCGCCATCGCTTTTTCAGCAAGGGTTTTATAATAATTCAATTGGGCAGTGACACTCTTGAGGTAACTCATCGCTGATCGTTTATGGTTCTGCTAAAGTTAAAGCCGCATAGCCGGATTTACCCGGGAATATGTTCGGTCAGCAACTGGTTGCCGGCCTGGTCGTAATAAGTACAGGTCATGTCTGTAAGCGAAACGATCCATTTGTATACACCTGTTTCCGCGCATTGCCGGCAGAAGGTGGGATAATCGGATTGTCCCTGCTGATGGGCTTTCAGGATGGAGAGAAAATATTCCCTGTCGGGCGTGTTGGCGATGGACAAAGCCGCATATTTCGAAGGCCAGCTTGCGGTGTTATCATTGCCATGATAGTCTGACCGGCCATCGGCAACGTATACTTCGTAATGTGTTACGCCGAGGTTTTTAATCTCCCTAATATAAGAAGGGAAATCAGCGCCGGATTTCACTTTACTATGTGCCTGCCGGATTTGTTCAATGGTAAACATGTGGTTTTTTTTAAAGCATTATTCTGCAATAATAACCCGTACACCTGCTTTCTCGATTTTGTTCACTACTTCGCGGCTTACGTCGCTGTCGGTAATAATATAATCGATCTGATCGAGGTTGCAGATCTTGCCAAGCCCGCGACGATCAAATTTTGAACTGTCGGCTAATACCACTACGGTTTGTGCAAGGCCGATCATTTTCTGGTTCAGGCTTGCTTCCATGATGTTGGTGATGCTGAGTCCGTGTTCAAGATCGATGCCGTCAACGCCGATAAATAAAACGCCGCAGGAAAGTTCGTCCAGGATTTTTTCCGCAAACGAACCTGCAGCAGAGGAGGAGCTCTGATGTACGAGTCCGCCCAATTGCAGTACTTCTACATTGGGACGGTTACAAAGTTCGAGTGACACTTTCAGTGCGGGTGTGATGACGACGATTCTTTTTTCGGGATGAAGCTGGCGCGCTACTTCAAATACGGTGGTACCCGAGCCAATGATGATGGAATCATTTTGACCGATGAGACCAAGCGCTGCGGCGGCGATTTTCTTCTTTTCATCGGCGCGGATAAATTCCTTTTCATTGATGGGACGCTCGATGGCGTACGGATTGTCAACGGAACCTCCGCCACGCGTGCGGAACAGGAGTTTCTTTTCTTCCAGCAGTTTCAAGTCCTTGCGGATGGTAACGCCGCTCACCTGCATTTCATCCACTAGTTGGGGGATGCTTACTTTTCCTTTCTCCTGGAGCTTCTTTAAAATAAATTGATGGCGATCTGTAATCGTTTTCACGTGATAAAGTTTGGTTCAGCAAAAATGTTATTATTTTTCAATATTTTAAAAGTCTTACATAGAGTTTACTATTTGGTAAAACTGCCCGCCTTATTCCTTCTCCTTGAACTTTCAAAAGGTTTAATTTTATTATTTTTTGTTTATTTAAGTTAAACTTTGTTACATTTGGTTCCCATCCCTGTTGCTACTGAAAGCTAAGGTCAGTTATTTTTTTGACTTTAAAAGGGACGATTGCTCTTTTCTACGCCTGTTTTCCTAATGATTTGTTCATTGGTTGGTAACAATTTGTTTAAATGACGAGCATTTCTTTGCCTGAAATGATTCTTTATTAAACAAAATGAAACAAAAAATAAGGAATTATTGGTCGCAGAAAATTAGTAACAACTAAAAACTAAGCTGTTATGAAAAAAAATTACTGCTTTGTCGCCCCGCCGCCGGGTGCCTGGCAAAAAGCCTTCAAAGCATTATTTCTCCTCTGGGCGGGCATTTTACTTTTGTCATCTATTTCTTTCGCACAGCCAGTTAATACGCCGGCATTGAAAGGAAATGTAACAGATGAAACCGGTCAGCCCATCAGCGGCGTGAGCGTTAACCTCAAAGGCACCGCGCTCAACACGCAAACCAATGACAAAGGTGACTACTCGCTCAACACTTCCGCTACTTCCGGCTCACTCGTTTTTTCCTACGTAGGAAAAAAGACAGAAGAGGTGGCCTTCGAAGGCAACACCATTATTAATGTCATGCTTTTGGGTGATGTGAAAAGCCTCGAAGAGTATGTGGCCATTGGCTATGGTGTAGCGAAGAAAAAAGACCTCACCGGTTCCGTGTCCAACATCGATGGCGCCGAACTCGCCAACCGCAACGCCACACAGATTTCACAGGCATTACAAGGCACGATGCCCGGCGTGATGGTTACCCGCACCAACACCTTGCCGGGTGCTTCCGCTTCGATATTGGTACGTGGTGTTACTACCATCGGTAACAGCGCTCCGCTCGTGATCGTAGACGGTGTGCCAGTTAACAGCCTCGACGATGTAAACGCAGATGATGTGCAGGATATCTCTGTATTGAAAGATGCGGCTTCCGCTTCCATTTATGGCGCGCGCGCCGCTGCAGGTGTGATCCTCGTCACTACCAAACGTCCCAGAACCGGTCAGCAATCTTTCGAGTACACCGCCAACCTCGGTTTTGAAAAAGCTACGCAGTTCCCCGAAGTTGTAGGCGTGAAGCGCTACCTCGAAATGATCAACGAGTTTACCTGGAACGATGCCGGTAACGCGCCCGGCGGAGAGTACGCACTCTACACACAGGACGATGTAGAGAACTGGCTGGAGTACAACAAAACCAATCCCAACCGTTATCCCGTTACCGATTGGCGCAACCTGCTGATGAACAAAACAGCGCCGCGGCAAAGCCATTACTTCAGCTTTTCTTCCGGAACGGATAAAGTGAAAACGCAGGCTTCGATCAATTATGAAAGCGCCGACGCCTTGTATGATTATTTCAATTTTGAACGCGTAATGACACGCCTGAACAATACGTTCAATTTTAATAAATACATCACCGCACAGTTTGACATCGCTTATAATTATTCGATGACCAAGCAGCCCGTGCTGAATCCGATCTGGGATGCGCAGCGTTACGCACCAATCTACGCTGCTACCTGGGCTGATGGCCGCGTGGCAGAAGGGAAGAACGGTTCCAACGCTTATGCTGAATTGCATTACGGTGGTTTTGATAACCGCTGGCAGAACAAATTCACGGGACGTGCTTCTCTTCAGTTTAAACCAGTTGAAGGACTTACCATCACCGGTGTGTTCTCTCCTTATTTTGCCAGTACCAAAGCCAAACGTTTTGTAAAACAGATCAAAGTGTTTGCAGCCGACGATCCTACACAGTTCACCGGTTTTATTGCCGGCAACCAGGCGACGAACCTCTCCGAAGCACGCAACGATGCAAAGACCTTTACCAAACAGCTACTGGCCAATTACCAGAAGAAGTTTGGTCTTCACCGCGTGAATGTGCTGGCCGGTTATGAAGATTTTTATTCGTTCAATGAAAATCTGGGCGCGAAAGCATCCAATTATACCTTGTCTAATTTTCCTTATCTCGACCTCGGCCCGCTGGATTATATGAACAATACCGGCGATGCAAGCGAAACGGCTTACCGCTCTTATTTCGGCCGTTTGATGTACGACTACGATAACAAGTATTTCCTGCAGGCAAACATCCGCTATGACGGTTCTTCCCGTTTTCATCCCGATTACCGCTGGGGAAGTTTTCCTTCGGTATCCGCAGGCTGGACAGTGTCCGAAGAGAAATTCATGGACAATAATCGCATTTTTTCTCACCTGAAATTGCGTGCTGCCTGGGGGCAGTTGGGCAACGAACGCATCGGCGATTATCCTTACCAGTCTTCTATCGGTTATTCCAACGCTTTATTTTATCAGGGAAATACGGCTGTGTCTGCGATCACTGCTGCGCAATTCGCCTACGCCATCCGCGATATCACCTGGGAAATAACCGAGACCACCAATTTCGGTGTGGACGCCAGCTTCCTGAACAACCGTCTTTCTGTTTCGGGCGAAGTATTTCGCAAGAAAACAAAAGACATGTTGCTGGAGCTCGAAATCCCCGACTACATGGGCTTCGAAAACCCTCAACAGAATACGGGTAAAATGTTTACCAACGGATGGGATTTCCAACTCGGCTGGCGGGACCGTTATCGCGGATTGAAATATTCTTTCGTTTTCAATCTTTCCGATTCCCGTTCAAAAATGGGCGACCTCGGCGGTATCGTACTCGATGGTGCCAAGATCATCCGCATGGGCAGCGAATACAATGAATGGTTTGGTTATATATCCGACGGATTATTCCAGACACAGGAGGAAGTGAACGGTTCTCCCAAATTGTATTCTTCCGTTAAGCCCGGTGATATCAGGTACCGCGATATCAGTGGTCCCAATGGCGTACCTGATGGTAAGATCACACCCGATTACGACCGCGTACCACTCGGCGGATCACTGCCCCGTTTTCTGTACAGTGGTATGATCAATGCAGAATATAAAGGGTTTGATATCGCTCTCGCTTTCCAGGGGGTAGGCAAACAAACTTCCCGCCTGACACCTGAAATGGTAAAACCCTTCTTCAGCGCCTGGACCAACGCGCCGGCAATTATCGACGGTGATTACTGGAGCGTGTATAATTCCAAAGAAAGAAATGAACAGGTGCGTTATCCGCGTCTTTCTTATACCGCCGCCGAAAACAACAACTATGTGAATTCTGATTTCTGGTTGGTAAACGGTGCTTATTTCCGGCTGAAGAATGTAATGCTGGGTTATTCCATTCCGCAGCGTTTGTCGCGTAAAGCAAAACTGAATAATGTTCGCCTGTTTGCTTCCGTAACAGACCTGTTTTCGATCAATCATCTGCCGAAGGGCTGGGATCCTGAATCCACTTACAGCACTTATATCAGCAGCTCTTACAATTTCGGTGTAACCATCAAATTCTAATGATCATGAAAAAGATATTCTTTCTTATGCTCGCAGGTTGCTTCCTCAACTCCTGCACCAAATTGGATCTGAATCCACTGTCGGAAGGTTCAAGCGAGAACTGGTATTCCGACGAAACAGAGATCACCCTTGCACTGAATGATCTTTACAGAACCTATGTATGGGGGCTTGAACAAAATCTTGAAACCGAACGGATGACCGATAACTGGAGTCAGCGCCAGGCGGTGCATGCGTTTGCAGCCGGCTCTGTAACCAGTGAGTGGACTTTGGCAGAGGATACATGGCTTAATACATATAAAGGCATTACCCGCGCCAATACGATTCTTAATAGTCTTGATAACGCAGCAGGACAGATTTCAGAAACCAAACTGAAACAATTGGCGGCTGAAGCGCGTTTCATGCGTGCGGTGTTCTATGGCCGTTTGGTTTTCCTGTATGGTGATGTGCCCTTTTATACTGATTATATCGATATTGAAGCGGCATTCCGCCTTGGACGTACCGATAAGAATACAGTATTGCAACAGGTATACAGCGATTTCGATTATGCCATCGCCAATCTTCCCGTAAGTTATAGTACGTCTGAATTGAAAAGAGCGACCAAAGGTGCTGCGTATGCTTTCAAAGCGCGCACCGCGCTTTACATGGGCGAGTGGGCCATGGCGCGCGATGCTGCCAAAGGTTGCATGGACCTTAACGTTTACAGCCTGCATCCCGACTTTGGTGAATACTTCTTGTCAAGAACGCGCAATTCAAACGAAACGATCTTTGCTTTACCCCAATCACTCGCATTGGGACAGTTTTGGGCTACGACCAACTTTTACCCTCGTACGCCCGGCGGTGGAGCGGTAGCGCAACCTTCCTGGGAATTGTTTGCTGCATTCTCCTGCACCGATGGTTTGCCGATCGATGAATCACCCTTATACAATCCGCGTAATCCTTTTGTGAACCGTGATCCGCGTTGTGCGATGACCATCGTGGAATTCAATACGCCTTTCCTTGGATTTATTTATGATCCCAACCCGTACAGCGTGCGTGTACAGAACACAGCAACCGGCGCATTGGTCAGCAACAAAGACACGCGCAGCGTAGACCAGTTTGCGGCTTACAACGGCCTTGCGTTGAAAAAAGGGGTAGATGAAGAATGGTCCGATGACAAACGTTCCGATTTTGATATCCGCATCATGCGCTATGCAGATGTGCTGCTGATGTATGCGGAAGCAAAAATTGAATTGAATGAGATCGATCAGTCTGTCCGCGATGCAATCAACCGTGTACGTGCACGCGCTTATAAAGTGGCGATCACGGAAACGACACGTTATCCCGCGGTAACAGCTACTACGCAACCAGCGCTCAGGAAAATTTTACGCAATGAAAGAAGAGTGGAGCTGGCCTGGGAAAACCGTCGCTTCGATGACATCATCCGTTGGAGAATAGCGGAGAAGGTGTTGACTAAACCGATCTACGGCATGCTGGATCCCAATGATCTCAAAACAAAGGTGGTGGATCGCGGACTCTGGTTTTTCCCTTCTGTAACGGATATCGATGACGAATGGCTGCCGGATTTTGGTCCGATGCACAGTACCGGTCTCATCAAACTGATGGTGGCACGTAACTTCGATAAAACACGTCAGTATCTCTGGCCGATCCCTTCAAAAGAAGTGATCATCAACCGTAACCTGACACAGAATCCCGGCTATTAATATAAGCAATGATTAAAGCAATAACAGCAAACAGATGGAAGATGCCACCGTCGAAAAGACGTTGGCTGATCATCGCCGTGATCTTTATTGCCATCGTATTCAATTACGTGGACAGGCAGATTGTATCGATCCTGAAGCCGGTGCTCAAGACGGAGTTCAGCCTCGATGATAGCGGTTATGCTGTTATTCTGAACATATTCACCATCTGTTATGCAGTAATGTATCCGGTAACGGGATGGATGGTTGACCGCTTTGGTGCCCGGTTGGTGATGTTTTTCGGTATCATCACCTGGTCGCTTGCCTGCATAGGCGGCGGTATTTCACGCACGATCGGGCAGTTCGGTTTTTTCAGAGGATTGCTTGGCGCGGCCGAGCCGACAAATTTTCCCGCACAATTGAAAGTGGTGACGGTTTGGTTTCCCGGAAAACTCCGCGCCACGGCCAATAGCCTTTGCGTAGCGGGGAGTTCGATCGGTGCGATCATCGCTCCGCCGGTCATTGCCTGGATTGCGATAAGTTACAGCTGGCAGACGGCTTTCATCGCCATGGGTGCTATCGGTTTACTCATCGCCATACTGTGGCGGCTGGTATACCGCGATCCGCCAAAAGATATTTTACAGGAAGCCACCGGATCAGCACCCGTTGCGGAAGAGGTTGCTTTTAAATGGAAAGATCTCTGGAAAACAAAAAGCCTCTGGGGGATTTTGCTCATACGTTTTGTCAGCGACCCGGTCTGGTATTTCTGTTTGTTCTGGCTGCCGGGTTATCTGCAGGAACAGTCAGGTCTTACCCTCGCCCAGGTAGGGATGTTTGGATGGATTCCTTTTTTATTCGCAGACCTGGGCGCCATCGGTACTTCGGCCTGGTCGGATAAACTGGTAAGAAAAGGTTATGCTCCCTTGCGTGCAAGAAAGATCATGCTCACCACCGTTGCCTGCGTAAGTCCGCTTTGCGCCCTTACGCCTTACCTCAGCAGCGCCTGGTCAACCTTGCTGGTTTTCAGCATCGTGGCGATCGCTTGTTTGAGTTGGTTATTTACCATCAGTGTAGTGGTGGCAGAGGCTTTTCCGGTGAAAAATGTAGCGAGTGTATTGGGGATTGCCGGAGGTTTCGGCGCACTGGGTGCGGTGTTGTTCAACTATTTCGTAGGACAGTTCATGGGTACATTGGGTGCTGGTAAAATATTTATGGCAATGGCTTTCCTGCATCCTATTGCCATACTAATACTCTGGACCATGGTGCGACCCGAAAAGCCATCGGCTCAAACAGCAGTGAATTAATTTATAAAAATACGATCAGATGAAAAATACAACAGTGAATACCATCACGGAGCCGGCAAGAGAGATACCGGTAAGAAAAGAAACAGATGTGCTCGTGATCGGCGGTGGCCCTTCAGGTATCATGGCCGCGCTGGCTGCAGCGGAAGACGGACTCGATGTTACGTTAATCGAAAGCAGAAGTTTTGTAGGTGGCAACCTCACCATCGGCTTGCCGATATTGGGTTTTCTCGGACAAAAAGGAAATCAGATCATCAAAGGACTGCCGCAAAAACTGATCGATCGCCTGAAAGCCGTGCAGGCTTCGAGTGAACACCGTCCCTGTCCGCTGCACATGAGCCTTACGCTGGTAGAACCGGAAGCGGTGAAGACCGTAGCGCTGCAAATGCTGACCGAAGCGAAAGTGGATGTCTTGTTTTATGCATTCTGTGCGGGCGTAGTGAAAGAAGGAGATGAACTGAAAGGTGTGATCATCGAAAGCAAAGCTGGCCGCGAAGTGATGCTGGCCAAAACGATTATCGACTGTAGTGGTGATGCCGACGTGGCTTACCGCGCGGGGGTCCCCTGCGAATACGGGAATGAACAGGGCGGCGTACAACCGCCAACCCTGATGTTCTGCCTCGGTGGTGTGGATACGGAAAAATTGCGTACCAGCGTTGCGGAAGAGCCACGTACTTATCTCACAGATTTCATACCGGCCGAATATTTCGGACAAAATAACCAGTTTGTATTGGTAGGCATGCGCAACCTCGTAAAAAAAGCCCAGGAAGACGGACTGACCTTAACAACCGAAAGAACGATCCTGATCACCGGTTTACGCAAAGGAGAAGTGTGGGTGAACATGACACGGGTGAATGGCGTAAACGGAACTGATCCCGGAAGCCTCTCGCATGGCGAGATAGAAGGCCGCAACCAGATACACGATATCCAGGAATACCTGATTAAATATGTGCCGGGTTTTGAAAATGCTTACTTCCTCAAAACTGCACCCTTCCTCGGCATCCGCGAAACAAGACGCATAGAAGGTCAATATACCATGACGCGTGAAGACATTATGTCCTGCCGTCATTTTGATGATGCAATCGCTGTAGCGAGTTATCCGTTGGATATCCACCATCCGCAGGGTGGTGGCTGTACACTGGAATGGTGTGGCGATTGTTATGATATTCCTTACCGCTCACTGATTCCGCAGCAGGTGAAAAACCTGATCGTTGCGGGACGTTGCATTTCCACTACCCATGAAGCGATGTCTGCCATCCGCGTGATGGCGCCCTGCATGGCCATGGGCGAAGCAGCTGGCCGCGCGGCGAAGATGGCGATCCGCGAAGGGGTTCAACCGGCAGATATCGATGTGAAGAAATTGCAGGAAGAGCTGAGAGAGAAGGGCGCTTATTTGAGACAAGGCGTAAGGGAGAAGGTGTAAGGTATTAGGTAATAGGTAATAAGTATTAGGTATTAGGTTGTGTTTACCATTCACGATTGACGATTCACGATTCACGATTCACGATTGACCATTGACGATTGACGATTCACAATTCACGCGATATGTGTTCAACCAGAAGAAATTTTATCAAAGGCCTGAGCGCCGCTGCATTATTGCCCGTGCTGCCATCGTTTGGGGCAAATACAGGAGATGATAAACAGGAAAAATATCATCGCTTACTCACGGCCAACATCCGCGTGGCCCTGGACGAAGACCTGGCAAAAGGTGTGGGATGGCCGCAACGTAAAGACATTTGTTTACAAATTATAAAAAACAAAAAGCCGGATATCATTGCCTTGCAGGAAGTGCTGAAAGTGCAGGCAGAAGATTTCCGTCAATATTTTAAAAACTTTCAACTGCTCGGATTTGATGGCCCCGAAATGGATGAACATACTACGGGCTATCACGGTATCGCTAAAAATCCCATTCTTTTTTCCCGCGAAAGATATGAACTGCTCGGCGCCGGTACTTACTGGCTTTCCGAAACTCCATTAATTGCGGGCAGTAAATCATGGGACACCGCGAGAGCCAGGCATGCCAACTGGGTGCGCCTGCGCGAACGCAATACCGGCAGAGAATTCAGGGTGGTGAACCTGCATCTCGATCACGTCTCCGAAAATGCAAAGATCCGGCAACTGAAAATGGTGGTGGAGGAAAGCGCGCAATATCAGCCCGGTTTTCCCCAGCTACTCGCCGGCGATTTCAATGCACGCCGTGAGAGTGAGGTATTTGCGTCTATAAAAACCGCGGCCTGGAAAGAAGCGTATGAAACCATTCACGGAGAAGCAGAAGCCGGATATACTACCCATGAATTCAACGGAGAAAATTATCCCAAAGGAGCTTCAAAGGGCCGTATCGATTTTATATGGTATCGTGGAAAAGTGAAGCCCGTTGCCGCAGGCATCATTAAAGACTCCGTCGATGGTAAGTATCCGAGCGATCATTATTTTTTACAAACCGATCTGATTATCGAATAAGCAGTATATGAAAACAAAAAAACTAAGCTGGCTCTTGTTGTTGTTGCTTACCGGCAATCTTCTTTTTGCACAGGAGAAATACAACAAACCTGCGCTGGAACAAAAAGGATCATGGTCCATGATCATGATCCCCGATATCCAGAACTATGTTAAATGGAACCGTAACCAGCCCGTGCTCGACATGATGATGGCCTGGATCGAGGACAATATCGATACGCTCAACATCAAAATGGTGGTTTGCACCGGCGACCTCGTAGAACAAAATGATATCATCAACAGGGGGGAAGATGGCGATCAGTCTGCCCAACGTCAATGGGAAACATCAGCGCGCGCATTTTCCCGTCTCGACGGCAAAGTTCCCTATATCACGGCTACCGGCAATCATGATTACAGCATCGATCGCCAGGGCAACCGGAATACAAGGTTCAACGATTTTTTTTCCATTGATAAAAACTGGCAGAACCGTAAACTGATTGTGCAGAACACGACCAATGAAGCCGGTCGGCCGACGATTGAGAATTCCGCCTACGAACTGAAGTCGATGAATGGAAAGGATTATCTCTTTATCACCGTTGAGTTTGGTCCGCGCGATACGGTGCTGGCCTGGGCGCGACGGGTAGCGGAGATGAAACAATACAAAGATCATCGTATCGTATTGCTCACACACGCATTCCTCAGCGAGAAGGATCAGCGCACATCCGGTGAAATCCGCTGGATCGTCTACGAACCTTTTTCCATCGATAATAAAATCCAGAAGTCTGAGCGCATCAAAATGCCCTTTGCCAACAATGGCACACAGATATGGGAAAAATTGGTGCAACCCGCTTCGAATATTGAAATGGTCCTTTGCGGACACATCTCAGGTGAAGGTTACCGGCAGGATAAAAATGGCTCCGGTAAAACCGTACACCAGGTATTGTTCGACGCACAATCGATGGGTGGTGGTCACCGCAATGGGAATGGTGGAGATGGCTGGCTCCGCATCTTCGAATTTTTCCCCGATGGTAAAACTGTAAAGGTAAAAACCTTTTCACCCTTGTTTGCTATCTCACCTTCCACACAATCACTTGCCTGGAAGAAAGATGTGCGCAATGAGTTTACGATGAAGTTGGACTGACCGGTCCGCCTAAGGCTGATTATTTTTTTAAATATTTAATGAGAAATATGCGAGTACTTGTAACTGCCCCTTATCATGAAAAAGGATTGTTTGATGTGAAGCAGGGGCTGGGTGAGGTGATCTATCGTCCCTGGAAAGAAAATGGCCGTGCCTACAACGAAGAAGAATTGCTGGCACTTTTATACGAAACCGAAGCAGAAGCACTCATCACGGAACACGATCATGTAACTGCCACGGTGATCAATAAAAATGCACATCTCCAGTTTATCGGCGTATGCCGCGGTACCCCCTCCAATGTGGCGCTCGAAGCTGCAAGCGCGCACGGCATCCCTGTATTTTATACGCCGGCAAGAAATGCGCAGGCTGTAGCAGAATTGTTTATTGCCAACGTAATCACTTTTCTCCGCCGCACCCTGCCCGCTATACAATGGTTGAAAGACCGCCAGTGGGATCATGGTGCACATACTTCTTACCTGCAATTCAAAGGCAATGAGCTCGCCGGAAAAAAGATCGGCATGGTAGGCTTTGGAGCGATCGGGCAGTTGATTGCACGCATGGTGGAACATTATCCCTGCCGCATCGCTTTCTATGATCCGTTTGTAGAAGCCGGCGCCTTTCCCGGTTATGAAAAAATGAATCTCGAAGAGCTCTTCAGCACTTGTGATATCGTTTCCATACACCTGCCTGTAACAGCTGATACCAAAGGAATGGTGGATGCCCACCTGCTGCAACGGATGAAACCCGATGCCTTGTTTGTGAATACAGCAAGGGCGGTAGTGGTGAACCGGGAAGACCTCTACGAAGTATTGTCAACCGGCGCTATCCAGGGAGCCATCCTGGATGTATTTGACAATGAGCCGCCGGATGAGCTCGACTATAAGATCATCGATCTCCCCAATGTACTTGCAACGCCGCATATTGCAGGTGCCACGCATGAAGTGGAAGATCATCACGTTGATATCCTGAATGAAGTACTGGAAAACTGGTTTGTGCATAAACAACACAGCGCGCTTCGCCTCGCCAATCGCGACATTTTATCCAGCTACATTCAGTAATAAAATTTTTATATGCAAAAACAGGAAGCATACCTGGTATTGGATATCGGTACAGGAAATGTAAGGTCCGCCGTAGTTACCCCGTCGGGAAAAATATTGGGCGTGGCACGCGCAGATATCCGTTACTACCGCGATGAACATTATCCCGAATCGATTTATTTCGAGCCGGCTGAATTGTGGCAGCAATTGCAATCACTGACGCGCGAAGCGCTGGAACAGGCAGGACCGGTGGTGCTGAAAGCCGCTACCACCACCAGCCAACGTGAAGGAATTGTGTTGATTGATCATTCAGGCAAAGCGCTCATTGGTTTGCCCAACATCGATCATCGCGGTCGCGAATGGGAAGATCATTTCCCCGATAAAAGCCGCATCTATCAATTAAGCGGACGTTACCCTACTTCTTTGTTCTCTGCGTATAAATTGGTAGGTGTACGGGAGAAAAGAGCGGCAATATGGAAGGATACCGCGTTTTTTCTCAGTATCAGCGACTGGGCAGCCTGGGAGTTGAGTGGCATAGCCGTATATGAACATTCACAGGCATCAGAAACATTATTGTATGATGTAGCAACCGGGCAGTGGAGTGCCGAACTGGCAACGATGTTTGACATCGACCAAAGAATGTTGCCAGCATTGAGTTTGTCAGGATCGGTGGTAGGAAAAATAAAAACCGGTGTGGCGACTGCCTGGGGTATCGATACAGACATGCAGATCGTGACCGGCGGTGGAGATACGCAGATGGCCATCAAAAGCACCGGTCCTTCGGTTGGCGACGTGGTGATCGTATCCGGCACCACCACGCCCGTAGTGAAACTCGAAGGGACATATATAACGGATAAGCAGGAACGTACCTGGACAAGTCGCGACATTGAGAACGGGCGCTTTGTATTTGAAGCCAATGCCGGTGTAACAGGCCTGAATTATCAGCGATTGAAAGAAGTATTTTATCCGAATGAAGGGTATGAAGTAATCGAACAGGAGTTACAGGCGTGTACGTACACACAATGTGTTGCATCGTTAGGCTCGTTGGTGGCTGGCGATAAAAAGCCTGTTATTCGCGGAGGATTTTTGTTCCCCGTTCCCGTTGCACATGAATTGACAAGAGGCAGTTTTGTATGGGCAATCCTGATGGATATTGCATTCTCCATAGCAGAAAATTATAAAGTACTGGCTGATGTGTCAGGACATGAAGCGGCACATATCTGGGCATGTGGCGGAGGATTGCAAAGCAAAACATTGCGTGCAATGATCGCTGCCATCACGGGTAAAGAGGTGAGAGTGAAAGCCGGTTTTGAACAGGCGTCTGTTGCGGGGGCAGCCCTGCTCTGCAATGAAGCGTTGCAGGTATCATCGCATCAACCGGAAAATGAAAAAATAGACAGTATTCTCCCGGATTACCAGGAGACGGAAAAAAACCGTTCTTTCTATCAGCAATGGAAAGAAGCGCGTGAACAATGCCGCGCCATCAGTTAAATAAAACATGAACAGTTTGTATTTTATCGGAATAGATATCGGCACGCAGGGTGCGCGGGTAGTGATATTGGATGAAACAGGCAATCAGCACGCCGCTGCAGAAGAAGTTTTTCAACTAAGCGGGCGCTCGCGTGAAGAACAATCGCCGGTGGAATGGTGGGAAAGTTGTCAACGGCTGGTACCGGCTGCGCTGGCGCAATTGCCTGATCCGCAACAAGTGAAAGCCATCGCTGTTACGTCGACATCGGGTACCATCATTCCCATCGATAAACAATACAACCCGCTTCATCCCGCGATCATGTACAGCGATCCGCGATCGGCGGAAGAAGCGAAGCGCTGTAAAGACGTTGCGGAGCGAAGCAATGTAAAAGGCTACAAGGCCTTTAATGCATCGAGCGGACTGCCGAAGATGTGTTGGTATCTGCATCATTTCCCTGAAAAAAAAGAACAACTCCATCAATTCATTCACGCCGCCGATTTTATCAACGGGCGGCTGAGTGGTATTTATGAAGTGACGGATTATACGAACGCGATGAAGTCGGGTTATGATTTGCACAATAATAGCTGGCCCGCATATATCACCGAAGAATTAGGAATACGTCCCTTGTGGTTGCAAAAAGTAAGGCCGTCGGGTGAACCGGTAGCCTTTATCCTTCCTGAGTTGGCAAAACAGTGGGGGCTGAAAGCGGATGTGGTAATCACCACCGGTATAACGGACGGATGTGCGTCACAGGTAGCCTCCGGTGCGGTGAGTCCGGGTCAATGGAATACCACTATCGGTACGACACTGGTGATAAAAGGTGTAACGGCCACAGAACTGATCGATGCGTCGGGAGCCATCTATAATCATCGTCACCCATCGGGTTACTGGATGCCGGGCGGGGCAAGTAACACGGGTGCAGACTGGGTGAGTAGTTTATTTGAAGGACAGGACCTGAATGAACTGGGAAAAAAAGCCGGACAGTTGTTGCCGGTGGAGGCGATGGCATGGCCATTGCTGCAACGGGGAGAGCGGTTCCCGTTTGTGGCACCCGGGGCGCGGGGCTTCTGGCCCGATGATCAACCGGCGGAACTTATCTTTGCGGCCTGTATGGAAGGTGTGGCGTTCATCGAGCGGTATGCCTACTTACAAATCAAACGCTTGTCGGGAGAAAAAATTGACAATATATTTTCGGCGGGTGGCGGAAGCAACAGTGATACCTGGTTGCGCATACGCAGTGCGGTGCTCAACAAACCGGTGAAGAAAATGAAAAATGTAACAGGCGCTGCGGGCGCGGCTGTACTGGCGGCATCGAAAACACACTTCCGGTCGCTGGAAGAAGCCGCCGCCAGGATGGTGCATCCTGAATTGACGGTAGAGCCAGACCCGGCGCTGATAGAACCGTATAGAAAAAAATATCAGTTGTTTATCGACGAATTGACTAAAAGAAAAATACTGCCCTAAATATGTTAACCGTTTATTTGCTACGTCATGGACAAACGGCATGGAATGCCGATAACAATCGTTATTGCGGCCGCACCGATATACCATTGACGGAAAAAGGCATGGCGCAGGCGCAGGAAGTACGTTATCAACTGGAAGGAATTGAGTTTGCGAATGTGTATTCATCGCCGTTGCAACGTGCGTATACGACGGCGCAGATAGCATCGGGCGGTGAAGTGGAAAAAGACCAGCGTCTCATTGAAGCGGACTTTGGCAATTGGGAAGGAAAAACCAAAGAAGAATTCATTGCAGAAAATGCTGCGGGCTGGGACAACTGGCTGCGTGATCCTTCGTCTTGTCGCGCCGGAGAAACGGGGGAGACCGGAGCGGAAATTGTAGCGCGTGTGGATGACTTTTTCCGGTCGGTACAGGAAAAGTACCAGCAGGGTAATATCATGGTGGTGGCGCACAATGGCATCAACCGGCTGTATATGGCGTATAAATTGGGGATGCCATTAAGTAATTACCGGCAGTTGGTGCAGCAAAACTCTTCGATAACCTGTTTTACGCTCGATGAAAAAGGTATGTTGACGCTGGAATTGCTGAATTCACGGTTGAGGTGATGATTACAGTTTTTCCAGCGTGAAAATTTTTTCTAATTGTTTATTGGTGATGCGGGCGGGTGTTGTACGCATGATAAAATTCCGGAGGGCGATGCCTAACGGATTTTTCAGGTGAGAAAGCTTGCCGATTTTCCAGCTTACGTTAACGATCCCGTGTGTTTTTTCCCTTCTGAGTTGCGGATAAAGTTCAAATGCTTTTTTGATGGAATGTTTTTTCAGCAATTCTCCTAAAACATAGGCGTCTTCGATGGCCTGGCAGGCACCCTGACCAAGATTAGGCGTGGTCGCATGAGCGGCATCCCCGAGCAGGCAGAGATTTTCTTTGAACCAGTTATTAAACGGTTTAAGGTCGAGAAGCGGAGCAATGTTGATACGCTCCTGCGGTGTTGTATCCACGATGTCACGAACCAGCGGATGAAAATCGCCGAGGAAGGGCCTGATATCGGTGTTGTTTCCGGCCATCTCTTCATTCAGCACAAAATACCAATAAACTTGTTTGTCGTTTAACTTAACAAACCCGAAACGTTTACCCTTTCCCCAGGCTTCGTTGGCTTCGTGTTCATATTTTTCCGGGAGGGGAATATCCGTCACGCCCCGCCAGCAAAGCTGTCCGGAATTGCGTAATTCATTTTCTTCGAATAAAATAGCCCGCACTTTCGAACGCAGCCCGTCGGCTGCAATTACATATTCATGCCCGCAGGTCGTTCCGTCTTCAAATTCAATCTGGTAGTTTTTGTTCCCGGAAATGATGTTTTTCACCTTTTTGTTTAGTGAAATGTTTTGGTAACCGGCCTCTCCGGCCAGTATATTGTGAAGGTCGGAGCGGTGAATAGCCAGGTTAAAGACGTTGAATTTTTTCTCGAACAGGTGCAGATCTGTTGTGGAGATGGGTTTCAGACCGGGCCGGGTAAGATGGATCATGGAAATGCGGTTACCATGTTTTATCACTTTCTCGTCGACACCGAAATGGCGCAGTACCTGCATGGCATTATTAGCGAGAATAATGCCGGCGCCAACAGGTTTGAGTTCCGGTGCTGCTTCATAAATCCTGTAAGGGATGTTTGCGTGTTTCAACGCGATAGCTGTGGTTAATCCGCCTATTCCGGCGCCGATGATGGCTATTTCCATGGTAGATGCACTGTTTTGTGCTGCAAAATTCCTTTGGTACGATGGCAAAAACGTTCACTTAAGTTAATTAGTAATTCTTTTACGGATTCTGCTGAGCGATTGAGGAGTGATGCCAAGATAACTGGAGATATATTTCTGAGGAATTTTCTGAATGACTTCAGGTGATTTCTGAAGCAGGTTATGATAACGTTGTTCCGGGCTATAAAAAAGCAACTCCTTGATCCGGCGTTTCGCATCCAGAAAAACGATGTCGGCTGTTTTCTTACTGAAGTGCAGCCAGAACAGGTCGCGGTCGATCAGTTGCTGAAGCCCCGCTTTATTAAAAACCAGTGCTTCGGTATCCAGCATTGCTTCCAGCCGGAAGTCGGATGGTTTACCGGAAATAAAACTTTCATAATCGCCAAAAAAATCGCCGTTTACCTGCAACAGAAAGCTGACATCGGCGCCGTCGTCTGTAATGCAGTAAGTGCGGATAGCGCCTTCGGAAACATAACCCAGCCAATCGCAGGTAACGCCTTGTTGCACTATTAAATCATGTTTTTTGTAATGCCTGACAGCAGCAACCGACATGAATTCTTTCATGCGGGAATGACTCAATTCAAGCATGGCGGCAAGTTCGGATTCGTTTATCATGACAGGTATACAAAAATAGAGAAATGTACCGGTAGTCACTGGTTTGCCATTTTAAAGAAACAGCCCGATGGATGCAGCGTTGCTAGTTTAAAAGTTATCAGCCAATAAAAACTGTACATAAACTGCCAAAAAATGAAAAGGAACTTACTTCTTTTAATGCTGCCGTTGATGAATGTATTGTATACAAAAGCTCAGCAGGGCACAAGTGCGTTTAGTATTGAACCGAATGCTGGTATCAGTTGGCGGCAGGGAGGCACTATTGGAGGAGGCGTATTTCTAAAAGGGCAGTTGGAGCTTGGCGGCCGGTCATCGGTTACTTTGTCGGCAGGATATCTGTCATTTGGCCAGGAGAGTAAAAGCGCCGGGAAAAACGATCAGGTGCGTCTGGTTCCCGTAATGGCAGGTTATAAGTATAATATAGGTGCGTTTTATATAGAGCCGAAGGTAGGTTTAGGGGAAATAGGCGGGCGTTATGATATTGGCGGAGACTATGCGCGGCCATCGGAGTTTGGTTTGTTTTACGGGTTGGGTGCAGGCTGGGATGTTAACCGGTTTTACCTGGAGTTGAACCTGGGTACGGGAGCGCAGAGTCTGGAAAGCGGGCAGGAGAGGTATTTGAAAAATGGTCAGTATCTGTTTAATGGCATCAAAGCAGGCTTATATTTGTTCAAGCGGCAACGTGAGAAAAAATAAAAAGATAAATGTTTCGCTGGCTAATTATCGGCTACCCACGAATGCAATAGGAGAGAGACGAGGTTGTGAATACGGCTGGTGATCTTCGCCAATTCAGATTTACATATCTCTGCGAGAGCCTCCCGAAGCATATATCCCCAATCCGTGGCTCGTGTTATCACGAACCACCAGGTACTCTCAAATAAAGGCCGAAGGGAAAAGCATCGCCTGTCTTTCGGAATCCTCAGTGAGCAACAATGGCCGTTGGCTTATTAAACTTCATCATGGCTTATTCACCTATTGACGATTCACGATTGACGATTCACAGTAACCCCAGTATCTTCTTCTTCAGATCACCAAAACGAACGCCAGCCGTTAACGACACACGCGTATTCAACCGTTCCATCTTACGCGTCAGCAAGCGGCTCTGTTGAATGCTCCAGCTACCGGATAAATAACAGTAATATTTCCTGCCGTTATATCCGCCGCTGATCAAAGCCTGCGCAAGCGAGATGCCCTGGATCCTGTGACGGATATGATAGGTCTCTTTCAAAAAACCTCCACCTGCAGCAATGATCGGTGACACGATCCATTTACCGTTGGCGAGACTAAAGTTATATCCATAACCAATCTGCGCTGTCACCGATATCCAGGACGGATTTGATGCCAGCAATTTATAGGTGTCCTCGTCCGTAATAAAGTCAGGATTAGGCTGCTGCCAATTGATCTGCTGCCACATCGGTGTCACGATCGCAAAGAGCGATCCTGCACGCTTTAGCTGCGCTTCAGACATGGAGCGGGCAGCGCGTAAGGAATATTTCCTGGGGTTGGCATACCAGTAAAAGTCAGATCCGAATCCGGTAAAACGGATATTCTTAAATGGCTCATAGCTACGGGGAACATCACCCGGTATCAGCAAACCATTGTAACGCTCATAAAAAGGACGGAACCGCCAGCGCCGTGTACCAAATGTAAAAGACAAAGAAGTGTACTTCAACTGCGTTTTCTGATCCAGTCGCGTGCCCGGCACCGCCGTTGAATAACGTAGCGACAACCATTTGTAAGACAGGTTGACCCCCGCATAAGCACTTGTATTGGCCAACATCCGGAAGCCTGTTTTATTCATACCGATCTGTGAAAACTGGAAACGGTTGCGCGATGTGCCGGCATTGAACTCAACATTATTTTGTTTATCAAACGACTGTATATAAGCAGAGTCAAAGGAGAAACCTTGTGCTGTAGTAATCTCCCCAACAAACAAACAAAACAGTATAATTAAACCAGTAGGAAACTTCAAGACGACTCCAGCTTAAAAGTGACTGATAATGGTTCTGGTAACATCGGAGGCATTACCGCCAAAATGATGTCCGCCAGGTAAGGTCTGAAACGAATAGTTCCTGTTTTTCTTGTTGCAATAATCGCTCTTTTCGTCAGAACCAGCAATGATAACATTTTTTTGTGACCGCAGACGGCCAATCCCGGTTGCCACGTCCCAATTACTACCTACTGGATGCCAAAAGTTATTTCTGGCGTAAAACATCAGCAACGAGTCGGATTTATTGGTCCATTCTTTTAAAGGCATGGTTGATTGTGCCGCAACAGGCGTTGCCAGGGATGAAACTGTTAAATCGCCGGAAAGGCAAAAACGCGCGCCGGACAGGCACAGCACCCGTTTGTCTACTACAAATTATATTGATCCGGCCTCTGCATGGGCGAAACTCTATAGCAGGATTCCCTCAGAAGCGTTTTATTTTAAGCTGCCATGCATAAAAAAAAGTTGACTATGACTGGTGATTTGCGACCAATATCTGTTAAACCCTAACCTGAAGGGCCGGAATATCCGGCCTTTTTTTATTTTTGACACCTCGCCGGTCCGGCGGAAACGAAAAACATTGTTGCCGTGAAAAATAGTCTCTCTACCAACCTCCTGTTTATTTTTTATTGCATGTTGCTGCTGATTGTTATGGCATGTGGTAATGCCAAAACAAAAGTTGCAGAAGATACACCGGCTATCGTTGCGGCAGGCAATGCAGACGACTCAGTAATCACTTATGATATCGGGGAACTTTCGCCTGAAGGAGGTGAAGCAACTGCCCGCTACACAAAAGGACAACTCAGCCAATGTATTCTTCTGCTCGCAGGTGAAACCGGTCAACGTAAATTGATCTACACGTTCAGCGGCGATAGTGTGAAGGTGGAAGAAGAGCAATATTCTTTTGAAGAAGGAATATTGATGTCTGACAACGATAATAAATTGCAATTGGATACGACATTGCATTATACCTTGGATACCACAGGAAAGGTGCGCGGCCCGGCTCCGGCGGCTTTTACTGATGTGTTTGCCGATATGAAGAAGGTGGTGAAGATGAGGTTGTAAGTAATAAGTAATAAGTAATAAGTAATAAGTATTCACTAGTGTCCGGTATAATTTAATTGAAGTTCTTTGAAAGTCTTGG